>JBNGCS010000010.1:0-85163 GCA_049975705.1 Candidatus Bipolaricaulaceae bacterium | reverse complement strand
CCTCCCAAAGCCTGTCCTACCCTCACTTCGTCCCTAACTTAATGCCATTGCCCGTGTGGGGGATTGGCGTCGACGTGTCGCGGCGGCTGGGCCTGCCCTGGATCATTCACAACACCTTCGTTTGGTTCCTGGCGGAGATGGGGCTGATCGGGTTTGTCGTTCTGGCGGCGCTTCTGCTGCGGGCGGGCGGGAACTGGCGGGTCGCCCTGACGGCGGACGGACGGCTGCGCGCCTGGGCGGTGGGGGGGGGGTGGCTGCCTGGGTCTCCATGCTGTTTCTGGCGCTGGGCATCGAGGCGCTGTACCAGCGGCACCTGTGGCTGCTGTTCGCTGTGTCGGTGGTGGTGAGTCAGGAGGTCAGGGCTCGCGGGCGAGCAGCACTCGGCGGGCAGCGACCACTGCGCGTGCTGGTGGCAACCACCGTGGCGGGCACGGTGCAGGCGTTTCTCCTTCCCCACATCGCCCGCCTCAAGGAGCGCGGGGTGGAAGTGGAAGTAGCCTGCAACACGCGCAACCGGGCGGTGACAGGGCGCATCCGAGATCACGGGGTGGTGGTCCACCACCTGCCCCTGCGGCGCCAGCCGCTTTCTTGGGGGAACCTGCGGGGGTTCTTCCGGTCGGTGAAGTTGATCCGCAGGGGGGGCTACACGGCCGTCCACGTGCATACCCCGGTGGCCGGCTTCCTGGGCCGGCTCGCGGCGCGGCTGGGCGACCCGCGGGCGGTGACCCTGTACACCGCACACGGATTCCACTTCCACCCTGGGAGGTCGTGGCTGGGAAACCTTCCGTTCCTCGCCCTGGAGCGGCTGGCGGGCCGCTGGACCGACTACCTGATGGTGATCAACCGCCAGGACCAGGCGGCGGCCCGGCGGAGTACATCGTGCAACATGCCGCCCGCCGGGCGCCGGCAGGGTCCGCGTACGTCTCGGTGCGGTTCGGGAACGTCCTCGGGAGCCGAGGGAGCGTGGTGCCGCTATTCAAGGAGCAGATCCGCCGGGGCGGGCCGGTGACGGTGACCCACCCGGAGATGCGGCGGTACTTCATGACCATCCCCGAGGCCGCGCAACTGGTGCTTCAGGCCGGCGGGCTGGGCGAGAACGGCTCAGTCTACGTGCTGGACATGGGGCAGCCGGTCTGGATCGTGGACCTGGCCGAGGAGCTGATCCGCCTGTCGGGCCTGGAGCCGGGCGAGGACACCCGCATCGAGTTTGTGGGGGTGCGCCCGGGGGAGAAGCTTTTTGAGGAGTTCCTCACCGCCGAGGAAGGCACGGTGGCCATACGACACGAGAAGATCTACGTGGCGCGGGGGACGCCCCCGCCGGAGGAGGTGCTGGCAGCGAAACTGGGGGCACTCCGCACTGCTGCCGCCGATGCGGACGGAGAGGCAATCCGCAGGATCCTCAGGGAGCTCGTCCCCGCCTATCGCCCCCCCCGGCTAGCTTGGCCGGCCGAGGCGGGTTGGCTGCCGCGGGCTGCCTGAATCAGGATCTCGGCCACCTCGGGCCGGGTGATCTCGGGCGGGGGCAGTTGACCTTGGGCGAGCAGCGCCCTGACCTGGGTGCCGGAGAGGGTCAGCCGGTGTTCTTCCGGGTGGGGACAGGTCTTATCGGTGGCCATCCCCCCGCAGCGGTTGCACCAGAACGCGGGCTGGAACTTGAGTGGCTGGATGCCCAGCTCGTCGGGGGCGAAGCGGTCGAACATGGCCTGGGCCTCGTACGGCCCGTAGTAGTCCCCCACCCCGGCGTGGTCCCTGCCCACGATGAAGTGAGTGGCGCCGAAGTTCTTGCGGCACAGGGCGTGGAAGATGGCCTCGCGGGGGCCGGCGTAGCGCATGTTCGCCGGGAAGGCGGCGACCAACACGCGGTCTTCGGGGAAGTAGCCCTCGATCAGCGCCCGGTAGGTGGCCAGGCGGACGGGGGCGGGCACGTCTCCGGGCTTGGTTTCCCCCATCAGCGGGGAGAGCAGCAGCCCGTCGCAGCACTCCAGCCCGCAGCGTAACAGGTACTCGTGGGCTCGGTGGAGGGGATTCCTGGTCTGGAACGCGGCCACCGTCCGCCAGCCCCTGTCGGCGATGACCTGCCGGGTTTGGGCCGGGGTGAGGGAGATGTCCGGGAATTCGGGCCGGGGCAGCGAAATGGCCCACACCTCTCCGCCCACCAGCGCCTTTGGCTCGGCGAGAAGGCGTGCTACCCCTGGATGGTCGGGGTCGTCCGTCCCGAACACCTGGCGGGCCTCCCGCCATGGGTCGCGGGCGTAGACCTGCACGTCCTCGATGATCCCGACTGGGTCTCCCCCCGGTGTGGACAGCGCGGCCAGCCCCCCGGGTCGGAGCTGGTCTGCCACCTGCTCGTCCACAGGGAGAACGATGGGCAGCGGCCACACGGTGGCGTCGGGGAGCCGGAGGGTTTCCACCACGGAATCGTAGACTGGCGCACGCAGGAACCCGGTGAGGGGGGAGTAGACTCCAGTGGCCAGGCAGAGAAACTCGCGCAGGTGGTACTCAGACAAGCGGATCGCGGGCAGCCCCGGCATTTCCTTGCGCATGGCCTGGGCTTCCTTCCCCGTCAGCACCCGCTGGACAAGCGCCCCGCCGTGAGGCAGGGCGGAATGATGGCCGGCTGCAGCCGGCGGGGTGGCGGCCAGGCGTGAGGCGGAGGCGGCGATGTAGCCGTGCTCCTCCAGGTAGTTCACCACCTTGGCGGCCGACTCGGCCACCGTCTCCCGGTCGGTGTTGCAGACGACCTCTGGATCTTCGGGTTCCTCGTACGGGTCGTCGATTCCGGTGAAGCCGGTGATCTCGCCGGCCAGGGCCTTCTTGTACATGCCCTTGGGGTCGCGGTCGATGAGGACTTCCACAGGGGCCTGGCAGTACACCTCAACGAACTGCGGGGCGCGGGCCCGGGCCGCGCGGCGGGCGTCCCGGTAGGGGGAGACGAACGCCGCCAGCACGGCCACCCCGTTTTGCGCCAGCAGGCCGGCGACGAACGACACCCGGCGGATGTTCTCGTCGCGGTCCGCCTTGGAGAAGCCCAGATCTCGCGTGAGGTCCTGGCGGACGACGTCACCGTCCAGCCGCTGGACGTGGGGCACTCCCCGCTGGCGGAGCTGGTGGGCGACTGCCTTGGCCAGGGTGGTCTTCCCCGAAGCGGGGAGGCCGGTGAACCAGACTACGAACCCTCTTTCCATCGGTCCCTCCTGCTTGACTGCTGTCCGCTTGACGAGGCGGGCGGTGGCCAGCCCACCTGTACTCCAGAGGGAGTGTACATTGCGGGCGGCTGGGGTGCAAACTTGGCGTGGGAACAAGATTGTGGTAGTGTGTACTCTGATTAGAGTACAGGTGGTGGTCGGATGGACCCGACATTGGGCGTGTTCGTGGCGGTGGGGTTCGTCGCCCAGCTGATTGACGGGGCGCTGGGGATGGCGTACGGGGTCTCCTCGACCACGTTCCTGCTCTCGGCTGGGGTCCCGCCGGCCATGGCCAGCGCCGGGGTTCACACCGCCGAGGTGTTCACCACCCTGGTGTCCGGGCTCGCTCATTGGCGGTTGGGGAACGTGCGGTGGTTGCTGGTGCGGCGGCTGGCGGTTCCCGGGGTGGTGGGTGGCGCCTTGGGGGCGTACGTTCTCAGTTCAGTGCCGGCCGACGCCATGAGGCCGTTTGTCGCCGCGTACCTGCTGCTCATGGGGGTGACCATCCTGCTGCGGGCGCTGCGGCGGATTCCCGAGCGGGAAGTGTGGGGCAAGCTCGTCCCCTTGGGGGCGGTGGGCGGCTTCCTTGATGCGCTGGGGGGCGGCGGCTGGGGGCCAATCGTTACCTCCACGCTGGTGGCCCGGGGAAACAACCCCCGGTTCACCGTGGGGTCGGTCAATCTCACGGAGTTCTTCGTGACCGCAGCCGAGGCTGCCACCTTCTTCGGGCTATTGGGGCTGGTGCACTGGCAGGTCATCGTGGGCCTGGTTGTCGGCGGGACGCTGGCCGCCCCGCTGGCCGCCTACGTGTGCAGGTTGCTGCCCACCCGGGCGCTGATGGTCGTGGTGGGCCTGGCGATCATCGCACTCCAAATCCGCACCCTCCTTCTTCCCTAACCATTTGCACCTAACAAAAAGAGGGACAGTCCCTCGTTTTGGTATGAGCAAACGGCGGCGGTCATTCTCGAGGTCGCTCGGTGAGCTGCTGGGTCCAGTCTGGTTGGCCGAGGGGTTCCCCCTTTCGGGTGCAGGTGCGTATCGCCGTGAGCACGGAACTTCCTAGGGGCAGATTCACGTAGGCAGCCCAGTTGTCGGGGAGCGGGATCGGGGGGTCGTCAAGGAGCAAGCGCGCTCTGCGGCCAATGCGTTCGGCGTGTGAGGACCATGGCCAGTCTGCGGCCTCTTGGACGAGCCCGGCCCGCACGGGGTTTGCCTCTACGTACCGCAGCACGACGAGGAGATGGGCGTCACGTTGGATGGGGAAGCTCTTGAATCGTCCTTGCCAGAGGTGCCCGCTCGTCTGGTGGTGTTTGTGGAACCTCACCGTGTGTGTGGTGAGGACCAGGTGCATCCACTTGCTGAGGTGTCGCGGCTCGTCAGGCATGAGCACGAAGTGGACGTGGTTCGGCATCAGGCAGTAGGCGAGGACCCGCAAGGGCCAACGCTCCTTGGCTTTCCTCATGACCTCGACGAAGGCAGCATAATCAGGGGGCTTGCGGAACACCGTCGTCCCCGCGTTGGCCCGACTTATGGCGTGGTAGGCGTGGCCGGCGGCAAGGATTCTTGCGCTCCTCGGCATCGCGATCGCACCCTGGGTACCTTGTCCTGGTCGCTGGATTGTACACTGGTTTGACTGGGGCCCGCATCTGGCCCCACCCTTTGCCGATAGCAAAAAGAGGGACTGTCCCTCTTTTTGTTATTTTGTGAAGGGGGTGGTGGCGAGGGGGATGAGCTTGTCGATGGCGTGTTGGAGGGTGGGGACGGTGAGAACGCAGCCGGCCGCCCGGGGGTGGCCGCCACCCCCCAGGGCCTGGGCCAGCTCGCTCACGTCCACGTGTGTCTTGGAGCGCAGGGACACGTGGACCTGGCCTGGGGTGGGCTCCACGAACAGGATGGCCACCTCCACGCCGTGGAGGGCGCGGATCTCGCCCACGAACCCCTCGGCATCCTCCTGGCTGCACCCGGTTGCACGTAGCATCCCGGCGCTCACCCACCCGTAGGCGAGCTTGCCGCCAGCCGTCACGGTCACCGTGTCCAAGGTGCGGGCCAGCAGCTTGAGCCCGGCCAGCGTCCTGTTCTCCAGGACCGCGGCCGCGATGCGCGGCAGGCTCCCTCCCGCTTGGACCAGCTCGGCCGCCGTGGCCAGCACCGCGGGGTTGGCGGTTTCGTACTTGAAGAAGCCGGTGTCGGTGGCGATCCCCAACAGCAGGATCTGGGCGAGCTCGGCGTCCACGGTCACCAACGCCTTGCCGATCTCGTGCACGATCAGCGCGGTGGCCGCGCAGCGTGGGTCGCAGAAGTTGAGCCGGCCGAACCCGGGGTTGGTGCGGTGGTGGTCCAAGGTGACGTCCGGCGGGGATCCCCCCAGCAGGGCCTGCGCCTCCCCGATCCGCGCCAGCTCGGACGCGTCCACGGTGATCGCGGTGTCGAAGCGGAAGTCGCGGACCTCTTCCGGCCGGGCGATGAGATCGGTCCCGGGCAGGGCGTGGTAGTACCAGGGGAGTTGGTCAGCGATGCAGCCCCGCGCAAGCTTGCCGGCCCGGCGCAGAATGTACACCAGCCCGGCCACGGAACTGATGTCGTCTCCGTCGGGGCGGATGTGCCCGATCACGAGCGCCCTTCTGGCGGCAGCCAGCCGCTCGTGGACCTGGTCCAGAGTCGCCCACATCGATCTGGTCTCCTTTCTGCCGCGTCCGGCGCGGCGGCACACTGTACCGGATGGGGGCGAAACCGCCCACTTGCCTGAGCCGTGCCGGCGCCCGGTTTGGAACCCCGATGGCTTCTGCGCTATAGTTCTGGCCATGGAGTGCCGCATCCTTGCCTGCGAGCAGGTGGTGTTCTCAGGAGCGGCGCGGGGGGTGTTTGCCCGGGGTTTGGGCGGTTGGTTTGGGGTCCTCCCGGGACATGCTCCGGCGGCATTCGCGCTCGCGGACGCGCCCGTGCGGGTACACACCAACGGGGGAACGCGCGTGTTCCAGGTGAAGCGAGGGGTGCTGCACGTCCGTCCGGAGAGCGTCACCGTGCTGGCGGACGTGGTCACTGAACGTGCCTGAGGTCTGGCTCACGGGGATCGGCCTGGTCACTTCCTTGGGGGTCGGCCGGGCAGCCTTCTTCGCCGGGCTGCGGCAAGGTCAGCTGGGCATCCGCCGCGTGGACGAGCTCGACTTGGCGGGCATCGGGGCTCAGGTGGCTGGGGTGGCGGACGGCTTCGACCCGCGCGCCTTTCTCGCCCCCAAACGGGCCCGCCGCATGGGCCGGGCCACGCAGATGGCGGCGGCCGCCGCCCGCCTGGCCTGGGAGGACGCGGGCTTTCAGCCCCGCGACCTGGTGCGGGGGGCGACGGTGGTGGGGACGGGCATCGGGGCCATGGAGGTCCTGCTGGCGGGGCATCAGACGATGCTGTCCCGGGGGGCGGACCGGGTCTCCCCGTTGGTGGCGCCGATGATGATGCCCAACGCCCCCGCGGCCGAGGTGTCCATCGAGCTGGGGGTGCGCGGGCCCAGCATGGGCGTGGTCACCGCCTGTGCGGCCGGGGCCCACGCCATCGGGCTCGCCGCAGAGTGGATCCGGTCCGGATGGGTGGACTGGGCGCTGGCCGGCGGGGCGGAGGCGGTGCTCATCCCCCTCGTATTCGCTGCCTTTGACCGCATGGGGGCCCTGTCCCGCTGCGGCGACCCCACGGTGGCCTCGCGGCCGTTCGACGCCCAGCGCGACGGGTTCGTGCTGGGGGAGGGAGCGGGGATCCTGCTGCTGGAGTCCGAGGGCCACGCCCGGGCTCGGGGGGCCGAGCCGCTGGCTGAGCTGGCCGGGTTCGGCCAGTCGGCGGACGCGTTTCACATCACCGCGCCTCCGGAGGACGGGGAGGGGGCGAGGCGGGCGATGGCGGCGGCGGTGGCCGCCGCCGGAATGACGGGGGAGGACATCGACTACATCAACGCCCACGGCACGTCCACCCCGCTCAATGACCGGGCGGAGACCGCGGCCATCAAGGCCCTGCTGGGCGAGCGGGCCTATGGGGTGCCGGTGAGCTCCACCAAGTCTCAGATCGGGCATCTGTTGGGGGCGGCGGGGGCGGTGGAGGCGGCCGCGGCCGTGTTCGCTCTCCTGGAGGGCATCATCCCCGCCACGGTGACCTGGCGGAATCGCGACCCTGAATGTGATCTAGATTACGTTCCGGGCCAGCCCCGGCCACACCCGGTGCGCACCGTGCTGTCCAACTCGTTCGGGTTCGGGGGACAGAACGCCTGCCTGGCGTTTCGGGCCCTGTAGCACTCAGGTCAGCTCCCCGCCGCGGCCCACAGGCCGCAGATCGCCTCCACCACCAGCTTGGCCGCGCAGATCGCCGACACCCCGGAGGGGTCGAACGGGGGGGCCAGCTCCACGATGTCCATCCCCACCACGGGGAGCGGGCGCAGCCGGCGGAGGAGCTCGATGACCTCTCGGTAGGAGAGCCCCCCCGGCTCAGGGTTGGTCACCCCGGGACACAGGGCGGGGTCCAGGGCGTCCAGGTCCAAAGACAGCCACACCGGGGCGTCCGGAGAGAGGAGCTCGGGGACCTCCTCCGGCCCGGCGAAGAACGGCTCGCCGACCTCGCCCCCGAAGAGCGAGCGTGCCCCCACGATGGCCAGCCGATGCGCCACCTCGGAGGCGCGGCGCAGTACGGTGGCGTGCGAGACCCGCTCCCCTCGGTAGGTGTCCCGCAGGTCGGAATGGGCGTCCATGGCCAGGAGCTGGACGCCGCCCAGCGCGCCCTTCACCCCCCGCACCGCCCCCAGGGTCAGGGTGTGCTCCCCGCCCAGCAGTACCGCCTTTCTCCCGTCCTTGAGGAGCCGGCCCACCTGGGCCTGTACGTCGGCCAGGATCTGGCCCAAGGGGCGGTCGCAGTCCACGTCTCCCAGGTCGCAGACACCCACCTGGGAGAGGTGGCGGTTGGACAGAACGGAGTATTCTTCCACTGACCAGGACGCGGCCCGGATGGCGGCCGGCCCGGCGGCCGGGCCCCCGCGGAAGGAGACGGTGCGTTCCAGGGGGACGCCCAGGATGGCCACCCGGGCCTGGGACAGGGGGCGGTCGGCGGCGAGGAAGCCGGGTGGGCGGACGGTCATGGCCGGTGGCCGCCGGCCGCGTGGGGCAGCAGCTCCTCCAAGAAGCGGGGCAACGTAAACGCGGCTCGGTGGAGGTGAGGGGTGTAGTAGCGGGTGGGCACGCCGCGGGCGGCAAACCGCTCGGCCAGGTGGCGGCCCTCGGCCCGCACGTCCCGCAGCCCGGCCAGCACGTAGGCCCACATCCCCGCTGGATAGGTGGGCACGAACCCCAAGTACACCCCCAGATGGGGGAACAGCTCGGCGATGAGGTCCACCGCCTCCGTCAGCTCGTGGGGCCAGTAGAACGGGGTGCCCGCCTGCATGGCCACTAGCCCCCCCTCCCGCAGGGCCCGGCGGGTGGCGCGGAAGAATCCTGTCGTGAACAGGGCCTGCCCGGGCCCGATCGGATCGGTGGAGTCCACGAGGATCACGTCGAAGGTACCGGCCTGCCGGGGCATGAACCCCTCCCCCGGGGCCACCACCACCTGGGTGCGGGGGTCGTCGAAGGCGCCCTGGTGAACGGCCTGCAGGTGTTCCCGACAGACTTCCACCACCTCAGCGTCGATCTCCACCAGCACCGCCTGTTCCACGCTGGGGTGGCGGAGCACCTCCCGCAGGGTGCCCCCATCTCCCCCGCCCACCACCAGGACACGACGGGGGGCAGGGTGGGCGAACATGGCGGGATGTACGAGCATCTCATGATAGAAAGGCTCGTCCCGTTCGGAGAGCATCACCTTCCCGTCCAGAGCCAACACCCGGCCGTGCTCGGCGGTGTCCACCAGCTCCAGCTGTTGGAAGGCTGTCCTCCGGCGGACGAGCCTCTCCTTCAGGCGCAGGCACAGCCTGACGCCCGTCGTCTGGTCCTCACATAACCAGTCTACGCCGCGTCTTCCTCCGTCGCTCATAGCTGGATCCCTCGCTTGATCTCCAGCACGTCCACGCGCTGGGGCCGGAAGAGCTCGCGGAAGACCTCCACGGCGGCCTCTGGGATCGTCTTCCCCCCGCAGGTGAAGACGTCCAGGGCCACGTAGGAGAGCTCCGGCCACGTGTGAATCGAGATGTGGGACTCGGCGATCACCGCCACCCCCGACACCCCGTGGGGGTTGAAGGTGTGTACGTTGATGTCGAGGCCGGTGGCACCGGCACGGTCGACCGCCTCCTGGAGGCCCTTCCGGATTTCCTCCGGGCTGTTGGTGTTGCGCTCGCACCCCCAGAGTTCGACCACGAGCTGCCTCCCGAGTGCTTGCATTTTCACCTCCTTCCCCGGGTGGGTTTGGGCACAAAGATGCGGCCCCTTTGGGACGGTACCCAAAAGGGCCGTGCCACCTCCCGGGCCCAGTGGCTTGTTCACAGGGCGATTTTAGAAGAAAAGACAGGCGGCGACCACGCCCCCACACCGCCGCACGCGGTGCTCGGCGGCGGCCACCTCCACGCCGGCCAGGTGGAGGTGGCGAGCGCGGAAGGCCGATTCTACTTTGGCCTTGGCCGCAGTCTCCGCCTGGTGGCGTGTCTGACCGTGGGCCTCCATGATCACCCCAACCCCGTCCGCGGCCCGCCCCACCGCCACCGCGGCCGCCAGCTGCTCCCCCGGGGTGGAAGAGGTCCTGGTGCTGTAGACCACCAGGACGAACGTCCCCGGGGCCAGCTGAGGCGGAGTTGTGGTCAGCTCCACGTGTGGGGGCATGATGCTGGTGACCCGCACCAAATTGAGGTCACCGATCCCGGCGGCCAGCAGCGCGGCATCGAAGGCGTTGAGCTCGGACTCCCCTTCGCCTGCTCCGGCCACCAAGCAAGCGCGGTGAACCTGTGCGGCCAGCATAGCTCCCTCCTGTGCGCCCATCAGGTGGTGGCGGCTTCCGCGTCGTTGAAGATGTCCCCGGACAGGGGGCGGTCTTCGACCTGGGCCGGCCTGGTCAGCTCCACCCGCACCAGGGCCGACCGGTACCAGCGCTCCTGGGGTCCGGGCACCCGGCGGATCGGCAGGTAGTCCCAGGCGCGCATCTCCTGGATGTACGGCCAATTCACGTACACGTGGAAGTCGTCCCGGAGATCGGTGATGGCGACCCCAGCCTGGAGGAGCTCCTGCTGGATGGCCCGCCACTTGTCCAGCGACGCCTCGCGGCGGGTGAGGCCCATGTAGCCGGCGCTCCCAGGCCCGCGCAGGGCGGACAGGCCGCGGCCGGCGAAGGCGAGAAACCCGCGCAACGATTCGGTCGGATCGCAGAAGAAAGTGTCAAACGCCCCCCGCAGGTCAGGGGGCAGCGGTTGCCGCAGGTCGCGTCGGTGGGCTTCCACCCGCAGCCCCTCCTGATGGCCCACACGGTCCACGAAGTCGACCAGCCGCGGATCGAGGTCGAGCATGACCACCCGCCGAGGCAGCTCAGTGAGGGCCATGGCGATGGAGACCAGGTCATCGTCGCCCAGGGTGATCAGCTCCTTGCCGGCCAGATCGCCCTTGGCCCACATGAAGGCCACCCTGTACAGGGTGCTGTCTTCGGTGACGTAGCCCTGGTCGAACTCCTGGCGGGCTTCGGGGCGGGCGGCGGCGATGCGCCGGAAGTCAGCGGCGATGTCGGCCGCGGGTCCCAGCTCCAGGCCCCGCCCGCCGCACTGGGGGCAGCGCAGCTCGCTGGCCGGGACCAGCCCCAGCCGGTCGCACAGCCGGCGTCCGGCCGCGGTCAACCGGATCTGGTGTCCGTCCCAGTTCACCCAGCCCAAACCGCGCATGGTTTCCAGTCCGGCGCAGATGGTCAGGATAGGCACGTCAGCCAGGTCGATGATCTCCCATATGTCTCCGCTGGCCAGGACCGCGGCGAGGATCCGCTCCACGTCCCGCTCCGTCAGGGAGAACGAACTGGCCTCGCGTACTCGCTCCACCACCCGGCGTAGATTCACCTGCACCTCCTGGCGAGTTGTTCGCACCACTTCAGAAATGCGCGAAACGATAACCGACCGGTAGGCTGACCGCTACAGGACCAGCAGTTCCTCCTTGGGAAAACCGGACAGGATCTCGCACCCGTCGGGGCGGACCACCACCAGGTCCTCGATGCGGACCCCGAACTGGCCCGGCAGGTACACCCCGGGCTCCACGGTGACCACCATGCCGTCCTCCAGTTCGTCCGTGGAGGTGGGCGAGAGCCGTGGGGCCTCGTGGACCTCCATTCCCACCCCGTGGCCCAACCCGTGCCCGAACTGGTCAGCGTGCCCTGCGGCGGCGATGACCTCGCGGGCGGCCCGGTCGGCCTCCACGCCTGATACCCCGGCCCTGACCGCCTCCAGTCCGGCTTGGTTGGCTGCCAGCACCAGTTCGTAGATGGCCCGCATCTGGGGGTCCACCCGGCCCAGGGCCACCACACGGGTGAGGTCGGCACAGTAGCCGTCCACCCGGGCGCCGATGTCGAACAGGGTCAGCTGTCCCTCTTCCAGGGGCCGATCTCCGGGCCGGTGATGGGGCATGGAGGAGTGGGGGCCGGCGGCCACGATGAGGTCGAACGCCACGTGCTCGGCCCCGTGCCGGCGGTACCACATCTCCAGCTCCAGCGCCACCTCGCGCTCGGTCATCCCGGGGCGGAGCTTTCCCAGTACCCAGCGCAGCCCCTCGTCGGTCAACCTGGCGGCCCGGGCCAGGCAGTCCACCTCCGGGGCCGACTTGCGCCGGCGCAGGGCCTCCACCCATCCGTCGGCCGCCACCAGCTCCGTAGACGGGGCCTGCCGGCCCAGCTCCTGGAATACTTGCACGCTGGTGGTTCTCGCCCCCAGGGCCGCCCGGCGCAGCTGCAGCTCCCCCAGGCGCCGGCCCAGCCACCGGTGCCAGTCCCCTGTCACCCGCTCCACGGCCAGGTCCTGCACTTGCCGGCCGGCCTGTTCCAGGTAGCGGGAGTCGGTGGCCAAGAGCTCCTTCTCCCCCAGGATCAGCAGTCCAAACGAGCCGGTGAACCCGGTGAGGTAGCGCAGGTTCGGCTGGTCGGAACCCTCCACGTTGACCACCAGCACTGCATCCAGGCCCTCACGTTCGGCCCGCTCTCGCAGGCGTGCGCGTCGCCCCCGTGTGTCCATCTGCCCCCCTGTTCGGCCTTCAGCTTCGCCGACTGGATCGGCGGTCCGCCGATTCTAGGAAGCCGAACTTTCGTTGTCAACGCGGCAATCGGCCCATTATAATCGCAGGCATGGATGTGAACAGTTTGGCGGAGCGGGCCGACCAGGCGCGCCGCGACTGGCGGCGGGCGGTGGCCGAGGTCCAGGACCCGCAGGAGCTGGAGAGCCTGCGGATCAAGTTCCTGGGGCGCAAAGGGCGGATCACCGCCCTGCTGGCGTCCCTGCGGGACCTGCCGGCCGAGCAGCGGGCCGAGGCCGGCAAGTTCCTGAACGCCCTCAAGGACGAGGTCACCCGGGAGCTGGGCGACCGCCGGGCCGCCCTGGCCGACGCCGCTGCCCAGCAGCGCCTTCAGGCCGAGCACTACGACTTCACGCTCCCCGGGGTGTGGCGCCCAACTGGGCACCTGCACCCGCTGACCCAGGCGCGGCTGGAGATCGAGGACATCTTCCTCCGGTTGGGGTTTGACGTGGCCACGGGGCCGGAGGTGGAGACGGACTACCACAACTTCGGGGCGCTGAACATGCCGCCCGACCACCCTGCCAGAGATGAGTGGGACTCGTTTTACATCGACGATCAGCGATTGCTGCGCACCCATACTTCGCCGGTTCAGATCAGGGTCATGAAGTCGCGGCGGCCCCCGGTGCGCATCATCTGTCCGGGACGGTGTTACCGGCGGGACACCCCGGACGCCACCCACGCCCCGGTCTTCCACCAGGTGGAGCTGCTGTGGGTGGAGGAGGGGTTGACGATGGCCAGCTTGAAATGGGTCATCGAGTCCTTCGTGCGCGAGTTCTTCGGCCCGGACTACGCGTGGCGGCTGTTGGCCGACTACTTCCCGTTCACCGAGCCCTCGGCCCAGGTCCACATCCGCGCCCCCGGCGGGGAGTGGCTGGAGATCATGGGGGCGGGGATGGTGCACCCGGCGGTGCTGGCGGAGGTGGGCTACGATCCGGAGCGGGTGACCGGCTTCGCCTTCGGGTTGGGGGTGGAGCGGATGGCCATGCTGAAGTACGGCATCGAGGACATCCGCCTGTTCTATCAGCCTGACGTGCGGTTCGTTACTCAATTCTAAGCGGAGCCGGGTGGCGTAACGTACGTTACGTTCGCCTGGGCCGCGGCGGTGAGCTGGAAGGTGAACTGCCTAGGCTGCGGAGGCCTGGCGGCGGAGGAAGTGCACCCCCAGCCCGATGGACACCAGGGCCAGGCCGGCAAGCACGCCAACCTGAACGGCAACCCTGTCCAGCCCTCCTCCCCGGAGCATCACCTCCCGCAGGGCGGTGTTGGCGTAGGTGAGAGGGCTGGCGTAGGACAGGGCCCGGATGGCGGGGGGCATGGCCTCCAGGGGCCAGAACACGCCGCTGAGCATGATGGCCGGGATGAGGAGGACCAGGACGAACTGGACGGCCTGAAACTCGTTCTTGGCCGCGGCGGAAAGCAGGGTGGCCATCCCCTGGAGCCCTGCGGCGTAGACCACGATCACCAGGGCCACCACCGCCGGGCTCCCCACAAACCGGATGTGGAACAAGAAATGGGAGGCCACGAACAGCTCAGCCACCTGGACCAGACAGATCAGGGTGAACGCCAACGTGTAGCCGGTGGTCACTTCCCAGGCACGCACCGGAGCGACCAAGATGCGGGTCAGCGTTCCGCCGGTGCGCTCCCGGACGATGGAGATGGCGGTGAGCATGACCGTAATCAACGTCATGGCGAACCCGATGATCCCCGGTGCGGTGTAGTCAAGGGAAGAGACTTCCCCCCCGTAGATCAGTTCTACCTGGAAGGGCTGGGTCACCTCCGGGGCCGCCCCCTGGGCGGCCAGCAGGTCGGCCATGGCCTGCTGCACGCGGTGGACGATGGTGGAGCTGACCACGGGGTTGGAGTCCTCCACGTACAGGGAGGCCACCGGAGTCTGCTCCTCTTCGGGGGGGAGGACGCGTATGGAGCGGCCCGCGTGATCCACGGCCCGCGGCCCGCTGATCCGCAGGGCCACGTTGGCCAGGGCGTGGGAGAAGTTCTTGGGCAGGAGCAGCGCGGCCGCAGCCCCGCCGGTCTCCACTCGCTGCCGCGCTGCCTGGGGATCCTGTTCCTCGATCAGCTCAAGTTCGCCTGCCCGCAGCCCCTGAACCAGCTGGTTTCCCAAGCCCAGCTCCAAGGTGACCCTGCCCAAGCTCTCGGTGCGCAGCGAGGCCAGGCCGTTGTCCTGGTTGGTTACCGCCAACGCCACCTGGGTCGGCTGGCCCCCGGTGAAGGAGAACCCATACAGCAGAATGAACAGAAGCGGCGTCAACAGGACCAACCCCACGGTGCGGGGATCCTGGACCACCCGCCGGAGCACGTTCTTGGCCAACAGCCAGCTCTTCACGGCTGTCCCTCCCGCGCCTCCAGGGCGGCGAACGCCTCCTCCAGCGAAGCCGTCCCGGCGGCAGCCAACAGCTCCTCCGGGGTGCCTTGTGCCAGCAGCCGCCCGCGGCTCAGGAAGCCGACCAGGTGGCAGTGGGCGGCCTCGTCCATGATATGCGTGGTGATGATCAGGGTCCCCTCCCGCCGGGTCAGATCCGCGAAGTGGTCCCAGAAGGTCTGCCGCAGTTGGGGATCTACGCCCACGGTGGGCTCGTCCAAGAACAACAGCTGGGGCTTGTGCAGCAGCGCCACGGCCAGGGACACCCGCCGCTGCATGCCACCGGACAGGGTGCCCACCTTCTGCCTCCGGCGGTCGGTGAGCTGGATCGGCTCCAGCAGGTCATCCGCCCGGGCCTGCAGCTGCCTGCGGGGCAGGTCGTACAGCCCGCCGAAGAAGTGGAGGTTGCCGGCCACGGTGAGGTCGGGGAACAGGGCCACTTCCTGTGGCATGTAGCCGATCTGGGACTGAATACGGAAGTTGGGCACTGACCAACCCAACACGTGAGCCTCTCCCTGGTCCGCCCGGAGGAGCCCGCACAGGACCCGGATCAGGGTGGTCTTGCCCGCCCCGTTGGGCCCCACCAGCCCATACAGCTGCCCCCTGGCTACCGACAGGTCCAGCCCGTCCAGAGCGCTGCGGCCGTCGAACTGCTTGACCAGCCCGGCGGCGCGGACCACCTGTTGCTGGTCTGGGGAGTTAGAAGACATCGTAGGCCAAGTGGATGCTGACAGTGGTGGACAGCTCTTGGTCGCCGGTTCGATAGGTCATTTCCCCGCTCAGGCTCAAGTCCAGCTGGGGCGAGAGCCGGGACCGCAGGGCCACGGCAAGCAGATGTCCCTCCTGGGGGCGCTGTTGGTCTCCGCTCCAGGCGAAGTCTCGGCTGTAGTCGTAGGCTGCCTGGACCTGCCAGCCGCCACCCAGCTGCCGCGCGTAGGAGAAGGAACCGTACAGGGCATAGCCGGTCCAGGGGTCGAGGCCGGAGATCCAGTTGAGCGGAGCCATCCACTGAGAGACGGGATCCGGGACCAGGGCGTACTTCCAAGTCACCACCACCGCTTCCCGCAGTTCCAGGGGAGGCGGGCCCCGCAGGGTGACCCCGGCCCGGCCTTGCACCTCCCAGCCGCACAGATGGGCCTCCTCCGGACCGGCAATGATCCCTTCGATGTGGAGGAGCTCCCGGGCGCCCAAGGTCCCGTTCTCCACCAGACCCGAGCCCTCGAGGAGCTGCTCGGCCAGGGCGAGCTTCTCCGCCCCGGTCAGGCCGACGTCCCCCAGGGCGTGTGCCAGCTCCTGCAGGGTGGGGAAGGACAGCGGGCCCACCAGCACCCCTTGGTCGAGGAAACTGTTCTGAATTCGGATGGCCTTTGCCAGGGGGGTGACGTCGCGAAACCGCCCCACACCTACGCCCCCGGTCACGTCCGCCTGGAAAGACTCGGAGGACTGCCAGCGGACGGTCGCTCCGCCGCTGCCGAAGGTGTCCCCCTCCCAATACTGCTTGGCATTCGCTGACCCCGCGAACTGAAGGCGGTACCCGGCGGCGTCCAGGGTCAGCCTCCCGTTTGCCGTCAACGTGTAGCCGAAGGTGGGGGACTCCTGGATCTCCACGTACTCCCCGAGCAGGGTTCCTGAGCTCAGGTTGCTGCGGTCGTCAAGCCAGGGGTCGTCGTACCAGCGGAGATCCGCCTGGAGCTCGAGTTGCGTCAGGTGGCTCTCCGGGGGGGTGTAGTCACACGGCGACTGGGCCAGGCAGGCGAACGCCGCTGCCCCCGCGGCGGCCACCACCAGGGCCACCGCCTGTTGCGCAGGAGATTTCGTCACCGTAGGCATCGCTGGTCACTATACGGGTGGCGTGTCCGGGGGGTCAAGCCCGGGGCATGCCGGGCCGTGGCCGCCGCCCCCGCCGGAGGTTGGCCAGCCCCACCCCGCAGATGGCCACCAGCCCGCCCACCAAGGACAGCCAGCTGGGCACCTCTCCCAGCCACAGCCAGGCGATCCCGATGGCCACCACCGGGTTGAGGTAGAGGAAGCTGGACAGCCGGGAGGCGGACAGCCTGGAGAGCCCGTATACCCACAGGGCGTAGGCCACGGCCCCCGGGAACACGCCCAGGTAGACGACTGCGGCCACCGCCTCCCAGGGAGCGGCGCGCAGGGCGGAGATCAGCCCGGGGAGAAAGACCAGCATGGGGAGCGTACCGGCCCAGATGACGTAAGCGGTGAAGACCAGCGGGGGATAGCGACGCACGAACCGCTTCTGGAGGACGCTGTAGGCGCTGGCCGACAGGGAGGCGGCCAGGATGACCAGTGCCCGAGGCTCGAAGGTGAACGCCTTGCCTTCCCCCAGGGTGATGAGCGCCACCCCGCAGAAGCCGACCGCCACCCCCACCCATTGGCCGGGGGCGAGCCGCTCTCCGAGCGCCGGCGCGGCGAGCAGGGCGGTGAACAGGGGGGCGGAGGCGATAAGCAGACTGGCCGCCCCGGCGGTCACCGTCACCTCGCCGTAGTTGAGGGCCAAGTGGTAGACGGTGATTCCCAGGACCCCCAACCCGGCGATCAGGGGGAGGTCGCCCCTGTGGGGCCGCGGCGCCCGCCGGGCGGTCAGCCCGGCCAGCACCAGTGAGGCGACCAGGAACCGCAGCAAGGCCAGCTCCCCCGGGGGAAAGGCGGCCAGCCCCTGGCGGATGGCGGCGAACGCCGAGCCCCACAGGAGCAGCAGCGCGGCCACCGCCAGGGCGGTCTTGACGTCCAGGCGGACTTGCTGTTCGCTCATGGCTGCGGCCTGAATGGTACAGGAAACCTGACCGCTTCCTTGTTGTCCCTCCCATCCGCCTGGCATAACATAGCTGGCCAAAGGGGCGCCCAGCTCAATCGCTAAGGAGTGACAGGATGAGTTCTCTTGGAGTGACGCCACGCAGCGAAGACTACGCACGCTGGTACAACGATGTGGTTCGGAAGGCTGACCTGGCCGACTACGCACCTGTCCGGGGGTGCATGATCATCAAGCCCTACGGATACGAGCTGTGGGAGGCCATCAAGGCCGGCCTGGACCGGCGGTTCAAGGCCACCGGCCACCGGAACGCGTACTTCCCCCTGTTCATCCCCATGAGCTTCATCCAGCGGGAGGCGCAGCACGTGGAGGGGTTCGCCCCCGAGCTGGCGGTGGTCACCCACGGCGGCGGGAAGCAGCTGGACGAACCGCTGGTGGTCCGGCCCACCTCGGAGACGGTGATCGGTCACGCGTTCGCGGAGTGGATCCAGTCCTATCGGGACCTGCCGCTTCTCATCAACCAATGGGCCAACGTGGTGCGGTGGGAGCTGCGGCCGCGGTTGTTTCTGCGCACGCTGGAGTTCCTCTGGCAGGAGGGGCACACCGCCCACGCCACCGCCGAGGAAGCCCAGGCGGAGACCCTGCGCATGCTCGATGTGTACGCCGACTTCGCCCAGGAGGAGGCAGCCATTCCGGTGGTCAAGGGGCTGAAGAGCGAGCAGGAGAAGTTCGCCGGCGCGGTGGCCTCCTATTCCATCGAGGCGATGATGGGTAACAAGTGGGCATTGCAGGCGGGGACCTCCCACTACCTGGGCCAGAACTTCGCCCGTGCCTTCGACATCCGCTTCCTCACCGAGGACAACCAGCTGGAGTACTGCTGGACCACCTCGTGGGGGGTGAGCACTCGCATGGTGGGCGCGGTGGTCATGGCCCACGGGGACGACCAGGGGCTGCGGCTGCCGCCGCGGCTGGCCCCACTGCAGGCCGTGGTGGTGCCCATCTTCAAGGGGGACGACGAGCGCGCCGCCGTGCTGGCGCGGGCCGCCGCCCTGCGGGACGAGCTGGCCGCCGCAGGGGTGCGCGTCCAGCTTGACGACCGTGACGATCTCACGCCCGGGTTCAAGTTCAACGACTGGGAGATGCGCGGGGTCCCGCTGCGGCTGGAGCTGGGCCCCCGGGATCTGGCGGAAGATGCAGTGGTGTTCGCCCGGCGGGACGTCCCGGGCCGGGCGGGCAAGGAGCGGGTGGCCATGGCGGGGGCGGTGGCCCGGGCCGGAGAGCTGCTGGAGGAGATCCAAACCAGTCTGCTTGAGCAGGCCACCGTGTTTCGCGACGCCAATGTGCACCAGGTCGGCACCTTCGCGGAGCTGAGCGAGGTGGTCCAGGACGGGTGGGCGTTGCTCCCTCATTGCGGGACGGCCGGGTGCGAGGAGCGCATCAAGTCGGAGACCAAGGCGTCCTCCCGGTGTTTCCCCGCCGAGCTCAACCCCAGCTGGCGGCCGGGCGGCCTGACGTGCCGGGTGTGCGGCCAGCCCGCGCTGGGATGGGCTTACTTCGCCCGCGCCTACTGAACCGCCTGGAGGTGGGCGGGTGACTTGGTTGGTTGGGCTGGACCCAGTGCTGCAGGCCCTGGTGGCCACTGGATTCACGTGGGGGCTGACCGCGTTGGGCGCGGCGGCGGTGTTCGTGTTCCGCGGCGTGGACCAGCGGGTCCTGGACGGGATGCTTGGGTTCGCCGCCGGGGTGATGGTGGCGGCCAGCTTCTGGTCCCTGCTGGCCCCGGCCATTTCCCTGGGCGGGGGCGGGCCGCTGCCGGCGTGGCTGCCAGCGGCGGTTGGGTTCCTGGTGGGCGGCGCGTTCCTGGGGGCGGTGGACCGGGTGTTGCCTCACCTTCACTTGGGTTTTCCCCGGGCCGAGGCGGAGGGGATCTCCACCCGCTGGCGGCGGAGTGTGCTGCTGGTCCTGGCCATCACCCTGCACAATATCCCCGAGGGGCTGGCGGTGGGGGTGGCGTTCGGCGCGGCGGCGGCCGGACTGCCGGAGGCCACCCTGGCGGGCGCGGTGGCGCTTGCGGTGGGGATCGGAATCCAGAACTTCCCGGAGGGAACTGCGGTGTCCGTGCCCCTGCGCCGGGAAGGGTTGAGTCGGCTGCGCAGCTTCAGCTACGGGCAGCTGTCGGGGGTGGTGGAGCCGGTCGCCGGCGTGGTGGGCGCGGCCGCCGTGCTGGCCGTGCGTCCGCTGCTCCCGTACGCGCTGGCGTTCGCCGCCGGGGCGATGATCTACGTGGTAGTGGAGGAGCTGATCCCCGAGGCCCAGCGAGAGCGCAACACCCACATCGCCACCTGGGGCGCCATGCTCGGGTTCGTCACCATGATGATCCTGGACGTGGCCCTCGGGTAGGCGGCCAGGGGAGAGCCGACCTTCCGGTTTGGCCCTCAGGCAGCTTCCTTCCCAGGGACCTCAGCCGACCGGGGGCAGAAGGTCTGCCGGGTCCAGCCGGTAGAAGCGCCTGAGCTCCCCGTAAAGGGCGGGGTAGGCGGCCCGCAGCTGGTGGGGTCTTTGGAAGAAACACTCGGTCACGACGGCGAAGAACTCCGCGGGGCTGGTGCCCCCATAGGGATCCAACAGTGTGGCCCGGCCCCAGGCGGCTTCCTGCTGGAGGCGGCTGTAGTCTTGGCTCAGCGCCCGCGCCCACCCCGAGTAGGCGGTGCCGTCGGAAAGCAGCGGGGCGCGATCCGCCCTTCCATCCTCAACGTCGAGCTGGTGGGCGAACTCGTGGATGGCCACGTTGTGGCAGTGATGGAGGTCAGAAGCGGTCGCTTGCACTGCGTCCCAGGCCAGCACCACGACTCCCCGCCCCCAGGATTCCCCCATGCGGACCTGGTAGCCCTCGGTGACCACGCCAAGTGCATCCCGCTCAGTACGGGGGGCCGCGTACTGGTGGGGGTAGACGATGATCGAGCGGAGCGCGGGGTAGACTTCGGTCTCCCGGTGAAGGAGCAACATGCAGGCGTGCCCGGCAATGGTGACCCTCATCTCATCGGTTATCTGCAGCCCGCCCCCGCCCGCGAACTTCTTCTCGGCCAGGAACACGAGGATGTGTCCTCTCAGCTCGCGGCGGTCGGCCTCCGGAAGGTAGGGGTACAGGCGAAGGTTGTGCTTCAGCAAGCGCTCCCAATCCTCAGGAAACGCCTGCGCGCGGATGCGCCGCCTGCGCCAACGGCCGAACCCAAACATCTGTGTCTCCCTTCTCACCATGCGGGGCGTTCACGACCCCCTGCGTCCGATCCCCGTGTAGATCCCAGTGTACTGAGCCGCCGGCCCCTGCCCCAGCTCACCCCTGGGGCCGAATCAGGCGGGCCCCCTGGTCGGAGCTGACCGGCAGTTGAAGCTGCGTACCGGCTTGGTGAACCGCCAGTTGCAGGAGGTGCAGGGTCAGGTGGTGACCTCGGTGACGGGCGGCCGGGCAAGTTCCCGCCAGGCAAGTTGACGTAGCAGGCTTCGGCGACCTAGGATCCACCCCGTGCGAACTGTGGTCTTGCTGGTTGCGGCCTGGTTGGGGTGTGCCCTGGCGGTGGCGGGTCAGGGAGGGTCAACCGTGTGGGTGCTCTCCGTGGACGGGGAGATCGGGCGAGGGGCGGTCAGCTACCTGCAGAAGGGGCTTGGGGAAGCCGAGGCTGCGGACGCGGCGGCGGTGGTCGTCCAGCTCGCCACCCCGGGGGGATACCTGGACGCGGCGGTGGCCGCCCGCGACCTGCTTCTGGATTCCAGCGTACCCACCATCGCCTTCGTGAACCGAGAGGCCTACTCAGCCGGGGCGTTGCTGGCCATCGCCTGCCGGCGCATCTACTTCGCTCCCGGCGGGGTGATGGGCGCGGCCACTCCCGTGTACTTCGCTGCCGGGGGAAGCACGGAGCAGGCCCCGGAGAAGGTGGTCTCCGCCGTGCGGGCCTTGTTCCGGGCCACCGCCGAGCTGCGCGGCCGCCCCCCGCAGGTGGCAGAGGCCATGGTGGACCCAGACGTGGCCGTGGAGGGGTTGGTGGCGGAGGGGAAGCTACTGACCCTGACGGCCCAGTCGGCTGCCGGGTGGGGGTACTCCGACGGGGGGGCCGATGACCTGCCGGGCCTGCTGGAGCAGGAGGATCTGGCGGAGGCCCAGGTGGTTCGGTTCACCTACCGGTGGGTGGATCGGGCAGTTGACGTCCTCACCCAGCCTTGGCTTTCCGGGCTCCTCATCGCTGTGGGGGTGGGGGGTCTGATTCTGGAGTTGGTGGTACCGGGGTTTGGGATCTTCGGGATCTTGGGCCTGGCCGGGCTGGGGCTGTTCCTGTGGCCCCACTTCCTGGCGGGGCTGGCCGGGTGGGAGTCGGTGCTGTTTCTGCTGGGCGGCGTGGTGGCCATTTTGCTTGAGCTGTTCGTGTTCACGGCCACTGACTTCGGCTTGGCGGGGCTGGCGGGGCTGGTGCTGGTGGGCCTGGGTTTCTACACGGCCATGGTAGGGCCGTTCACTCGTCCCGATCAGGCCACCTGGGCGGTTGGGACGGTGGCGGTGGCCCTGGTGGTGGCCCTGGTGGCCACGGTGGCCGTGTTGACCCGGCTGCCCGGGAGCAGGCTCCGCCTGGGCGGGGTGATCCTCAAGTCCACGGTCACCGGACGGGCGTTCACCGGCGAGCAGCCCGCTTCCCAGGTGACCCCGTGGGTGGGCCGGCGGGGGACGGCGATCACCGACCTGCGCCCGGTGGGGGCGGCCGAGTTCGCCGGCCAACGGGTGGAGGTGGTATGCCAGGAAGGGTACCTGCCCAAGGGCACCGCCGTGGAGGTGGTGGAGGACCAGGGCTACCGCAAGGTGGTCCGTCGGGCCAAGGAGGTGGAAGCTTGATCTTGCCGATTGTCATTGGCGTCCTGGCGTTGGTCGCTGTGTGGATCTTTTTCTACTTCGTGCCGGTGGGGCTGTGGATTTCCGCCCTGGCCGCTGGCGTGCCGGTGGGGCCGGCCACGTTCATCGGCATGCGGCTGCGAAAAGTCAACCCTCACCAAGTGATCACCCCCATGGTGGCGGCGTGGAAGGCGGGGCTGGAACTGTCGGTGTCTGAGCTCGAGGCCCACTGCCTGGCCGGAGGGAACGTGGGCCGGGTGGTCAGCGCGCTGATCTCGGCGGACAAGGCGAATATCCCACTGAACTTCCAGCGGGCGGCGGCCATCGACCTGGCCGGCCGGGACGTGTACGACGCGGTGGCCATGTCCGTGAACCCGCGGGTCATCGAGACCCCCCGGGTGGGGGCGGTCGCCGCCGACGGCATCCAACTGATCGCCATCGCCCGGGTGACGGTGCGGGCGAACATCGAACGGCTGGTGGGCGGGGCCACCGAGGAGACGATCATCGCCCGGGTGGGCGAGGGGATCGTCTCCGCCATCGGGTCGGCCGAGAATCACAAGGCAGTGCTGGAGAACCCGGATGCCATCTCCAAACGTGTCCTGGAGCGGGGGTTGGACGCGGGCACGGCCTTCGAGATCCTGTCCATCGACATCGCCGACGTGGACGTGGGCAAGAACATCGGCGCCCAGCTTCAGACCGACCAGGCGGAGGCCGACCTCAAGGTGGCCCGGGCCAAGGCGGAGGAGAGGCGGGCCATGGCCGTGGCCCAGGAGCAGGAGATGAAGGCGCTGGTCCAGGAACGCCGGGCGGCCGTGTTGGCGGCGGAGGCGGAGATCCCCCGCGCCATCGCCGAGGCGTTCCGCCGGGGTCAGCTAGGAGTCATGGACTACTACCGGCTGAAGAACGTCCAGGCGGACACCAAGATGCGCGAGGGCCTGGCCGGGGAGGAACAGCGCCCTGACCAGGACCTGACCGAGGGGGGATAGGACGTGGGCCGGCCGGACATGGGCGAACGTATCCGGGCGCTGTTGCGCGAGGACCTGCGGGCGGCGGTCGTGGTGGCCGAGATCTTGGGCCGGCCGCTCGGGCTGCGGTCCCCGCCCCGTGAGCCGGCGGCGGAGCCTCCTCCGCCGGAGGAACCCGGGGAGGGCGGCTAGGCGGAGGCTGGACCGACCGGCCGGCGCCCGACCGTGCGGGGGGCCGGCGGCAGGCCGAGTCTGGCCCGGAGTTCGGCCAGCACTGGGTCCGCCTCGCGCTGCGGGCGCGCCGGCCGCTGGCTGCGCAGGCGGAGCTTGCGGAGCTTGGGCCATCTGAACACGCTGTCACCCCACCGCCAAGGTTACCGGCGTGGCCGGGACGGGGGAGGACAGGCGGGGTCAAGGGGAGCGCAGCCGGTCCGTGCCCCGGGCCACGTTCGCCTCGGCGCGGCCCGGGCTGAGGTTGGGGGGCGGAAATGGCAGCGATGGAGCTGGTCCCCATCGGCTACGTCGAGTCCCCGGCTCGCCTTCCCGCTGCGCCGGAGGAGGTGGCTGGTCATCCTGCCCGGGTGCACATCCGGGCGGAGTTTCGCTCTGCCCTGGAAGGGGTGGAGCCGGGAAACCAGATACTCATCTTGTTTTGGATGGATCGGGCTGACCGGAAGCGGCGGCGGGTACACCCGCGGGGCGATCCCCACCGGCCCCAGCGCGGCGTGTTCGCCACCCGCTCCCCCCACCGGCCCAACCCCATCGGAGCCACGCTGGTCCGCGTGCGGGAGGTGGACCCGGAACGAGGCGTGCTGCGGGTTGAGGGGCTCGATGCCCTGGACGGAAGCCCGGTGCTGGACATCAAGGCTGCGCCCAGCTCGCAGGGTTGAGCAGGTGGGGCCTACAGGGGGGTGCGGCCCTTGAGGGCTCGGCCCAGCGTTATCTGATCCGCCGATTCCAGGTCCCGGCCCACCGGGACGCCCTGGGCGATCTGGGACACCTTGACCCCCAAGGGCTTGAGCTGGCGCAGGAGGTGCATGCCGGTGAGGTCGCCCTCCAGTCTTGGCTCCAGCGCCAGGATCACCTCCCCCACTCCCTCCTCGCGCACCCGCTGGATCAGGTGGTCCACAGTGAGGTCCTCCGGTCCCACCCCGTCAGCCGGAGAGATGAGCCCGCCGAGCACGTGGTACAGCCCGCGGAACTCGCCCGTGCGTTCGATGTGTTCGATCTCCCAGGGGCGAGCCACCACGCACAGCAGGCGGTCGTCCCGTCCGGGCTGCCGGCAGATGGGACACAGCTCCCCCTCGGCGAAGCTGTGGCAGCGTCGGCAGCGCTTGATGCGCCGGTGCAAGTCGGCCACCGCCTGAGCGATGCGGCGGGCCTCTTCAGGCTTCGCCAGCAGGAAGAAAGCGATCCGCTCGGCTGACCGGCGGCCGATCCCGGGCAGGCGGCTCAAGGAGGCGAGCAGTTCCTCCAATGGGGCGATCATAGTCCCATGCCGGGGGGGAGGCCGCCGGCCAGATCGCCCATCACGTCCTGGGCCAGTTCCTTAGCCTTGACTTGGGCCTGTTTGACCGCGGCCACCAGGAGGTCCTCGAGCATTTCCACCTCCTGGGGGTCCACCACCTCGGGGGACAGGTGGAGCTCGATCAGCTCCCCTTGGCCGTTGACCACCGCCCGCACCATCCCCCCGCCGGCGGTGGCCTCCACCCGCGCTTCGGCGAGCTGCTGCTGGCGCTGGCCGAGTTCCTGTTTCAGGCGCTGGGCCTGGTGCATGAGGTTCCGCAGATCACCTAGTCCCCGCATCGTCGTCCTCCTTTATGATCCTCCCCTCCAAGGCGCGGGCGAGAAGCTGGGCCCGTTCCTCCAGGGAGGGGTCCTGTCTGGAGGCGCCCGCCCACTGGATCTCCACTGACAGCAGCGCCCCGAAGAACTCCTGTGCCTTGGCTTCAACGTACGTCCGCACGGCTGGCTCCTGGAGGGCATCGTAATGGAAGCCGCAGTCCTCCGGCAGGCGGATGATGAGCAAACCATCGACGAGCTGGACCTGGGCCGGGGACAGGAAGGCGGCCACGGACACCCGTTCCTCCAGGATGGCATCCCACATGGACCGCCACAGCCGGCCGGCTTCCGACTCCTCCTCGGCGCCGGCGGCCATCTGAGACGCCGGGGCCTCCGGCTCGGCGGCCGGCCGGTCGTGGGCCTCCGCCCCGCCAGGGTCTCCCGCGGGCGCGGACGGCCGGGCGGGGGGACCACACAGCTCCAGCACCGTCACCTCCAAGTGAAGCCGGCGGGAGACGGCACGGGGGAGCTCGCCGCGCAAGTCCAGCAGCCGGCGCGCCAGCGGCACCAGCTGGGCCTGGCCGGCAATGATCCGGTCCCGGGCCCGGGCGGCCGCCTCCTCCACGAACAAGGCCAGGTCCCGCCCCCGCCGGGCCAGGCGGTCGACGACGGCCAGCGCCGGCTCGGACTGCCTCGCCTGCAGGGCGTCCAGGAAACCGTCCACCTCGGCCAGCGTGGGCAAGCCCAGCAGGTCGACCACCGCCTGCTCAGTGACCGGGCCGCCCTGGGCCAGTTGCTCCAGCAGCACCAGCGCGTCCCGCAGCGATCCGCCGCTCCGCCGAGCCACCAGCGCCGCGGCTGTCGGCTCCAGCTCCACCCCCTCGGCCCCGGCCACCTCCAGCAGCTTCCCCTGGATCAGTTCCTCGGGGATAGGGGCGAACTCGAACGCCTGACAGCGGGAGAGCACGGTGGCGGGAACCTTGTGCGGCTCGGTGGTGGCCAGCACGAAGATCACGTGGGGAGGGGGTTCCTCCAGCGTCTTGAGCAGGGCGTTGAACGCCTCCCCGGTGAGCATGTGTACCTCGTCGATCACGTACACCTTGTAGTGGGCGCCGGCGGGCACGTAGCCCACCTCCTCCCGCAGCTGCCGCACCTGGTCGATGCCCCGGTTTGACGCCCCGTCGATCTCCACCACGTCCAAGGAGCGCCCCGCCAGGATGCGGAGGCAGTTGGGGCAAGCGTTGCACGGCTCGCCGCCTTGGGGGGCGTCGCAGTTGGCCGCCCGGGCGAGAATGCGAGCCACTGACGTCTTGCCCACCCCCCGCTGACCGGCGAACAGGTAGGCATGTGCCAACCGCCCCTGGGCCACTGCCCGCCGGATGGTGTTCACCACCAGGGCCTGGTCCACCACTTCGGAGAACCGCTGCGGGCGCCAGCGACGGTAGATGGAAAGCGTGCCTTGCTCCTCTGACATCATTGACACAGGAGGATAGCGAATGGCGGCCCGCCGGGCCAGGGAGGGTCAGCGGGCCAGCTGGACCTCGCGGAAGGCAGGGAGCAGCACGTCCAACCGGTCCAGGGTCTGTTGGGGGGCCCGCAGTCGGGCCAGGGCCGGCAGCGGCAGGTGGGCCAGCGCCTGCAGGGTGCGGACCACTTGGGGGGACAGGCGCTCCCCCTCCCCCCCGCAGCGGGCGCACAGCAGGCCGCCCTCCTCCGGGGACCAGTGTAGGTCTTGCTGGCGGCCGCACCGGACGCACCCGGCCAGGTGGGGGCCATGACCAGCGGCGGCCAGCAGCCGCAGGGCATAGGCGATCCGCAGCGGCCGCGGGGCCCCGCCGGCCTCCAATTGGTCAAGGAAGGCAGTGGTGAGCCGGAAGGCCGGGGTGAACTCCTGATCGCGGGGGACCAGAGCCTGCGCCCAGCGCACCCCCTCCAGGGCGGCGGACAGACGGTCCAGGTCGGCCCGGATTGCGGGGAACGTGCGTACCAGGTCAACGTCTCGGACCAGGTTCAGCCCGGAGCGCACGTAGTAGATCGCCGCCACCGCGTTGAGGGGCTCCAGGACGGCGCCCCAGGCCCGCCCGATGCGGCGGGCACCCTTGGCCAGCAGGTCCACCCGGCCGCTGTCAGCGGTGAGGAGGACGGCGATGCGGTCCGTTTCCGCGTAGTCCTGGGTGCGGAGGACCACGCCCTGGGCGCGGGCGAGTCGGGCCACCTCAGTCGGGCGCCCCCGCCAGGATCTGCAGGCTGCGGGAGGCGCCGATGCGGTCGGCGCCCGCCTCCACCATGCGCAGGGCCGACGGGTAGTCCCGGATGCCCCCGGCGGCCTTGACCCCGGTTTGGTCGCCCACCGCCCGGCGGAGCAGGGCCACGTCCTCCGCCGTGGCCCCGCCCGGGCCGAACCCGGTGGAGGTCTTCACGAAATCCGCCCCCGCCGCCTTGGCCAGGATCGCCGCCGCCTCCTTCTGGTGGTCGGACAGCAGGGCACACTCCAGGATGACCTTGAGGACAACTGGACGAGGAACCTTGCTGGCCACCGCCTTCACGGCGCGGATGTCGGCCAGCACCGCCGGGTAGTCCCCGGCCTGGAGGGCGGCCACCTGGATGACCATGTCGAGCTCGTCGGCCCCGTCGTCCAGGGCCAGCTTGGCCTCCAGGGCCTTCACCTCCGGGCGGTGCTGCCCGTGAGGAAACCCCACGGTGACGCAGGTGCGGACTCCGCTGTCCCGGAGGAGTCGGTGGGTCAGCGCCGCGTAGGTCGGCGGGACGCACACGGCGCAGAACCGGTGGCGAACAGCCTCCTCGCAGGCCCGTTCGACGTCTGCGGGTCCGGTCTCCGGTCCCAGGACGGTGTGGTCGATGAGCTTCGCCAACTCTGCCTTTTGCATCGCGCCTCCTCGGCCGCCCGTCGGCTAGATGCGCCAGCTCCAGGCGGCAGCCGTAGTCGCCACGAGCCTCTCCAGATCTATCTCTACCCCGATCCCCGCCCCCTGGGGTACGGGGATGGTTCCCCGGGGGGTGAGGTGGAACGGGGGCGCGGCGATGTCGTGGTCATAGTAACGGTCTGTGGCCGAGATGTCGTGGGGAAGCGTGAACGTGGGAAGGGATGCCAACGCGGCGTTCAACGCCCGCCCCACCCCGGTCTCCAGCATCCCCCCGCACCACAAGGGGACGCCCCGGGCTTGGGCCAGCCGGTGGATCTCCAGGGCGGCGGTCAGCCCCCCCACTCGCCCCTGCTTGACGTTGATGATCCGGCAGGCGCCCAGCTCCACGGCCTCCCACGCCCGGTGGGGGCAAGTGATAGACTCGTCCAGGCACAGCGGGGTGGCCAACTGTTCGGCCAGGCGAGCGTGGCCTACCAGGTCCTCGTAGTACAGGGGCTGCTCCACCATGAGCAGACCGAACCGATCTAGCTCTCTCAGTCGATCGCCGTCGGCCAGGGAGTAGGCGGCGTTGGCGTCGACCGACAGGGGCAGGTCGGGGAACCGCTCCCGTACCGCCTCCACCGGCCGCACGTCCCAGCCGGGCTTCACCTTCAGCTTCACCCGCCGGTAACCCTGGGCCACGAACGCGGCCACCCGGTCCACCAGGGCGGGCAGGTCGGGCTGGATGCCCACGCTGACCCCGGCGGGGACCTCGGCGTGGACCCCGCCCAGGGCCCGCCACAGGGGGATGTCCTCCTGTTTGCAGTACAGGTCCCATATGGCCGCCTCCAGCGCCGCCTTGGCCATGGGGTGACCCCGCAGGGGGGCCAACGCCCGGGACAGGTCGGTGGGGTGGGTCAGCCGCCCCCGGCGCAGCAGGGGGAGGGCGAAGTCGGCCAGGACGTGGCGGGCGGTGTCCACCGTCTCCGCCGAGTACCAGGGGCCAGCGCCGGCGACGCATTCCCCCCATCCCACCGCCCCGTCCGCGGCTGCCGCCAGCAGCAGCGCGCGCCGCGCCTGCTGCTGGCCGAAGCTGGTGGTGAACGGATGCCGCAGGGGCAGTTCCACCAGGAACAGGGACAGGCGCTGGGGGCGGATCATGGTCTGGCCACCACCCGGGCCGGCTCGCCCCTCTCCAGGACGAGGAAGCTTCTGTCGCCTTGGTGAAACAGCCCCGTGGCCAGATAGCCGTCCTCGAAGTAGATGGACAGGGCGCGTCTGGTTTCCGACCGCCAGGCGCGGGCCAATTCCATGTCCGCCCTGCGCATGGCCTGGAGATCGGCGGGAATCTCCAGCAACAGCTGAGGGGCAGTGAGGTCTGCCCGAAAGCCTGCCGGGGCCCGCAGTCCGGAGGGTAGGCGAGTGGTGCGGTTCACGGTCTCCATCTTCCCCAATGGCAGGTCGGGCGGGTTGGCCCCTGCCAGGCGGGACTGGGTGCGCACCGCCTCCAGGTGCCACTTACAGAGAAACCGGTCTGAACTCAGCCCCTGGTTGCGTGCGTCGCGGAACTCCCCGTAGTAGTCAGTCAGGTAACGGGTGGCCACTGCTCCCAGCTTGTTGAGGTTGAAGTGGGCGTTGCGGGACTCCAACGGGTCGAACGTCCAGGTGATCAGCGATACTCCTTGGGCGAGCACCGCCTCCCGTTGGGCCCGCTTGAGGGCAACCCCCACCCCGCGCCCCTGCCAGTCGGGACGGACCGCGGCCATCAGGGACTGGTGCCGCAGCCGGCGTCCGTCTGCCCACCCCAACAGGGAGAGGACGAACCCGATCATCTCCCGGCCCGGACCCACCCCATCGAACGCGCCCAACAGCAGTCCGCCCCCTTCCACGATGGTGTGGAGGATGTGGTCGGGGACCACGGCCACATCCGCGAACCCCCACACCGCCTTCTGGAGGGCCTCGCAGGCGCGGTAGCCCCGGTGGTCTCGGACAGGGTCAATGACGAATTCTGCGTTTCTGTTCATACATCCGCTCATCCGCCTCCGCCAGCAGGGCGTCCAGGTCGAACGGCTCCTGGGGCCGCCAGATGGTAACCCCGATGGACAGCCCCAGCAGCAGGCCCAGGTCGGAAAACGCCGGCCCCACCTCCTCCTGCAGCCGGCGGGCCACCGACTCGGCATCCCCGTCGGTTTCCGGGAGCATTACGAGGAATTCGTCTCCCCCCACCCGGAACACGTAGTCGGCCTCGCGCACCCTTTCGGTGAGGAACTTCCCCAGTCGGCACAGGACCTGGTCGCCCTGGTGATGGCCCAGGCGGTTGTTCACCTCCCGGAACCCGTCCACGTCGATGAATAGGAACGCCAGCGGACGCCGATAGCGGCGCCCGCGGGCCATCTCCTTGGCCGCGGCCTCATCGAGGAAGCGCCTGTTGTAAAGCCCGGTGAGCGGATCTCGGATCGCCTGATCGCGAAGCCGCTCCCGGGCTGCCAGGTTGGCCAGCGCCACGGCGAGCTGGCCGGCGATTGCCTGCAGCAGGCCGACCTCCTCGGGCCCGAACGCCGCCGCCTGGCGGGATTCCACGTTCAGCACGCCCATCAGCACGTCGCCGGCCAGGACGGGCACGGCCAGTTCGGACTGCATCTCCGGGTGGGCGCAGAGGTAGCGGGGGTCAGCCGGCGCGTCGGGCAGCAAGGCCGGCTGGCGGTGCTCGGCCACCCAGGGGACCACCCCGCGCCCGGCGGGCAGCTGCCAGCCGGGGCGTACCTGCGGGGCGAGCCGGATATCCTCCATCACCACCAGCTCCTCCAGCACCAGACCGTCGGGGGCCACGGCGAAGAAGGCGCCGTAGTCCAGGCTGCAGTGCCGCTGGAGGGTGTACATCGCCTTGCGGACCAGCTCCTGCCTGGTCCTCCCCCGGGAGAGTTCGTGGCCCAGCTCGTACAGCCGCACCAGGCGGTGCCGGTCCCGCAGGGCGGCGATGGCGGTCGCGCACAGCCCGGCCATGGCGGCCACCGTGTCCTGGTCCAGCGTGGACAGCCCATGGGGCCGGTCGGAACACACCTCGAAGGCGGCGACCACCTCGCCCCCCACGGTCACCGGGGTGGCCAGCGAGGCACGGGTGTGTGGCGAACGCCGCAGGTAGTACGGGTCTTCCTCCACGTCCGGGGCCAGGTAGGGTGCCTTGGCCTGGACGGCCCGTCCCAGCACCCCCTCGTCCAGTCGGATCTCCCATTCCGGCTGGCGCAGCTGGCTGGGCCCGTAGTCCCTGATCCACACGGGGGACAAGCGATCCCCGGTCACCAGCCCGCCCCCCACGAACGGGTAGCCGAGCTCGTCGGCCAACAGGGTGATGGCCCGCTGCACCACCCCCTCCTCGGACAGGGCCTCCAGCAGGCGAGGGGCGGCCCGCTGGATGGCCAGCAGGTGCCGGGCGTGGCGGGCCTGTATCTCCTGCTCCCACGCCCGCTCCACCGTCAAGGCAGCCAGCGTGGCCAGCTGGACCACTGGCTCCAGCACCTCCGGGGTGGGAGCGGCTGGGTCGGTAGGATCGTCCACCGAGATGTGGCCGATGATCCTTTCCCTCACTCGCAGGGGGATGAACAGCAAATCCTCCGGGCTCCACCCGGCCATCTCCACCGTGCCCGGGATCCCAGTGCCGTCCGTCTGGAAGGGGTTGTCCCTCACCGGCACGTAGTTGGCGTGGGGCCCGAGGCGGAACCGCTCGGCGAAGTAAGCCCGCCGCTGGATGGGGGACATGCCGCCTGCGGCCAGCAGGCGCTGGCGTTCCCCCTCCGACAGCCCCGAGGTGATCACCGCTCGGGGCGGGGCGTCCAAGGGTTCCGGCCAGTTGAGGTCGTACAGGGAGATGACCGCGCGCCCGAACCCGCAGCGGGAGGTGATCGCGTCGGCCACCCGCTGCAGGATGGCCGCCGGTTCCTCCTCGGCCAGCAGGTCGTGGGCCAGCCGCAGGAAGGTACTCTGCAGGATCATCCGCTTGCGCTCCCCGGTCAGCTCCCGCAGCAGGCCCACGATGGCCGGTTGTCCGCCCAACGTCGTACGGTGGGAGGACACCTCCATCCACACCGGGGTCCCGTTGGCGTGCAGGAGGCGGACGGCGTAAGGGGGGTGGTCGCGCCCCACCAGCTTGTCGTGGAGCACGTGGCGGACCCGTTCACGGTCCTCGGGCGCCACCACGTCGGCCGCCGGCACGCCGGCCAGGTCGGCTGCCTGGCGCCCCAACGTCCGCTCTACAAACGGGTTTACCCACAGAATCCGCATCTCCTGATCCAGGAAGTACAGCCCCACCCAAGGGCTGGCCTCCAGGGCGGCCAGCCGCTCGTGGGCGGCCCGCTCGGCCCGCCGGGCCCGGGCGCACCGCAGCACGACCGCGGCCAGCCGACTGCTGTCACTCGCCCCCGACGGGCTGGACAGGGGGCAGGCGTCAGCGTGGCGATCCCCCAGGGTGAACAGTGCCGGTCGCGGGACGGCCCGCGCCAGTCGCTCGAGCAGCGCCGCCCCTTCCGGATGGCCTGGATCGGCGATCACGGCGTCCGCGGGCGGCCGGCTGGCGACAGAATTGGCGGCGCGCAGCTGCACCACCTCCGCCCCCCCCGCCCGGAGCTCGCGGATCAGCGGGGTGGACACCTCCTCCGGGGCCGTCAGCACCCACACCTGCAACCTGTCGGCATCGGAAATTTCCCGCATCAGCTCCCGACTCCGCCCCTTGATCCACAGAATTGTGATGATTGTAACGTCCCTGCGGCGGCCAGCCTAGCCGGCCGTCAGCCGGGCGATCTCCCCCTCGTCCTCCGTCCACCTGGGACGCACCTTTACGTGGAGCGCGAGGAACACCTGTTTGCCAAACATGGCCTCCAGCTCTTGGCGGGCGCGCCGACCGATCTCCTTGAGCATGCGCCCTTTGCTGCCCACCAGGATGGGCTTCTGGGAGTCACGGGCCACGTGGATGGTGGCGTGCACCTCCACCAGTGGGCGGCTCGGGCGTTCCTTGATGTGCTCTACGGTCACCGCTGTGGAGTAGGGGATCTCCTGGTGGGTGAGCTGATAGACCTTCTCCCGGATCAGCTCCGCGATGAGGAACTCCACCGGCTGGTCGGTGGCCGTGTCTGGGGGAAACAAGGGCTCCCCCGGGGGCAGGCGGTCGATCAGTACAGCCACGGCCCGGTCCAGGTTCTTCCCTTGTAGGGCGGACACCGGGACCACCTCGTCGAACACCCCCAGTTGCCCGTAGGCGAGCAAAGTCTCTGGGAGCTGGTTGCCGCGGGCCTGGTCGCTCTTGTTTACCAGCAGGACTTTGGGGCAGGGCAGCCTGCGGATGCGCGGGAGCATCTGCTGGTCATAGGGGTCCACGGCCCCCCGCGGTTGGGTCATGTAGGCGAGCACGTCCACCCCGGCCAGCGCCCGACGGGCCTGGCGGACGATGTGCGCCGACAACCGGTTCACCGGCGGGTGGAGGCCCGGGGTGTCCACGAACACGACCTGGGCGTCATCGGTCGTGTAGATGCAGCGGACGTGGTTGCGGGTGGTCTGGGGCCGGTCGGAGACGATGACCACTTTTCGGCCCACCACGGCGTTGATGAACGTGGACTTGCCCACGTTGGTCTTGCCCACCACAGCGACGGTGCCGGCCCTATAGCTCACCCGGGGGGACCTCCCCGCGGCGCACCGCGGTCCGCAGCGTGTTCAAGGCGTCGCCCAGGTATTGGTCCGGCCCCGGCGGGGGGAACAGGCGGGAGAGGCAGTCGTACAGGGGGCGGGTGCGCGGCGCCAGGCCGCCTGGCCCGGCGTGGGCCACCGCCCAGCGGGCGCAGGCCAGCTCCAGGGCGGCCTGCGAGATGGCGTTTTCCGCCACCCGCAACGCCTTCCACGCCGAGGTGGCCCCCATGGCATTGTGGTCCTCTTTCCCCCCGGAGGTGGGCACCGAGTCCACGGCTGCCGGGTGGGCCAAGACCTTATTCTCCCCGGCCAAGGCGGCTGCGGTGTACTGCAGCAGCATCAGGCCCGAGCTGGGACCGGGCTCGGGGGACAGGAACGCCGGCAAGCCGCGGTCGGTCCCCGCCAGCAACAGCGCCGCCCGCCGCTCGCACGAGGCGCCCAGCTCGGCCAGGGCCACGGCCAGCCACTCGGCGGCGAATGCCAGTACCTGGCCGTGGAAGTTACCGCCGGCGATCACCTCCCCGGCGGGGAACACCAGCGGGTTGTCGGTGGCCGCGTTCATCTCGATCTGTAGCCGCTCCTCCACCGCCCACAGCGACTCCAGCACCGGCCCCAGGAGCTGGGGCAGGCACCTGAGGGAGTAAGGATCCTGGACATCCCCCTGGAAAGTGTCGGTCAGCCCGCCTTCCGCCAGCAGCTCCCGCATCCGGGCGGCCACCTCCACCTGGCCGGGGTGGGGGCGGGCGGCGTGCAGGCGCTGGTCCAGGGGTTCACTGCGCCCCCGTAGAGCCTGGTACGACAGGGCGGCGGCCCCCAGCGCGGCCCGAAACGCCCGCCGGCCCAGGGCCCAGGCCAGGGTGAGGGAGGACAGCATATACGCAGTGCCGTTCAGCAGCGCCAGCCCTTCTTTGGGCGCCAGGCCGGCCAGCGGGTTCAGGCCGGCCCGAGCCAGCGCCTCCCCCCCTGGGTACTCCTCCCCCCGCCAGTAGGCCCGGCCCTCCCCCAGCAGGACCACGCTGAGGTGGGCCAACGGGACAAGGTCGCCGGAGGAGCCCACTGAGCCCTGCTCGGGGATCACCGGGCACACGCCGGCGTTGAGCATGTCCACCAGCAGCTCCACCACCGCCGGTCGCACTCCGGACAGGCCGGACAGGAGGGAGTTGGCCCGGAACAGCAGCATCCCGCGGACGATGTCCTCCGAAAGGGCTGGGCCCAGGCCGGTCGCGTGGGAACGCACCAGGTTCTCCTGCAGTCGCCCCAAGTCGCCCGGGGGAACGGTGATGGTGCTCAGCTTGCCCAGGCCGGTGTTCACCCCGTAGATGGGGCGACCTCCCTCCACCAGGCACAGCAGGCGACGATGGCCTCGCTCCACCTCGGCCAGTGCCTGGGGGGAGGGGCGCACGGACTCCCCGTTCAGCAACACGGCCGCGGCCTGGTGCGGGGTCAAGCTGTGCCCGTCGAGCTCGATCACTGCGGGCCCCAGTATAGCGGGGCCCCCTGGCCGTCACCACGGCCGGGGCCGGGGGCGGGCGGTGTGGTAACCTTGGCCCATGGACCTGGTGGTGACGGGTATCGGGGAGCTGGCCACTCTGCAGGGGAGCGCGGCCCGAGCCGGGCGCTACATGGGTGAGGTGACCCGGCGCCGGGGCGCCTACCTGGTGGTGGAGGACGGCCGAGTGGCCGAGGTGGGGCAGGGCACCCCGCCCCCGGGCGGCCCCAGGCTGGACGTGGGGGGCAGGGCGGTGACCGCGGGCCTGGTCGATCCACACACCCACGCGGTGTTCGCCGCTGAGCGGGCGGCCGAGTTCTACGCCCGGGCGCAGGGGGCCCCGTACACGGGCGGGGGGATCCTGGCCACGGTGGCGGCGGTGCGTGCGGCGAGCGAAGACCAGCTGGTGGCCCTGGCCCGGCCTCGCCTGGAGCGCATGCTGCGGGCCGGCACCACCACCGTGGAGGTGAAGTCCGGCTACGCCCTGTCCACGGAGGGCGAGCTCAAGCTGCTGCGGGCGATCCGGCGGCTGGGTGAGGAGCTTCCCCTCACCGTGGTGCCCACCTTCCTGGGGGCCCACGCGGTGCCCCCCGAGGTTCCGCGGGCGGACTACCTGCGCCGCCTGGTGGAGGAGATGATCCCTCGGGTGGCCGCCGAGGGGCTGGCGCGGTTCTGTGACGTGTTTTGCGACCAGGGGTTCTACACAGTGGAGGAGGCGCGGCAGGTGCTGGCCGCGGGCCAGGCTGCCGGCCTGCCCGCGAAGCTCCACGCCGACGAGTTGGCCGCGGTGGGGGGCGCCGAGCTGGCCGCGGAGCTGGGGGCGGTCTCCGCCGACCACCTGTTGCGGACGACTCCAGCCGGGGCGGCGGCCATGGCCGCTGCAGGGGTGGTGGGCGTGCTCCTGCCGGGCACGGCGTTCGTCCTGGGGGCTTCCTACCCCCCGGCGCGGGCGTTCCTGGATGCCGGGCTCCCCCTGGCGTTGGCTACCGACTTCAACCCTGGATCCAGCCCGCTATCGTCGCTGCCGCTGGTCATGTCCCTGGCCGCGTTGCGGCTGGGACTCACCCCGGCGGAGATCCTGTGCGCCGTCACGCTGAACGCTGCCGCTGCCGTGGGGATGGCCGACCAGCTGGGCACGCTGGAAGTGGGCAAGTGGGCGGACTTGGCGGTGTGGGATGTGCCCACGTTCGCTGAGGTCCCGTACTGGATTGGGCAGCCGCTGGCGTGGGCGGTCGTCAAGCGGGGACAGGTCGTATGGCGAGATTGCGGGTCCTGGCCTACGCCAAGCTGAACCTCACCCTGCGGGTGGTGGGCCGGCGGCCGGACGGCTACCACCTGCTGGAGAGCCTGATGACCGCTGTGGAGTTGGCCGATCTGTTGGAGTTGCGGCCGCGACCGACAGCGGTCCGCCTGGCCGGGCGGCGTGGCCCCTGCCCCCCGGAGGAGAACCTGGCCGTGCGGGCGGCGGAGCTCCTTCGGTCGTCGACCGGGGTGGATGCGGGCGTGGAGATTACCCTGGAGAAGAACATCCCCCCAGGAGCCGGGTTGGGCGGGGGAAGCGCGGACGCGGCGGCGGTCTTGGCGGCGCTGAACCGACTCTGGGGCTTGAACCTGGGGACGGGCCAGCTGCAGCGCCTGGGGGCAAGCTTGGGGGCCGACGTGCCGTTCTTCTTGGGCCCCAGTCCGGCCTGGGCGGAGGGGATAGGGGATGCCCTGACCACAGCGGTCACCCCCCTCCCAGCAGCCTTCCTGGTGCTGGTTCCCCCGTTCGCCTGCCCCACCGGCGAGGTGTACCGGACCTACGATCAGCTGGGGCTTCCCCTCTCTTCTTCCGGCCCGTCCCCGCAGGGGCTGTGCCTGCACAATGACCTGTGGCCGGCGGCCTGTCGGGTGCGGCCAGCGCTGAGCCGTTACCGGGCCCGGCTGGAGGCGGTGTGCGAAGATGCCCTGGGGGTGGGCATGACGGGTTCGGGGTCGGCCCTGTTCGCCGCGTTCGCCGATCGCGCTGCGGCGCTGGCCGCCGGCCGCCGGTTGCGGACCGGGGGGAGGACATTCGTTGCGGCCCCGGTGGGCTGCGGGTACAAGCTCCTGCCATGAAGGTGGCCATCGACGGTCCGGCGGCGGCGGGCAAGACCACCCTGGCGCGCAGGCTGGCCGCGGCGCTGGGCTGTCTATTCGTCCCCACGGGGGCCATGTATCGGGCCGCGGCGCTGGCTCGGGCCCGTGGCCGGTGCGCGGCCCAGGCGCAGATCGAGGTGAGGCCCGGCGGACGGATCCTGTTGGACGGGGAGGACGTCACTGAACTTCTGGATAACCCTGAGCTGGACGACCTGTCATCGCAGGTGGCGGTGGACGGGCGGGTGCGGGAGCACCTGGTGGCCCGGCAGCGCCAGATCGCCCGCGGGCGAGACGTGGTGATGGAGGGGCGGGACATCGGCACGGTGGTCCTGCCGGACGCCGACCTGAAGATCTTTCTCGCTGCCGACCCCCAGGAGCGGGCCCGCCGGCGCCTGCGGGAGCGGGGGGGGGTGTACGCTGAGGTGCTGGCCGAGCTGCGCCGGCGAGACCTGCGGGACTCCACCCGCAAACGAGCCCCGTTGCGCGCGGCCGTGGACGCGGTGGTGGTCGACACCACAGACAAGTCGCCGGAGGAGGTTTTCCGCGATGCCCTCCGGCTGGTGGAGGAGCGCCTTGGGTTCTTGGATCGCCGCTCGGGTTAGGGACGTCCTGTATGCCCTGCTGGTGGCGCTGATCACCCCGGGGGTGTGGGCGCTGTTCCGGTTGTCGGTGCGCGGACGGGAACACCTCCGGGCCGGGGGTATCCTGGTGACCCGACACCGTTCCTACTGGGACATCCCGGTCGTGTGTGTGGCCGGCGGACCGACGCGCCGGGTGATGTTCCTGGCCCGGCGGGGACTGCTGAGGAACCCGCTGTTCGCGCCCTTCGTGTGGGGCTTCGCGGTGGTGATCGACCGGGAGGCGTTCGGCCTGGGGGACTTCCGCCGCGCCGTGCGGGCCGCCGGTGGGGCGCGCCTGCTGGGTATCTTCCCCGAGGGGACCACCCGCCCCGGCGCCCGGCCCAAGCTGGGGGCGGTCCGGTTCGCCGACCGGCTGGGCCGCCCGCTGATACCAGTGAACCTGGTCCCACACGGCCCCTATCCTCCGCGCTATCCGCTGGGTTTCCCCCGGGTGGAGGTGCGGTTCGGGCCGCCGGTGACCGTGGCCGAGCTGGCGGCAACCCTTCCCCCCGAGCTTCCCCGGTTGGAGCGGTACCAGCGGCTCACCGACAAGTTGATGGAGCGCGTGGACGCCGCCTAGTTTGAGCCCCCTACCCGGAGCGGATACCATCGTTCTAGCTTACCCGCAAGGGGTTCGCGGACGATGTGTGGGTGCGGGCCCGTAATGGGGAAATCCAGCAAGGGGTGGTAGAGAATGGCAGAGTGGATCCGGATGGAGGACGCGCTCGACGAAAGCGACGTTCGCCTGTTCAGCCGGGGCGATACGGTCAAAGGGAAGGTCGTGCAGGAGACGGATGCCGAGGTGCTGGTCGATATCGGCTACAAGTCAGAGGCGTTGCTTCCCAAACGGGAGTTTGCCCCGTTCCGCGAGCAGGCCAACTCCGGCGAGGAGATGGAAGTCATCGTCACCTACATCGACGAGGAAAACGGCACTGTTTACGTCTCCGAACGCCAGGCGTTCTACGCCAAGCGGTACGCCGAACTCGAACGCGCTTACCGATCGGGCGCGCCCTTGAAGGGCAAGATCCATGAGGAGGTGAAGGGGGCCGGATATCACGTCAGCGTTAGCGGCATCCGGGCGTTCCTCCCCGGCTCTCACCTGGGGAAGGGCGTTTCGACCAAGATCGAGCGCCTCCGGGACAAGGAGCTGTACTTCAAGATCATCGAGTTCTCTCGCCGTGATCGGAACATCGTGGTCTCCCGCAGGCAGTACCTCAAGGACTTGGAGGAGGAGAAGAAGGCTGAGCTGTTTGCCTCCCTCACCCCCGGCAAGATCTTGGAGGGCCGGGTCAAGAGCGTGGTCGACTTCGGCATCTTCGTGGACGTGGGCGGCTTCGACGGCCTGGTCCACCGTACGGAGATCTGCTGGAAGGACATTCCCGTCCCGCCCCAAGACAAGTACAAGCCGGGGGATACTGTTCAGGTGATGGTGTTGGAAGCCGACCCGGAGGAGGAGCGCATCTCGTTGTCCATCAAGCAGCTGCGTCCCGATCCGTGGGCGGGCATCGCCGACCGCTATCCTCCGGGCACCGAGGTCAGCGGCAAGGTGGTCTCAGTCACCGACTTCGGGGCATTTGTCGAGCTGGAGGAAGACGTGGAGGGGCTGGTGCACGTATCCGAGCTGTCCTGGGGCTTCCCCAGGCACCCGCGCGAGGTGGTGCAGGAAGGGGACACCGTGGACGTGGTGGTCCTGGGGGCGGAAGAGAAGCGTAAGCGGATCAGTCTGTCTCTGCGCCGGACCCAGCCCGATCCGTGGGAAGACGTGGAGCATCGCTATCCCCGCGGCGCCCTGGTGGAGGGGAAAGTCACCAAAATCACCGACTTCGGGGCATTCGTGGAGCTGGAGGACGGCGTGGAGGGCCTCATCCACGTGTCCGAGCTTTCCTGGCAGCGAGTGGGCCACCCCGAGGAGGTGCTCGCCGAGGCGCAGACCGTGCGGGCCATGGTCCTGAAGGTGGATCAGGAGCAACGCCGGATCAGCCTGTCCCTCAAGTCCCTGGAACAGGACCCCTGGGAGCAGTTCCTGGACCAGTACTCAGTGGGGTCGGTGATCTCCGGGCCGGTGACCCAGATCAAGGACTTCGGGGCGTTTGTGCGCATCACCCCGGCGGTGGAGGGGCTGGTCCACGTGTCGGAGATCGCCGGGGAGCGAATCAGCAGCCCGGCCGAGGTCCTCCGGTTGGACCAGGAAGTGACCGCGAAGATCATCGGCATCAACGAGGCCAAGCGTCAGGTGAGGCTGTCCATGCGCAAGCTCCAGGAGGAGGCCGCCGATGAGGAGCGGGACCGATTCATGGCCCATCAGCCGGGGCGGGAGACCATCACCCTGCGGGAGCACCTCAAGGGGCTTTCCGGGGAGGGGGAGCAACCTGGGGCAGGATGACCATCGCCCCGGCCAGGTCGCGCGTGTGGGTGAGGGACAACGAACAGGTCTGCTCCCCCCAGGCCAGGTAGGGCACGCTCCCTGCCTTGCGCACCTCCAGGTCACGGAAGGCGATGGGCCGACCCATCGCCTTGCGGAAGGCCTCCTTGGCGGCGAACCGGGCGGCCAACCGCTGGTAGCGCAGCGGGGGGCGGGCGGATAGGGCGTAGGCGAGCTCGGCCGCGGTGAACAGCCGCTCCAGGCCCCGCTGGCCGCGGCGAGCCGCCAGGTCGGCGATCCGCGCCACCTCCACCAGATCTATTCCGACTCGCACCGCACCACCCGGCACCGTTCGGCAGCCAGGATCGCCGCCAGGGTGCTCGCCGTCTCTTCCAGGCGATCGTTGACCACCAGGTAGTGGAAGTGATGGATCTGCTGTACCTCCCGGCGGGCGATGGCCAGTCGCTGTCGCAGGGCGGCCTGGGACTCGGTCTCCCGGGCCTGGATGCGGCGGGCCAGTTCCTCCCAGCTGGGGGGGACCAAGAAGACCAGCACCACCGGGCGGCGGAGACCGGCCCCGGCGACGGCCAGGGCGCCGCTCACCTCGACGTTCAGCACCACGTCCCGCCCGTCCGCCAGCGGCCCCTCGAGCTGGCTGCGGGGCGTGCCGTAGCGGTGTCCCTGGTAGACCGTCCACTCCAGGAGCTCCCCGTCGGCCAACATGCGGTCGAACTCGCGGTCGGTCACGAACGCGTAATCACGGCCATCCACCTCATCGGGGCGGCGCGGCCGCGTGGTGGCGGAGACGGCAAACCTGAGGCCAGGGTCGGCGCGGAGGAGCTCGGCGATCACCGAGGATTTTCCGGCGCCGGACGGGCCGGTGACCACAAGGGCGATCCCGCGCCCTCCTTGCACGCCCCACCCCGGCGGCAGGAACTCACCTACCACTGACCACGCCCCTGCACCTGCCTCGAGGGGCTCACTCCGCGTTCCTGGCCTGCTCGCGCATCCGCTCGGCGGCCATCCGCATGGCCAGGGCGGTCTGGGCCAGGGGGCTGGAGCGGGCCTTTGCCGCCAGCGTTCCGGCCTCGCGGCCCACCTCTTGGGCCACGAACTCCAGCTCGCGTCCCACCGGCCCCGCGGCGGCCAGCAGCTCGTTCACCCGCCGACAGTGGGCCGCCAGCCGGTCCAGCTCCTCGCTCACGTCTGCCCGCTCCCCCCACACCACCAGCTCGGTCTCCAATCGCCCGGGGTCCAGTTCCACTTCCAGCTCCGCGATCCGCGCCCGCAGACGTCGTTCGGCCTCGGCCAGGGCGTCGGCTGCTTGGCCGCGTCCCGCCTGCACCAGCTCCGCCAGTGCCTGGGCCTCCCGGGCCAGGGCCTGGTGCAGGCTGACCCCCTCCACCTCGCGCGCCCGGCGGGCCCCCTCCACCGCCTGGACTAGGGCGGCCTCCAGGGCCGGCCACAGGGCCCGTTCGTCGGGGGCCACCTCCTCGAAGACCCCCAGCTGGATCAGGTGAGACAGGCTCGGCCCTTGGGGCACACCCAGCTGGTCCTTGAGGTGGCTCAGTTCCTGGGCATAGCGGAGGGCGGCGGTCATGTTCACCTGGCGGGGGCGGGCTTCCCCGCTCGCCTGCCAGCGTACGGCCAGTTCCAGGCTGCCGCGGGCGAACGCTGCCCGCAGCTGCTGCTCACACCGGTGGGCCAAGCCGGGCAGCTCGGCCAGCCCGCGGACCCGGACCTCGCAGAACCGGTGGTTCAACGTGCGTAGGTCAGCCTGGACCGCATAGCCGTTCCCTTCAGCTAGGCCGCGTCCGAACCCGGTCATGCTACGCAACGGCCTCCACCTCGCGGAACAGGACCGCTGCGTACCCGACCACCTGGGACAGCACTCCGGCCACCTCCCCGGAGGTGCGGTAGTCAACCAGCTCGGTACCCAACAGCCCCAGGGTGCGGGCAGCGGCGAGCAGGATGGCTACCGCCCCCACCCCGCAGATGGAGATCCGGTGGCGTTGAACGGCGGCCAGGAATCCCTCCAGGTCGAGGTTAAGGATGGCAGCCAGCGCCCGGCGGTCCTTCTCCCGGGCCACTTCGTCAGGCTCGTAGTGGGTGAAATCGGTGGAGGCCACCAGCACGATCGGACGGCGGGCGACCACCCTGGCCAGGCCCTGGCCGGCCCGCCGGGAGGCCGCCAGCTCGGCCGTGCGCACCACCACGGGCACGAACGGCAAAGGCCCGTATAGATAGTGGAGGAAGGGCAGCTGGACCTCAATGGAGTGCTCCTCCAAGAACGGCAACCCGGAGCGCTCGGCGTCCATGGCTTCGGCCACCTGCTGAGCCAGCTCGTCGTCCACGGGCATGGGGCCAAATGGGGTGGCCCACGCTTCGCCCGCACCCACGGTCACCGCCCCGCCCAGCCCGGTGTGGTTGGTGCCCAGGACCACCACCCCGGCCGGGCGGCCCAGCGCCCACAACCGCCGGTACCCGGCTCCGGCCACCGGGCCGGAGTAACGGTAGCCGGCGTGGGGGAGGATCAAGCCGGCCGGGCGGGTGAGTCCGGCGCCCGACGGGCCCAGCTGGTTGCGCCCCCCGCCCAGGCACCCCTCCACCTCCGCCCGGAGCCTGGTGGGATCGGCAGGGTAGAACGTGCCGGCGGCGCACGGCCTTCGCCAAACCATGGGACAGATCATACCGGAAGTTGAACTGGCGCCGCAAAGCTTGAGCCCGGCGGGGCCTGGAGATACCATTGTTCGGCCCTGGGAGATCGGCTAACGGTAGGCCGGCAGGCTCTGGACCTGCTAGTGGGGGTTCGAATCCCTCTCTCCCAGCCAGGCCGCGAGGCTCCCCTCCAATTCGCTGAGCAACTGGCCGGCGGATCGGTCGACGCCGGCGGCCAATTGCTCACGCCGGTGCCGCAAGGACCGCACTGACTCCTCATCAGCGATCGAAGCCGCGTTTGCATCAACGTTGTACAGCGCAGCGTGGGCGGCGGCCTGGGCCAGCCGAACGGCCGCGGCCAGGTCGCTGTACAGGCGGGGGGAGGCCAGGGGGAGGAGGCGGTGGCACAGCTCCAGCACCTCGCCCGCCGACTGGGCGGTGCCCAGCGGCACCTCGGCCGCCCGACGCAGGGCCTGCTGACGGGCCTGATCACGCGCCCGTCGCTGGTCCGCCTCGCCCCGGGGGAGCCGCAGGGCCTCCACCACCCCGGCGTAGGCCGCGGCGTCGGCGTCTGCGCCGGCGGCCAGCGAGGCCCGCAGCCGGCCGGCCGACGCCGCCAACGCGTTCAGCTGGTCCGCTGGGCCACGCCGGGCGGAGACGGCAGCCACCATCTCCGCCAGGGCGGCGGCCTGGGCGCCGCACAGGGCGGCGGCCGTGCCACCCCCCGGCGTGGGCGCCGGCGATGACAGGGCCCCCAATAGGTCCTCCACTTGCATCTGGAGCAGCCGCACTTGATTCACGTCAACACCACCTCCGCAAGGCAGCGAATGTGCTCGTACGTTGTGCCGCAGCAGCCGCCCACCACCTTGGCCCCGGCCGCCAGCCAGGTATGGGCGGCGGCGGCGAACTCGGCCGGCCCCGTCGGATACAGCGTGCGTTCTCCGGCCAGCTGTGGCTGCCCGGCGTTGGGCTTGGCCCAGACGGCCACCTGGGTTGCCGCCTGCAGCCGGCTCACCAGGTCGGCCATGGCCGCCGGGCCGACAGAGCAGTTGGCCCCCACCGCCACCACCCGCCCGCCCGCGAGTCCCTCCACGGCGTGGACGAACTCCTCCACGGAGGTTCCCATGATGGTGTTCCCCCGCTCGGTGAACGACATGGAGCAGACTAGCGGGAGCGTGGTGCAATCGAGCGCAGCCTCCAGGGCGGCTGTCAGTTCCTCCAGGGCGTAGAATGTCTCCAGCACCAGGCCGGTTACCCCGCCTTCGGCCAGGGCGCGGGCCTGCTCGGCAAACGCGGCTCGGGCCGCCTCCCGGGCCAGCTGCCCCCAGGGGCGGAGGAGCTGGCCGGTGGGGCCCAGCGAACCCAGCACCGCCGCGTTCTGCCCGGCCGCCTCGCGGGCCAGCTCGGCGCCGCGTCGGCACAGCTCAGGGGCCGCGTGTCCCCAGCCCGCCCGGGCCAACTTCACCCGGGAGGCGCCGAACGTATTGGTCAGGACGAGTTCGGCTCCGGCAGCCACGTAGCCGCGATGTACCGCGGCCACTGCCGCGGGGCGGCGCAGGTTCCACAGCTCAGGCGGACAGCCGGGCGGCAGGCCCAACTCCTGCAGGGCGGTTCCCATGGCCCCGTCGGCCACCACTGCCCGGGGCAGGGCCAACAGGCGGGACAGGTCGGGAGTGGACACCCGCGTCAATCCGCCGGCAACCCGTGCTGAGCCTGGGCGGCCCGCACGGTGTTCCACATCAGCATGGTGACCGTCATCGGCCCCACCCCGCCCGGAACCGGGGTGATGGCCTCCGCTCGTTCGGCCACTGCGGCGAAGTCGACGTCCCCCACCAGCCGGTAGCCGGACCGAGCGGTCGGGTCCTCGACTCGGTTCACGCCTACATCGATTACCACCGCCCCTTCCCGCACCATGTCCGCGGTCACCGAGCGGGGCGCGCCCATGGCGGCCACCAGAATGTCCGCCCGGCGAGTGTGCTGGGCCAGATCCGGGGTGCCGGTGTGGCAGACGGTGACCGTGGCGTTGGCCCCACTCCGCTTCTGGATCAGGATGGCAAACAGCGGTTTGCCGTTGATGTTGCTGCGGTCGCAGATCACCACGTGCTTGCCTTCCGGGGAGTAGCCGCTGCGCACCAGGATCTGTTGCACTCCATGCGGCGTACAGGGAAGGAGGTAGGGTTCCCCGATGAGCAGCCGGCCCACGTTCTCGGGGTGGAAGCAGTCCACATCCTTGGCCGGGGCGATGCCCCGGATCACCGGCTTGGGGTCGATGTGGCGGGGCAGCGGCAGCTGGACCAGGATCCCGTGACAGTCGTCCCGGCCGTTCAGCTCCTGAATCTTGGCCAGCAGGGTCTCCTGGGGGGTGTCGGGGGGAAACACGATGGTCTCCGAGTGGACGTCCAGCTCAGCCGCGGTCTTCTCCTTCTGCCTCATGTAGGAGACCGAGGCCGGATCCTCCCCCACCCGGACCATCACCAGGCCGGGCTTGATTCCCCGTCGGGCCAGTTGTGCCACCTGCTCCTTGAGCTCTGCGCGCACCTGGGCCGAGATCTCTCTTCCTGAAAGGACCTTTGCGCTCATCCGTCCTCCTTTCTCGCCTGGGGCGGCCGCCTGCGGGCGTTCCCGCCGCCGGGGTCCTCGCCCCCGCAGGCCAGCTCCCCCAGCACGATCTGCCCCCGGCGGTCGCGAAGAAAGTGGAACCCGAGCTTGCGGAGGAGGTTGATCATCCTCACGTTGCTCGGGGCCAGCTCGGTGATCACCCGCCCCACTCCCCACCGGCGGGCGATGGCCAGACACACCTCAGTGAGCTCCTTGCCCAACCCCCGCCCCTGCCAGGGATCAGCCACCAGCACGGCGAACTCAGCCGTACACCTGTCCGGGGCTGCCAGCACCTGGCCCACCCCGACGATGTTCGCTCCCCGCGGGTGGACAGCTCGGCCACCACGGCGATCGCCGAGTTGTAGTCCACCGAGCACAGCTCCCGGGCCAGCGCGGCCACCGCTCCCTTGGGCGACCGCTCAAACCGGCGGTAGACGCTCTCTGGGCTACAGGTGGCCAGCATGGCGGCCAGCGCCGGCACGTCCTGGTGGCGGGCCGGCCGGAGGCAGACTCGATCCCCGCCGCGAAGTTGGAAGCTGACCACCAGCTGATCTCGTGGGAAGTTCATCGCAGCAGCCCCCTTCGTCCCACGGGACTTGCTCCCGTCCGCGCGGGCCGGCGTCCGGCCCTGGTCGACCTCCAGCAACTCCCCTCTTCTATACGCCACTTTGCGGCGGGCGGACAAACCCTGGTCCCGGTGGCCGGCCCCAACGTCACCGCCGATCCACTATACTGGATGGAAACCATGGACAGCGAAGTATGGCGCGACTCCCTGCGGCCCCGGATTGTCAGGGCGCGGCGAGCGCTGAGCGAGTTGGGGCAGGTGGAGGTCGCCCGGCGCCGGGGACTGGTGGCGGGCCGGAGGGGCTGGAGCTTGCGGTGGCCGGGCGGCGGTGCCGGTTGGTGTGGCCGGGGTTGGAGGTGATCGACGGTCACACGGGCGACGCATGTCCGGAGGAGCTGCAGGCCCTGGTTTTGGACTACCTGGAGCGGGCCGACGGCGGCCCCCCGGCCGGCCGGTGGGTGGGGTTCGCCGACCTCCCCACGTGGCGTTCTACCAGCGGGCCTTTCAAGGCTACAGCGGGGACCAGCCGGTGCGGAAGCTGAGTGGGGAGGGGGCGGCGTTCCGGCGGGCAGCCGAGCGGTGTGGCGGCCGGCCGCTGGAGCTGGGGGACGCCGGCTACGCCTGGCGCGCCCTCCCCCTGGTCCCCCTGGCCGTGGTGTGGTGGGACGGCGACGATGAGCTGCCCCCGGCCGCGCAGGTGTTGTTCGACGCCCGGGCCGGCCACTACCTGCCCACCGAGGGGTTGGCGGCCTTGGGCCGGATGATGTGCGGGCGGCTGATCGCGGCGGCCCGCGAGCCATGAAGCTGGCCATCTCCGGCAAGGGCGGGGCGGGCAAGACGACGTTGGCCGTACTGCTGGCGTTGACGGTCGCCGACCGGGGAGGGCGAGTGGTGGCCGTGGACACTGACCCAGACGCCAATCTGGCTGCCACATTGGGGTTCAGCGGCGAGATCACCCCCCTGGCCGAGCTGCGGGGGCTGATCGCCGCCCGAACCGGGGGCGGCGGGGGGGCTGGTCAGGCTCAACCCCCGGGTGGACGACATCCCAGCCCAGTACTCCGTCCGCCACCGCGGGGTGCAGCTGATGGTGCTGGGGGCGGTCCGCCGGGGCGGGGCCGGGTGTGCCTGCCCGGAGAACAGCTTCCTGCGGGCCCTGCTGGATCACCTGTTGGTGGAGGGGGACCAGTGGGTGATCGTGGACATGGAGGCGGGGATCGAGCACTTGGGCCGGGGGACGGCGCGCGGGGTGGCCCCCATGGTGGTGGTGGTGGAGCCCGATGTCCGCAGCCTGCACACGGCGGGGCGGATCCTGCGGCTGGCCGAGGACGTGGGCCTGATACGCGCGGTGGCGGTAGGGAACAAGGTGCGCGGGGTAGAGGACCGGGCGTTCATCCGCCGCTCCCTGCCCCCGGGCCTGCCGCTGGCGGGGTGGGTGTCGTTCCGCGAGGAGCTGCAGCTGCGCGGTGGGTTGGGTGCCCCGCCGCTGTCCGGACCGGTGGGGCGGCAGGTGGAGGGCCTGCTTGGCCAACTGGCGGCGGAGGGGTAAGCCCGCGAATGTGCTCCCGGACGGACGAATCAATACGCTGATGTTCGTACTGGACGGATAGGCAATGTGTTGAGGCCACAAGGTTGAAACCTGTGTGTGGAGGAGGGTCGGTGGGTGTCGAGGGTAATTGCCAGGGCTGCCATTCGCGGAGCGGGGGCCTACCTGGCGCGGGCGGAGGAGCTCCTTGAGGAGGCCGTCGCAACCCACGGGCCGGACGAAAGAATCGCCTTCCCCAACACCGCCTACCACTTGCCGCTGACCCTGGCCCTCACCGGGCTGGCGGTGGACGACCTGGAAGGGGCCGGCCGGGCGGTGAAGTGGGCCCGGGGGTTGTTGGCCCCTCCCTCCGACGATCGGCTGTGGTTCCCCTACTTGGGCGGGGCGTTGGACGCCGGGGTGGCCACGCTGATCGCCCAGGAGGTCATCGAGGCCCTGCGGTACCTGCGGGGCGAGGAACCGCAGGAACCGTGGCTGGGGTTCACCGACGACTCCATCCTCCGCACCCAGGGGATCAAGTTGGTGGACGGGCGCATGCCGGGGTTCGCCGCCTGCGTGGGGGCGCTGCCCACCAACGAACAGGCGGTTGAGTTGGCCAGGTCGCTCCAGGAGAGAAACATCCTCGTGTTCATGGCCTCCAGCTCCCGCGGCCGCTCCATGGCTGAGCAGCTGTCCGAAGAAGGCGTGGAGATGAACTGGGACACCTTCCTGGTCCCCTATGGCAAGGAGACCTCGGCGGCGGTGTACGCCCTCAACTTCGCTGCTCGCGCGGCGATGACGTTCGGGGGGATCAAGCCCGGAGGGCTGGAGGCGGCCAGGAAGATCCTCATGTACAACAAGGAACGGGTGCGTGCGCTCGTGTTGGCGTTGGGGACCGATTTGGACCCGGGCCAGGACGGGGGCCAGCTCCTGAGCGACGAGAAATACGCCACCGCCGCCGGAGCCATCAACTTCGGGTTCCCGGTGATCGCAGATGCCCCCATCCCCCAGATCCTCCCCCGGGGCATCTGTACCTACGAACACGTGGTCAGCGGCGTCTCGCTGGACAAGATCGTGAACAAGGCCGTGGAAGTGCGGGGCCTGAAGATCAAGGTCAGCGAGATCCCCATCCCGGTCCCCTACGGGGCGGGCTTCGAGGGGGAGAGGGTGCGCAAGGAGCAGATGCACGTGCAGTTCGGCGGCAAGTACTCCGATGCCTTCGAGCTGCTGCGCGGCCGTCCCATGGACGAGGTGGAGGACGGGAAGATCGAGGTGATCGGACCGGACGTGGACCAGGTCCAGGAGGGGGAGGCCCTGCCGCTGGGGGTGGTGGTGGAAGTGGCCGGGCGGGAGTTCAAGGAGGAATTCGAAACCGTACTGGAGAGGCGGATCCACCACTTCGCCTCCTGCACGTTCGGGGTGTTCCACATGGGCCAGCGGGACATCCCGTGGGTGCGGATCAGCAAGGACGCGTTCGCCAAGGGCTTCCGCCTCCGCCACTACGGGGAGGTGTTGGTGGCCAAGTTCCACGACGAGTTCGCCGCCATCGTGGACAAGGTGCAGGTGAAGATCTACACCGACCCGGAGGAGGTGGGGCAGCTCCTGCCCGCCGCCCAGGAGATCTACCGCCAGCGGGACGAGCGGATCATGGGCATGCGGGATGAGGACATCGATACGTTCTACAGTTGCGTCCTGTGCCAATCCTACGCGCCCAACCACGTGTGCATCGTCACTCCCCAGCGACTGGGGTTGTGTGGCGCCTATACCTGGCTGGACTGCCGGGCCAGCCACGAGATGGACCCGCACGGGCCGAACTAGCCGGTCCCCAAGGGGGAGACCCTGGATCTCGTGCACGGGATCTTCAAGGGGGTCAACGAGTACGTGGCCCGGGCTTCCAACGGTAACCTGGAGCGGGTGAGCATGTACTCCATCATGACCGACCCGCAAACCTCCTGCGGGTGTTTCGAGGTGATCGCCGCCGTGCTGCCGGAAACCAACGGGGTGATGTTGGTGAGCCGGGAGTACCCGGACATGACCCCGGTGGGGATGACCTTCTCCACCACGGCGGGACAGATCGGGGGCGGCGTGCAGATGCCCGGATTCTTGAGGATCGGGAAGCTGTACATCACCAGCGAGAAGTTCATTTCCGCCGAGGGGGCATCCGGCGGGTGGTGTGGATGCCCAGCGCCCTCAAGGAGGAGATCGGGGATCGGCTGCGGGCCAGGTTGGAGGAAATCGGGGAAGTCGACCTGCTGGACAAGATCGCCACCGAACAGGAAGCCACCAGCTCAGAGGAGTTGGTCGACTTCCTCCAGCGGGTGGGTCATCCGGCGCTCTCCCTGGACCCACTCATCTGACCGGAAGGGGGCGAGATGGCGAAGCGGCTGACCGGAACCGAGGTCTACAAGTTGCTCCCCCGCACCAACTGCGGCGACTGCAACTTCCCCACCTGTATGGCGTTCGCCATGCAGGTGGCCGCGAAGCGGACCTCCCTCGACCAGTGTCCCCACGTCTCCGCGGAGGCGCAGACCGCGCTGGGCGAGGCCCAGGCCCCGCCCATGCGAACCGTGCGCATCGGGTGTGGGGAGCGGGAGCTGGTGGTGGGGGGGGAGACGGTGATGTTCCGCCACGAGGAGAAGTTCCACCACCCGCCGGGCGTGGCCGTGCGGGTAGCTGCCGACGGCTCTGACCAGGAGCTTGCCAGGCGGCTTGCCGCCATCTGCAGCCTGCGGTTCCAGCGGGTGGGGGAGGAGATCGGGGTGGACATGGTGGCGCTTGCGTACTGCGGCGGGGACGGCGAGCGGTTTCGGGACGCCGCCCGGGCGGCGGCGGAGCAGGTCGACTTGTCCCTGATTCTCTTGTGCCCGGATCCAACGGCCATGCGGCCGGCGGCGGAGGCGGTGGCGGACCGGCGGCCGCTGCTGTGGGCGGCCACGGAGGACAATTGGGAGCAGCTGGCCGCCCTGGCCGCGGATCACCAGACCCCGCTCGCCGTCCGTGCCGCCGACCTGCCCGGCCTGGCACGGTTGGTCGGCCGGCTGCGGGAACGGGGGTTGGAGGATCTGGTGTTGGACGTCGGTGGTGGGGACTTGCTGGACCGGTTCACCCGGCTGGTGCGCCTGCGGCGGCTGGCCATCGAGAAGAACTTCCGGCCGTTCGGTTACCCGACGCTGGCGTTCGCCGCCGGCGACGCCGACGAGGTGGCGGCCGCCGCGGTCTCCATCTGCAAGTACGGCGGGGTGGTGGTGATTGAGGCCACCGAGGCGTGGCAGCTGCTGCCGGTACTCACCGTGCGCCAGAACATCTACACGGACCCCCAGAAGCCCAACGCCGTCCAGCCGGGACTGTACGAGGTGGGGGAGCCGGGACCCGACGCGCCGGTGTTGGTGACCACTAACTTCGCCCTCACCTACTTCACGGTGGCCAACGAGGTGGAGAACAGCAAGGTTCCCGCCTACATCCTGGTGGTGGACACCGAGGGTCTGGGGGTGCTCAACGCGTACGCCGACGACAAGCTCACCGCCGAGCGGGTCATCAAGGCAGTATCGGAGACTGGGGTCATGGAGCGGGTTCGCCACGGCCGGTTGGTCATCCCGGGGTTGGCGGCCGTGCTCCGCATGGAGGTCCAGGACGAGTCCGGCTGGGAAGTGATCGTCGGCCCGGAGGACGCCGCCGGCATCCCCCACTTCCTCAGGAACCAGTGGAGACCGGGTTGAGGGCATGGATCGCGTCAAAGTGACCTTCCGCCCTGGCGACCAGGTGGCGGAGGCCCAGCCGGGTACCACCATCCTGGAGGTGGCCAAGGCGGCCGGTGTCCCCCTGTCCTCCATCTGTGGCGGGGACGGGATCTGCGGTCGCTGCCGGGTGGTGGTCCAGGCCGGCGAGGTGGAGGCCGGTCCCACCACCCTGCTCACGCGGGGGGAGATCCAGCAGGGGTACGTGTTGGCTTGCCAGACGAAGGTGGCGGGGGATGTGGAGGTGTTGGTCCCCCCCGAGTCCCAGGCCGCCGGCCCCCAGATCATCATCGACGAGGACGCCCAGCGGTTCCGGGCCCTGTTCCCCGCCTTGGAGGAGCGGACGGGCTTCCGCCACGCCCCGGCGGTGAGGAAGCTGTGCCTGCAGCTGCCGCGGCCGAGCCTGGCGGACAACCTGGCCGACCAGGAGCGGCTGTACCGGGAGATCGCCCGTCAGCTGCCCGACGGCGACCTGCAGATGGGGCTCAAGGTGCTGCGGGACCTGGCCCGGCTGGTCCGGCAAGGGGGGTGGACGGTGTCCGTCACTCTGGCCGCCCGGGGGGGCACCACCGAGGTGGTGCAGCTGGAGCCCGGCGATCGCGCCCAGCACAACCTGGGGGTGGCTGTGGACGTGGGCACCTCCACGGTGGTTGCCCACCTGGTGGACTTGGCCTCCTCGCGGACCGTAGACGGGGAGGCCCGCTATAACTCCCAGGCTGCCTGGGGGGAAGAAGTGACCCGCAGGATCATGCACGCCGAGCGGGAGGGGGGGGTCGGCTTCAACAGGCGATCGTGGGGGACATCAAACAGCTGATCAGCGCCCTGGTCTCGCGGAGCGGGGCCGAGCTGCGGGACGTCACCGCGGTGCTGTGCGCCGGCAACACTGCCATGACCCATTTCCTCCTGGGGCTGAGCCCGGCCCAGCTGCGGAAGAGCCCCTATGTGGCCGCGGCCACCGTCCCCCCGCCGGTGCGGGCGGCCGAGGTGGGGGTCAAGGTCAACCCGCGGGGGCTGCTGTACACCATGCCCGGGATCGGCGGCTGGGTGGGCGGTGACATCACCGCCGGCATCTTGGCCACCGGACTGAACCGGACGAACCGGGTGAGCATGCTGGTGGACATCGGGACCAACGGGGAGATCGTGCTGGCCGGGGGGGATTGGCTGGTGGCCTGTTCAGCGTCCGCCGGGCCGGCCTTCGAGGGCAGCGGGGTGCGCTGCGGGATGCGGGCCGCCCGGGGGCCATCGAGCGGGCGGAGCTCTCCCCGGGGGGCGGGGTCCGCTACCGCACGCTGGGGGAGGGCCCGGCGAAGGGCCTGTGCGGCTCCGGACTCATCGACGTGGTGGCTGAGCTGTTCCGGGTGGGCTGGGTGGACCGTACCGGGCGGCTGTTGCCCGGGGCCTCCCCCCGCACCCGGGCGGGGGAGGCGGGGCTGGAAGTGGTCCTGGCCCGGCGGAGGAGTCGGGGACCGGACAGGATATCGTCATCACCCAGGCCGACATCGAGAACTTGATCCGGGCCAAGGCCGCCATCTACGCGGGGGCGAAGATCCTGGTGAGCTCCATGGGGTTGACCTTCTCCGACCTCGACCAGGTGTTGGTGGCCGGCGGCTTCGGGAACTAAGTGGACCGGGAGAAGGCCGTCCTGTTGGGCCTGGTCCCCGATGTGCCCCCCGGGAGGATCCGGTTCGTGGGCAACACCGCCATCATGGGGGCCAAGCTTGCCCTGTTGTCCTCGGAGGCATTGGCCGAGGCGCGGCGCATCGCCGGGGCGGTGACCTACGTGGACCTGATCAGCTACCCCGGCTACTACGAGGAGTTCATGTCGGCCAAGTTCCTGCCCCATACCGACCTGAACCTGTTTCCCACCGTGGCCGCCGGGCTCAAGGGGGCGCGGACGTGACCCGGCCGTTCACGGTGGCGGTGGCCGGCAAGGGGGGGACGGGCAAGACCACCGTGGCCGCCCTGGCCGCCGTCCTGCTCGCCGAGCGACACATGGGCGCGGTGCTGGCGGTGGATGCCGATCCGAACACCAACCTGGGCGACGCGCTGGGCCTGGAGGTGGACAAGACGATCGGCCAGCTGCGGGAGGAGACCATGCAGCGGATCGCCGACATCTCCCCGGGGGTGACCAAGGACCGGCTGTTGGAGTACGGACTTCACCAGTGTTTGGTGGAGGGAGAGGGGATCGACCTGCTGGCAATGGGCCGGGGGGAGGGCCCCCGCTGCTACTGCATGGTCAACCATGTCCTGCGCAAGTACATCCAGGCCCTGGGGGACAATTACCGCTACCTGGTCCTGGACAATGAGGCGGGGATGGAGCACCTGTCTCGCCGCACGACCCAGGACGTGGACGCTTTGCTGGTGGTGTCCGGGCCGGACCCCATCTCCCTGCGGGCGGCGGAGAGGATCGCGGCCCTGGTTGACGACCTGGGCCTGCGGGTGGGCGGCCGCTGGCTGGTGGTCAACGGCCGGCGTCCGCCAGCCCCGCCGATCGCGAGCCGACCGGGCGGCCTGCAGCTGGCCGGAGAGGTGCCCTACGACGAGGAGGTCTACCAGTTGGCCCTGGCCGGCCGGCCGCTGACCGAGCTGCCCGGGGAGTCGCCGGCCCGGCGGGCGATGGGCGAAATCCTGACCAGACTGTAACGGGAGGTGACGGGATGTCGATAGAAATCCCCCAGGTCGAGCGGAGCTGGCCGAACCGGATCAACCAGGTGGTGGTGGGCGCCACCCAGGAGCAAGGGGGAACGCGCACGTCCACCGTGACCGTGGGCGGGGAGTCCACCATCCCCTTCTACCACTTCGAGGGGGACATGCCTCACCCGCCGGCGGTGGCCATGGAAGTGTGGGACGTTCCGCCCGAGGACTGGCCCGCGGTGCTGCGGGAGCCGTTCGGCAACGCGGTGGCCACGCCGGGAACGTGGGCCAAGAAGTGCGTCCAGGAGTTCGGGGCCCAGCTGATCTGCCTGCGGCTGGCGGGGTGCGATCCGTTGGGAGCTGATCGGACCCCGGAGGAGGCGGCCCAGGCGGCCAGGCAGGTGCTGGACGCGGTGGGGGTCCCGCTGATCATCTGGGGCTGCGGCAAGCCGGAGAAGGACAACGAGGTTTTCCCCGTGGTGGCTGAGGCGGTGGCCGGGGAGAACTGCCTGCTGGGAACGATAACCGAGGACAACTACAAGACGTTGACTGCGTTGGGCACCGCCTATGGTCACCGGCTGATCGCCGAGTCCCCGGTGGACATCAACCTGGCAAAACAGGTGAACATCCTCGCCCTGGACGCCGGCTATCCCTTGGAGAACCTGGTCATCTACCCCAGCACCGGGGCGCTGGGCTACGGCATCGAGTACGTGTACTCGATCATGGAGCGCACCAGGATTGCCGGTCTGCAGGGGGACAAGGCCATGGCCATGCCCATGTTGTGCGACGTGGGAGCGGAGGTGTGGGGGGTCAAAGAGGCCAAGGCCCCTGCGGAGGAGGTTCCCCAGTGGGGTCCCCCCGAGCTGCGCGGCCCCCTGTGGGAGGCGACCACCGCCTACGTGTACTTGGCGGCCGGGGCCGACCTGGTGGTGATGCGCCACCCTCAGGCAGTCAGCGCCGCCCAGGCGGCGATCCGGGTGTTGATGGGTGAAAGGGGTGGCAGGTGATCCTGATCGGCGAGCGGATCAACGCCGGGTTCAAGGATATCGCCCGGGCGGTGCGGGACAAGGACCCCGGCCCGGTGCAGCGGTGGGCCGAGCGCCAGGCCGCCCAGGGGGCGCAGTATCTTGACCTGAACATCGGTGCGGTCTCCAAACGCCCCGCGGACATGGAGTGGCTGGTGGAGGTGGTCCAGGCGGCGGTTCCCACCCCCATCTGCGTGGACAGCACCCGGGTAGAGGTGTTGCGGGCCGGCGTGCAGGCCGCCGACGGCCGCTCGGTGCTCATCAACTCTACCACCGCCGACCCGGGCAAGCTCGAGCAGCTGGTCCCGTTGGCGGTGGAACACGGGGCCAGTCTGCTGGGCGTGGCCATGGACGAGCGGGGTAGCCCCCAGGACGTGGACCGCCGGGTGGAGAACGCGGCCCAGATCTTCGCCGCCGCAGTGGAGGGGGGGTTGACCCCGGATCGCATCTTCCTGGACCCCGTCCTCATGCCCATCCGCTTCATGCAGGAGCAGGCAGGGAACGTCCTTGAGGCCATCCAGCAATACACCATGCTGTCCGATCCGCCGCCCCACATCTCGGTGGGCCTGTCCAACATCTGCTCCCAGGCGGCTCAGCGGAGCCTGTTGGCCCGCACGTTCGCCGTCATGGCCATGGGCCGGGGGCTGGACGCCGCCATCTGCGATGTGATGGACGACGGGCTGCTGGACGCGGTGGCCACCGCCGAGCTGATCCTCAACCAGCAGATCTACTCGGACGCTTACCTGAAGGCCTTTCGCATGCGGCCGACCACCTGAAGGAGGGAACATGGTGGAGAAGAGCGCAGACCGAGCGACGCGGCAGATGCTGGACCGGGCCGAGCAGGCCGGGCGCCAGACGGCTTGGGACCGATACGGTTCTCAGCAGCCCCAGTGTCGGTTCGGGGCCAGCGGGCTGTGCTGCCGGATCTGTCACATGGGCCCCTGTCGCATCGTGGCCAACCGGTCCCCCCGCGGGGTGTGTGGCGCGGACGTAGACACCATCGCCGCCCGCAACCTGGCGCGGATGATCGCCGGTGGGGCGGCGGCCCACTCCGACCACGGCCGGGACGTGGCCCATGCGCTGCTGCTGGCCGCGGAGGGAGAGGGTGATTGCCAGGTTCAGGACCCGGTGAAGCTCCGGCAGGTGGCCCGGGACTACGGGATCGCCGTGGACGGCGCCGCCGATGCCCAGGTGGCCCGGGCGGTGGCCGAGCGGGCGCTGGCCGAGTTCGGGCAGCAGGCCGGCGAAATGGCGCTGGTCGCCCGCGCCCCGGAGAAGCGCGTCGCCCGCTGGCGCAAGCTGGGCACTGTCCCGCGGGGCATCGACCGGGAGGTGGTGGAGATCATGCACCGCATCCACATGGGCGTGGACGCCGACCACCGCAACCTCGTCCGCCAGGGGCTGCGCTGCGCCCTGGCCGACGGCTGGGGCGGGTCGATGATCGCCACCGATCTGCAGGACGTGCTGTTCGGAACTCCCTCCCCGCTGCGGGGTCGGGTGAACCTGGGGGTACTTGACCCGGCCATGGTCAACCTCGTGGTGCACGGCCACGAGCCCACGCTGTCCGAGGTGGTGGTGGCGGCCGCCCGTGATCCTGAGCTGCAGGAGCTGGCCCGCTCCGGCGGGGCCACGGGGATCAACATCGCCGGCATCTGCTGTACGGCAAACGAGATCCTCATGCGCCACGAGTCCCCATCGCCGGGAACTTCCTCCAGCAGGAGCTGGCCATGATGACCGGGGCGGTGGACGTGATGATGGTGGACGTGCAGTGCATCATGCCGGCGCTGTCCGACCTTGCCCGCCACTACCACACCAAGCTGATCACCACCTCGCCCAAGGCCAGGATCCCCGGTGCTGAGCACGTGGAGTTCTCCGAGGACCGGGCGTTGGAGGTGGCCAAGGAGATCGTGCGGCGGGCGGTGGAGAACTTCGCCAGCCGGGACGGGGAGCCGTTCGTCCCCCAGGAGCAGATGGACCTGGTGGCCGGGTTCACCGCCGAATCCGCGTTTCGCTTCCTTGGGGGTACCTACCGGTCCACCTACCGGCCGCTGAACGACGCCATCATCGACGGGCGCCTGCGGGGTGCGGCCGGGGTGGTGGGCTGCAACCACCCCGGCATCACCCACGACTGGGACCACGTGGAGATGGCCAAGGAGCTCATCAAGAACGACGTGCTGGTGGTCACCACCGGCTGCTCGGCCATCGCCGACGCCAAGGCGGGGCTCCTCCGGCCGGAGGTCGCCTTCCAGCTCGCCGGAAAGGGGCTGCAGGAGATCTGTGAGGCGGTGGGCATCCCTCCGGTGCTCCATTTGGGGTCTTGTGTGGACAACAGCCGCATCCTCATGGTGCTCACCAACATGGTGGCCGAGGGGGGCCTGGGCGAGGACATCTCCGACCTTCCGGTGGCCGGGGCCGCCCCGGAGTGGATGAGCGAGAAGGCCGTGTCCATAGGCTTCTACTTCGTGGCCTCCGGCGTGTTCACCGTGTTGGGCTCGCCGTTCCCGGTGACCGCGGCCGAGGGGCTGACCAAGCTGCTCACCGAGGAGTTGGCCGACGAGGTGGGCGGCAGGTTCGCCTTCGAGGGGGACCCGGTCAAGGCGGCCCACCTCATGATCGACCACATCGAGGCCAAGCGGAGGGCCCTCAAGCTCAGGGAGCCGTTGTACGCCTGACCGGCGGGGTCAGCCGATGAGGTCGGGGCGGCTGTACACGTTGAACCGCCCGCCGCGGAGGAAGCCCACCAACCCCAGTCCGCGTTCGCGGGCCAGGGCCACCGCCCCGGCCAGGGCAGCGCCCGGCGAGGCGGCCAGGGGGAGGCCGGCGCGCACGCACTTGGCCACCACCTGTTGGGTGATCCGGCCGGTGAGATAGAGGAAGCTGTCCTCCAGCCGCCCGCGGGCGAGCAGCTGTTGCTCGATGGCTTTGTCCACTGCGTTGTGGCGGCCGATGTCCCTGGCCACCTGTCTGAGGGACAGGTCCTGGTCGAACAGGAATGCGTAGTGGAAGGCCCCGGTGGCTGTGAACCCTCGCACATGCGGGGTGATGACGTGGGGGATGCGGAGTAGCAGCCGGGCGGGCACCCTGAAGGGCGGGCGCTCAGGCCGGCCGGCTGGGGGGGGCAGGGGGGAGCGGCCACAGGGAGTGCTCGGCCGGCGGGGGGAAGGCGGCGGCCGGCACCTCCACGTCCACGCATAGCCACGGCAGCTCCCTGGCGGCGGCGTAGCGGCTGATCTCCTGCGGGGCGGCGATGACGCCCGCAGCGTGCAGGTGCCCAACCACGAACGGCCGGACCGCCTCGGGGGTGAGGGCCACATGCCGGTACACGCGGCCGTTGACGCGCAGGCGCAGGAACGCCTCCTCGGCCACAGTATCCTCCAGCTCAGCGAGCTTGCCGGCCCGCCAGCGTTGAATCAGCATCCGCTGCATCTCCGGGCTCCGGTGGCATGTTATCCGGGGGCAGGGGGGAAGTGCATCCCAGCCGGCCCGCCAGCTGGCTCCGCCCGGGCGTGCTGTGGTATGGTAGGGACCGATGTCGCGGGGAAGGGACTGCCAGGAGACAACGCTGGTGATTCTGGCTGGCGGAGCGGCCAGGCGGATGGGGCAGCCCAAACACCTTCTCCCCACCCCGTGGGGGACCACCCTGAACGTGCTGGTAGGGTCGCTGGGAGGGCTGTTTTCCGAGATCCTGGTGGTGGGGGCATCCCCGGGTGGGCCCGGGGTGCGCGCGGTGGCAGACCTGTACCCGGCCCGCTGCCCGCTGACCGGGCTTTACAGCGGGTTGGCCGCCTCCCGCACCGGCCTCAACCTGGTGGTGGCCTGTGATATGCCGCTGATCAGGCCGGCCCTGGCCCGCCTGGTGCTGGCGGCGGCCGGTGGGGTGGACGTTGCCGTGCCGGTGATCAGGGGCCATCACGAGCCGTTGTGCGCCGCCTACCGCAAACGGGCCCTGCCGGTCCTGTGGGCCGCCCTGGAGGAGGGAGACTACAAGATTACCTCGCTCTACTCCTCCTTGCGGGTGGCTCGCCTCGCCGAGCGGGCCGTCCGCCGGGTGGATCCCGGCCTAGATTCGTTCGTCAACCTCAACGCCCGGGCCAGCTGGCGACAGTCAGCGCGAGGTTGACGCGCCCGTCCGCTTGCCGGTACCTTGTCAGCGGCCATGGCTGACGGGCTGCAGCAAGTGCTGGAGCGGACGGTCGACCCGCACCAGGGCAAGCCCTGGGCGTTGATCCCGGCCTTGCAGGGGCTTCAGCAGGAGCTGGGCTATCTGCCGGCCGAGGCCATGGAGGCGGTGGCCGCGAAGCTCGGGGTCCCGCTGAGCCGGGTGTACGGCGTGGCCACGTTCTACTCTCAGTTCAGCCTCAAACCCCGGGGCAGACACCTCATCCGGGTGTGCGTGGGCACGGCCTGCCACGTGCGGGGGGCGCCGGAGGTGTTCGATGAGCTGGCGCGGTTCCTCGAGGTCGACGAGGACGGGCTCAGCCGCGACCGGCAAGTGGCGGTGGAAACGGTCCGCTGCCTGGGGGCCTGTGCCCTGGCCCCCGTGGTGGTGGCGGTGGACGGCAAGTACTACGGGGGGATGTCCCCGGCCAAGGCTCGGGCCCTGCTGAAACGCCTGGTGGGGGGCGAGGGTGGCTAGGCTGGCCCACCCCCACCAGCTGGTCGCCCTGCAGGAGCGGCTGTGCCGGGAACGTGATCCGGAGCGGATGTGCATCACCGTCTGCGGGGGCACCGGTTGCCGGGCGTTCGGGGGCCAGGAGCTGGCCGCGGCGCTGCAGGCCGAGGTTGCCCGGCGCAACCTGGCGGGCGAGCTGGAAGTGAAGGTGACCGGCTGCCACGGCCTGTGCGAGCGCGGCCCCATCGTGGTGATCCAGCCTGAGGGAGTGTTCTACGCGGGGGTGCAGGTGGAGGACGCGGCCGAGCTGGTGGTGGCCGCGGCCCGCGGGGCGACGGTGGACCGGCTGTTGTACCGGGACCCGGAGTCCGGTGAGCCGGTGGTGCGGGAGGAGGACATCCCGTTCTACCGCAGGCAGCAGCGGCTGGTGCTGGCCGGGAACGGCCGGATCGATCCCACCTCGATTGCTGATTACATCGCCATTGGCGGGTATCAAGCTTTGGCCAAGGCCCTGGCTCAGGATCCGGAGGGGATCCTCGAACAAGTGGAGAAATCTGGCCTGCGGGGCCGGGGAGGGGCGGGGTTCCCCACCGGCCGCAAGTGGGCGTTCACCCGCCAGGCTGCGGGCCAGGTCAAGTACGTGATCGCCAACGGCGACGAGGGCGACCCCGGGGCGTACATGGATCGCAGCGTCCTGGAGGGGAATCCCCACCGCGTGATCGAGGGGATGGCCATCGGGGCGTACGCGGTGGGCGCCCGGGAGGGGTACCTGTACGTGCGAGCCGAGTACCCCCTGGCCGTGGAGCACGTCAGGACAGCCGTGGCCCAGGCCGAAGAGCTGGGGCTGCTCGGAGACGACATCCTGGGCCGGGGGTTCTCGTTCCACCTGCAGGTGTTCGAGGGGGCGGGGGCATTCGTGTGTGGGGAAGAGACGGCACTTCTGGCCTCCATTGAGGGACGGCGGGGCCAGCCGCGGCCGCGCCCCCCGTCCCAGCTCAGCGGAGGTTGTGGGGCCGGCCCACGCTGATCAACAACGTGGAGACCTGGGCCAACGTGGCGTCCATCGTGGCCCGCGGCGCTGACTGGTTCCGCACTCTGGGCACTGAGGGCAGTCCGGGCACCAAGATCTTCTCCCTGACCGGGAACGTGAAGAACACCGGACTGCTGGAAATCCCCATGGGCCTGAGCCTGGGGGAGATCGTGTACGGGATAGGCGGGGGGCCGCGGAGCGGGGAGCGGTGCCGGGCGGTGCAGATCGGCGGCCCGTCCGGGGGATGCATCCCCGAGGAGCTGTTCGACACCCCGGTGGACTTCGACTCCCTGCAGGGGATCGGGGCGATGATGGGCTCCGGGGGGATGGTGGTGCTGTACGAGGACTCATGTATGGTGGGCGTGGCCCGCTATTTCCTGGAATTCACCCAGGCTGAGTCCTGCGGGCAGTGCCCCCCCTGTCGGATCGGGACCAGGCGCATGCTGGAGATCTTGACCCGCATCACCGCGGGCCGGGGCCGGTCCGAGGACCTTGGTCTGCTGGAGGAACTGGCCCGGGGAGTGAAGGAGAGCTCGCTGTGCGGCCTGGGGCAGACGGCGCCCAACCCGGTGCTCACCACCCTCCGCTACTTCCGCGACGAGTACGCGGCCCACCTGGCCGGGCGGTGTCCGGCCGGAGCTTGCCGGGACCTGATCACTTACGTCATCGACGAGCAGCTGTGCGTGGGGTGCGGGCTGTGCGCCAAGGGCTGCCGGCAGGGGGCGATCCACCGGGCATGACGGACACCGTACAGGTGAGGATCGACGGGCGAGTGGCGGCCGTGCCGGCCGGGTCGTCCATCCTCGCCGCCGCTCAGCAGATGGGAATCGATATCCCCCACCTGTGTGACCACCCGGATCTGTCGCCGGCCGGGATCTGCCGCCTGTGCCTGGTGGAGGTGGGCGGGAAACTGGTGCCCTCCTGCTCCCACGAGGTGCGGGAGGGACTTGAGGTGCAGACGGACACCCCGCGGCTGCGGCGGCTACGCCGGCTGGTGCTGGAGCTCATCTTGTCCGACCACCCCCAGGACTGTCTCATCTGTGATCGGAACGGCAGCTGCGAGCTGCAGCGGTACGCCTACGCGTACGGCATCGATGAGAACAGGTTTGTGGGGCCGGACCACGAGCGGCGGGCGCTGCCGGTCGATGAGCGGAACCCGTTCATCCGTTACGAGCCCGACAAGTGCATCTTGTGCGGGCGGTGCGTGCGCGTCTGCGACGAGGTGCAGGGGCGCGCGGTGCTGGATTTCACGCGGCGGGGATTCCCCACCCAGGTGGCCGCCCCGCTCGACCGGGCCCTCACCGACACCGAGTGTGAGCTGTGTGGGCAGTGTGTCGCCGCGTGCCCGGTGGGAGCGCTGTCCAGCCGGGCGCGGCGGCTCCAGGGGCGGGAGTGGGAACTGCGCGAGGTGAAGACTGTCTGCCCGTATTGCGGGTGTGGTTGCCAGATCGTCTTTCGATGCAGGGGGAATCGAGTGGTGGAAGTCGCCGGCGGCCATCGGGGGTACCGCCTGTGCGTCAAGGGACGGTTCGGCCTGTCGTTCGTGCACAAGGAAGACCGCCTGCGCGTTCCGCTCATACGGTCCGGAGATCGATTCCGCGAAGCCTCGTGGGACGAGGCGCTCGACCTGGCGGCCCGGGAGCTCAGGCGCATCAAGGAACGCTACGGCTCTCAGGCGCTGGCCGGGCTGGCGTCGGCCAAGTGCACCAACGAGGAGAACTACTTGTTCCAGAAGTTCATGCGGGCCGCGCTGGGAACCAACAACGTGGACCACTGCGCGCGGCTGGGCCATGCGCCCACCGTGGCCGGCCTGGTGCGAGCATTCGGCTCGGGGGCAATGACCAACTCCATCGACGAGATCGCAGAGGCCGACTGCATACTGGTGACTGGATCCAACACCACCGAGGCCCACCCCATCGTGGCCCAGGAGATCAACCGGGCGGTGCGTCGGGGGGCCACGTTGATCGTGGTGGACCCGCGCCAGATCGAGCTGGCCCGGGGCGCCCACTTCCACCTGCGGCAGCGGCCGGGGACCGATGTGGCGTGGATCAATGGACTCTGCCATGTGATCTTGAAGGCGGGCCTGTGGGATGAGCAGTTCGTCGCGGACAGGTGCGAAGGGTTCGCGGAGTTCAGACCGGTGGTGGAGCGGTACTCGCCGGAGGTCGTCCAGGAGATCAGCGGGATCCCGGCCGACCAGCTGGTGGCGGCGGCACAGGCGTTCAGCCGGGCCGACCGGGGGATGATCTTCTACGCCATGGGTCTCACCCAGCAGACCACCGGCACGGACAATGTCCTGGCCATCGCCAACCTGGCCATGCTCACTGGTAACGTGGGCCGCCGGTCCACCGGGGTCAACCTGCTGCGCGGACAGAACAACGTCCAGGGGGCGTGCGATATGGGGGCGTTGCCGGACGTGCTGCCGGGCTACCAGCCGCTCGTCCAGCCCGAGGTCCGGGAGCGGTTCGCCCGGGCCTGGGGAGTCCCGATCCCCGCTGTGGCCGGTCTGACTGTGGTGGAGATGTTCCAGGCCGCCTTGGCCGGCGAGGTACGGGGCATGGTGGTGATGGGGGGAGAACCCCATGGTCTCCGATCCTGACACCGATCACGTGGCCGAAGCCTTACGGGGGCTGGAATTCTTGGTGGTGAGCGATGTGTTCCTCAGCGAGACCGCCCGGTTCGCCCACCTGGTCTTGCCGGCGGCGAGTTTTGCGGAGCGGGACGGGACGTTCACCAGCACCGATCGGCGGGTGCAGCGGGTCCGGCGGGCGATCCCGCCCCCGGGAGAGGCCAAGGCGGACTGGGAGATCATCGCCGAGCTGTCCGCCCGCCTGGGCTACCCGTTGGCCGCCGCCCGGCCGGAGGAGGTGATGGCGGAGATCGCCTCCCTGACCCCCATCTATGGGGGAGTCCGCTACGACCGGTTGGAGGGGGGCGGGCTGCAGTGGCCGTGCCCGGACCCGGATCACCCCGGCACCACGTATCTGCACCGGCGCGGTTTCCCTCGCGGCAAGGGGATGTTCCACCCTGTGGACCACGTCGGTCCGGTCGAGGCTCCAGATGTTCAGTTCCCGCTGATCCTCACCACCGGCAGGGTTCGCTATCATTTCCACAGCCGCACCATGACCGGGCGAGTGGAGGGCCTGCACGAGCTGGCACCGGAGGCTTACGTGGAGGTGAACCCCGCTGACGCCGCCGCGCTGGGGATCGAACATCGGGCCCGCGTCCGCGTGTCCTCGCCGCGCGGCGCCATCGTGGTGCGGGCTCAGGTCACCACCCGGGTGCCCCCGGGCACGGTGTTCATCCCCTTTCACTTCGGGGAAACCCCGGCCAACCGGCTGACCTCAGACGTGCTGGATCCGGTGGCCAAGATCCCGGCACTGAAGGTGGGCGTGTGCCGGCTGGATGCCCTGTGAGCGGCGGGGAGCGGGAACGGGCGTGGCGCATGGAGGTGACCAGGATGTCGGCGCCTAGGGAGGACGATCAGGTTTTCGTGCTCTATCTGCAGATCGACCCCGGCGGGGACGTGGAGCACAACCTGGCTCAGGTGGATCACCACCTGCAGCGGGCGCGGGCCAACTACGGGCGGTTCGACCTGATCTGTCTGCCCGAGTACTTCTCCCTGGGCATCCGCAAGCGGCTGGGGGTGCGAACGGCCCAGCGTATCACCCGCCGCTCGCTGGCGGCGCTGCGGCGGTGGGCCGAGGAGTCGCGGGCCTACGTGGTGGCCGGTACCGTGCCGGAGGTCCACCGGGGAACCCTGTACGACACCGCGTTCCTGCTGGACAAGGGCGGGGGGGTAGTGGCCAGCTACCGGAAGATGCACTTGTACGCCGACTGGGGCGAGACGGCGATCTTTCGGGCCGGCGCCGAGGTCAAGGTGGTGGATCTGCCGTTCACCAAGCTGGGCATCGCCGTGTGCCGCGACCTGCGCTTCCCTCGCCTGTTCGGCGACCAGCGGGCCCAGGGGGCGGAGGTTTTCTGCGTGCCCACCAGCTGGAATTACCCCTACGATGTCGACTGGGAGGTGCTGGGGCGCTGCCGGGCGCTGGAGAACCAGGCCTACTTCGTGCTGGCCAACATCACCGGCGTCCACCAAGGGGAGCAGTTCTTCGGCCGTTCCATGGTGGTCGATTTCCGCGGGAACGTCATCTCCATGATGGACGACCGGCCCGGCTACCAGGTGGCCCACCTCGACCTGGCCGCCCTGCGGGAGTGGCGGAATACGTTCCGCGTGTTCGCCTACCAGGAGGCCCGGGAGGAGCTGCACGCCCGCCAGGTGGTGGACGGCGGGGCCGAGGGCGGCGCCTAGACCGCGGCCGAGCCCTTTAGAATGAAGCGATGAGCGACGCTTGGCCGTACAGTCCGTGGCGGAAGGGCTCGTTCTCCCGCCCGGTGAACACGTAGCCTGCCTCCACGCCCACGTCCCACCCGGCGGCCAGGGCCTGGCCCATGCGGACGGTGACCTTCCCCTCCAGGCTGCCGTCCTTCAGGGTGGCCGACGCCTGGGCGTTCAGGCTGCCTACCTCCACGGGCAGGGACAGGCGGTCGGTCAACGTGAAGCTCTGGTCCTTGCCCTTGTAGGTCAGGGTGAGGTCGTTGCGCCCCAGCGCCTCCCCCCCCCAGATCAGGCCCAGGGTGGCCTCGGGGGCCCCGGAGACCCGCACCCCGTACCGGGGGTGCTCCAGCACTTGCCACTCCGCCCTCCACTGGAAGCTGGGCTCCACATCCGACCACCCGGTGTACGTCCAGCGTAGCGACAGGGACAGGCTCCGGTCCCGCCGCCCGCTGGCCGGGCGGTATGCTTGGCCAAAGCCCAACCCCAGCTGCCAATTGGACTGGCCCACCTCCAGGCTCCCCTGTCCCTGGAAGCTCCAGCGGGTCTCCTGGGCGTCGGTCAGCCAGCGCACAGTTCCACGGGGGGCGAACCGCCCGTCTGGGAAGGTCCAAGTCGGCCAGCGCAAGTCCACTCGCAAGTTGGTGGACCGCCGGACGGCGGTGTCCAGGATGCGGTGCTGGAGCGACTCCGTCCAGGTTGCGTTCCAGGACAGGTGGTCAGTGCCCGAGGTCCACTTGGTGGTCAGGGTCAGCTCCTCGTCTCCAGGTCGGCCCTGCGTCCGGTAGGGGCGCACCCCCGTGGCCTGCAGGTTCCATCCGGAGGCCGGCTGCCAGCTGAGCTGGGCTTCCGCCCGCCCGGCGGCGTACCACGCCGGCCCGGCCAGGGTCCCCACCAGGGACAGCCCGCCGGACCACAGGTCCTCCTGCCAGCTGGCCCCCAGCCGGTAGTCCGCCTTCAGCTCGCCGGCCGCCGAGTAGGTGGGGGAGAGCTTGAGGGACAGCTTGGGCCCTGGGGTCCAGCTGAGCTCTCCGGTGCCCGACAATTTCCCGGCCGGGGCGGAGAACAGGTCGACCACATCCCACCGCCCGCTCAGCTTGGCGGACAGGTCCCGCTTGCCGGCGTAGGTGGCGGTGAACCCGATCCCGTGCACGTCCGCGCTGCCTGTGCTGCCGATGGCCTGGTAGCCGGGGGAGCGGGTGCTGGCCTCCACCCGCCACGACCACGGGCCGTCGTCGTTGGTCAGGGCCAGCGTGCCCACCAGCCCCTGGGCCGCCTTGCCAGCGGCGGGGGGGTCGGAGAATCGCCCCAGGTCGCGACCGTCGATTTGGGTTTCCCCTTGGGGGTACCTGCGGGGGAGGGGGTCGAGCCGCCATACGTCCAGGTGGTAGTCGGCGTCGGCCCGGCTCCCCGCCCACAGGGCGTCGCCTGCCCCCAGCGCGGTCATCTCCCCGGGGACGGTCGGGTCCGCTTGCCCCATTCGGAACAGGCCGGCGGAGGTGGCGAACCACAGCGAACCCTGCCAGATCTGGAGGGCGGTTGCCGTGTGCCCCTCGGCCAGCCAACCGGCCCCGCGGCCGCCGCGCAGGATGCGCACGCCGCCCTCGGTGGCCAAGTACACCGCTCCGTCCCAGGCCAACACGTCATACACCGCGCCCGCGGCCGCATCTAGGCGGCTCCAATCGTCGGCCTGCCACACGTAGGCACCCTGAGTGGTGGTCAGGTGCAGCGCCCCTTGCGTCCACCGCAGGGCGGTTGGCCGTCCCCCGTCCTCGGGGAGCGGGAGCTGGGACCAGTCTGCCGGCTGCTCGGCGTCGGCCGGGGCGAACTCGGCCACCGCCCGTTCGGTGGCCAGGTAGACCCGTCCTCCCCCGTAGGCCAGGGCCAACCCTTCCTCCCCGGGTACGCCGTCGTCAGCGTACAGCCGCACCCACGAGCTGACCCGGTCGAACGGGGAATCGGCCCACAGCCGCACCACGGTGAGGCCGGCGTCCGTGGCGCACAGCAGCCGGTCCGGCAGGGCCAGGAGGTCGTACACCGCCCGCCCCCCCAGGCCCTCCGCCCCTCCATAGGTGGAGAACCTGCCCCCGGCGTAGACGGTGAGCCCGTTTTGGTGGGCGAACACCACGTAGCGACCTCCAGGCGCAGTCAGCGAGGAAATGGCGTTGATCTGGTTGGGGGCAGCCACTCGCTCGTCGCTCCCCGGCGGGAACAGGTTCTCGGAGCTCCCCAGCGACAGCTGGTAGGCCCAGCCTCCCATCTCGCCCCGGGTTCGCCAGCCGACCACGGTGTGGGTGTTGGGCATGGTGCGGGTGGTGGGTGACGGCTCGCCGAGGTCCACTGCCCGGTACAGCGAGAGTTCCAGGCCCTCCAGCCCCGGGGCGGACAGGGTGGCCCCGAAGAACGCTCGTTGATACGGGGCGTAGCCGCCCAGCCCCCCCCGCTGCCGTTCGAAGTCCACCTTGAGCTCGTCGTCTCGGGTCAGGGTCACCAACAGGATCAGCACGCCGGCCTCGTAGTCGATGGTGTAGTCGGTGTCCCGGGACAGGAGGGACCCGTTGAGGAACACTTGCTCCGAACCCGGCACCACCGACGGCCCCAACATGAACACGTCCCCGCTCCGCTCGTACTGGAAGTTGGCCCGCAGGCCCGCACCCTGTTGGAAGAACCAATCCGGGAAGTCCACCTGCAGCACCCCCTGGCCGGGGTAGAGTGTCCAGGAGAAGTCGACGAACTGAGGGTCGGTCAACGGCAGGTACTCCTCCCCGTCGGGCAGGCGGGCCCACAGCTCCAATGACTCCTCGGCCACGTCCTGCTCCCCCAGGAACAGGTAGCGACGCCGGCCGGCAGCCGAGAAGGCGTACTCCTCGTCGTCCACCTGGAGGTAGGCGTGCTCGGCGAGCCCGGCGAGGAACGTCCGCTCCAACTCGCTTCCCCGCACGAACGGGTACTCCCTCCGCTCCGTCCCGGTCAGGTCGTGCCGAGCGTTGTAGGCGTCGATGGCCTCCTCGATCCGGCGGCGCAGGAGGGCGGAGGGCTCGCTGCGCAGGAGGAGGACCTGGGCCGCCCCCCTGATCACCAGGTAGGTGCCTTCGGCGACAACCGCGCCCGGCCCCTCGGCAATCACTTCCTCCAGGTACGCCAGCCCGTAGCGGTCGAGGAAGTCCCACAGCGGGGCGCCGGCGCCCAGCAGCAGCTGCACCTCTGAGAATCCCTCCACGAACGGGGCGCGTAGGGTCCAGTGGTACAGGCCCTCCAGATGTTGCAGGTAGGGCACCTCTTCCCACGGCTGACGGGGCGGGTGGTAGGTGAAGGTGACCTCCGCCTCGCCGGCCCGACCGCGGAAGGTGCGGGTCTCGGAGATCCCCTCCAGCCGGGCGGCCAGCCCGGACACGGTGAACGCATCCGTTTCGTAGCTGAGCTGAGCCCCCAGCAGCGTCTTGTTGTACACGCCCAGCTCCCCCCGGCCGACGAGGAAATCACCCAGCACGCCGTGCCACGGCCCGTGGTCCAGCTTGAGCACGAAGTCTTGAAACCCAGGGCCCAACCGGTCGTCGAAGCTGGCCTCCAGGGTGAGGAACCCCAAGGCGGTCCCGGTGATGTCCGCCTGGAGAGACTGGGATAGCTTGAGTTGGCCGGGCATCAAGCCCTGCAGGGCCAGCGCCTCTGGGTCGCCGAAGCCGTACTGCACGGACCAGGTCTTCTGCCCGGTCACCGACAGGGTGAAGGAATCTGTCTGCTGCCGGGCGGCGAGCTGCCCGCCCACCACGGCCACCAGCAACAGCAGGATGTGTAGTCTCCTACTCACGGGAACATCACGCTCAAGGATATCCGAAAACTCGGCGGCAGGGTCTGGTGGAGCGCGGTGGCCCAGTCCAACCGGAACGCTCCCCAGGCGGCTGACAGTCCGCAGGTAATCGTCTCCGGGGACCAGCCGGCCCGCAGGGCCACGTCGCCGGCCCACATCTCCGCGCCCAGCCGCCCGCGCAGCCCACTGCCGGTCTCCCCGATCACCTCCACCGTGGCCCAGCCGACAGTCCCCCGAGCCAGGGACAGCTGTGCGGCCACCCCCACGGCCAGGGGCCGGGGCCAGGATTCCCCCGGGTGGGCCGGCCGGGAGGCGGCCGCCTCCCACACCGCGCCCAGGGCGATGGGGCCCTCCCACCGCAGGCCCACGTCCGCCGCCCAGCCCAAGGCCTCGCTTGGCCGGACCGGGTGCAGGACGCGGAGCCGCGCCCCCACCGCCAGCCGATCCACCAGCCGCAGTCCGGCCCCCACCACCGCGCCCTCAGTGCGGAAGGAGAGCTGGTCGGTGATTTGGCCGGCGTCCACTGCCAGGACGGCCACTCCCACTCCGGGGCCGGCCGCCGCCAGGCCGGTCAGCTCAGCGGCTCCGAACTGGCTGGCGTACTCGGAGGCCACCTCCCAGGTTGACGTGGCGCCCAAGCCGGCGGGGTTGACCAACAGCGCATCCGGGCCGGTCAGCCGGGCAAGCCCCGCCCCGGACATGCCGGCCGCCCGGGGAAGGAGCCCTACGGCGAACAACACGTCCACCCCGGCGTGGTGTTCCCCCCACCCCACCCAGCCGGCGAGGAGGACGGCCGCCACAACTAGGGCCAGCCGTCTCATCGCTGGACCACCACCCGCACCAGGGGCGACGGCCCAACCTCTCCCACCACCACCGCCAGATAGAGGCCGCTGGCCACCGGCCTCCCGGCCGGGGTGTGCAGGTCCCAGGCCACCTCCCCGGTGGGAGCATCCAGCTCGGCCTGGAACACCAACCGGCCGGTCAAGTCGTAGACGGACAACAAGCCCGCGGAGTCGTCGCCGGCAAGGCAGTAGAAGAAACGAGCTTCCCTTGCAGCAGGGTTGGGGGATACCCGCAGCTCGGCGGTGTCCGCCCAGTCGTCGGAGAAGGCGGTCTCCACCGCCGCGGCGGCGTCCAGCTTGCCCCACCCCCAGGCCGGGTTCGGGGTGGCGCCGGTGTGACCGTCCGCCCGGGCGCCGCCGGTGAGGGCCCGCCGAAGCCGGTCCCAGCTCAGGGTGGGGTCGGCGGACATGAGCAGGGCACAGACTCCGGCCGCGTGGGGGGCGGCCATGGACGTGCCCTGCATCATCCAGTGGCTTCCGTCGGGCAGCCGCAGCCAGTCGGGTGCCGCGGCCGCCGCGGACAGGGCGGACGCGATCCACGCCCCCGGGGCGGCCAGGTCGGGCTTGATCCGGCCGTCGCGGGTGGGTCCGCGGGAGGAAAAAGATGTCAGCTGCCCGCGTTCCCCTGGCTCCCCTGCGGATTGCTCCCCCACGGCCGAGGTCCACTGTGTCTTGGTCACGTATGCCCCCGCGGTGATGACCCGGCGGGCGTTGCCCGGCTCGGCCACCGTCATGTGGGCGTTCCCCTCCTGGAAGTGGCCGGTTGACGGGTCCTCCACCCACCCGTCCACCCGCCCGCCGGCGAGGAACGGTTCCAGGGTGATTTCCCACACCGATCCCGACTGGGCCCCGGTGAAGGTCAAGAAGATCTCTTTGGCTCCGTTGCGGGGATCCGGCAACTTGGCGAACGTGTTGTCCACCCACACGTAGCCGGCGGTGGCGGTCAGCGAGGCCTGGGCTCCGGGCAGGGTGCGCAGCTCCTCTCCCCCGGGGGCGGCCACCTCCACGGCGAACGCCGCTTCGGCCGGGTGCCACAGGTGCACGGACACCGTGGCCCCTGCTGCCACCAGGTGCCAGGTGGTGGGCCCCCGCACCTCCTCCCCCACGTGGATTCTGTCCCCGGCCTCGTTTCCGGCTGCCACCACCACTGCCCGCGCCGGGCGGTCCAGCTGAGCATCTATGCTCTGCTCGAACAGAGAGGTGCCGTCGTGGGGGCCGCCGTGCCCACCCAGCGACAAGTTGACCACCACCGGCCTGCCCAACTGCTCGGCCACCTGGAAGGCAAAGTCCACCCCGTCCAGCACTTGATCTTGGTAGAAGTCGGTCTTCACCACCACCAGGTCCGCCTGGGGGGCCACCCCGACCAGCCCCAGGTCAGACGAGGAACCATCCCCGGCGGCAATCCCGGTCACGTGGGTCCCATGGCCCAGGGTGTCGCTGCTGGGCGCCACCCCTGCCGCGATGGCGGCCGTCAACTCGTCCTGGGAGTAGACCTGGCCGTAGGAGTAGCCGAATTGACGGGCGGTTCCGTCGGCGGGCAGTGTCTGGTCCCACAGGAAGGCGATGCGCGAGCTCTCCTCACTGCCGTCCCCGTCCCTGTCCACCCTGAAGTCGGGGTGTAGGGGGTCGATCCCGGAGTCTACGATCCCCACCATGGCCCCCGCCCCGCGGCCGCCCGGGTGGCCCGCCCACACGCTTGGGGCGCCCACCTGGGGCACGGAGACGTCCAGCAGCGGCCTCACCGGGCGGGCGGCCTCCACGAACACCACCTGCGGATGGTCGGCCAGCGCGGTCAGCGCCGCGGGGGTCACCCGCCCGGTGGCCAACCGGCCCCAGGTCCCGGAGGGGAGGAATCCGGGCAGGGTGGCTGCCGCGCCTGCATCTCGGGTGCGCACGATCACTCGCAGCCACGGCTCCGCGTCCGTTGCCCGGTCGGCCCCCAGCAGGCAAGGCAGCACCTGGGGTGACAGGAGGAGGTCCCGGTCGGGTGCCGCCGGGGCCAGCGCCCGCAGCAGCGGATCGAGCCGCTCGGGACCACACCAGGCGCAGGCAGTGAACAGCACGATGGAGACGGCCACGACCCACAGCCAGCGCGTCATCGGGGGGCCATTGTACGGGCAGCCCCTTCCGAAGGCCACTGCCGCCGTTGTGCCTCCTCCGCCCCAGGGGTACAATGCGCTGATTCAGAATGGACAGAAGACCTTTCCAACCGCGTAACCTCCGCGCGCTCACGTTCATGCTGGTGGTGGCCGTGCTGGGGCTGATCTTGATCCAGACCTTCTGGCCGTCCGACGGCGGAAGGATCAACGAGTTCAACTTCTCGTACTTCCAGGAGCTGGTCCAGGCGGGCAAGGTGCAGGAGGTGGTCATCCAGGGGAACCGTATCGAGGGGGCCCTGGAGAACGGGGAGCGGTTCGTCACCGTGGGGCCGCCTGAGTCCTCCCCGCTGTACACGAAACTGGCCGAGGCCCTGGACGAACAGGGTATCGCCTACCGGTTCGAGCCCACCGGGGGCAACTCCTGGCTGGTCACCCTGTTGGTGTACCTGCTGCCCGTGGCTTTGATCATCGCCTTCTGGTCGTACATGATGCGGCGGATGCAGGGCGGGGGGGCCCTGTCCTTCGGCCAGTCGCGGGCCAAGTTGGTGACCAAGGAATTCACCAAGGTGAGCTTCAAGGACGTGGCCGGCATCGACGAGGTGATCGAGGAGGTCAGCGAGATCGTCGACTATCTCCGCGCGCCCTCCCGGTTTACCCAACTGGGGGCGGAGATACCCAAAGGTATCCTGCTGGTGGGACCTCCTGGGACCGGGAAGACGCTGCTGGCCCGCGCGATCGCCGGGGAGGCCGGGGTCCCGTTCTACTCCATCTCGGGGTCCGATTTCGTTGAGATGTTCGTGGGAGTGGGCGCGGCCCGGGTGCGGGACATGTTCCAGAAGGCGAAGAGCAGCGCCCCGTGCATCATCTTCATCGACGAAATCGACGCCGTGGGGCGCAAGCGGGGCGCCGGACTGGGCGGCGGCCACGACGAGCGGGAGCAAACCCTGAACCAGCTCCTATCGGAGATGGACGGCTTCGAGCCCAACACGGGGGTCATCGTGTTGGCGGCCACCAACCGGCCGGACGTGCTCGACTCGGCCCTGCTCCGACCGGGCCGGTTCGACCGCAAGATCGTCGTGCCGCGGCCCGACCTGCGAGGCCGCGAGGCTATCCTGCGCATCCACCTGCGCAACAAGACGGTGGGGCCGGAGGTGGACCTGTCCGTGTTGGCCCGGCGTACCCCGGGGTTCGTGGGGGCGGACTTGGAGAACCTGACCAACGAGGCGGCGCTGCTGGCCGCGCGCCAGCGCAAGCCACACATTGACATGGGGGACTTCGGGGAGGCACTGGACCGGGTCCTCACCGGGCTCAAACGGCGGGGCGTGTTCATCACCGAGCGGGAGAAGCACCACATCGCCTTCCACGAAGCGGGTCATGCGCTGGTGGGCAAGCTGCTTCCCCACGCAGACCCGGTACACAAGATCTCCATCGTCCCCCGGGGCGAGGGCGCGCTGGGGTTCACGCTGCAGCTGCCCACTGAGGACAAGTACATCGTCGGCCGCCTGGAGCTGCTGGACAAGTTGGCCGTGCTGCTGGGCGGTCGGGCTGCCGAGGAGATCGTGTTCGGCGAGCAGACGACCGGAGCCGCCGAGGACTTCAAGCAGGCCACCGAGATCGCCAAGCGGATGGTGGTGGAGTACGGGATGTCGGAGGTGTTGGGTCCCATCAACCTGGGGGCGGAGCGCACCAATATCTTCCTCGGCGAGGAGATCGTCAAGAGCGACGAGCACTCCGAGGAGCTCTCCGCCACCGTGGACCGGGAGATCCGCAAGATACTCCAGGACGCCTACCGCCGGGCAAAGGAGCTGCTCACCCGCCACCGCGCCGCCCTGGAGCGGCTGGCCAGGGAGCTGCTGGAGCGCGAGGTGCTGGAGGGCGGCGAGATCGACGCTGTCATCAAGGACCTGGTACCCGAGCCGGCCGTATGACCGCCGTCCGCAAGGTGGTCATCCTGGGGGCCACCGGGTCCATCGGCAGCCAGGCCCTGGAGGTGGTTCGCGCGCTGCGGGCGCGCGGCCATCTTCTGGAAGTGGTCGGGCTGGCCGCCGGCCGCCAGGTGGAGCGGCTGGCGGCAGCCGCCCGGGCCACCGGGGCTGGGGTGGTGGCCCTGGCCGGGCCGGACCAGGCCGCGCAGGCGCGCCGGCTCCTCCCCGCGCAGGTGGAGGTGGTGTGGGGCCCGGAGGGGCTGGCCCAGGTGGCCGCCCTGCCGGAGAGCGATCTGGTCCTCAACGCCGTGGTGGGGGCTGCGGGCATGCGAGCCACCCTGGCCGCCCTGCAAGCGGGCAAGCCGGTAGCGCTGGCCAACAAGGAGTCGTTGGTGGTGGGCGGGGAGTTGGTGCTGGCCGCCTGCCAAGGGTCCGAGCAGATCATCCCGGTGGACTCGGAGCACGCTGCGCTGGCCCAGCTCCTGGGCGGCGTTCGCCGCCAGGAGGTGGATAGGCTGTGGATAACCGCCTCCGGAGGGGCGTTCCGAGACCGCGCCCCGGCGGAGCTGGCCCGTGTCACCCCGCAACAAGCGCTGGCCCACCCCACCTGGTCCATGGGGCCGCGGATCACTGTGGACTCGGCCACGTTGGTCAACAAGGCGTTCGAGGTCATCGAGGCCCATTGGCTGTTCGCCGCTCCCTGGGAGGCGATTGGGGTCCTCCTCCACCCCCAGTCTGTCGTGCACGCCCTGGTAGAACTGGTGGACGGCTCCACCCTGGCCCAGCTCGCCCCCCCGGACATGCGCATCCCCATCCAGGCGGCCCTGACGTACCCCGCCCGACTGGCGCCGGCGCCCGCCCGGGTGGGGTGGGCGGAGCTGCGGCTGGACTTCTCGCCCCTGCCTGTGGAGCGGTATCCGGCGTTCCAGTCGGTGCTGACAGCCGGCAAAGAGGGGGGCACCTACCCCGCGGTGGCCAACGCGGCGGACGAGGAATTGGTCGCAGCGTTCCTGCGGGGCGAGATCACCTTTCCGGCCATCGCCGTCGGGATCCAGGAGGTGCTGGCTCGCCATCGGCCGGGGCCGGCGAAGGAGCTGGCCGGGCTGGAGGCGGCCGACGCGTGGGCGCGGGCGGCGGCCAGGGATTTCGTGGCAGAAACGAAGCTGGGATCATAAAATGGTGCCATGATCTTGAGCAAACGCTCTGACTACGGGATGCGGATCCTCTACGAGCTGGCCACCGAACCGGCGCGGTGTCATTCGGCCCGGGAGCTGGCCCAGCGACACCAAGTGCCGGAGGCGTTCCTGAGGAAGATCCTGCAGGACCTGCGCCAGGGCGGGGTGGTGGTCGCCCAGAAGGGGCGCCGCGGGGGATACATGTTGGCCCGCTCCCCCGAGGAGGTGTCCGTGGGCCAGGTGGTGGAGGTCCTGGAGGGCCCGATTCCCAAGCTGGCTTGCCTTGGTGGGGACGGATGCCTGATCGATCGCTGCTGCCCCACCGCCCCTCTGTGGCGGTATGTGGAGCGGAAACTGGCCCACGAGCTGGGTCGGATCACGTTGGCCGACGTGGTGGCCATGCGGGCCGGCGCGGAGGTGTCCAGTTGATCCCCAGCGAGGCGGAGATCCGGCAGGTCCTGCGGGAGAAGGTAGTTGACCCCGAGGTGGGGATGAACGTGGTCGACCTGGGGCTGATCTACGCGGTGCAGGTCGAGGGAGACAGGGTGTCCGTGGACATGACGCTCACCAGCCCAGGTTGCCCGTTGGCCGGCGACCTGGCCAGCCAGGTGGAGGAGGTCCTGCGGGAGGCGTTCCCGGACCACGAGGTGGAGGTCAGTCTGGTGTGGGAACCTCGTTGGTCGCCGGAGATGATGTCCGAGGAGGCCCGACGGAGCTTCGGCGCGCCATGAGGGCCGGGCTGTGCAAGTTGTGCGGCAGCCGCCAGGGCGAGCGGCGGTGCCCGGCGCTGTCGGCCTTCATCTGCAGCGCCTGTTGTGGCACGCACCGGCGAAAGGTGGTTCACTGCCCGTCCAACTGCCCCCATCTGGTGGCGGCCGAGCGCCGGCTGCGCGCCCGCCGCGCCGCGGAGCTGGCCCGCAGCTGGGAGAGCTGGACGGCGGCGGTCGCGGGGGGCGAGCTGGCGGACTGCCTTCCGTACATGGAGCTTCTGCGTCGGCTGTTGGCACAGCTGCTGCACGAGTCCGGTGGTGAGGACGCCGACGTGCGGGCGGCGCTGCAACACCTGAACCGCCGGTTGTCCCCCATCGAGGCGGCCACGTTGTTCACCCCGCCGCTGGCCCGCAGAGTGGAGGAGACGCTGATGCCGCTCGTGGAACAGGGCAGGCTGGACGCCCTGCGGCTTCGCGGCGCGGCTGAGGCGGTGGACCGCTTTGTGGAGGAGTTCGGCCGGGACGAGGAGCCGGACCGGTTCGTGGCCGGGTTGCTCGGCACCTACCCGCCGCAGGAGGGACAGCCGGGCCAGGGGCTCATCCTGCGGCCCTGAGCTGGCGCCATAGGCCGGTCGCCCACCCCAGGGCCAGGTAGGCGGCCAGCCCCGTGGGAAGCCCCACCCCCAGGCGGGTCCAGGCGGCGGCGCCCCCCAGGGCCCACCGGTCGAGGGTCCACATCAGCCCGGTCATTCCCCCAGCGGCGGCCAGCGCCGCCGCCACGGGCCGCCAGCGAATCCACCCGGGGCGGCGCCGCCACAGCACCGCGCCCTGCAGCAAGGCGTCCGCCCAGCCGGCGACTCCAGTGGCCAGGGCCAGCCCAAACGTCTGCCAAGGGCCCACCCACCACAGGTCCAGGCCCACGTTGACCGCCACGGCCGCCGCGGCGGTGATCACCGGTAACCCCGGCCGCCCAAGGGCGTAGAACGTCCGCGAAAACAGATAGATCAGCCCGTAGGCCCACAGCCCGGCCAGGTAGGCGCCCAGGGCAGCCGTGGTGCGGGCCGCGTCGGCCGCGGTGAACGCGCCGTGCTGGAACAGCGCTCTCACTGTGGGCGGGCCCAGCACCAGCAACCCCCCAGTGGCCGGCAGCATCAACGCGGCCACCAGGGCGAACCCGTGGGACAGGGAGGCAGTCACCTCGCGGTCTTCACCGCGAGCTGCGTGGCGGGCCAACCGGGGCAGGGCGGCGGTGGCCACTGACACGGCCAGCACCCCGACCGGGAATTGGAACAGGCGCATCGCGTACTGGAGCACGGCCACCGACCCGGCGGCCAGGTAGGAGGCGAGCCGGTTGTCCACCAAGCAATTCACCTCGGCCACCGCCAGCCCCCCCACCACGGGGAGCAGCCGGCGGCCCACGGCCGCCAGCCCCGGGTGCGGCGGCCGCTTCGGCCCGATCCCCCCCACCAGGCGACGCACTGCGGGCAATTGGATGGCCACCATGGCCGCACCCCCACCCAGGACCCCGGCCACCAGGCCCCCCACTGGCGGTTTGACCGTCCGCGCCAGCACCAGGGCACCCACCACCATCCCCACATTGACCGCGGCCGGGGCCAGGGCGGGGAGGAAGAACCTGCCGTGAGCGTTCAGCAGCCCCCCCGCCAGGGCGCCCAAGGAGATCAGGGCCAGGGAGGGGAACAGCCACTCCGCCAGCTGGACGGCCAGGGACAGCTTGGCCGGCGAGAAGCCCCCGGCCAGGATGGGCACGTACCAGCGGGCCAGCAGCGATCCTGCCAGACACAGCGGGGGGAGCCCGACCAGCAACACCAGCAGGGTGGAGCCGGCCAGGGCGCGGCCCTCTCCGCGTTCCCTGAGCTCGGCGTACACCGGCAGGAAGGCGGCCGCCAGCCCCCCCTCCCCCAGCACCCGCCGAAGGAGGTTGGGGACAAAATAGGCGATCAGAAAGGCATCGTAGGCCGATGACGCCCCAAATACATGGGCCACCGCAGCCTCCCGCAGAAGTCCGCAGACCCTGGAGACCCCGGTTCCCGCCGCCCCGCGAAGCACTTCGCGCAGGTACCCGCTCACGGCCTGTCCCCCAGCGGCCGCACCCCGACGCGTGCCACCACGGGGCGGGCCGAACCATCACTCCAGCCGCGTCACCACCACCTTGACGGTCGCCGCGATGTCCTCGTAGATGGGGACCTCCACCTGGTGCTCGCCCAGAGTCTCAATGGGGGCGGCGGTGATGCGGTGAGCATCCACCCGGTGGCCAAACTGCTGCTCAATCTGGCGGACGATGTCCTGGGGCCGCACGCTGGCATATAGTCTGTCCTCGTCGTGCACTTTGCGGGCGAAGCTCAGCACGGCCCCGTCCAGCTTCTCGGCTAAGGTGAGGGCCCGGGTCCGCCGGTCGGCCAGCTCGGCCCGGTACACCTCCCGCACCTTCTGGTAGCGCTCCACGGCGTGGGCAGTGGGGCGGGTGGCCAGTCTCTTGGGCAGCAGGTAATTGCGCGCGTACCCGTCCCGCACCTCCACCACGTCGCCAGGGACGCCCAGGCCGGGCACTTCTGTCGTCAACAGAACTTTCAACGGGATCACCTCTCAGGCGGCAATGGTAGGGGGGCGGGGTCAGGGGGTCAACTGCCCGACGGGGCATGCTATACTCGACGTGACAATGCCTGACTGGAACGGATGGAAGCGCCGCGATAGGCCGTGGGTGATGGGGATCGTGAACGTGACCCCTGACTCCTTCTCCCCCGGCGGCCGTTACCTCGATCCCGAGGCGGCGGCCGCCCATGCCCTGCGCTTGGAGGCGGAGGGGGCCGATCTGATAGATGTGGGCGGGGAGTCCACCCGTCCGGGTGCGGCGCCTGTTTCCGCCCGGGAGGAGCTGCGCCGTGTGCTGCCCGTGCTGGCCGCCCTGCAGGGCAAGCTCAGTGTCCCCATCTCCATCGATACCACCAAGGCGGAGGTGGCTGAAGAGAGCATCAAGGCCGGGGCCCAGGTGGTGAACGACATCTCCGCCCTGCGGTTCGACCCCGAGATGGGCCCGCTGGTGGCCCGGACCGGGGTGGGGGTGATCCTGATGCACATGCAGGGCACCCCGCAGACCATGCAGGACAACCCCACCTACGCCGACGTGGTGGACGAGGTACGGTCGTTCTTGGCCGCTCGGGCGCGAGCGGCCGTGGCGGCCGGGGTGGCCGGCGAGCAGGTGGCCGTGGACCCGGGGATCGGGTTTGGGAAGACCGTGGAACACAACCTGGACCTCCTCCGCCGCCTGCCGGCCCTGGTGGAGCTGGGCCTGCCCGTGGTGGTGGGGCCGTCGAGGAAGTCGTTCATCGGGGCGGTGCTGGGCCTGCCGGTGGACCAGCGGCTGGAGGGGACGCTGGCTGCCTGTGCGGTGGCGGTCGCCCGAGGGGCGGACGTGGTGCGGGTCCACGACGTGGCGCCCGTACGGCGGGTCGTGGATATGGCCGTCCGGCTGCGGAACAGGAGGGAAACGTGAGGCTCGACCTTTCCGAGTTGCGTGCCAGCCCGGGCCGTCCAGTTCAGCTCAGCGCTGAGGAAGCGCTGGGTCGGTTGGAGTGGTGGGGCCAGGAGCTCGCCCTGAACGGGCCGGTCCGGGCCGACGTGTTGGCCTTCTACCAGCAGGAGCGGGTGTTTCTGTCCCTGCGGGTCCGGGGGGGGATCCACCGGCCGTGTTCGCGGTGTTTGCGGGACACGGTGGAGGAATTCGACCACACCGACCTGCTGGAGGTCCGCGTGGGCTGGCAGGAGCAGTACCTGGAGCTGCGGCCGCACGTGGAGGCGGGGGTGCGGCTGGCCCTGTCCCCGCGCCCGCTGTGCCGGCCGAGCTGTCGGGGCATCTGCCCCCACTGCGGGGCGGACTTGAACCGCGAGGATCATCGGGCGGACTGCCGTCCGCCCGGGCCGGCAGTGGATCCCCGACTGGCCAAACTCAAGGAACTGCTGTGACCGCTGGCTCGACCGGGCGGACCCCGGCCCGCTGCGGGGTGGGGGCCCGGGTGCTCGGGGTGGACCCGGGCCTGGTGGCCACCGGGTACGGCGTGCTCGAGCAGGGGGCAGCCGGCCCGCGCGCCCTGGCCCAGGGCACCATCCGCCCGCCGCGCGGGGCGGCCTTGCCGGATCGACTGCAGGCCATCCACGCCGAGTTGGTCCGGGTGGTGGCCAGCTACGATCCCCAGGTGGTGGCCGTGGAGGAGGTGTTCCTCGCCCGCAACGCGCCTGCGGCCATGCTCACCGCCCAGGTGCTGGGAGTGGTGAAGCTGGCCGCCACCGGGCGCACTCTGCGCAGCTACGCCCCGCGCGAGGTGAAGAAGTGGATCTGCGGCACCGGCTCGGCCCGCAAGGAGCAGATGATGAGGATGATGGCCCACCTTCTGCGGGGCGGGCCGGCCGGATCCGACCACGCTGCCGACGCGCTGGCGGTTGCCCTGTGTGCGTTGCTGGACGGCGGGCCGTGAACATCTATGCCGCGCTGGGCGTGCAGGAGGTGGCGGATCGCCTGCTGCTGGTGGATGGTCACTCGGCGGTGTTCCGGTCGTTCTACGCCATCCCCGACCTGACCACGGCCGCCGGGGAGCCGGTCAACGCAGTGTATGGGTTCGCCCGCACCCTGCTGATGGCCCTGCGGGCCTACCCCTCGCGCTACGTGGCGGTGGCGTTCGACGCCGAGGGGAAGACCGTGCGGCATGAGGAGTTCGCCCCCTACAAGGCCAACCGCAAGGAGATGCCCCCCTCCCTGGCCCAGCAGCTGCCCCGCGTCAGGCAGCTGGTGGAGGCTCTGGGAATCCTGGCCCTGGAAGTGCCGCGCTACGAGGCCGACGACGTGATGGCCACCTTGTCCGGCCTGGCTGTGGAGCGGGGCAAGCCGGTGCTCCACCTGACCGGCGACAAGGACATGGCCCAGCTGGTCAGTGACCGGGTGTTCCTGCTGCGGCCCGGGCGCCGGCCTGGGGAGGGGCTGGAGCTGCTGGATCGAGCCGGGGTCCAGGAGAAATGGGGTGTGGCCCCCGAGCAGATCGTCGACTTCTTGGCCCTGGTGGGGGACGCCAGCGACAACGTGCCCGGGGTCAGGGGGGTGGGAGAGAAGACGGCCCGCCGGCTGCTGGCCGAGCACGGGACGCTGGAGGCGGCCGTGGAGGCGGCCGGCCGACTGGCCAACCGTCGGCTGCGCACCGCCCTGGCCGGGGCGCGGGATCAGCTGGAGGAGGCGAGGCAGCTGCTGCGCCTGCGGCGGGCGCCGGTGGGAGTCGGCCTGGAGGACTGCGTTCCCCGCCCGCTGGACCCCCCGGCGGTGGCCGAGCTGCTGCGGCTGCTGGAGTTCCGCACACTGCTTGCTGAGCTCAAGCTGGAACCCGCCGCGGACGCCGACTGTCATCTGGTGCTCACCGAGGCGGAGTTCTCCCAACTGGTGCGCCGGCTGGAGACGGTGGAGGAGTTCGCCCTGGACCTGGAGACCACGGGCCGGGATCCGCTGACCGCGGACATCGTGGGGGTGGCGCTGGCCGTGGTGCCCGGGCAGGGTTACTACGTGCCGGTGGCCCACGCCTACCCGGGAGCCCCAAGCCAGCTGCCGCTGGACCAGGTGCTGGCCGGATTGCGGCCGCTGCTGGCGGCTCCCCGCCCGCGGATCATCGGGCAGAACCTCAAGTACGACCTGGAGGTGCTCGCCCGCCACGGGGTGGAGGTGCAGGGGGTGGGATTCGATGCCATGCTCGCCCATTGGCTGCTGCGGCCGGACGCGCCCAGCCACAGCCTGGAGGCCGTGGCCCGCGACGAGTTGGGGCTACGGGTCCGGTCGTACAGGGAGCTGCTGGCGGCCGCGGGCGAGGCGAGCATGGCCGAGGTGCCGCTGGACCGTGCCGGCGCCTACGCGGCCCAGGACGCTGAGGTGGTGTGCCGCCTGCGGCCGGCCCTAACCGAGCGGTTGCGCCAGGCCCGGCTGCTGGATCTGTTCGATGAGGTCGAGGTGCCGCTGGTCGAAGTGTTGAGCTGGATGGAGCGCCGGGGGGTGCTGGTAGACCCCCAGGTGCTGCGGGAGCAGGGAAAGGAGGTGGAGATCCTTCTGGAGCGGGTCCGGGAGGAGATGTTCGCCCTGGCCGGCGAGCCGTTCAACCCCAGCTCCGTCCCTCAGGTTCGCCGGGTGCTGTTCGACCGGCTGGGGCTGCCGGTGGTGGCCCGCACCAGAACCGGCCCCTCGACCAACACGCACGTGCTGCGGGAGCTGGCCGCTCGCCACGAGCTCCCCGCCAAGCTGATCGCCTATCGGGAGCTGGAGAAGCTGCGCAACACCTACATCGACAAGCTTCCCGAGTACGTCCACCCCCGCACCGGCCGGGTGCACACCTCGTTCAATCAGACCGGGACGGCCACCGGTCGTCTCTCCTCCTCGGAGCCGAATTTGCAGAACATCCCCGCCCGCCATGCGGTGGGGGTGGACATCCGACGGGCGTTCGTGGCCCCGCGGGGCCGGCTACTGCTGGCAGCCGACTACTCGCAAGTGGAGCTTCGCATCCTGGCCCACCTGTCCGGCGATCGTCGGCTGGCGGACGTCTTCCACCGGGGAGAGGACCTGCATCGCCGCACTGCCGCTGAGCTGTTCGGGGTTGACCCGGCGCAGGTGGACGCCCGGCAGCGGGCGGTGGCCAAGCGGGTGAACTTCGGGATCGTGTACGGCATCAGCCCCTATGGGCTGGCTCGGGACTTGGGGATCTCCCAGCAGGAGGCCAAGCTGTACATCGACCGGTTCTTCGCGGCCTATCCTCAGGTGCGGGACTACTTGAACCGGGCAGTGGCCGAAGCCGAGGCCGCCGGTTGCGCCACCACCCTGTTGGGCCGGCGCCGCCCGCTGCCCGGGCTGGCCAGCCGGGACAACCGGCGGCGCGCGTACGACCGGCGCAACGCGGTGAACACCCCCATCCAGGGGTCGGCGGCTGACCTGATGAAGCTGGCCATGCTGCGCCTGCACCGGGCGTGGGAAGCCGGGCGGCTGCCGGCGGACATGATCCTGCAGATCCACGACGAGCTGATCTTCGAGGTGGATCATGTGGCTGCCGCGGAGGTGGGGGAAGAGGTGCGGCGGGTCATGGAGGGGGTGTGGCAGCTGCGGGTCCCGCTGAGGGTGGACCTCAAGACGGGGGAGAACTGGGGCCAGCTGTGAGGGCGGGGGAACAAAGCTCACCCCCGGCGGGGACCAATGTAATGGTGATCACCCTCAACTGGGACTAGGCTGGGCTGCCATGAACTTCCGGGGGCGACCGAGGTGGCGACGCGCACTGGCGGGGGCAGCCGTGGCCGCCCTGCCCTTGGTCGCGCTTCTGTTGGGGGGATGCGGGCGGGTAGCGGCCACCATCGAAAGCTACAGCCCCGCGGACCCCGAAAGCCCGTTGCAGGTGGAGGTGGGCCAGGCAGCCCCGCTGAGCGTCACGGTGGCCAACGCCGGCAACCGCGCCAAGGGGTTCACTGTGCGGTGCACGGTGTGGGAGGAGAGCGGTGTGGAGGCGGCCACCTATGAGAAAACCCTGGACCCGCCGCTGGCGCCCGGCGAGCAAACCACCGTGAGCTGGAACCATCCGGTCCGCCGGGCGGGCGCCTACTGGGTCCAGTTCACCGTGTCCGCCGATGAGGACACCCCGCTGGACCAGGAGCCGGCGTCTTCCCAACGGCTCATCGTGGCCGTGGACCCGGCCCCCCCGGCCACTGCCGAGCTGCAGCTGGGCGAGCGGGTGCGGGTGGCCGAGAATCTGAACGTGCGGACCGCACCCGGGGTCGAGGAGCCGGAGGTGGAGGGGGCGAACTACCCCGGCTACGTGCCCGCCGGGAGCCTGGGGAACGTGGTGGACGGGCCGCGCCAGGCGGACGGCTACACCTGGTGGAAGGTGGAGTTCGACCGAGGCGTCACCGGCTGGGCGGTGGAAGAGGGTATGGACAGCCTGGAAACGCTGCTGGGAGGCGATTGACCCATCGGCCCGCGGCCGGCCGTCCCCTTGTCTCCGAACTGAGACTAAAATAGGATGGAGTTTGTTTGTCCTGTCGTTGGACCAGGCACATGGAGGAGAACGGACTGACGCTGCAGTACTTCGGCACCGACGGGGTCAGGGGAGTGGCCGGCCGAGAGCTGACGGCCGAGCTGGCGTTCCGCCTTGGCCGGGCGGCGGGGCGGGTGTTCAGCCCGCGCCGAGCCGTGTTGGCACGGGACACCCGGCTGTCCGGGCCCGCGCTGAGCGCGGCCTGCGGTGCGGGATTGGCGGAGGCCGGCTGCGACGTGTACATGGCTGAGGTACTCCCCTCGCCGGCGGTGTCCCATCTGGTACGCGAGGGCGGCTTGGACCTGGGGACAGTGGTGTCCGCGTCGCACAACCCGCCGGAGGACAACGGGATCAAGTTCTACAACCCGCTGGGCATGAAGCTGTCCCCCCGCGACGAGGCGCAGGTGGAGTCCCTGTTGGACGGACAACCGGCCGGGGCCCGACTGGGCGGGCTCTCCCCTTGGCCGGAGGCGGCGGAGCGATACGTGGAGTTCCTGCACCGGGCGGCGGGGAAACTGTCTCTGTCCGGGGTGCGCGTGGCGCTGGACTGCGCCCACGGGGCGACGGCCGCCGTGGCCCCGGAGACGTTCGCCGCGTTGGGGGCGACCCTGTCCCTCATCGGTGCGGAGCCTGACGGATCCAGGATCAACGTCACCGGCGCGGCGGCCCTGGAGCCGCTGCGGGCACTGGTCAGGGCAGAACGAGCGGATCTGGGGGTGGCGTTCGACGGGGACGGTGACCGGGCGGTGTTCGTGGACTCCACTGGCCAGGTGGTGGAGGGGGATCGGCTGATGGCTGCTCTGGCCCCGGAGCTCCACCGCCGGGGCGAGCTGTCCACCGCCGCGGTGGTGTTCACCGTACTGGGCAATCTGGGGGCCGAACGCTACTTGCAGGGGCGCGGGTTCCGGGTGGTCCGAGTGCCGGTCGGGGACCGGCACGTCTCCTGGGCCATGCGGGAGCAGGGAATCGAGCTGGGCGGCGAGCCCTCAGGACACATCGTGTTCGGGCGGTACGCTCCCACCGGGGACGGCCTGCTGACCGCCGTGCTCACCCTGCGCGCTCTAGACGCCCTGCAGGTGGACCTGACCCGCCTGGTGGCGGCTGTCCAGCTCCATCCCCAGGTGCGCGTCGACGTCCGGGTGGCTGACCGGGCGGCTGCCCTGGCCGACCAGAGTGTGGAGGTGGCGCTGCGGGAAGCCAAGAAAAGACTGGCCCCCGAAGGGCGGTTGGTGGTCCGCCCCTCGGGAACCCAGCCGGTGATCCGCATCATGGCCGAGGGCCCACACACCCCCGCCCTGGATCGGGCGGTGCGGGTGGTGGAGGAAGCGATCCGCCGGACTCAGAAATAGAACTCGCAGATGTTGTCAATCTCTAGCCCGCTGGCCCCGCGTCCGTAGTACTCCACGGCCAGCAGCACTGCTCGCCCGGCCATCTCCACGTCGACCAGCCCCCACAAATAGGGGCCGTGGCCCAACAAGTCCTCCAGGTCGATGTACTCGGACTCGTGGGGCCCCAGGGTAAGGTCCTCCTCGTGCAGCGTCTCGCCGTCCTGGC
>JBNGCS010000009.1:0-85383 GCA_049975705.1 Candidatus Bipolaricaulaceae bacterium | reverse complement strand
GCGGCCACGATCCACTTCCCCTGCCACAACACGCGGACGTACTCCCGCAGGTCGACCTCGTATTCTTCCATTCCGATCACCCGGAAAACCAACAGATCCGGGCGAAGTTACCACCGGGGGGCGACCCCGGGCAAGGGCGCGAGCTGTCCCGGCGAGGACCTGGATGGGGTGCCGGCCAACCCACCAGGGGAAGGCGGCGCTGCGGCGATGTGCAGCGCCCACGCCTGGCGCCAGCCGCAGTCTGCAACTGCGCGGGAATGGTCCGGGAGCTGGGCGTTCTCAACCTGTAGGGTCCGATCCGGGGCGTGTCATGTCCGGGGCACGCGGCGGTGGCGACCGTAGCTGCCAGTGTTCGTCTGGCTCCATGAGGGCTGGGGGAACGTTGGCCGGCGGGCAGCGCAGCAAACACCGGCTCAGGCGCTGCCGGGGGATGGACGCCGCCGCAGCGCTGGGCTACGGTCGTTGCCTGGGAGGCTGGTAGAGGATGAAGCTGTTCTGGATCCTGTTCGGGGCCGGGGTGGTGCTCCTGCTACTCGCGGCAGGGGGCCGCCTGTCCTAGCGCGGACCGGCGCCCGATGACATCGCGGCCCGCGCCGAGGCAGCTGGTGATCGGGCCTCTGCGCAGCTGGAGGCCGCGTTGGTCGAGCTGGGCGCCTCCCAGGCAGGCGGTACAGACCCCGCGCTGCAGGCGAAGGTCGAGGCGGCCTATGCCGATGGCGTCCGCGAATACCAGCGGGCGTTGGCCATTGCCCCTTCGCCAGCTCTGCTCGTCAAACTCGGTCATCTTCATTTGGCGGTCGGCGACATCGACCGGGCCCGGCGGGCCTTCGTGGAGGCATTCACCAAATGGCCGGGCACACCCTCAGCCTACGCCGGCCTGGGCGATACCCTGTTTGCGTTCGGGGACTATCGCGGGGCGATTGAGAACTACCGGAATGCACTGTGGTGGCAGGCAAACGGGCCGCGGGATGCCATGCTCGACGTGACGGGGGTTCGGCTATCGCTGGCCGAGTCGTTCGTCAAGCTTCATCTTCCCGGTGCGGCGATCAACGCGTACCAGGCTGTCCTCGACCATTGCCCGGAGGCAGTCGAGGCCCTCGCTGGCCTGCCGCGGATCTACATCGACCAGCAGCGGTGGGTCGAAGCGCTGGCCGTGCTTGACCGTTGGCGAAGAGTGGCGCCGGATGACCCATTGCTTGTCCTCGAGATACGGCGACTCGCCTCGGGGAATCCAGACATGGACCTGCCCGATTGGGCCGACGCGCTGGTGGGGACATCGCTCACCTCCCCGTGACCGCGGCCGGGCGGGGGGGTCGCCGCAGCGCACCGGCCCATGTTGTGGTGAAGGCGTCGATGACGCGTAGTAGGCGGGCATTGAGACCGGCAAACGAAGAGAGGAGGCGGTGATGCGACGACTGACACTGTGGGCGGTGGTGGTAGCGATAGCGGCGGGAATGGGGCCGGTGGTCACGGCGCAGCTGGAACTGCCGGACAAGTACATGGAATCCGCGGTGATCCTGGCGGATTGGCTGGTCGACAATGTTCACCCCGCGGTCCCCAGCTGGCCGTATCCGTGGGACCCGACCCGCACCGATGCGGGGGTGGCGATGGACATTGTGCGTGTCCTGAACCACATGGCGGACCTGACGGGGACGGCGTCGTACGCCGACGCCGCCCAAGCGGCGGCCGAGTTCTGGGTGACGACCAACATCCTCCGTGATGAGGCGGCAGTCTCCGACTGGCTCTGGGATATCGGCGGGACGGTGCAGAACTACGGTTGGGAAGAAGGCGCTTTCGAGAAGGTCCAGTATGCGTTCGCGGGGAGCTACTGGCCGGTGAAGGGGGAGTACGCCGAGGTGCGTGGGGGGACCATCTCCTTCTGCGGCTCCGTGGTCCGGCCGCTCGCCGGGCTGCTGACCTTTGGCGACCAATACGCGGAGGCCATCGACACGGTCACCGGCTGGCTGTTCACCGACCTCGACAACAAGATGCCCCCGTCGGGGAATTCGCCCCACCGGGCCTATCTGGGGGCGCAGACCCTCACCGACAGTGACGGGGACGGGCTCATTGAGGTACAGTACCAGCTGTGGGGGTCCAGCCGTCAGTCGGCGGGTCAGAACGCGCGGTTGCTGGCGGTCCTACTGGACCTTGGCTACCAGGACGAGGCCATCGCCATCGCCGATTGGCTCCTGGAAGTGATGTGGGACGAGGAGCGGGGGTGGTTCCAGACGCTGTTCGACGTCCCCGCCGGCGCCTGCATGACGTTCGAAGAGTACCAGGATTACAGCGACATCAACGCCAGAACGGCGTACGGTTTGCTCCGGGTGTATGAGGCGACGGGGGATGCCCGGTACCTGGACTACGCGACGCGGACGCTGGACTGGCTCGTCGACGAGGAGATGACGGTGGTCCCCACGGAGGCGGGCGTACAGACGTACTTCACCAAGCCCACCGTCTACGGGAACCACATCATCGTCGTGTCGCTGGCCAAGGGATACCAGGTGACCGGAAACCCCAAGTACCTGTCGGCCGCATTGACCACGGCCGACTTCTTGCTGGGTCAGATGGACGACCCGTTCACCGGGGTTGAGTCCAACGCCTGGACGGTTCAGGAAGCGCTGGAGGCGTTGCTCGCTTTGCTCAACTTGCAGGGGGCAAAGACGTGAGTTCACCGGGGGGCTCCGGTGGTTTTCCTTCCTCCGGAGCCCGCTGTGTTGCCGGTCCGGGTGCGCCCGTCGCGTTGATCTCTCGGCGACAGAGCGCGCATGCCAGCGTGCCCTGGGGCTGCCGCGGACGCCGTGCGCCGCCCGTGCCCTGGCCTGCGGCTGGTTCCACTTCTGAGCAAGCCAAGGAGCGGGTCAGGCGTCGGACTCCCCACGGATGAGGCGGCGGAGTTCCGTCAGGCGGCGGCTCACCCGGGCCTCCCAGCCGGCGTCCGTGGGGCGGTAGTAGTCACGCCCGACGAGCCCGGGGGGCAGGGAGGACATCCGGGCCACCCCCTCCGGGAGGTCGTGGGCGTACTGGTATCCCTCCCCGTAGCCCAGCCCGCGCATGATATCGGTCACCGGGTTGCGCAAGTGCAGGGGAACCGGCTCGTCCACCGTGGCCTGTACGTCCTCCTTGGCCTCGCCGTAGGCCCGGTACAACGCGTTCGACTTGGGGACCAAGGCCAGGTACACGGCGACTTGGGCCAGGGCCAGTTCACACTCGGGCATCCCCACCAGCTCCACCGCCTGGGCAGCGGCCACCGCCAGCCGCAGGGCGTGGGGGTCGGCCAGCCCTACGTCCTCGGAGGCCATGCGGACCAGCCGGCGCGCCAGGTAGCGGGGGTCCTCTCCGGACTCCAGCATGCGGGCCAGCCAGTAGAGGGCGCCGTCGACGTCAGAGTTCCGAACTGATTTGTGCAGGGCGGAGATCAGGTTGTAGTGTTCCTCGCCGGCTCGATCATAACGGGGTGCCTTGCGGCCCAGGGCGTGGGCCACCTGGTCGCGGGCCAGCGTCCCCCCGCCGACCGCGGCGGCGGCCCGTTCCAGGGCGGACAGCAGCCTGCGGGCGTCGCCGTCGGCGTGGCGGATGAGGAGGTCAGCCGCCCCGGGTTCCGCCGACAGCCGGCCGGCGAACCCCCGCGGGTCGGCGAGGGCTCGCTGCAAGACGGCCCGCAGGTCGTCCTCCCCCAGGGGGTGGAACACGTACAGCTGGGCCCGCGACAACAGTGCCGGCCGGAGGGCGAACGACGGGTTCTCCGTGGTCGCCCCGATGAACAGGACCGAGCCCTGCTCCAAGAACGGCAGGAGCACGTCCTGCTGGGCCCTGCTCCAGCGGTGAATCTCGTCCAGGAACAGCAGGTCGCGCTGGCCGGTTCGCTGCCACAGCTCCTGGGAGGCGACCAGCGCTCGCTTGACCTCGGCCACTGCGGTCAGCGCGGCCGACAGCTGCACGAACCGAACTCCCCACCGCTGAGCCATCAGCCGGCCCACCGTGGTCTTGCCGGTGCCCGGCGGCCCCCAGAACAGCAGGGCGGAGAACGTCCCTTGCTCGATCACCGCCCGCAGGGGACCGTCCGGACCCAACAGATGTTGTTGGCCGACCACCTCGGACAGGCTTCCGGGCCTAAGGCGCTCCGCCAGCGGAGTCTTGTTCTGCCACAGCCCGTTCACGTCGGCTCCCCTCTGTGCTCCCCATTGGGGTTCCATTGTACGGCTTGGGGCGTTCCACCGGGGCGCCGGCCAGGCGCGGATCTGTCAGCGGCTGGCCGCCGGCTGGCGGCTGTCGGTGATCTGCTCGGCGAGCTCGTAGGGCACGGCTGCGTAGTGGTCGAAGTGCATGGAGAACTGTCCTCGGCCGCTGGTCATGTTCCGAAGATCGGAGGCGTAGCCGAACATCTCGGCCAGCGGCACTTGGGCGCGCACCACCTGGGACTTCCCCTTGAGCTCCATGGCCAGGATCCGGCCCCGGCGGCCGGCCAGGTCGCCCACCACCGTGCCCGTATGTTCGTCCGGCAGGATGACCTCCACTGACATCAGCGGCTCCAACAGCTCCAGCCTCGCCCGGGCGCACGCCGCGCGGAACCCGTGGAAGGCGCAGGTGCGGAACGCTTGCTCCGAGGAGTCGACCTCGTGGAAGGAGCCGTCCAGCAGGGTGACCTTGACGTCCACCATGGGGAAGCCCGCATAGGGTCCCGCCCGCATGGCGTCTACGATCCCGCGCTCCACGGCCGGCACGAACTCCTTGGGGATCCGCCCCCCGACCACTCGGCTGGCGAACTCCAGGCCCGTGCCCGGTCTACCCGGCTCCACCCGCAGCACGATGTGGGCGTACTGGCCGCGGCCACCGGACTGCTTGACCAGCCGCTGCTCGTGTTCGGCGGACCCGCCCACCGTCTCCCGGTAGGCCACCTGGGGACGCCCCACCTGGACCTCCACTCCGAACTCCCGCCGCAGGCGGTCCACGATGATCTCCAGATGAAGCTCCCCCATCCCCGAGATGACCACTTCCCCGGCCTCGCTCTGCTTGACCACGAACGTGGGGTCCTCGTCAACCAAGTAGGACAGGGCCCGACCCAACCGGTCCGCGTCCTCGCGGGACTCGGGGGCCACCGCCAAGTCGATCACCGGGGCAGGGAACTCGATCGATTCCAACACGATTGGGGCTGCTTCGGGACACAACGTGTCGCCGGTAAAGGTCTCGGACAGGCCCACCGCCGCCCCCACGTCCCCGGCGTAGAGCTCCTCGACCATGGTGCGCTTGTCAGCGTGCATCTCGAACAACCGTCCCACCCGCTGCCGCAGCTGGCGGCTGGCGTTGTACACGTACTCCCCGGCGCGTAGGCTGCCTGAGTAGACGCGAAGGTAAGTCAGCTTGCCCACATGCCGGTCGGCCTGCACCTTGAACGCCAGGGCGGCCAGCGGATCGTCGTCGCGCGGATGGCGGTCCACCCGCTCGCCCTGTTGAAGGCCGGTCACCGGCGGCAGGTCAGCCGGGGAGGGGAGGAAATCCACTACCGCGTCCAGCAGCTTGCGGATTCCCTTGTTGCGGAAGGCCGCCCCGCACAGTACAGGCACAATGAGGCCAGCGATCGTCCCCCGGCGCACGGCGGCCAACAGCTGGCTGCGGTCGGGCTCCTCGCCCAGCAAATACCGCTCCAGCAGGCTATCGTCCAGCTCGCACGCCCTCTCCACCAGCGCTTCCCGTGCCCGGCCGACTTCCGCGGCCAACTCAGGGGGGATGGGCCCCGGACGCAGGGTCACCCCTGTGGGGGACTCCTGGTAGTAGGTGGCCTCCATGTCGATCAGATCAACCACCCCGCGGAACTCCTCCTCTGCTCCCACGGGCAGCACCACCGGCAGGGCGCCGGCGCCGAGCTCATCGCGAATCTCCTGCACCACCCCCCAGAAGTCAGCTCCGGTGCGATCCATCTTGTTGATAAACGCCATACGCGGCACCCGGTAGCGCTCGGCCTGTCGCCATACCGTCTCCGACTGGGGTTGCACCCCGCTCACCGCGCAGAACAGGGCCACCGTCCCGTCCACCACCCGCAGTGAGCGCTCCACCTCGGCGGTGAAGTCGACGTGGCCCGGCGTGTCGATGATGTTGACCCGGTGGTCGCGCCAGTAGGTGGTGGTGGCGGCGGAGGTGATGGTGATCCCCCGCTCCCGCTCCTGAGGCATCCAGTCCATGGTGGCCTCGCCGTCGTGGACCTCGCCCATCTTGTGGCGCTTGCCGGTGAAAAACAACATCCGCTCGGTGACCGTGGTCTTGCCGGCGTCGATGTGCGCCGCCAAGCCGATATTCCGCACTTTCTCCATATTGACTTTCCGCATGGCTGTTCCTCCCAGGAACCCCGATAGGGCAAAATAAAATGACCCCAGCCGGTGGATGCCAGGCCAAGGCCTTGGGATTCACACGAGTGCCCCGGCGGTCCGCTCCTTGCGAAAGCTCACTTCACCGAGGCACCAATAGGGTAAGGGTTTGCGGCCAGATGTCAAGGCGGCGTGCCCGCTGGTCAGCGGCAGGCCTCCGGCGGGGGGAGAGAGGCGGTGAACGTTTCCAGCAGCTCGCGCTGTTTGCGCGTGAGCCGGCGGGGGACGGCCACGGAGAACCGGATGAGAAGATCGCCCCGCTGGCGGCCCTGCGGCATGCCGCGCCCGGTCAGCCGGATCACCTCCGCCGGCGAGGTGCCGGGGGGTATCTCCACTTCTTCCCGGCCCTCCAGGGTGGGCACCTGCACCCGTCCCCCCAGCACCAACTGGCCATAGTGGACGGGCAGCTCCACAGACAAGTCCGCCCCTTGACGGGTGAACAGGGGATGGTTCCGTATTTCCACCACGATGTACAGGTCGCCGGGTGGGCCGCCGGTCAGGCCGGCGTTGCCCTGCCCCCGCAGGCGCAGCCGCGCCCCGTCCTCGATCCCCGGGGGGATCTCGATGGACAGCTCGCTCTTCTCCTTCGTCCGGCCGGTGCCCCGGCACTTGCGGCAGGGGTGCTCTGACACCTCGCCCACCCCCTCACACTCCGGGCAGGTGCGTACGTTGACGAAGGAACCCAGCATGCTGAGCTGACGGTACTCGATGCGTCCGCTGCCCTTGCAGGTGGGACAGGTGCGCACGCCGGACCCCGGCTCCTGTCCTGTTCCCTGACAACGATCGCACTGCACGTGCCGGGGCACGGTGGCCTTGACCCGAGCCCCGAAGGCGGCATCCTCCAGGGAGACCCGGATGCGGTACTCCAGGTCCTCACCGCGGCGGGCCCGGTCGGTGCGGGCGCGGGAGGCCCGGGTCCGCATCCCCCCGCCGAAGAACAGGTTGAAGATGTCGTCGAACGAGGAAGGGCCGAAGGACTCGTCGAACGCCTGCCGGGCCCGCCGGAAGTCGGTGGGTCCGAAGTCGAACCCTTGGGCGGGCCCGGCGTGGCCGAACCGGTCGTATTGCGCCCGTTTGTCCGGGTCGGACAGGATCTCGTAGGCCTCGGTGATCTCCCGGAACCTCCGCTCGGCTTCCCCTTTGTCCCCTTTGAACTTGTCGGGGTGGTACTGCTTGGCCAGCCGGCGGTAGGCCCGCTTGATCTCCTCCTGGGAAGCATCGCGGCTCACCCCCAGGAGCTCGTAGTAGTCCTTCGGCACCCACTACTCCTTCTCGTAGTCGATGTAGTCTTCGCTACCCTGGTCCGCTTGTTCGCCCGCCCCTGGACCGGGGCCGGCCTGGGGGCCGCCGCTCTGCTGGTAGGCCTGGGCGGCCACCTCACCCGCGGCCCGCTTCAGCTCCTCCATGGCCGCGCGGATGGCCGACACAGATGCCTGCGACTCCAGCCGCTGTTTCAGGTCCCTCACCGCCCCTTCGATCTCCGCCCGCTTGGCGGAGGGGACCTTGTCCCCCAGCTCGCCCAGGGCCTTCTCCACGGTGTACACTAGCTGGTCGGCCTGGTTGCGGGTCTCGACTTCCTCCACCTTCCTCTTGTCCTCCTCGGCGTGTTCCTCGGCTGCCTTGCGCATCCGCTCCACCTCTTCCGGTGACAGGCGGGAGGTCTCCTTGATCTGAATGGAGGACGACTTGCCGGTGGCCTTGTCCTTGGCGGTCACGTTCAGGATGCCGTCAGCGTCGATGGAGAAGCTGACGTCAATCTGGGGCACCCCCCGGGGGGCGGGGGGCAGGTCGGACAGCATGAATCGGCCCAGCGACTTGTTGTCCGCGGCCATCTTCCGCTCGCCCTGCACCACGTGGATCTCCACTTGGGACTGGTAGTCCTCTGCCGTGGTGAACGTCTTGGTGCGCTCCACCGGGATGGTGGTGTTCCGCTCGATGATGGGAGTGGCCACCCCGCCCAGGGTCTCAATGGACAGGGTCAGCGGGGTGACGTCCAGCAGGACCACTTCGTCCATTTCGCCGGCCAGGATGGCTGCCTGGATGGCCGCGCCGGCGGCCACCACCTCGTCGGGGTTGATCTCCCGGTTGATCTTGGCCTGGCCGAACTTGTCTCCCACCAGCTCCTGGACCTTGGGGATCCGGGTGGAGCCGCCCACGAGGACCACCTGGTCGATGTCCTGCGGGGACAGCTTGGCCGCCTCCAGGGCGGCGTCGGTGATGCGCATGGCCCGCTCCACCAGATCGCTGATCAGGGACTCGAACTTGGCCCGGGTGAGGCGCTTCTCCAGGTGTTTGGGGCCGGAGGCGTCAGCGGTGATGTAGGGCAGCGTGATCTGCGTCTCCATCCGGGTGGACAGCTCCTTCTTGGCCTGCTCGGCCGCGTCCCGCAGCCGTTGCATGGCCGCCGGGTCCTTGGACAGGTCGATGCCGGTGTCCTTCCGGAACTCCTCGGCCAGCCAGTCCATGATCCGGCGGTCGAAGTCATCGCCCCCCAGCTGGGTGTCCCCGTCGGTGGCCACCACCTCGAACACGCCGTCTCCGATGTCCAGGATGGAGATGTCGAACGTGCCCCCGCCCAGGTCGAACACCGCGATCTTCTGTTCCTCGGCCCGGTCCAGGCCGTAGGCGAGGGCGGCGGCGGTGGGCTCGTTTATGATCCGCAGCACCTCCAGGCCGGCGATCTTGCCCGCGTCCTTGGTGGCTTGCCGCTGCAGGTTGTTGAAGTAGGCGGGGACGGTGATCACCGCCTTGTTGACCGTTCCGCCCAGGAACTCCTCGGCGTCGCGCTTGATCTTCTGGAGGATGAACGCCGAGATCTGCTCCGGCGAGTATTCCTTGGCCTGCCCGTCCAGGGATACCTGCACCCGGTGGTCGCTGCCCATCTTCCGCTTGATGGACAACACCGTGCGATCGGGGTTGAGGATGGCCTGGCGCTTGGCCAGTTGCCCCACCAGGGTCTCTCCGGAGTCGGAGAAGGCCACGGCGGACGGGGTTACCCGGTCTCCTTCCGCGTTGGGGATCACCTCGGGGCGGCCGCCGCGGATGATGGCCGCACAGGAGTTCGTGGTCCCCAGGTCAATTCCGATTATCCTTTCCTTCTGAGGCATTCGACTCACCTCCCTTTGGTCCGCGGCTTACCTTGACCTTGGCCAGCCGCAGCACTCTGCCTTCGCGCAGCCAGCCCTGCTCGAACTCCTCCAGGATCTGCCCGTGCTCCTGGTCGGACTCGGCCGCCACCAACACCTCGTGGTATGCCGGATCGAAGCGCTTGCCCGCGGAGTCGAACGGCTGGCATCCCTTGCGGCGCAGCGTCTCCGCCAGCTGGGCGAAGACCCGCTCCATGCCCTCTACGAAGCTCTCGGCGTCCTCGTTTCGCCGGTAGGCGCGGAACGCCCGTTCCATGGCGTCGTAGACGGGCAGGAAGTCGAGGATCTCCTGGTCGGAGATCCGGCGGGCGAGAGATTCCATCTCCCGCCCCACTTGCTTCTGATAGTTATCGAAATCCGCCCGCAACCGCAACGTGCGGTCCTGCCACTTGGCGGCCTGTTCTTCCTTCTCAGCCAGCTTCCGCTCTAAGGCCTCCACCTGCCCTTGTACGGATTCGCCGCGGACGTTCTCTTCTGCCTGGTTCTTCTCCTCGTTCACGTTTCCACCTCCTGGATGTGGCCGGTCAGGGCGAGAATGGCGTCCAGCCGGCCGGCTACGTAGCGGGTGGCAGAGAAGACCCGGGCGTAGTCCATCCACAGGGGGCCGATCACGCCCAGCATTCCTTGGTCGCCCAGGTACGGTGCGGCTACCAGACTGAAGTCCATGAGCTCTCGGGCGGGCGCGTCTCCCACCCGCACCCATAGGCCCTGGTCGGCCGTACGCACCGCGGCCAGCACGTCGGCGAAGCCCCGCTCGTCCTCGAGCAAACGCAGCAGCCCGCACACCCTCTCCAGGGCGCGGGCCGGGGGCCGCCGGGCGAAATCACGCAGGAGCTGGGTGATGCCTTCCACGTACAGACGGCGTCGCATGCCTTCCTGGGCCAGTCGCCGCAACAGGTCCAGGGCGGCCAGCACCGTGCGATCGTGCCACCCCTGCACGGTGACTGACCCCAGCGCGGCCAGCTCCTGGAGGGTCAGGCCCCGCAGGTGGCCGGCGAGCACTGCCTCGACTTGGCCCACCTCGTCGGGGGATAGATCGGACTCCAACCGGAGGACTTGGGATTCAACCACCCCCAGCTCCGACAGCACCACCACCAGCACGGTGCCCGTGCCGATGCGTCGCATGATCAGGCCCGCCAGGCGCAACGTCTCCACCTTGGGCACCAACACGAACCCCAGCTGCCCGGTCATGGCGGCCAGCAGAAATGCCGTGCGCCTGAACAGCTCCGGGAGCTCCTGGGGCACGATTTCCGGCGGTTCCACCGGCAGGTACGCCGGCCGCTGGTGCAGCTGGGCTAGCTCCAGCAGCCACTGGGCGAAGAACCGGTAGCCCGCTGCGGTGGGGATGCGCCCCGAGGACGGGTACGGCTTGTACAGATAGCCCGCCTCCTCCAGGGCGGCCAGCTCGTTGCGCACGGTGGCCGAACTGAACCGGTGGCCGTACTCCTCCACCAACGCCTTGGAGGAGACCGGCTGGCGGGTCCGGATGTACCGGTCCACGGCCTCTTTCAACAGGAGCTGCCGACGCCCGAGCACTTAGCACTCACCACCTGTGTTTGCTAACCAATGATAGGAAGGGGCCCGGGGTCAGTCAAGCGGGGGATGCTAGCCCTTGCGACCGCAGCAGTGCTTGTACTTCTTGCCCGAGCCGCACGGGCAGGGGTCGTTGCGCCCCACCTTGCTGGTGTCCGTCGTCGCCTCGCCAGCGGACTGCCCGCGCGCCGGGGCGGGGGGTGCGGTAGAGTGCTGCCCCGGCCCGCCCACCAGGACCGCCTCCCGGGCCGGGGTGGGCCGGACCGCCAGCCGGGGGGAGAGCACGAACCTGAGCACTTCCTCCTCGGAGCGGAGGAGCAGCTCCTGGAACAGGCGGTGCGCCTCCCGTTTGAACTCCACCAGCGGGTCGCGGCCGCCGTATGCCCGCCAGCCGATCACCTCCCGCAGGTCGTCCAGCTCCAACAGGTGCTGGCGCCAGTTGGCGTCAACGATCCTCAGCAGTACCAGCCGACAGATCGTGGGGTAGTGAGGTGCCAGTCGCTCGCGCTGGCTGGCCAACTGCTGCCCCAGTCTTTGCGCCAGCTCCTCGGCCAACTCGTCCCCCCGGAGCCCGATCAGCTCCCGGCCGGCGGGGGCCGGCTCCATGAACTGGGCCAGCTCGCGGCTCAACGCGTCGGCGTCCCAGCTGTCGCGCGGGGCGTCGGGGGGTGCGTACCGGTCGGCCAGCACCTGGGCGTACTCCTGGATCATCTCCTCCAGGTACTCCCACAGGGCGGGCTCGTCGGGCGCCTCCCCGTCCTCTGGTAGCAGGAACCGCTCCCGCAGGCTGTACACTGCCTGGCGCTGCTTGGCCATCACCTCGTCGTACTCCAGCAGTCGCTTGCGAATCTCGAAGTTTCTCTCTTCTACGCGCTTTTGGGCGCGGCGGATGGCCCGGGTGAGCAGGTCGTGGGTGATGGGCTCGCCCTCCTCCACCCCCAGTCGCTCCATCAGGGCGCCGATCCGCTGGCCCCCGAACACCCGCAGCAGGTCGTCCTCCAGGGACATGAAGAACTGGGCCGACCCTGGGTCCCCCTGCCGGCCCGCTCGGCCGGCCAGCTGGTCGTCGATGCGACGGGCCTCATGCCGCTGGCAGCCGACCACGTGGAGGCCGCCCGCGCGGATCTGGTCCTGCCACTCTGCGGCCCGGAACGGACGCCCGGTGTCCCGGCACCAGTCACGGATCTTGGCCAGGCAGCGCCGCTGGTAGCCGGCGTCGGACCCCACCTGCCGCACGATCTGGGCGCGTTCCTGTTCAGCCTGCTGTTGGTAGCGCTCCAGTAGCTGCTGGTACTTGCTGGGTTCCTCGGCGGGGTCAACCTCCTGGCGGGCCAGGAACTCCGGGTTCCCCCCCAGCAGGATGTCCGTCCCCCGGCCGGCCATGTTGGTGGCGATGGTGATGGCGCCCTTCCTGCCGGCCTGGGCCACGATGTGCGCCTCCCGCTCGTGGTGCTTGGCGTTGAGCACCTCGTGGGGCAGCTTCCTGCGTTTGAGGATCCGGGACAGGTGCTCAGAATCCTCGATGGAGGTGGTACCGATGAGGACCGGGCATCCTTCGTGGTGCAGCTTGTCCACCTCGTCCGCCACCGCCTCGAACTTGGCCTTGCGGGTGCGGTAGATCACGTCGGGTTGCTGCTGCCGGATCAGGGGCTTGTTGGTGGGGATCTGAACGACGTCCAGGCCGTAGATCTCCTTGAACTCCGCCTCCTCTGTCTTGGCGGTTCCCGTCATCCCCGCCAGGCCCCCGTACAGCCGGAAGTAGTGCTGCAGGGTGATCTGGGCCAGGGTTTGGGTCTCCCGCTGGATGGACAGGCCCTCCTTGGCCTCGATCGCCTGGTGCAGCCCCCCCGAGTAGCGCCGGTCGGGCATCAGCCGCCCGGTGAACTCGTCCACGATGACCACCCGACCGTCCTTGACGATGTAGTGGTGGTCGCGCTTGAAGAACATGCGCGCCCGCAGGGCCGCTTCCAGGTGGTGAAGGGCGGTGGTGGCCCGCGGGTCGTACATGTTATCGAACTTCAAGATCTTCTCTGCCTTGGCGATCCCCTGGTCGGTCAGGGTCAGCCGGCGGTGTTCCTCGTCCACCTCGAAGTCCTCCTCCGGGCGGAACAGGGCGGCGATGCGGGCGAACTCCTTGAACATGCGGGCGGTTTCCTGGGTGGGTCCGGAGATGATCAGTGGGGTGCGGGCCTCGTCGATCAGGATGTAGTCGATCTCGTCCACGATGGCGAAGTCCAGCGGGCCCTGCACCTTCTGGCCCGCGGACGCCACCATGTGGTCGCGCAAGTAGTCGAAGCCGAACTGGGCGTTGGTCCCGTAGGTGATGTCGCAGGCGTAGGCGGCCCGGCGCTCCTCCGGCCCCATGTCCTCCTGCAGCAGCCCCACGGTGAGCCCGAGGAACTCGTAGACGGGGCCCATCCAGCCCCGGTCGCGCCGGGCCAGGTAATCGTTGACGGTGACCACGTGTACCCGGCCGGCGAGCGCGTTGAGGTAGGCGGGCATGGTGGCCACCAGGGTCTTCCCTTCGCCGGTCTTCATCTCGGCAATGCGCCGTTGGTGGAGGACGATCCCGCCCAGCACCTGAACGTCATAGGGGTAAAGGCCGATCGTGCGGCGGGCCGCCTCGCGCGCCACCGCGAACGCCTCCACCAACAGGTCGTCGACCGACTCCCCCCCGGCCAGCCGGGCGCGGAACTCGCCGGTCTTGCCCTGCAATTCCGCATCGGACAGCGACCTGACCTTGTCCGACCAGGCGTTCACCTCCCCCATGACCGGGAGCAACTTCCGCAGCTTCTGCTCGTTGGTCTGGCCGAAGAGGAGGTCGACAGCGCGACGAAAGGAAACCATGATCGAAGGACTATACGGCCGCCCCGGGGGGGTGCGCAACCCGCTGGGTTACGGAAGCTGGGCCAGGGTCTGGGCGACCGCTTCCCGTTGCCTGCGCAGCCTTTCCAGCTCGGACCTTGTCTCCCCGAACTCCTCGGCGGTGAGCGGCCGCCGCAATCGAGCCTCCAGCTGGGCGATCTTCTGGTCCATCACCTCAAGGGCCCGCTGGTAGTAGTCCTTCGCCTCCGAGTAGCGGTAGGCACGTTTCGCCAGGTCCCCCAGCAGTATGAGCGCCCGTTCGAACCGGGGTTCCACCTGCAGCAGATCCCGCAGGCGCTGCTGGGCGGCGTCCGTGTCGCCCTGACCTAGGTCCACCACTGCCAACAGGTAGCGGGCCCCCAGTTCGGTGTCCCGGCTGGGCCGGGTGGCCAGCAGTTCGGACAGCAGCCGCCGCGCCTCGGCGTAGTCCCCCAGCTGGACGTCCACTGAGGCCAGGTTGATGTACAGCGACTCGGTCCGATAGCGGGGCAGGCAGGCCCGCAGGGTAGACTGGGCGGCGGCCGGATCGCCCGCCTGCAGCTGGGCCATGCCCAGCCAGTACAGGGAGATGCGGGGGCAGAAGTCCAGCGCTACTGCCCGTTCCAGGTGCGTACGGGCGCGCGGCACGTTCCCCAGGTACAGGGCGTGTTGGCCTGCCTGCAGCAGGCGGTCGGCCACCAGGTCACGCACCCCCACCACCGAGACCGTCGCCCCCAATGCCGCTGAGCCCACCACGGCCCCGGCCAGCCAGCGGCGCTTCAGGGTCACCGAGCGGCCACCGACCGGGCCGTAGCGGGGGGAGAAGGCCAGCCCCAAGCAGACCACAAAGGCCAGGGCTGGGGCGGGAAGGTGCCAAGGGAAGGACACGACCGCGTGCACCAAGCAGACGATCACCCCGGCCCCCAGCAGCAGCAACTCCAGCCGCCGTGCGGGGTCGGTTTGGCCGGCGATTCGGCGCAGCCCGAAGTAGGCGACCATCGCCAGCCCAGCGGCCAGGGCCAGCAGGCCGATCGTCCCCAGCTCGGCCGCCACCTGTACGTACTCGTTGTGGGCCTGCGCTGCCCGGGCGATGGGGAAGTCGTAGTCCGCCCCCCGGGGGGTGGCCAGGAACACGGCCTTGTAGGGCACGAAGTTCACCTTGTACGCCCCCAGCCCCACCCCGAACACGGGGTTGTCCGACCACATGTGGTAGCCGACCCACCAGTCCCAGGCCCGGATGCGGCCTGAGTTTCTTTCCCAGGCCCGCTCCACCGCGGGGAGGGGAGTGGTGGGGGGGATCAACAGCAGGATGGCGGCTACCACGGCGGCCCCCACGGGGATCCACGTCCAGGGCACTCGCCGCAGCAGTCGTCCCACCCCCCACAGGGCCCCGGCCAGCCCGGCCACCAGCAGCCCCACCAGCAGTCCGGTCCATCCGGCCGCCATCCCCAGCGCGGCCGCCGTAGTGGCCGCCACTGCCCCCCACCGCAGGCGGCCGCCCCCCCGGGCCGGCCACAGGCCCAGCGCTAGGCCCAGCCCGCAGGCGGCGACCACCAGTCCCACCTGGACACCAATCTGGCGGAGGAAAACCACCAGGGCCAGCACCGTCCCCCATCCCACCAGCGCCGGCACCCAGGTCCACGGCCGGCGCAGCCGCCACACGAGGATGGCGGTGGGGAAGAGCAGGTACCCGAGGAAGGCGGCCAAGTACTCCCGGTTTCCCATGGTGGAGATCACCGCGGCCAGCCCCCGGCCCGGCCCCCCCGGCAAGGTGCCCAGGTACTGGAGAAGTCCGTAGATCCCCACCACCACCGCTGCCGCCAGCAGGGCGGCCAAGTGCAGCACCAGGTGACGGTCCTCTTCGCTCGAGTTGACCACCAGGAGGTAAGCCAGTCCGAAGTACAGCAGGAGGGCGGTGGACTGCAATACCAGGCAGAGGGGGGGTCCGCCGGCCAACGACAGCAGGCTGGCGGCGATCAGTGCCGGCAGCAGGGGCCACAGCCGGGTTACCTCCACCTGAATCCGTTGCCGACGCAGGCCCTCTGCAACCCACAACAAAAGCAGCCCGGACACGAACACCAGCGTGTACACGGACTTGGTGTATCCGTACTCGGTATTCCCCGGGAGGAAGAAGATGGGCATGGACAGGAGTAACAGGGTCACCCCGTAGGCGCGCAGCCGGGACAACCTCTCCCCGCGCCCCGTGCGGCGACCCTTCCGCTTGCCCTTGGCCATGGACCAGTTTAGGCGTTGCCCGAGCCGCCGAGCAACTCCCCCAGAAGCTCCCGCACTCGCGTCCAGCCGCCCAGCGCCCCCACCGCCCGCAGCAGGGGTGCCCACATGGCTGGCTGTCCTCGGGCCGCGGCCACCAGGCGCGACGGGTAGTCGATGTCCCCATGCTGGGCGAGAAACCGCAGCACAGCCGGCTGGTTCAAGGCAGCCAGCGTCCGGTCCAAGTCCTCGTCTGACAGCTTCTGCAGCACCCCCCGCACCTGAAGGCCGAGGTCGATCTCCGCGCCCACCTGCCGGCGCCAGCGGGACTGGTAGTCGCGGAGGGCGGCGGGCCCGGCCGCGGCCACCTCCCCGGCGATGCGAGCGCAGCGGGCGGCGAAGAAGAGTCCACCCCCTGAGGTGGGTTTGACTTGCCCGGCGGCGTCCCCCACCAGCAGCACTGGACCCAGCTGGGTGCGGGGCGGGGGCCCGATGGGGATGAGCCCCCCCACCCAGCCGGCAACCTGCGCCGCGGGGAAACGGTGCGCCAGCAACCCGCGCAGCCGGCTGGCCGCCGCCCGGCCGTCGCCGGAGGCCAACCCGACCCGCACTGCCCCCTGTTCTGCGGGAACGGCCCAGGCGAAGAAATCAGGGGCCACTTCCCGGCCCAGGAACACCTCCACCTCGTCTTCGGCCACCGGCCCGGCCCGGACCACGGCCTGAAACGCCGCCAGCAGCTGGCGCGGGCGGTCCAGCCCCGCCCATCGGGCCACCGCGCTTATGGGGCCGTCGGCACCCACCAGCACCTCGAACTTCACCCTCCCGGCGGTGGTGTGCAGGGTACGTTCGGCCAGGTCCATCCCCACCGCGGCCACCCCGCGGCGGACCACCGCCCCGGCGGCTTCCGCCCGCGCCAGGAGGAGGTCATCGGTCCTCCCCCGGTCCACGACCAACCCCTTTGGCGTCGGCGCCCGCAGGTGGAGCGCATCCCCCCCGGGGGCGTGGACGCGGGCTCCGCGGATCGGGCGCAGGATGAGCTCCTGGGGGATGTCCAGCTCCTCCACGGCGCGGGGGCTCACCAGGCCGGCGCACCGAGGGGTGCGGCGGGGCGAGCGTTCCAAGACGAGGACCGTGGCCCCGGCGGCCGCCGCGGCCGCTGCGCAGACGGCGCCAGCCGGGCCCCCGCCCACCACCACTGTCTGGTAGCGGTCCTCGCTCACGCCCCTTGCCCCTCCCAGGGCAGCTGGGCCAGCCGCTCCTTGAGTTCCTCGATGGGCCGGACTGGGGTGGGATCTGTCCGGTTCAGCAGCGCCAGGTACAGGCTGACCCAGTCGCCCAGGTACAGCAGGGAGAACAGCTGTGCCACCTCGCCTTCCCCCCGGCCCCACACCTCGTGGTAGGGCAGCTCGCGGCGCTCAAGGACCTCCTTGAGCACCTCCACCCGGTCGCCGATGCGCGGGTGGTCATGGGCGGTGCGAAGGAACAGGACGCTCGCCTGGGGGAAAATGCGCCCCGTCAGTTCGTAGCCCACGATCTCGTTGTGGCACGCCTCCGGAAGCTCAGCCCAGAATGCTGGTTGCTTGGCATTTTCGTTAACCTGGGTTTTCCAGCGCAGGGCGACCGGGGCGGTGCGTCCGGCGGCCCCGTAGATCAGGGGCACCCGACCGTGCAGCTCCTGGGCCAGGGCCAGCGCTGGGTTGTCCGGCCGCTCCGGACCCAGTTCTCGGGCCTGCGCGGCGAGGACGGCCAGCGCCTTCGCGGGGTTCACCGGGTCGGCGCCCAGCTTCCCCAGGGCACCGACCAAGGTGAACAGCAGGTGGCCCAGGGCGGCCCGGGGCTGGAAGCCAGCCGGGATCTGGATCCACGGTATCCTCCGCCGGCGACACAGCTCTGCCAGCCTCCCCCCGGAGGAGATGCCCACGGCCCGCGAGGTGCGCGCCAGCCCATCTGCGAAGGCAGTCAGCGTCTCCTCGGTGTTCCCTGAGTAAGACACCCCCACCAGCAGGGACTCCTGTCCCACGTGCCGAGGCAGTCGATAGGAGCGGCACGCGATTACCTCCACCGGCAGCAACCGGGCCAGCAGGTCGCCGGTGATCCCCGACCCGCCCATCCCCACACACACGATGCGGGAGAAACCAGCCAGCTCCTCGGGCAGCTGGACGGCCTCCCCTGCGGTCAGGGCCTGGCGGCACTGCCCGGGGAATTCCTGTACCACCCGCACCATGCCGCTGCGGTCTTCCGCCAGCAGCTGATCGACCTCCCGGGGGACAGGCCGGGCCAGTCGGGCCAGCTCCCGCACCTGTTGGCTGCGGGACAAGTCGGCCACCAGCACTGCGTCCGGGCCCTCGACCACCGCCAGCCCCTCCACCCCCAACGCGGCCACCGGCTTGCCGCCCCACCCCCAGATCAGGGCATTGGTGGTGTCCCTGGCCACCTTCTCGCCGTAGACGGCCAGCCCATGGGCATCCTTCTCCATGACCTGCCATGCTGCCTGCCAGTCCCCCACGTCCGTCCACCCCACCTCGGCGGGGACCACGGCCACCCGGCCCGCCTTCTCCATCACCCCGTAGTCAACCGAGATGGCCTCCACCTGCGGCCACACCTCGTCCAGGACGGCCGTCCACTCCGGAGTCCCCGCCAGCGGCCGCAAGCGCCGCAGGGCGGTGGACAGGCCTGGTAGGTGTCGATCGATCTCCTCCAGAATGCCGGCCACCGTCCACACGAAGATCCCCGCGTTCCACAGATACCCCTGGGAAACAAACTTCTGGGCGGTGGCCGCATCGGGCTTCTCCAGGAATTGGGCTACCCGGAACCCTCCCTCGGCCAGGGGATCCGCCGGCCGGATGTAGCCGTAGCCCACCGCCGGTCGGTCCGGCGGCACCCCCAGGGTGACCAAGTGCCCAGTCCGCGCGATCTTGACCGCTCGGCTGAGCACCCCCCGGAATTCCTCCTCCCGGCTGACGAGGTGGTCTGCAGGGAGGACGATCATCACGGCCTGCGGGTCGCGCGCCGCCAGCGCGCAGGCGGCCAGTCCGATGGCCGGAGCGGTGTTCCGCCCGCTCGGCTCTTGAATCACTTGGCTGGGGGGGAGCTGCAGGACCCGGCCCACACGGCCGGCCAACTCCCGGGCGACCACGGCGAGTACCCCTTCAGGTCCGGTCAGGGGGACCACCCGCTCGTACGACGCCCGTAGCAGGCTCCGCCCCCCCGGGGCCAGCGGTAGGAAGGGCTTGGGCCGGTGGGGAGTGGAAGCCGGCCACAGCCGCTCGCCCTTGCCTCCGGCCAAGATCACTGCGAACAAGTTCACCGGATACCTCCTCCTGGTCTCAGTGTAACTCACCCCACGCGGCCCCGCCCAAGGTCTTCTCCATCAGGACGGCGTCCTGCCCGCTGCCGTAGAAGTTGGGGATGCGCCGGACTGTGGTGAACCCGTGTCGCGTGTACAGGGCGATCGCCGCGCGGTTGCCGGCCCGCACCTCCAGTCGCAGGGTGCCCAACCCCGATTGCCGGCAATTGGAGGCGAGCGTGGTCAGCAGGCGGCTGGCCACCCCCTGCCTCCGGGCGCGCGGGAGGACCGCTAGGTTCATCAGGTGTGCGCCGCGGCCCTCGCTGTCTGTGGTGGCGATCAGAAAACCGACCACCTCGCCCCTATCCCCGGCCACCAGACAGTCGCCCCGCCGCAGATACGGCAAGAAATGCGCTTCCGGCCAGGGGTGGGGGAAGCTGGCCCGCTCGATCTCCAGCACCCGCCCCAAGTCTGCCTCCTTCCCTCTGCGTACTTGTAGGTCCACAGGATTCATAGCGTACTCGTCGAGCGGCCGCTGCCCACCGGCCTATTCGGTAATCGTTTCCTCACCCTTGCGAGCGCCTCCGGTTTTGATATACTAACGTTTGTATCCCCGTATTTTTCGCCATCAGAGTGGTGCGCGCCCCGGCGCTGGCTGAGTGCCCCGTAGAGGGTGTTGAGTCAGCGGCGACTATTGGCTGTGGAGTGCATTTGTGCCAGGAGAGTGGAAGGGGAGAGTGTTCAGCTGGTGAGAACACGGCACCGAGTCGCGGAGTCGGGCGCGCTGGGCCGGACGCTCACGCGGGTCCTGGTTGAAGGGTTCACCTACGGGGAGCAGCTGCCATCCACTCGCCCCTCGTCGTCTCCTGGCCGAGAAAGGAGTGAGCATGAGGCAGCGACTCGCCATTGCCGGCGGCAGGCCGACGGTTCCAGAGGGACTGAAAGTGCGCTGGCCGCTGATCAGCCGGGAGGACAAAGAGGCGGCCATGCGGACGCTGGACGAGGAAGTCCTGCACGGCCCCTATGTGCCCGAAGTCACCGCGCTGGAGAGGGATTTCGCCGCCTATATCGGCCAGAGGTACTGCATCGCCACCAACAGCGGCACGGCGGCCCTCCACATGGCCTTGGCCGCCGCGGGGATCGGCCCCGGTGACGAAGTTATCGTCCCTGCGTTCACCTTCCTGGCCACTGCATCGGCGGTGTTGCACCACAACGCCGTCCCCGTGTTCGTGGACATCGACCCCCGCACGTTCAACATCGACCCGGGCAGAATCCCGGAGAGAATCTCGCCGCGCACCAAGGCCATCGTGCCGGTGCACATCCACGGGTTGCCCGCGGACATGGACGCCATTCTGGCCATTGCCCGGCAGCACAAGTTGGTGGTGGTGGAGGACGCTTGTCAGGCGCCGGGCGCGGAGTATAAGGGTGTAAAAGTAGGCAACTTCGGGGATCTGGCAGCGTTCAGCCTCAACGTGACAAAGAACTTGCCGGGGATCGAGGGAGGGTTGTTGGTCACCGGCAGCAAGGAGTACCGGGACAGTGCCAACATGCTGCGCATGTTCGGCGAGGACATCCGCGCGGGCGAGGTCCGCCGATACAACGCATACGGGATGGGATGGATGTATCGCACCCACGGGATGCCGGCGGCCATTGCCCGCCGCCAGCTCCGCCGACTGGACAGCTACAACGCGACTGCCCAGCGGAACGCCGCCTACCTGACTGAGCAGTTGGCGGACCTGCCCGGCATCGTCCCCCCCCACGTGCCCGCGGACCGGACCTCGGTGTTCCACAAGTACCGCGTCCGGCTGGACCCGCGGGCGGTGGGCTTGGACGTCGACCGGGAGGCGTTCCGGGGTGCGGTGGCCGACGCCCTGCGGGCTGAGGGCGTGGACGTAGTGCGTTGGCAGACCAGGCCCGTTCCCGCCCAGACCCTGTTTCAACTGAAGGAGGGCTACGGGAAGGGTTGTCCGTGGTCCTGCCTCCACTACGGCCGGGAGATCTCCTATCGGGCGGAGGACTACCCGGAGACGGTCCGCCTGCTGGCCGACTCGCTGGTCATCTGCTCGGAGGCGTATCCCATCTACGCTCAGCCCCTGGAGCTGATGCGGCGGTACGTGGACGGGATCTGCAAGGTGCTCGACCACATCGAGGAGGTGGTGGACCGTTCACGGGCCCCCGCCAAGCCGGCGGCGAAGAACCGGGCCCGGCGTGCGGCGGTGCCTGCGCGGAGGCGGTCCCGGTGAACACGCAGGGGAGCCTGGCCGCTGACCTGCGCGGCCTGGGCCTGCGGGAAGGCGATTGGGTGGTCGTGCACAGTTCCATGCGCAGCCTGGGCCACGTGGAGGGAGGCCCCCAGGCGGTCATCGACGCCTTCCTGGAGGTTCTCGGCCCGCGAGGGCTGCTGATGGTGCCCACGTTCACGTTCACCAACTTCACCCCTTTCTTTGACCCCCGGCGGACGCCGTCCCAGATGGGGCTGATCACCGAGACTCTCCGCCGTCGCCCCGAGAGCGTGCGCAGCTGGCATCCGCGCCACTCAGTGGCGGCGGTGGGCCGGGCGGCCCGCTGGGCGACGGCCGGCCACCTGACGGCCGGCTCAGTGGGGAAGGGCAGCCCGCTGGACAAGTTGGCGCGCCAGGGGGGATACGTCTTGCTGCTGGGCGTAGACCAAAACGTGAACACCACCATCCACGTGGCCGAGGTCCACGCCGAGCTCCCCTACCTGGACGTGGTCAAGGACTCGCCGGACTTCCCGGAGACGGCCCGGGTCAGGCTGCCCACCGGGGAGATGGTGCAGGTCCGCTTGGCCCCCTATCCCACTTGCAGTGAGGGGTTCGGGAAGCTGGCCCCCCACCTGGAGCGGGAGGGGAAGCTGCGCCGGGGGCGGGTGGGCCAGGCCCCCGTACAGCTGATGCGGGCCAGGGACGTGGTCGACGTGGGCGCGCACCTGTTGCGCCGGGATCCCCTGGCCCTGCTGTGCGATCGACCCCGCTGCTACCCGTGCACGGAGAAGCGGAGGTTCATGGCCCACAGGGCGAAACGTGGTTCGCGGGGCCTGGCTGCCGCGGGCCGCAGCCGGCGACCCCGGTCACTTGCACCATGAACGGCGATCGGCCGGTCCGCTTCGGGCTGTTGGGGTTCGGCGACTGGGCTGCGTGGCATGCCCGGGCAATCGCCGAGTTGCCGGAGACCGAGCTGTCCGCGGTGGCCGAGCGAGATCCGCGGCGCCGCGGGGCGGCCGCCCGCGAGTTTGGGGTGCGCACCTACGCCGACTGGGAAGAGCTGCTGGCCGAAGAGGAGGGCGTGGAGGTGGTGGACGTGGTGCTCCCGAACTACCTACACGGCCAGGCGGCCACCGCTGCCCTGGGGGCGGGGAAGAATGTGCTCGTGGAGAAGCCCCTGGGGCTGTCCGTTGAGGAGTGCGACCAGGTCCTGGCTGCCCTGCGCCGGGCCCGCAGCCGCGGGCGCGAGCCGGTGTTGGCGGTGGGATTCGAGCTGCGGTTGTCCCCCGTATGGGGCCAGGTCAAGCGCCTGGTGGCCGTCGGCGAGGTGGGCCGGCTGCGGGCCACCCACCTGGAGGTCTTCCGGGCTGCCCCCCAGACTGGGGCTGGGGGTTGGCGGCTGCGGCCCGAGCTGGTGGGAAGCTGGCTGCTGGACGCCCCCATCCACTACTTCGACCTCATGCGCTGGTACATGGCTGACCTGGGCGAGCCCACTCGGCTCCACGCGGCGGCGGCCGGGGGCGGGGAGCGGGCGCTGGTAGAGAACTTCGCGGCCACCGTGGAGTTCCGCCAGGGCTACGCTCAGCTGGCCTACAGCGTGGCCGGGTTCGGCTACGCCATCTCTGCCAGGGTGATGGGCGACCGGGGGGCGATCGAGGCCCGCTGGGAGCGCACGCCCGCAGGCAAGGGACGGGGGCAGGTGGCGGTCGGGGCGGGCGACTCCTGGCGGGAGGTGCCCATCGAGGGGGAGGTGGACGAGACGCTGGACGTGCGGGCCGAGGTACGCCAGGTGGCCAGGGCAGTTCGGCTGGGGGAGCCGGTGGCCGCCGACGGGGTGGCCGGCCGCCAGGCGGTGTGCATGTGCCTGGCCGCGGAGCGGGCGATGGATCGCGGTCTCCCCGTGGAGCTGACCACCGGGGGCCAGACAGAGGGGAGGGACGGATGAGCAGCCAGGGAGCGGATCGGCCGGCCCTGCTGGGGGGAAAACCAGTGCGCGAGGAGCCGTTTCCCAGCTGGCCGCAGGTCGGCCGGGAGGAGCGGTCGAACCTGCTGGCGGCACTGGAGAGCGGCCGCTGGGAGCGGCATGACGGCCGGCTGGTGGACGAGTTCGAGCGGCGGTTCGCCGCCCTGTGTGGGGCGGAACGGGCATTGACCGTCACCAGTGGGTCGACCGCGCTGACCACCGCCCTGACCGTGGCCGGAGTGGGGCCGGGGGACGAGGTGTTGGTCCCCGCGTACACCTTCATGGCCACCGCCTCCAGCGTGCTGCTGGTCGATGCCCTTCCCGTGTTCGTGGACATCCACCCGGACACCTACTGCCTGGACCCCGAGCTGTTGGAGGACCACATCACCCCCCACACCAAGGCGGTGATCCCCGTCCACTTCGCTGGGCTGCCCTGTGACATGGACCGGATCAACAGCGTCGCCGAGCGGCACGGCCTGCTGGTGGTCGAGGACGCCTGCCAGGCGCACGGCGCGGCGTGGCGGGGCCGGCCGGTGGGCCCGCTGGGGCGAGCAGGTTGTTTCAGCTTCCAGATCAGCAAGAACCTGTCCGGCGGCGAAGGGGGGGCCATCGTCAGCGACGACCCCGAGTTCGTCGACCGCTGCTACTACTTCCACACCTGCGGCCGGCTGCGGGCGGGTACCTGGTATCACCACCCTTACCCGGGCACCAACCTGCGGATGACCGAGCTGCAGGCCGCGCTGCTCCTTGCCGGTTTGGACCGGTTTCCCGCCCTGCAGGCTCGCCGGGAGGGGAACGCCGTCTACCTGAGCCGGGAGCTGGGCGAGCTGGCGGGGGTGCGCCCCTTGGCACGCCCGTCGGGGGTGACCGCCCACGGCCGCCACCTGTTCGTGTTCCGCTACGACAGGCGGGCGTTCGCCGACCTTCCCCGGGACGTGTTCGTGGAGGCCCTGGCCGCTGAGGGCATCCCGTGCGCCAAGGGCTACGTGCCCCTGTACCGCGAGCAGTTCATCCCCGCCACCCTGAGGCTGCGGCGGTTTCGGGAGTTCCTCGGGCCGCATCGGCTGCAGGACTATCTGCGCGGGCTGGAGAGCACGGGGTGTGCGGTCACTGCGCGGGCCTGCGCCGAAGAGGCGGTGTGGCTACCCCAGAACGTGCTGTTGGGGGCGCGCAGCGACATGGATCAGGTGGTGGCGGCGGTGGACAAGATCCAGCGACACGCTGTTCGGCTGCGCGACCAGCGGCCGACTGCGCAGGGGGATTAGCCGGGGGTTGCCGGGGATCCCTGGGCAGCGTAGAGTCGTCTTGAGGTATGTCAGGCCGGAGGGCCACCCAGCCTCGCTGGGGGCCCTCTCGTTCTTGGAGGGGACATGTGGGTGAAGCCGCTGGTGTTGGGCTCCTACTTGGGGTTGACGTTGGCCATCGGCTGGCTGGCCCGGCGGTGGGCGCGGGGAGGGGTCGAGGACTACTTCTTGGCCTCGCGGGGTCTGTCCCCGTTGGTGCTCCTGCTCACCATGGCGGCTACGAACTTCAGCGCGTTCACCGTCTTCGGCTTCTCCGGCGCCGGGTGGAGCAGCGGATACGCCTTCTGCCCGATCATGGCTTTCGGTACTGGGTTCATGGCCATCGCTTTCCTCGTCATCGGCTACCCCGTGTGGCGGTTGGGGACGGAGCATGGCCTGGTGACCCCCCCGGAGCTCGTGTTTCACCGGTTCCGCAGCCGGCCGCTGCGGCTGCTGTTCTTGGGGGTGATGGTTGCGTTCACCCTCCCCTACCTGGCCATGCAGCCCATGGCCGCTGGGTACGCGCTGGAGGAGCTGTTGGGGCTTCCCTCCTGGCCGGGGCGGCGGTGACCACTGCAGTGATGGCCATGTACACCCTGGCCGGGGGGTTGCGGGCGGTGGCCTGGACCGACGTGTTCCAGGGGGGGATGTTGCTGCTGTTGCTGGGGCTGGCGGTGGCTGTGGTGGCCGCCCCCCTGGGCGGGCTGACGGCGGCCCACCGGGCGGTGGCTGCGGACTGGCCGGAGCTGTTCGCCCGCCCCGGATTGGGCAGTGGTTTCCCGCCCGGCATCTGACTGGGCTACATGCTGTTGTGGCTCCTGTGCGACCCCATGTTTCCACAGCTCTTCCAGCGGTTCTACGCGGCCAAGGGCCCCCGGGCCCTGCGGGACACCATGTTCCTGTATCCCATTCTCACCGGCCTTCTGTTCCTGCTTCCGGTCACCATCGGCGTGCTCGGGCGGCTGAGCTTCCCGGAGCTCCCGCCCGGGGCGGCCCCCGACCGTATCCTCCCCCTGCTGCTCTCCCGCCACGCCCCGCCGGCCCTGGAGGCATTGGTGTTGACCGCGGGGCTGATGGCTCTTATGTCGACCATGGACGCGCAGCTACTCACCCTGTCCTCGATGCTGGCCCGCGACCTGTGGGAGCCGGTGGCCAAGCGTCCCGCCACCCCGCTGGTGGGCCGGCTGTTCGTCTTGGGGTTGTGCCTGGCCGGGCTGGGCATCGCCTGGCGCCCGCCGGCCTCGTTCCTGGATGTGGCCACCGAGGCGTTCACTGGGCTGGCGGTGCTCGCCCCCACCGTGGTGGCAGCGCTGTACTGGCGGCGGGCCACCGCCGCGGGGGCGGTGGCCTCCATCCTGGTCGGCCAGGGGCTGGTGATCGGTTATCACTTCCACCTGCTGCCCAGCTTCGGCACCCTGCCGGTGATCCCGGTGGTGGTCGGGGCCACGCTGGCTCTGTGGTTGGGCAGTCTGGCCGGCCCGCTGGGGGCTGTCCTGGCGCTGGCTGGCAGCCCTGGCAACGTTGTTCGTGTTGGGGAACGATTTCTGGTCGTGGAACTGGCCGGGAAGCGGGCCGGGGGGCTATCCGTGGTGGGTGTGGTACTTCCTGGCCCTGTGCCTGGTCACCGCCGTCCTGTTCCACCGTCTGTCCCGGCCCCCGTCAGGCGCGGCCGGCCCACAGCCCCAGAAGGACGAAGGCGGCGCACACCAGCCATAGGCGGACCACCACCTGCGGCTCGGACCACGACCGCCCCGGCAACCGGTGAGGCCACGGGGCGGTGCCCGCCTCCAGGTGGTGATGGAGCGGGGACATCTTGAACAGCCGGACCCCGGTGAGCTTGTACGCAGCCACCTGCAAGACGACCGACAACCCCTCCAGGACAAACAGCCCGCCGAGTATGGGGAGGAGGAAGACGTGCCCGGCGGCGAAGGTCACCCCGAACAGAAGTCCACCCAGGCCCATGGCCCCCACGTCCCCGAGGAACACCCGGGCCGGGTGGGCGTTCACCCACAGAAACCCCCCCGCCGCTCCGCAGGCGACGAAGCATAGTGAGGCCAGGTCAGGTTGGCCCCACACCAGCGGCAGGACGCCGGCCAACACCACGAGCGCTGCCCCACAGGCCAGCCCGTCCAACCCGTCGGCCAGATTCACGGTGTTGGTGATCCCGGCGAAGGCGATGGTTACCAGCAAGAACAGGGCCCAGGCTGGCAGGGAGGACAGGGGGATCGCCCGGGCGCTGAACGGCACGGTGAGCTGCACTTCCCCCAGAGCAGGGAGCAGGGCGAACAGCCCTGCGGCCGCCGCCGCCTGGAGCAGGAGTTTCTGGGCCACGCTCAGGCCCAGCGAGGCCCGCCGCCGCTGGGACAGGAGGTCATCCCACAGGCCGATCAGCCCGGCCGCCCAGGTGGCGGCCATGGCGAACCCCACCTGGGGGGACAGGGGGGCGCCGCCCGCCCCGGCCAGCCCGGCGCCGGCGCTCAGCCCGGCCAGCAGCACAATCCCCCCCATGGTGGGCGTGCCGGCCTTGGCGGCGTGGGCGGCGGGCCCCTCCGGCCGGATGTACTGGCCCGCTCGCACCGCGCGGGCGTACCAACTTGCGCCCGCTGCCACCACGGGGAGTGCCGCCAGGGCAGTGGCCAGGGCCGCGACGGGCGCGCTCACGTCCGCCCTCCTGGCTCGCAGGCGGCGCGGCCCGGGTGGACTCGGCACGTCTGCCGGCTCAGGCCTTCCACCGCCACTCCCCGTCCGTGGACAGCAATCCCTGGCGGACCTGGGCCGGATCGGTGCCGGCCAGTACCGCGGCCACTGCTCGGAACAGGGCGTAGCCGGAGGTCAGCGCCAGGCCGTGTCGGGCGCAGCCGCGGGCCACGCCCTCACTCCACTGTGGGCCCCGTCGCCGGGGGTCCAGCCGCGGCTCGGCCACCGCGATCAGCACCCCCTTGGCTACCCGCCGTCCCTCGGTGTGGAGGTGGTCCAGGGCCAGCACCAACCCCCGATGGGCGTCCGGGCCCACCGGCCCGGCCAGGGAAAGGGCCACCTGCACCACCGCCTCTCCCTCCGGGGCGGTGGCCAGGATGGTTTCAGGGGGGCCGGCGGGCCGTGAGCAGGAGAAGCCGACCCGCTCCAGGGCCGCCTGGGCGGCCGCCGCCAGGCCCCGCAAGCCGCGGGGGAACAGCAGCCCCCGCAGGGCGTCGTGGTCCTGGCCGGCCGTGGCCAGCTCCTCTCTGCGGCGAGCCAGCCGCTGTTCTTCCGCGGCCAGCGCCTGTTCCGCCTGGGCCAGCTCTTCCTCTCCGGGCAGCGGGTAACGGGTCAGCCAGTCGGGTCCGCCCGCGGCCAGCGGGGCGGAGAGCAGCGCCCCCAGGCCCGGCAGGAGGTGCGCGCCCAGTTCCGTGGGGTCCGCCCCGGGAAACGACGGGAGGAACACGATTCTGCCCCCGTCCACCGGCAGATCCCAGGCCAGCGCGTCCCCCACCCGGTTGCGGGCCACCACTTGCCCGAACGCCGCCAGCGGGGTGCCCAGGGTGGAGGTGATCACCGCTTCATAACCCAACGGGCGCAGGGCAGCCAGACAACTGGCCAGGGGGTGGGTCAGGTCGATGTGTTCGATGTCCCGTCCCCGGCGGGGGGAGAACCGTATCCCCTGGGGCAGGGCGAGGTGATGCCCCGCGGCCGTCAGGGAGAGCCGCGGCAAGAAGGCATAGCAGTCCAGCCGGCGGGCTGGGGACCCGGCGATCTCCACCCCCTCCCCCGGGGGGCGCACCCGCACCGCCACCAGCCCGCCCGCTTGCCGCAGCAGGTCCTCCAGTTCCCCCCGCCGGAGGGCGAGCAGCCGCTCCAGGGCGCGCGACAGGCCCAGGTCCCGCCCTGGGTGCAGCCTCCACGTTCCGTCCCCCTCCAGCTGGGCGTGGCCGGTCCACAGCTCTGAGATGGGGGCGGGGTCGACCAGTACGGCCTCGTAGCTGGCCAGGGACTCGGCATCGGGCAGGTTCGCCCGCTCCACTCCCGGCCCGTTGACATCCCAGCCCAAGGCTAATACTCGCATGGACAGGCCATTGTACGGCCGCCGGTCTTGTCGGCAAACGGCCATGGCCCGCCCCCGGCCGGTGCGCTACAGTGGGCGGTCATGCAGTGGGAGCGTGTGACCACCCCATGGGGGGACTTCTCGGCCGCCTGGGAGGGCGATGTCCTGTGTCAGCTGCGGTTTCCCGGCCCCCGACCACCGGGCCGGTGGGGCCGCGGATGTAGTCTGTCCGCCGAACTGGGTCGCCAGCTGACCGCTTACCTGGAGGGCCAGCTGCGCAGCTTCGACTTGCCGCTCCGAGCGCACGGGACAGCGTTCCAGGTGCAAGTCTGGCAGGCGCTGTCTCGCTTGCCATATGGCCGTACGGTCACCTATGGGGAGCTTGCCGCGGCCCTGGGCCGCCCCCGAGCCGGGCGGGCTGTGGGGCGGGCGGTGGGAGCGAACCCGTTGCCCATCATCGTCCCGTGCCATCGCGTCGTGGGCCGGGATGGACGCCTGGGAGGCTACGGGCCAGGCCTGTGGTGGAAGGCGAGGCTGCTGGCTGTGGAAGGGGTGGAGTGGCGGCGAGGATTGGGCGGCCCGGCCGGTGGGCCGGGCCGCCCAGCGGGCCCCCGCGAGGGGATCAACCCTCCAACGCCCTGATCGTCGTGCTGTAGAAGACCAGCCGCACGTTCTCCGTGTAGGTGAGCGCGGTGCCGATGCGGAAGTCCAGGCTGGGTGAGAAGGGACCTTCGTACCCCTCCGGCACCCCGAGGACAAACGGGTTGGTGGGTGGGGAGACCATGCGCTGTCGCAGGTGCACGAAGCCGGGGGAGCGATCCAAGTCGCCGTCCCCGTCGATATCCAGGCGCAGATCCATGTAGATGGACGATGCCCCGCTCACCCGGAAGGTGTAGGTGACCCGTCCGGCGGAGACGGAGCCGTCGAACACCACTCGCCAACCCTCCTCAGTGGGCTCAGGGACCAAGCCCAACGGGGCGGGTCCGCTGTCCGTGGACACCCCGAGGAACGTGCCGTCGGTGCGCAGCTCCAGCCGGTAGGCGTGGGGCGAGCCCCAGCCCGAGGTCCCGTTCACGGTTATGTTCCATTGGTCGGTTCCCCACACGTAGATCCCGGGCATCCCCCCCATGGGCGGCATGCCGGGGATGCCCAGCGGCGCCACGTAAACCGGCCGGCTGGTCTGCTGGCTGGCCCCGCGGTCGTCGGTGATGTACAGGGTCACCGTGTAGGTGCCCGGCGCGTAGTAGGTCTGCGAGACTGCCTGGCCGTAGTGGTCAACGCTCCCGTCGCCGTCCAGGTCCCATTGGTATGCGGTTAGGTACCCGTCAGGGTCGTAGGAGCCCGAGGCGTCGAACGTCACCGTGGTCCCCACGGTGGGGTTGGGAGGCACGATGGAGAACTGGGGCACCGGCGGCTGGTTGGGTGCCCCCACTGCCACCCGTCGGGTCTGTTGGCCCGTGGCCCCCTGGTCGTCGGTCACCACCAGCTGAACGCTGTAGGTGCCGGGGGCGAAGAACGTCCAGGATGTGACCCGGCCGCTGCGGTCGAAAGTGCCGTCCCCGTCGAAGTCCCACCGGTAGTTGGTGATGTAACCGTCCGGGTCGTAGGAGCCCGAGGCGTCGAATGTCACCGAGGTCCCCACCATGGGGGCGGAGGGCATGACGGTGAACTGAGCTACCGGCGGCTGGTTCGGGGCCACCGGGGACAGGTTGACGGTCAGAGTGCGGGTGCGGCCCTGCATGATGTACACCCGGGCGGTGTAGTCCTGGTAGCCGGACTTGCGGATCAGCACGTCGTGGAAGCCCTGGATCAGGTCCAGCGACTTGGGTGTCCACCCCCGCAGGACCCCGTCCACGTACAGCCTGGCCAGGGAGGGGGTGGAGTCCACCTGCAAGGTGCCGTACCCGGGCGCCACACCGGAGATCACCTGGAAGGAGGTGAAGGCAAACGCCCGGTCTGTGGGTTCAGGAATGAGCCCCTGGACCTCCACCTTGAGCTGGGCCTGCCAGCCCTCCGGGTCCGAACCCAGGAGGGGGAAGGGGACGTCGGCGGAGAACCCGCCGGCCAACTGGGGCACCGGCTGCTTGGCGGCCATGATCTGCAGCCACTCCGTCCCCGTGGGGCTGCCGGGGGAGAACCCGAACGTGTAGCCCGCACCCGAGGAGGGGATGGTATAGCTGCCGGCCCGGAAGTAGTTGCTCGATTCGTAGTAGTTGGGCAGCAGCTTGGTGACCTTCCCGGCCGGGTCGATGTCCCAGATGTACACGTATGCTGCCTGGTTAAGCTCGAAGTGAATACGCACCTTCTCCTGCAGCGTGTATACGGGTTTGTCCACCCAGATCCGCACCGATAGCCCCGACTCCTCGGGGGGTTCGATGATGATCCCCCTGGGCTCCACCTGGGCGAAGGCCAGCGTGGCCAACGCCGCCACCATCATCACGGTCAACAGCACGTTCCGCATCACCTACCTCCTTTCTGGATCCAGGGCCAGCCTGGCGATTTCGCGCGCCAGGGCCGGCGACAGAACTGCGAGCAGCGGGTCTACCTCCTGCGGGGAAAGCACTGTCTGCCGCAGGGACGTCAGCCGTTGTCTGAGCAGGGCGGCCATGCCGCTCCCGTCGTCCGGGGTCCCCTCGGCGAGGAGGAAGTCGCCTACCGCCCACGCCGTCTCCAACACCAGCACGTCGCCGACCGGCGCGGAGCCGCCCCCGCCCATGGTGGGGGCGGCCCGAGGCAGGACGCCTTGTTGGGCCAGGACCTGACGGGCGGCCTCAAGCAGCGCCAGCCGCAGCCGCAGCACGGCCACCACCTCTTGCCAAGGACGGCGCAGCCGCAGCCCCTTCAGCGCCTCGTTGAGGAGCGGGTCCACCAAGAAGCCTCCGGCGAGGGCGTCCACCACCACCCGAAGGGCCGGCTCTGCCTGACCGGAGGGCAGGGCGTGCATCCGCTCCAAGAAAGCCACCCCCACCCCCGGGGTCAGCCTCCCCTGGGACATGGCCGCACCGGCTGCCGCGGCCAGCTGGGCCTTAAGCTCTGCCGGCAGGGACAGCTGGTCGACGAGCGCCAGCACCGCCTCCGGGCCGGCTTGGGGGGCGAAGGGAACTTGGCCCAGGGCCGCCAGGGGCAACGCGCACGCCAGCAGGGCGATTGTCAACCTGGTCACGTGTTCCCTCCGATGTAGCGGACAGATGAGTACTCCCCGAAGGCTCGCACGTACTCGTCGGCCGATGGGTCCTGCCCCACCCATCGCCCGTCCACCACGAAGGCGTACTCGTACCGCCCCGGCGGAAGGTCGAGCACCAAAGTCCAGATGCCATCACCGTCCGCGTCGGACAGGGGGACGGGCTGCCAGGCCGAGAACTCTCCCACCACGGCCACGGACTGGGCCGCCAGGTCGGCCACCGCGAACAGGGCTCCTGGTTGGCCCTGGGCCAGCGGCCCTGGCGGCCCGGGTGTGACCAGCCAGCCCAGCAGAAAACCCACCGCCAACGCCGCGGTCACCACCCCGGCTGCGGCCAGCCGAGCCGAGAACTCAGGCACGGCCAGGCGCCGTCGCAGCCGCCACCAGACCGGCCGCCGCGCTGGCTGGGCGGCCAGGCGAGCCATCACCGCATCCTCCAACCCCTCAAGCTGGGGCCGGGCCTGTGCCACCTCCTGGGCCACGGCCTTGCTGATGCGGACGTCCAAGTCGTCAAACAGCACCTTGGATCACCCCACGTTCCACAAGCTGGCTGCGGACCAGCCCCCGCCCCCGGTGCAGGCGAGTCTTGACTGTGCCCACCCCCAGACCCAGGACCCGCCCGATCTCGGCCAGGTCCAGCTCGTGCCAGTAGCGGAGGACCAGCGGAACGCGGTACGCCTCAGGGAGAGACCACACCACCTCGCGCACCGCCGCCGCCACGTCCTCCCTTCTGATCACTTCGGCGGGGTCCGGCCCCAAGACGGCCGGGTGTGGCGGGTCGGGACGGCGTCGCTTGCGCAACATGTTCTTGGCCACGTTGGCGGTCACCGTGAACAGCCACGTGGAGAACTTGCGGGATGTATCGTAGCGGTGCAGGCGTTGGTAGGCGCGGATGAACGCCTCCTGCACCGCGTCCTCGGCGTCGGCCCGGTGACGCAGGATGGCCAAGGCCACCCCGAAGGCTGCCTCCTTGTACCTGCGCACGATCTCACCCCATGCTTCCAGGTCGCCGTCCAAGCTCTGTTGTATGAGCTCAAGCTCGCCGGGAAACACCCCGCCTCCTTCCGTTTCAATATACACCGCGGCCCGGCGGCGGTTTCGCCGGACATCTGTCCGCCAGCGCCCGGACGCACCCCCCGCGGGCGCGCCCCCCAGGTCCTGGGGGCGCGGGCAGTCGGCGCGTACCCTTGGGGCCGAGCAATGTGGCAAAGGAGGTCGGAATGAAGGGCAAGCGGAGAAGAATCGGTTTGACGGCGGCGTTGCTGGGGCTGATGGCGGTGGGTCTGACTGGCTGTTGGTGGCTGTTCGGCCCCACCCTGCAGGCGGTGTTGGTGGCCGATCCCACCGGGGGCCCTGCCCCCCTGTCAGTTGATTTTGACCCCTCCAACTCCGTGGGCACGGTGGCCAGCTATACCATCTCCTTCGGGGACGGCTCGACTCCGTTCACCGGGACGGACATCACCGCCACCACCACCCACCAGTACATCGAGCCGGGCACCTACACGGCGAGCTTGGTGGTCAACGATGGCAAGGGACCCGTGGACAGCGACGAGGCCACCATCCAGGTGACGGCGCCGCAGGAGACCACCGCCTACCTGGAGGCGGACGACACGGAGATTCCCGCCGGGGGGACCGTGGAATTCACCATGAGCGCCTTCGCGGCCGAGGGCTGCCGCATTACCCACTGGGAACTGGACGCAGACGATGACGGCACCGCCGACTACTCCGGCGACCCTTCGGTGTACACGCTGGCCGAGACGGCGACTCACACTTACGCCACTGCGGGCACCTACACGGCCACGTTCACCGTGGAGGACGATTGCGGCGGCACGGCCACAGACACAGTTGAGGTTGAGGTCACAGCTCTCGCACCCGAGATCCTGGTGTTTGAGGTGGCTCCCCAGACGGGTTCGGCCACCATCACCGAGTTCACGTTCACCATCCAGGCCCACTCCGACAGCGCCATCACCAAGTACGTCGTCGACTTCGACGACGGGACCGTTCGCACGGTGGAGAGCGACTTCGGGCAGGATCTGGACACGACCGAGACCTACACCTACGAAGAGGCCGGGACTTATGATCCGACGTTGACCGTATACGACGATCTGGGCCAGAGCACCCAGTCCGAACTGGACAACGTGGAAGATATCGAGGTCATCGCCCCCTAGGCTCGAGAGGGTCGTCGCAAGGAGTGAACCGACCTCCACGGCGGGCCCTGCCGGAAGTCACCGGCGGGGCCCGCCGGTTCGCATCGCCCCCCACACCATCAGCAACCCCATCGCCGCGACCACGGGCAGGTCGCCCAGTCGGTTGTACGGGGTGAGCCCGGATACCAAGGGCACGGTGACTGTCACCACCTGCGCCCCTTGGGCCGCTCCCCGGGCCAGCAGGCGCCCGCGGGGACCCCACGCGCCGGTGACCCCGGTCTGAGCGGCCTGAACGAACGCCCGGCCGCTCTCCGCTGCCCGGAGGGCTCCCAGGGCGAAGTGCTCCTCCAGCACGCGGGCGCCTCCGAACCAGGCGTCGTTGGTGGCCGCCACCAGCAGCTGCGCCCCTTGCCGGACCAGCTGGCGGGCCAGGCCGGGGAACTGGGTTTCGAAACAGATCAGGACCCCGTAGGGGCCCAGCGGACGCGGCCGCCCGCCGGGCGTAAACGGCCGGGGCAGCCACTCCTCGAGCAAGTCCTCCATCCCCCAGGCCTCCCAGAACCGTCGGCCCGGCAGGTACTCCCCGAAGGGGACCAGGTGGGACATGTGATAGACTTCCCCCAGCCCTCCCTGGGACCCGATCATGAGAACCGAGTTGTAGACCTCGTCCCCCTCCCGGTAGCCTGAGCCCACCAGCAAGGTGGCCTGCAGCCGACGAGCCGCCCCGGTGAACGGGAGCATGGCCTCCGGGTCCTCCGCCAGGAAGCCGCTGATGGCGTTCTCCGGGAGCACCACCAGCTCCGCCTCCCGGCCCACCGTTCCCAGCAGGTCGCGGTACAGGGCCAGGTGACGCGGGACGTAGTCCGGGTCAAGCTTCTCCTCCTGGGGGATGCCAGGTTGGACCGCCGCCACCTGCAGTTCGCCGGTGGTGGGGAGGGAGGGGTGAGCCAGCGCCAACCCCAACAGGGCCAATGGCCCCAGCGGGGAGACCGCCAGCCACCGCCGGCTGCGCACGCCCCGTGCCAGGCAGCCAGCGGTCCAGGCCGCGGCGAGCGACAGAAGCCACGGCCCCCCCCAAGCGGCGGCGGGCAGGAACGGCTGGCCGGCCAAGGCGCCGGGCACGCTTCCCAAGGTGAACCCCAACGGACCCAGGCTCCGCAGGGCCTCCATCCCCGCCCACGCCCCCGCCCACATGGCCGGCCCGCCCCTCCAGCCACCCAGCCCGCCGAACGCGGCGAAGTACAGGGCGCCGAAGCAGACCAGCAGGGCCCAGGCGGCCGCAGCCAGGCCCCCGACCAGCGAGCGCAGCTCCCACACGAAGGAAAGCTCCAGGGAGAAGAACACCACCCCGAACAGGGCTCCCAGGAGCAGACCGCGGCGCAGGCCGGCCCCGTCCACGGCCCACAGGAGTCCCGCCGGCGCCAGCCAAGCCAACCACCCCCAGCCGGGGAAGAACGCCGCCCACAACGTGGCTGCAGAGACCGCTGGGGCCAGATAGCGGATTTTCGAGGTCACATGCGCATTATAATCGGGGCCGAGGAGGTGGGTTCGGTGCATCCGGTCCTGTTCCGCCTTGGCCCGCTACAGGTCCGCTACTACGGCCTCATGTACGTGATCGCGTTCGTGGCGGCCTTCTTCCTCGTCCGGGCCGAAGCCCGCCGCAAGGGGCTTGCCATCACTGGCGATGACCTGCTGGATTTGTTTCTGTTGACCGTGCCCTTGGGCCTGGTGTTTGCCCGCGCTTACTACGTGGTCTTCCGCTGGGAGGCGTTCGCCGCCCGCCCGCTGGAGGTGTTCATGATCTGGCACGGCGGGCTGGCCATCCACGGGGGCCTGATCGGCGGGGGGATGGCCCTGGCCATCTTCGCCCGCTGGAAACAGGTGCCGGTGTGGGCACTGGCCGACGCGATCGTTCCCGCGCTGGTCCTGGGGCAGGCCATCGGCCGGGTGGGCAACTTCCTGAACGGGGACGCGTTCGGCACCCCCACCTCCCTCCCTTGGGGGGTGGTGTTCCCCCTGTCCTCGCCGGCCGGACGGGCCTATCCTGGGCAGGCCCTCCACCCGGCCATGCTGTACGAGTGCGTGGGGAACCTGCTGGTGTTCGCCCTGCTGTGGGGCTTGCGGAGGCGGCCGGCTCGGGACGGGTTCCTCACCGCCGTCTACTTCCTGGGTTACGCGGTGGTGCGCGGCCTGGTGAGCACTGTTCGGGGGGACTCCCTATGGCTGGGGCCTGTCCGGGCGGCCCACGTGGCCAGCGCCGTCCTGTTTGTCGTGTTCGGTGCCTGGCTGGTGGCCCGCCGCCTGTGGCGGCCGGCGGGCCGGCAGGCTAGAGGCTGAACTTCTCCCCGAGGTAGGCCAGCCGGGCCTGGGGATGGGCGGCCAGCTCCTGCGGGGTGCCCGCGCACAGCAACCGTCCGTGGTGAATCAAGTAGGCCCGGTGGGTGATCCTCAACGTGTCCCGCACGTTGTGGTCGCAGATGGCCACCCCGTACCCCTGTTCAGCCAGCCGGCACACCCAAGCGGACAGGTCGGCCACGGTCAGTGGATCCACCCCGGAGAACGGCTCGTCCAGGAGGAGGAAGCGGGGCCGGCTGACCAGTGCCCGCGCCAGCTCCACCTTACGGCGTTCCCCAGCGGACAGCTGGCTCACCTTGCGCCGCCGCAGCCCTCCCAGGCCCAGCTCGCCCAGGAGGGCGTCTACCTCGCCGTTCCACCTCGTCCTCGTCCCCTCCAGCGCCAGGCGGAGGTTGCCCTCCACTGTGGACCGAACGAACACCGACGGCTCCTGGGGCAGGTAGTGGACGCCCATCCGCGCCCGCCGATAGAACGGCAGGCGGGTCACCGCTTCCCCGTTGACGCGCACCTCGCCGCCGTCGGGGAGCAGGAACCCCACCAACAAGTAGAAGGTGGTGGTCTTCCCCGCCCCGTTCGGTCCCAGCAACCCGGTGACCTGGCCGGGGTGGAACACCAGCGACAGGTGATCCACCGCCAGGTGGCGGCCGAAGTGCTTGGTCAGGTCGCGGCCCTCAAGGGTGGCTGACAAGCCGGGCCTCTTTGAGGACCACCCGCTCCTGGGCCGGCCAGGCGGCGATGGAGTCCGCCTCCACCTCCAGCCCGTGGCCGGCCAGGCGCACCCGGACCCCGTCCAGCCGCTGTCCCTGGAGGTCGACCTGGCCGCCGGCCAGCTCCACCTGCCAGCCGCCGAGCTCGGCGGTCACCTGCTCCAGCTCAACCACGTCGCCCCCATCCCAGCGGGCCGCGGCCGCGGTCAGGGAGAAGTCGTCGCCACAGGCGGTGACCTCCGCCAGGTGCAGCCCGTCGGCCCACCGAGCCCGGCTGCAGGTGACCGCCAGCTCGCCCGCCCACCCGCTGACCGGCCCGGCCAGGGTCCAGGTACGGCCCAGTCGGTCGGCGGTGATCTCCGGGGCCTGGAGGCTGACCCGCTCTTGGCCGGCGGTGAACAGCCTCACCCTGACCTCCCGGCCCTCCCAGCCCGAGTCGGTGCGGTGGAGTTCTTCCAGCTGCACCTCCCAGCGGGGCTGGCCGCTGGCATCGTAGACGGTGAGCCAGGGCGCCTCCAGCTGTACCTGCTGCCCCCACCCCACGGCGCAGACGGCCATCAGCGCGACGAGGAGAGACATGCCTTGAGGAACCCCACGAACAGCGGGTGCGGGCGCAGCGGCCGCGAGGTGAACTCTGGGTGGAACTGCACGCCCACGTACCAGGGATGTCCGGCCAGCTCCAGGATCTCGGCCAGCCGGCCGTCCGGGGATCGGCCTGAGGCCCGCATTCCCGCCCGTTCAAAGTCGTCCAGGTAGCGGGGGTTGAACTCGTACCGATGGCGGTGCCGCTCGCCCACCTGCTGCTGCCCGTAGAGCCGGCGGGCAACGCTGTCCGGACTCAGCACCGCCGGGTACTCGCCGAGCCGCATCGTCCCCCCCTTGTCCTTCCCCTCCCCCTGCCCGGGCAGCAGGTCGATCACCGGGTACGAGGTGGCGGGGTCGAACTCGGTGGAGTTGGCCCCCTCCCAGCCCAGCTGGTGGCGGGCGAAGGCGATGGCCGCCGCCTGCATCCCCAGGCACAGGCCGAAGAACGGTTTCTCCGCCCGGCGGGCGTAGTCCGCGGCCTGCACCTTCCCCTCCGCGCCCCGCTCGCCGAACCCACCGGGTACCAGGATTCCGGCCACCTCCTCCAACACGCTCTCGTCTTCCTCCACCGCGCTGGCGGGGAGCCAGACGATCTCCACCTCCGCGGCCAGGGCCGCCCCGGCGTGGCGCAGGGCTTCGATGAGGCTCATGTAGGCGTCGTGGAGCTCCACGTACTTGCCCACGATGCCCACCCTGACGCGGGTCTCGGGGTTGCGGACCCGCTTCACGAAGGCTTTCCACTGAGCGAGGTCCTGTTCTCTTCCAGCCAGCCCGGTTCGCACCAGCACCTTCTCGTCCAGGCCCTCGTCGCGCAGGGCCAGCGGCACCTCGTAGATCGAGGGCAGGTCCCGACCTTCGATCACGTGGGCGGGCGGTACGTCGCAGAACAGGGCGATCTTGCGGCGCAATCCCTCGGGCAGGGGGGCCGGACAGCGGGCCACCACGAAGTCCGGCTGGATGCCCACCGCCCGCAGCTCCTTGACCGAGTGTTGGGTGGGTTTGGTCTTGAGTTCTCCTGTAGTGGACAGCACCGGCACGTAGGTGAGGTGGACGAAGGCGGTGTCCCCCCGGGGCAGCTCGTCGCGCAGCTGCCGCAGGGCCTCCAAGTAGGGGAGCGACTCGATGTCCCCCACCGTGCCCCCGATCTCCACGATGGCCACCTCCGCCCCGGTGCTCTCCAGGGCGCCGTAGAAGCGGCGGCGGATCTCGTCGGTGATGTGCGGTACCACCTGGACGGTGCGCCCGAGGTAGTCCCCTCGCCGCTCCTGCCCGATCACGTTCCAGTAGACCTGCCCGGTGGTGAGGTAGTTGGGCCGCCGCATGTCCTGGTCCACGAAGCGCTCGTAGTGGCCGATGTCCAGGTCGGTCTCCAGGCCGTCGCCGGTGACGAACACCTCCCCGTGCTCGTAGGGGTTCATGGTGCCCGCGTCCACGTTGAGGTAAGGGTCGGCCTTCTGTAGGGTGACGCCGATGCCGCGGGCGCGGAGCAGACAGCCCAGGGAAGCGGCGACCACGCCCTTCCCCAGGCCGGAAACCACACCGCCGGTCACGAATATTAACTTGCCCAACGGGTCATTCTAGCGCCCCCGGCCCCATCTGCTCAACGTAGGGGAGCTTTGCTTTCTCCGGCGCCCCCAGTATAATCCGTCTTAGGAGCGTGATGGGATGAAGATCTTCCTCGAGGTCCTGTTTCTTGTCGATTGCCTGGCCCTCATCGGTCTCATTCTGCTCCAGATGTCTGAGCACGCCACGTTGGGTGGGGCGTTCGGAGCGGGCATGTCCTCCACGGTTTTCGGACGGGACGTGAAGCGGGACCCCAAGAAGGTGGCGACCGGAGTGCTGGGCGGGGCGTTCATGGTGTTGGGCCTGATCTTGGCGGTCCTGTGAAGGAGGCGGGGTGCCACTTATCGATGTCAAGGACCTGAGAACGTACTTCTACACCGAAGATGGGGTGGTCAAGGCCGTCGACGGGGTTACATTTGCCATCGAGTCCGAGCACACGTTGGGCGTAGTGGGGGAATCCGGGTGTGGAAAATCGGTAACCGCGCTGTCCATCATGGGGTTGATCCCCATTCCTCCGGGCAAGATCGCCAGCGGGCAGATTGTGTTCCAGAAGAACGGCCAGCAACTCGACCTCACCAAGCTGAACCCCAAGGGCAAGGCCTACCGGTCCATTCGCGGCAAAGAGATCGCCATGATCTTCCAGGAGCCCATGACCTCCCTGAACCCGGTGTTCACCATCGGCTACCAGATCATGGAGGCCATCACGCTGCACCAGAACGTGACCAAGAATCAGGCCCGCCAGAAGGCGGTGGAGATGCTCAAACAGGTGGGGATCCCCCTGCCCGAACAGCGGGTGGGCGAGTACCCGCACCAGCTGTCTGGGGGGATGCGCCAGCGGGCCATGATCGCCATGGCCCTGTCCTGCAACCCGCACCTGCTCATCGCCGACGAGCCCACCACCGCCCTGGACGTGACCATTCAGGCCCAGGTGTTGGACCTCATGCGGGACCTGCAGACGAGATTCCACACCTCGATCATGATGATCACCCACGACCTCGGGGTGGTGGCGGAGATGTGCGAGGAAGTGGTGGTCATGTACCTGGGCAAGGTGGTGGAACACGCCCCCATCCGCCCCCTGTACCACGATCCGAAGCACCCGTACACGCAGGGACTTCTGAAATCCATCCCCTCGTTGGCCACTCAGAAAGAGCGGTTGGAGCCCATCAAGGGCGTGGTGCCGGATCCGCTGAACGCACCGCCGGGGTGTCCGTTCAACCCGCGGTGTCCGCACGCCATGGAAGTCTGCACCCGGGAGATGCCGCCACTGAAGCAGGTGGCACCCGACCACGATGCCGCATGCTGGCTCTACTAGCAGGGGGTGAAGGTGACGACTCAAACGGCAACAAAGAATGACGTCCTGCTCAAGGTTGACAACCTGAAGAAGTACTTCCCCGTCCGCCGGGGAGTGTTCCGCCGGGTGGTCGGTTGGGTCAAAGCGGTCGACGACGTGGACATGTTCATCTTGGAGGGGGAGACCCTGGGCCTGGTGGGGGAGTCCGGGTGCGGCAAGACCACCTGCGGCCGGACCATCCTGCGGTTGGTGGAGCCGACGGCCGGGGAGATCAAGTTCCGCTCCGAGCGCTTGAATCGTGAAGTGGACGTGGCCAACGTCGGCAAGAAGGAGCTCAAGCTCCTGCGGCGGGAGATGCAGATCATCTTCCAGGACCCCTACTCGTCCCTCAATCCCCGGATGACGGTCGGGGACATCGTCGGCGAGCCACTGGTCGTCCACCGGGTGGCCCGGGGCCGGGAGAAGGAGGACCGGGTCAAGGAGCTTCTCCAGGCGGTGGGCCTCAAGCCCGAGCACATGCGCCGCTACCCCCACGAGTTCTCCGGCGGGCAGCGGCAGCGGATCGGGGTGGCGCGGGCGCTGGCCCTCGACCCCCAGCTCATCATCTGTGACGAGCCCGTCTCCGCGCTGGACGTGTCCATCCAGGCTCAGGTGCTGAACCTGCTGGAGGACCTGCAGGAGCAGTTCCACCTCACCTACCTGTTCATCGCCCACGACTTGTCGGTGGTGAAGCACATTTCCGAGCGGGTGGCCGTGATGTACTTGGGGAAGATCGCGGAGCTGGCGGAGACCGAGAAGCTGTTTTCCCGGCCGCTGCACCCGTACACGGAGGCCCTGCTGTCCGCAGTCCCCGTGCCCGATCCGGACTACGAGTCCGAACGGATCATCCTGCAGGGAGACGTGCCCAGCCCGGTCAACCCGCCGTCCGGCTGCTACTTCCACCCTCGCTGCCAGTACGCCAAGCCCATCTGCTCAGAGCAGGCCCCCGAATTCAAGGACTACGGCGGGGCTCACTACGCCACCTGCCACTTCGCCGGGGAGCTCCAGCTCAAGGGCGTCAAGATGCGGTGAAGGTCCTGCTGGGGTCCGGCAACCCTCACAAGGTCCAAGAGATCACCCGTATCCTGGGTCACCTGCCCGGGTTGGACTGGGTCCTGCCCGGCCAGGTGGCCGTGCCCCGGGTGCCCGAGGAGGGCCGCACGGTGGCTGAAAACGCCGTGGCCAAAGCCCGCCTGATCGCCCGGGCCACCGGCCTGGCCACCCTGGCCGAGGACTCGGCCCTGGAGGTGGAGGCCCTGGGGGGCGCCCCCGGGGTTCGGTCGGCCCGGTTTGCCGGGCCGGCCAAGGACGCCGGGGCGAACAACCGCGAGCTGCTGGCCCGCCTGCAGGGCCAGCGAGACCGGCGTGCCCGGTTCCGCACTGTGGCCGCGTTGGCCCTGCCCGACGGCCGGCTGTGGACCTTCGAGGGGACGCTGGAAGGTCAGATCGCCCCGGCCCCCCGGGGCGGCGGGGGGTTTGGCTACGATCCGCTGTTCATCCCGACCGGGGAGCGGCGCACGTTGGCCGAACTGGCTCCGGAGGAGAAGGACCGCATCTCTCATCGCCGGCGGGCGCTGGAGGGCCTGCGCCGATTGCTGTCGGAGCTGGCCGCACCGCCGCCCGCGACTGCCTGAGCCTGAGGGGTGCGGTCAGCGGGGCCGCAGGACCCGCAGAAGCCAAGGGAGGCCAAACCGGTCAGCGTAGTCCCGCACTGCCCCCTCCAGGTCGACGCCGGCCCCGTACCGCTCCCTCAGGTAGTAGAGGTGTTCGGAGATCCATACGTACAGGTCTGCGACGGTCCGCCGGGGGAACTGATCCAGCACCCCGGTGCTGCGGATGGCCTGGGCCAGCGGTTTGTACACCTGATCATACCAGGAGGCCACCGCCTCCGGGTAGGAGACCTCCCGGCCCTGCTCCAACCCCAGGAAGTACCGGTGGACGGCGATGTGCTCCAACAGCCTGCGGTAGCCCCCCGGCTCGGATAGCTCCACCTGCTGCCCGGGGCGCAGCTCGTCCAGTCGCGTGCGGCGCAGGAAGTCTGAGTACTCCGCCTTGAGGAGCAGCTTCCGCTCCGAAATGTCGGCCTCGATGGGGACGTCGGGGATGAACTCCACCACGTCGGCGTCGATCTGCCGGGCCCCCTGGCGACGGGCGGCCGCCACCCGGTGGTGGCCGTCCTCCACGAAGTACGCCTCCCCGATCTTGTACAGCTTCACTGATGGGAACGCCTCCCCCCGTTGCCAGGCGGCCTCCAGGCGGGCCAGTCGCTGGGCGTCGGCCCGCCGGGGCAGGAACGCGCGGTCGAAGTCGCGGAAGCGGTTGAGGCTGCCCACGATCTTGTCCACGTCGACCGTCTGGGGGCCCAGGTATCGGCGCCCTTTGATCCGCACGTGGTCCTTCACCCAGTCGAAGGGGAGCAGCAAGGCCGGCTCCCGGCCAGCCAGGGTTAGCGCCCGGTGGAGCAGTTCATGGAGCTTCTCCCACCTTCCCGCCTCAGGCAACCTCCACCTCCAGCACCTGGAAGCCGTGCACATGCACCACCTGGGTGCCGTTCACCTGGGTGCGCCGGGGGACGCCGCGGCGGGGGTAGGTGTGTCCGTGCAGCAAGAAGCGGGGTTGCCAGCGGTGGATGAACGCCCGCAGTGTCCGGAACCCCCGGTGGGCTGGGTCGTCCTGATCGTGGATCCCCTGGGGCGGGGCGTGAGTGAGGAGGATGTCCAGGTGCCGCTGGTGAATCATCCGCTCCCGCCACAGCCGCGGCGCCAGGCGCCATGCCCGCCAGCGCATCTCCCACTCCGTGTACTGGTGGGCACCTTGGGGCCGGTAACGTATGCTGCCGCCCAATCCCGCAACCAACAGCCCCTTGACCGCCACTACCCGTCCCCCCACGTGAGTGCAGCCGCGCGGGGCCGCGATCAACCCGCCATCGGTGACCAGGGGCCGATCGTGGTTGCCGTGCACGTACAGGAGCGGGACGTTCAGCGCACTCACCAGAAACTCCAGGTAGTCGTAACGGAGGTCGCCACAGGAGACGACCAGCTCCACATCGCTGAACCGCCGGTCCACGTGCTCGTGATACACGGCCGGGGCCACCCGATCGGACACCGCCAGTATCTTCACAGTGGCGAATTGTACGGGAGGGACGGGCTGCGCTCGTCGGGGCGGGGGACAGGGGACCGCGCCGGTGTGGTCAAGCGGCCGGAGGCGGCAGGGCCTGTGGGGGTGCCGGGGCGCCGCCTGCGGCAGGTATAGTGAGCCGGCGCCTTCCCGGCGGTGGGGAGGCCCGGGCAAAAGGAGGGCTAGGCATGAACAGAAAGGGAGCTTTGCTGGCGGCGGTGCTGATCCTGGCGGTGGCCGGGAGCGCGCTGGCCGACACTGTGTATCTCGCCGATGGCAGCGTGCTGGAGGGTTCAGTCATTGGGGTCACGGCCTACACGCTGACCTTCCGGCCGACTGGGGACAGGGCGCGGCAGGTGGCCCTCCTCCGGGTGGTGCGCCTGGAGGTGGCCCCGCCGGCGGGTGGGGAGGTCCCGCTGGCGAAGGAGGAGTGGATCCCCGCCATGGCTCAGGCCAGGCGCGAGCTGGGTGCCTGCCGGGCGTCGAAGGCAGGGGTGTTGATGGGCGGGTTGGCGTTTCTGGCGGGGGGTTACTGGCTGCAAGTCCAGGGCCACACCCCGTTCGGCCAGCTGGTGACCGGCATCGGGGCGGTGGCCACCGTGTTGGGGCTGGTCTCCCCTGCCCCCAGCTGTAGTTCCGCCCTCCACCGGGTGGAGGTGCTCACGCGACTCGGCCTGGCCTACGATTGGGTCTACTGACCGGGCCCGGCCGCTCCGGGCGGGACTGCTCACCCTCCGGTGGCTCGGTGGATCACTCGGCCGCCGGCGACGACCAACTCCACCTTGCTCTTGGTAAGCTGGAAGGGGTGGGCCGACAGGACCACCAAATCAGCGTCTTTGCCGGGGGCCAGGCTCCCCACGCGGTCGGCGATTCCCAGAATCTCCGCCGGGTAGAGGGTAATGGCCTTCAGGGCCTCCCCCTCGTCCATCCCCTCCCGCACTGCCAGGGCGGCGTCGAACAAGATGTACCTCACCGCCGACATCTCGTCGGTCTGGATGGCCACCTTGACCCCGGCCCGGGACAGGATGGCCGGGTTTTGGGGATTCATGCCCCGCAGTTCGTACTTGGTGCGGGAGAAGTGAATCGGGCCCACCACGCAGGGGACGCCCCGCTCGGCGAGCGCGTCGGCCACCTTGTACCCCTCGGTGGCGTGGATCAACACCAGCCGGCGTAGGCCAAACTCGTCGGCCACTCGCAACGCAGTCAGGATGTCGTCTGCCCGGTGGACGTGCATGTGGACCGGTATTTCCCCGGTCAGCACCCGGGACAGGGCCTCCAACCGCAGGTCGCGCTCCGGGGGCTCGCGGGTGCGGCCCTGCTGTTCCCGGGGCTCGGCCGGTTGGTTTCGGTGGCGCTCCCAGCGGTCCAGGTAGTTCTGGGCCTTGACCAGCCACTCTCGCAGCAGCCCGGCGTTGCCCATGCGGGTGGAAGGGGTCTTCTTCTGTTCGCCGTAGACCCGCTTGGGGTTCTCGCCCAGGGCCATTTTCATCCCCGCCGGGGACAACACCAACATCTCCTCCACTGTGCGGCCGCAAGTCTTGACCACGGCCGCCGTGCCGCCCACCAAGTTGGCGCTTCCCGGACCGGTGTTCACGGTGGTCACCCCGGCCCGCCGCAGGTCCTCGAACGCCATGTCCTCCGGGTGGATGGCGTCTACCGCCCGCAGGTGGGGGGTCACTGGGTCGGTCATCTCGTTGCCGTCGCCCTTCTCCCAACCCACCCCATCGGCGAACACCCCGGTGTGGCAGTGGGCGTCGATGAACCCGGGGAGCACGAACTTCCCCCGGGCGTCGATCACCTGGGCCTCGGCGGGGACGGGAAGGTCTTGTCCTACCTTGAGGATCTTGCCTGCCTCGATGAGCACCACCCCGCCGGCCAGCTCCGTTTGGGGGGTGAGGACGGTACCGCCTGTGATTGCCAGCATGCGATCACCTCCGAAAGCTTGCCCCGGTCCGGTCAGTGCCCGCCGCCGTATTTGGCAGCGAGGTAGCGGTCGATGGCCGCCGCGGCCTGTTTGCCCGCCCCCATGGCGGAAATCACCGTGGCCGCCCCGGTGACGATGTCTCCCCCGGCGAATACGCCGGCCCGGCTGGTCGCCCCGCTGGGGTCGGCCACGATGGTGCCCCGGCGGCTGACCTCCAGCCCGGGTGTGGTGCGGGGCACCAGCGGGTGGGGTTGGTTGCCGATGGCGATTACCACCGTGTCCACCCGGCGGACGAATTGGGAGCCCTCCACCGGGATGGGCCGCCGCCGGCCGGAGTCGTCAGGGGGGCCCAGCTCCATGCGGATACACTCCGCCGCCTGCAGCCGGCCGTCCTCACCGAGAAACTGAACGGGATTCACCAGGAAGTTGAACTCCACCCCCTCCTCCTCGGCGTGGTGCACCTCTTCGGCTCGAGCGGGCATCTCTGCCTTGGTGCGACGGTAGAGGAGCATCACCTGGTCCGCCCCCAGCCGCAGTGCAGTGCGGGCCGAGTCCATGGCCACGTTCCCCCCTCCCACCACCGCCACCCGCTTGCCCACCTGGATTGGCGTGTCGTAGTCGGGGAACTGGTAGGCCCGCATCAAGTTGACCCGGGTGAGGAACTCGTTGGCCGAGTAGATGCCGATGAGCGACTCCCCGGGCAGCCCCATGAACCTGGGCAGCCCGGCGCCGGTGCCCACGAACACCGCCTGGTAACCGTCCTCCAGCAGTTCGTCCACGGTGAACGACTTTCCCACCACGGCGTCCACCACGATCTCCGCGCCCATCTCCCTCAGGCCGTCGATCTCCGCGGCCACGATCGCTTTGGGGAGTCGGAACTCCGGGATGCCGTACATGAGCACCCCCCCCGGCTCGTGGAGTGCCTCGAACACCGTCACCTGGTGGCCGAGCCGGCGCAGGTCGGCCGCGCAGGTCAACCCGGCCGGACCTGATCCAATCACGGCCACCTTTCTCCCGCTGGGGGGCGGGGGGTCGGGGTACTCCACCCCGTGCTCCCGCTCCCAGTCTGCCACGAACCGCTCCAACCGCCCGATGGCGCAGGGCTGGAACTTCTTGCCCAACGTGCACACCCCCTGGCACTGGGTCTCCTGGGGGCACACTCGGCCGCAGATGGCCGGCAGGTTGTTGGTGCGCTTTACGGTGCGGACCGCGGCCCGGAAGTCTCCCTCCCGTACTTGGCGGATGAAGGTGGGAATGTCAACTTCTACCGGGCAGCCGCCCATGCAAGGGGCCTGCTTGCATCCCAGACAGCGGGCGGCCTCCTCCATCGCCTGCTCTGGAGTGTAGCCCAGGGGAACCTCGTTGAAGTTGCGGACTCGGGAGGCCGGGTCCTGCTCGCGCATGGGCACCTGTTCCGGCCGGATCATCGCGTTGCCTCCTCCATTGCCTCCCGATATCTGTCCAGGGCGCACTTCTCCTGGTCACGGTAGGCGGCGAGGCGGGCGATCAGCAGGTCCCAGTTCACCCGCTCTCCCCGGAACTCGGGGCCCTCCACGCAGGCGAAGCGGACCTGCCCGTCCACCTCCACCCGACACGCCCCGCACATGCCGGTCCCATCCACCATGATCGGGTTCAGAGACACGATGATGGGCACTTCCTGCTTCTGGCAGGTGAGGCTGCAGAACTTCATCATCACCGCCGGGCCGATGGCCCACACGCGGTCCACCTGGCGGGCGGCGAGGATCTCGGCCAGCGGCTGGGTCACCAATCCCTTGCGACCGAAAGATCCGTCGTCCGTGCACACCACCAACTCGTCGGTGACCGCCGCCAACCGGTCGAGCCAGAACAGCAGGTCACGCGAGCGGGCGCCGGCGATTCCCACCACGCGGTTGCCCGCGGCCCGCAGGGCACGGGCGATGGGGTAGATGGGCGCGATGCCCACCCCGCCGGCCACGCAGACCACGGTCCCCAGCTTCTCCGTCTCTGTGGGTTCCCCCAATGGGCCCACCACGTCTTGGAGGGCATCCCCCTCCCCAAACTGGTTCCCCAGCTCCTGGGTGGTCTTTCCCACCTGCTGGACGACCAGGGTGACGGTACCCGCCTGAGGGTCCCAGTCAGCCAGGGTGAGGGGGATCCGCTCGCCGCGAGCGTGCAACCGTACCACCACGAACTGGCCTGCCCGGGCGGCCTGGGCCACCAGCGGGGCCTCCACTACGAACTCGGTGACCAGTGGGGTCAGCGCGCGACGCCTGTGGATGGTATGCATGCAGACACCTGCCTTTTTTCGTTTTGGCGCCTGGATTATGGCATATGCCAGATTGGGCCGCAAAGCAGCCGGGGCTAGAATTGACACTGTGGCCTACCTCTACCTGGAGATTGACGGCAAGGTATACACGGTACGCCGCGGCAGCCAGCTGGATTTGCCAACTCGGGGCGACCCCATCCCGTTCCCCTACCGGGAGCTGCACACCGTGCCGTGGGCCGGGCAGGAGGTGGTGGTGGGAATCCCGCAGTTGGGCAGCTTCCCCCATCAGTGGGTGGGAAAGGACGATGTGCCCGGCCGGGGGGATGCGTCGCCGCTCCTGCGGGCTTGCGTTCACGCCAGTTTGCCCCGCGCGGTCGCCGAGGGGATCGTGCGCCGGGGCGATGAGCTGCTGCTGGTACGCCCCTCCCGGGGCCTGACCCAGGGGCGGTGGACCTTGCCCGGCGGGTTCTTGACCTTCGGGGAGGCGCCCCACCAGGGGGTCGGCCGGGAGGTGACTGAAGAGCTGGGGGTCCCCTGCCGGGTGCACGAGCTGCTGGGGGTACGGGCCAAGGTCGGCTCTCACACGGGGCTGTACTGGCTGATCTTCTTCTACCGAGTTCAGCTTTCCGCTGCGCCCCGTCCGGACCCCGACGAGATCGCTGCGGCTCGCTACTTCCCCAAATCGAAGGCCGTCCGGGTGCTCGCCGACGAGACCATGGCCGCGTTCGTCGCTCAGCTGCCCGACTGACTGCCTACAGGATATCCATGACCGCGGAGATCAGCAGGTCTTGGGTCCACGCCTGGGCTTCGGCGGTCTTGGAGAACACCACCTGCAAGGTCAGGTCCAGCCCCCCCAGGTCGAACCCCAGCTGGAACGTGGCCGACTGCTTGCCGGCCGGCGTCTGCTGGGGCGGCTTGACCTGGCGCAGGTTGTACTTGGCAGCGAACGAGGTGGTGCCGTTGAGCTGGTAGTCGTAGGAGGCGGCGAACACCAGGGTGTACTGTTCCAGGAGGCGGTAGGGCCCGGACAAGCTGCCGCGGACCAGCAGCTGGGAGTCCGGGGTGGGTGCCACCGCCCCGTCGGCGGACAAGGCGAGGAGGAAGTCCCGTGGTCCTTGCTGGGGGTCGAGGAGCTCATACCCCATGCCGAACTGGATGGCGTAGCCGCAGTAGCGCTCGCGGCCGGTCTGCTGGATCACATCCTCGATGGCCAGCAGAGCCCGCGCATCCAGAGTGACCCCGGTCTGCTGTTCGACGATCCCCTCCACCGCCGCCACCAGGGCGGAGACGTCCTCGTATTCCTCGGCCCGACCCAGCTCCGCGGCGATGTCCGCGATGTTCTGATCGGACAGCGGGGCGGCCAACGCCCCCATCCGTAGCAGCTTCCCTTCGATGTGGTACGCCATGGCCATCGGGGTGACGTCGGTGAAGTGCCCGTAGCCCAGCCCGGCTCGGACCTCCAGGGCTGGGTGGGTCTGGCCGAAGGCCAGCGACGACTCCACGCCGCCGAAGGCGAAGTACGGCAGCTCCTCCCCCAAGTACCTCCGCACGGTCCCGCTGGCCTGGGCGGCCATCCCCGCCAGGGAGAGGTTCGTCAGCGACAGCTCGGTGGAGCCGTCGAACGCGTAGCCCAGGGCGGGCGAGTCGAACAGCCGGCTGTAGCTTAGGTAGAGCCGGCCGGAGCTGATGTCCGCACCCGGGGTGGCCGGGTCCTCGTAGTGCCGGTAGTAGAAGGACAGGTTCAGATCTTGCAGGCTGGTCTCCGGCGCGCGGTAGTCACACAGGTTCTGCGCCCACCCCGGTGCAGCCGCCGCCAGCGCCGCCAGAAGCATCGCCACAGCTCTCATCCACATCACCCCATGGGTAGAATGTCGCTTACAGTATAGCGCTTCTACGTTCTCCCTCCCGGGTGAACAGGTGCAGGGGGTAGAAGGTTGCCGGGGCCAACCCACCCACCCCCACTCCCAGCAACCGCACCCCCCGACCCTCCCCGGCGGTCCGGACAACCAGGTTCGCCGCTTCCTGGGAGATCAGAGCCGGGTGGTCGGTGGGCTCGGGCAGGGATATCTGACGGGTTTGAGTGGTGAAGTCCGACCACCTCACTTTGAGCCGCACGGTGCGGGCGAGCAGCCCCTGGTCCGCCAGCCGGGCGGCCAGCTGGTGGGCCAACCGTCCCACCTCGGCCAGCACCGCCTCCGGGTCGTGGATGTCCTCTGGATAGGTCTGCTCCAGGGACAGGCTCTTGGCCTCCTGGGCGGGCAGCACCGGGGTGTCGTCCTCGCCGCGGGCCAGGCGCCACAACCCCGCCCCCAGCTTGGGCCCGAACCACGAGCACAGCAGGCTGGCGTCCACTCTCCGCAGGTCCCCAACCGTGTGCACCCCCCGCTCGACCAGTCGGCGGGCGGTCTTGGGCCCCACCCCCCACAGGCGGTCCACGGGCAACGGGTCCAGGAAGATCGGCACCTCATCGGGCGGCACCACCCGCAGGCCGCCGGGCTTGGCGGCGTCGGAGGCCAACTTGGCCACCAGCTTGTTGGGCCCCAACCCCACCGAGCAGCTGAGTCCCACCTGTTGCGGGATGCGGGCGTGCAGCTCCTGGGCCAGCTCGTCCGGGTGGCGGCCGGCGCCGGTGACGTCGAGGAACGCCTCGTCCAGGGAGACGGTCTCCACTAGCGGGGTGTACTCGAGGAGGATCCGAGAGATCTGGCGGGACACCTCCTCGTAACGGGCGAAGCGCGGGGCCAAGAACACGGCCTGGGGGCACAGGCGCCGGGCCTTGGCCATGGGCTGGGCGGAGTGAACGCCGTAGGCGCGGGCCGGGTAGGAGGCGGTGGCCACCACCCCGCGAGGCCCCAGCCCCCCCACTACCACCGGACGCCCGCGCAGGGCGGGATCGTCCAGCTGCTCCACGGATGCGTAGAAGGCATCCATGTCCAGGTGCAGGATCCACCGGGTCACAGGTGATCGTAGCTGGGAGGGGCGGCTCCGCCAACCCCGTTGACAAATGGCAACGGGCGGAATACCCTGTGAGGTGGCCAAACAGACCTTTGGTACGCTCATCCGCCGGGCACGCCTGGAGCAGCGCGTCCCCCTGCGCGAACTGGCCCGCCGGGTGGAGTTGGCCCCGTCTCGGCTGTACCGGATCGAATCTGGGGAGCGGCCGCCCCCGTCCCTGCCCGTGATTCGCGCCTTGGCCCAGGCGTTGAACTTGCCCATGGGGGAACTGCTGGTGGCCACCGGGACCCCGCGGGAGGTACTGGAATCGTTGCTGTGGTCCGAGCGCGCCGCCTTCCCGGAAGGCCAGCGGTTTGCCCCCCACTATCCCCGGTTGTGGGCCCGCAACACCTTCTTGGCCGAGGTCGTCGGGGGAGAGGGGGCGCTGCGGCGGGTACGGGTGGGGGAGTGCACGTGGGAGGTGGTGGCCTTCGGCCCGGCCCGGCGGCTGCTGATCACCGTGCCCCCAGAGGCCGTGTTGCTCGCCCCGCTGGCCCTGCCCCTGCGGGGAATGTCGACGACGAACGTCCTCACCGGGGCGGTGTGCAAGGCGCGCAGGGTGGGGGAGCTGGTGAACGTGGTCCTGGCCGGCGAGGGAGTGGAGCTGAACGCCCTGATCCCCGCCATGTGGCGGGAGGGCGGGGGTTGGGAACGGGGCGCCCCCCTGCGGGCGGCGTTCCCCGTGCCCGCGGTCCGTACGCAACCGTTGACGAAGGGGGAGGAATGAACAGAGCAGTTGTGGCGCTTGTGGCCTGTGTGTTCGTGTCCGCAATGGCTGCAGGGCAAGCGGTACTGGTCCAGAGCGGGGTCCAGTCGCTGGCCGTGGACCCGGCAGGCGAGTTGTGGCCCGTCCGTTCGGGGACCGTCAGCTATCAGGGGCCGGCGTTTTCGCCGGATCAGCCCAACTGGAAGGAACCCCACCACTACCGGGGATTCCCCCTGGCCGGGTTGGTGGACGCGGTGGGGGGGATGGCCGCCGGCGATCTGCTGTGGGTCGTCGCGGTGGACGGCTACGCCAAGGCGCTCCCCGCGCCGGTGGTGTACGGGGAATCCCCGCTGGGGGAGCCGATCCTCGCCATCTCCCGGGATGGGCAGGCGGTCCCGGAGTGGGGCAGTGGTCCCCAGCTGGTGTTCTTGGCCCCGGACGGTAGGGTGTCCAACGACGATCAGGTCCAGGCGTTGGGCGAACACGCCCACTACTTCCAGGACCTACCCTCGGCCACCGGTCTGCTGGTGAAGGGCGTCAAGTGGTTGGTGGTGAACTGGGACGGGGACTTCGCCGCCCTGCCCGAAGTCGGGGGGTGGGTCGAGGAGGCCACGCTCAAGGTGGGCGACGGCGAGGAGCAGATCTACACGCTGCCCGAGCTGGAGACCACGTTCGTGAGCCTCACCCAAGCCGGGAGCTACACCACCAGCACAGGTAGGGAGGTGACCGCTTGCTGGACCGGGATCCCGGTAACCACCCTGCTGGGAAACCTCCCGGCCGATACTCAGGTGGAGGTGGTGGCCGCCGACGGTTACCGGATGCGCTATGTCTATGGTGAGCTGGAAGACGGGGAGGGGAAGTGGATCCTGGCCTTCAAGCGCGACGGTGAGTATCTCCCCGTTGACCCCGGATACTTCCGGCTGGTCAAGGTGGGACCGGGGGTCCCGCAGTTCGAGGGTGCTCGCTCGGCCCGGATGGTGACCCAGCTCCTGGCCGGTGGCCCCTATGCCGAATATCAGCTGCGGATGGAAGGGGCGGTGGAGCGGGTGTTCGATCGCCGGGAGCTGGAGGCGGGGGCCGGCTGCCCGTGCCACACAGCCACCGTCACCTTCACCCGAAAGGGGGAGGAGCACACGTACACCGGATTTCCCCTGTGGCGGCTGGTGGCCTACGTGGACGACGACCGGGCCCCCCCCGTCGAGCGCGGGATCTACTACGCAGAGGAACACTTCAACCAGGCGCTTGCCCTCTCCGGTTACTCCGTGGAGATCAGGGCCGCGGATGGGTTCGCCCAGACCCTTCCCTCCGCAGTGGTGGCCGGCAACGATCGATTCATCATCGCCCTCAAGGGCGACGGCCAGTATTTGACCTGCGAGCAGGGAGGGCCGCTGCTGTTTGTGTGGGATGACTCCGCCCCCGCGCCTGCCGGGCTGAGGAAGGTGAAGTGGGTCACCGAGATCGTGCTCCTGTTCGATCAGTGAGCGATCGGGCGCCTGCCGCCGCCGGCCTGGGCCGGTTTGGGGTGCGGGACATCGTGCTCGTGGCCCTGTTGGCTTCGGTGGGCGGCGCCCTATCAGCGTACATCGGCTACCTGGGAAACCTCGTCAACCGCTTCTTCGGGGTGCCGTTTGGGGCGGGGCAGATGCTGGCCGGATTGCACGTGGTGTGGCCACTGTTGGCCGCCGCGCTGGTGCGCCGGGTAGGAGCCGCCACCCTGACCGGCCTGGTGAAGGGGACAGTGGAGTTCCTCATGGGGGGGACCCACGGGGTGGTGATCCTCCTGGTTTCCGCGGTGGAGGGTGCCTTCGTGGATGTGGGGACTTCCCTGGATCCGCGTCGCCCGCCCTGGACTCTGGTCCTCTCCGGGGCAGTGGCTTCCTCCTCCAACGTGTTCATATTCCAGGCGCTTTACTTCTCTGGAGTGCCCTGGGACTACATCCTGTTCATGGGCGGACTGGCCGCCATCTCGGGGGCCGTCCTGGGGGGATGGCTGAGCTGTGATCTGGTCCGTCTCCTGCGGCGGGCGGGGCTGGCCCCGGCCCCCACGGTTCGCGGAAGCCGCCTCCGCGCCGGCTTGGCGGGTGGAGTGGCGGTGGCCATGCTGGCGGGCGGGGTGTACTACTACCTAGATGTCTACCAGCCCCCCTTGGGCCCTGGGACGTTGCGCGTCGAAGGACAGGTCGAACGCCCCTTCCTCTTCCAATACGAACACTGGGAGGGAAGGGAAGTCACCATCCGGGCCACCCTCCAAGGCGCAGTGACCTATGTGCCGGAGCGGCCCTACACTGGCGTTCCGGTGAGCCAGCTGCTGGTGCATGCTCAGCCGCTGCCGGGGGCCAGCCAGCTGGTGGCCCGCGCCCGAGATGGGTACCGAGCCGCCTTCACCCTGGAGGAAGCCATGACCGGCTCTGCCCTGTTGGTGGTTCAAGACCGGCAGGACCTGCGGCTGGTGGCCAAGGACCACTCCGGGAGTGAGTGGGTCCAGGACTTGGTCACTCTGGAGGTCAAGTGAGCAGGTTGCAGGCCAAGCGGCTCTCGGTGCGCTACCCCGCCCGTAGCCGCCCCGCCCTGAGCCGACTCTGTTTCACCCTGGAGCCCGGCGAGCTGACCTGTCTGGCCGGCCTGTCAGGGGCGGGGAAATCCACCCTGCTGCACGCGCTGGCCGGGCTCATCCCCGAGGGCATCCCCGCCCACCTGGATGGTCAGCTGTGGCTGGACGGACGGCCCGCGCCTCCCCTGGCCCAGCGGGCGGAGCGGGTGGGCCTGGTGCAGCAGGACCCGGAAGCTCAGATCTGCACCCTGCGGGTAAGGGACGAGGTGGCCTTCGGGCCGGAGAACTTGGGGTTGCCCAGGGAGGAAGTCCGTCGGCGGGTGGATGCCGCCCTGGCCGCAGCCGGAGTGGAGGAGTTGGCGAACCGCCGGACCTGGACCCTCTCTGGGGGGGAGAAGCAGCGGGTGGCCCTGGGGGCGATTCTGGCCATGGAACCGCAGTTCCTCATGCTGGACGAGCCCACAGCACACTTGGACCCGCCGGCCGCGGCCCGCCTGTTGGACCTCCTTTCCCACCTGACGCAGGCGGGCCGGGGCGTACTGGTGGCTGAGCATCGCCTGGTTCCCCTCCTTCGCCGGCGGCCTCGCCTGTTGTGGATCGCCGGGGGCCATGTGGTGGGCAGTTGGCCGGGGATGACCCTCGGGAAAGCGATGCGGCAGGGACTGCCCGTCCGGGGTCTGCAGGGAGGGCTGCCCCGCCCCCCGGCCCCGGCCCCAGGCAAAGCGGTCTCCGTCCGCAGTCTGTCCCACGCTTACCCCGGGGGCCAGGAGCTGTTTCACGGCCTGTCCTTCTCCCTCTCGCCCGGGGAGGTCCTGGGGCTGATCGGCCCCAACGGGGCGGGGAAGTCGTCCCTGCTCAGGGTCCTGGCCGGGCTGCGCCGCCCCGACGCGGGTACCCTGCGAGGGTGTAACCCGGCCCAGGTGGGCGTCGTATTCCAGATGCCGCGCCATCAGCTGTTTGCCTCCACCGTGGTTGAGGAGTTCTCCCTGGGTGGCCCGGGAATGGAAGCGGAGGCAGGGCCGTGGCTGGCTCAGGCCGGACTTACGGAACTGGCCGACGTACATCCCCTGCAGTTGAGCGTGGGGGAACGCCGCCGCCTCACCGTGGCCCTGGCCCTGGCCCGCAGACCGCGCCTTCTCCTCCTTGACGAACCCTTCATCGGTCAAGACGAGGTCAACGTCCGCTGGACGGCCCAGGCCATCAGCAGGGCGGCCGCCGGCGGGGCGGCAGTGGTGTTGGTCTCCCATGACATCCCCGCTGTGGCCGAGCTCGCCCACCGCATCCTCTACTTGGGCGGGGAACCCCTGCACGGGCCTGCCCGGGAGGTGTTCGCTGAACTGGGCCGCCGGGGCCAGGAAGCGTTCACCCCTCAGTTTTGGACGGCTGGGGATCGACTTGTGGTCTCCTCACCGGGGGCCGCGGCACCCAGGAGGGGAGGAGCGAGGTGAGCCACCCCCTGGCCAAGTTCGCCTTGCTGTGCGCCTACGCGGCTGCCGTATTGGCCGCCCCCGGCCTGGCCGCCAAGGGGGCCCTGGTGGCCCCGGTCCTTGTCCTCGGCGGTAGGCGGCTGGCAGCGGCCAGGACTTTCCGGCTGGCCCTGGTGTTCGGGGGGTTCATCTTCTTGGTCCAGGCCCTCCTGGCTCCGGGGGACGAGGTGGCTCGGCTCGGTCCCCTGTCCGTCACCCTGCAGGGGATCAAGATCGGCGCCCAGATGGCCCTGCGGTTCTTCGGGGTGCTGGCGGGGAGCCTGCTGTTTGTGGCCACCACGCCGCCCGAGGATTTCGCGGCCGCCCTCAGCCACACCAGGCTGCCCTACCGGTACACCTACACCCTGGTGTTGGCCCTCAGGTTCCTCCCCCTGTTCGCCGCAGAGTACCAGCGTGTCCGGGAGGCGCAGGCGGTACGGGGCCTGCGGCTCCGTCCGTGGAACCTACTGACCCACGTCCGCTGGACTGCAGTTCCCGTACTGGCTTCCGCCCTCATGCGCGCCGACTGCCTGGCCATGGCCATGCAGGGCAGGGCGTTCGGGCGCCACCCGTCCCGTACAGTACTGGACGTCAGGCCGTGGCGGCGGAGAGATCGGGCGGCCCTGGCCGTGGCCGTGGGGGGGCTGGCGGCGGCTGGGTGGTTCCTGGCCGGCGGCGGGGCGCGATGGCCATAAACCGGACGGTCCGGTGGGTCCTGTTCTTGGGGGCGTTCCTGGGTCTAGCGGTGTACGCGTTGCTGCGGCCCGGTCCCTCCGGTCCCCGGGTGACCCTCACCGGCCCCCAGTCTGCCCTGGAGGTCACCGTGGATGACCTGGCCAGCCTGCCCCATGTGGAGCGCGCCGGCAGCTACCAGAACCTGTATGGGAACTGGGCCGGCCATGGGGTCTATCGGGGAGTGCCCCTGCTGCTGCTCGGGCAGCGCCACTTCCCCGATGTTCCCCTCGGCACGGTCACCGTGGTGGGGGCGGACGGCTATCAGGTGGACTTCTCCCGGCCACGCCTGCAGGACCCGGACTACCCGGTGGTGCTGGCCTACGCCCGCGACGGCCGCAGGCCCCCGGCCTGGGAGGACGGGCCGCGCATCGCTGTGCTGCCCGCCGACGGGGGGGTGAGCAACGCCGAGTACGGGGCCGAGTCAGCGGGGGCGTTTTGGGTGAAGAACGTGGTGGAGATCGAGTTCCATCCACATGGGGGGGACTGACGGGCGCGGGTGCAAACGGTTTCTTCCCCTGCCGCGCCCTCGTATAATCGCCCCACCGAGGAAGGGGGAGGGAGTCGATGCGAGGGAAGGCCGACGTGGAGCAGACTTGCGTCAACGCCCTGCGTTTCTTGGCGGCGGACATGATTCAGCAGGCGGATTCCGGGCACCCGGGGTTGCCGTTGGGGGCGGCGCCGCTGGCCTACACGCTGTGGACCCGCCACCTCAAGTTCAACCCGGGGGATCCGGACTGGCCGGACAGGGACCGGTTCGTGCTGTCGGCCGGACACGGGTCCGCCCTCCTGTACGCCCTCCTCCACCTGGCCGGCTATCCCCTGCCCCGGGAGGAGCTGCGCCGCTTTCGCCGGTGGGGGAGCCTCACCCCCGGCCACCCGGAGGCCGGCCTGACCCCGGGAGTGGAACTGACCACCGGTCCCCTGGGACAAGGCTTGGCGGCGGCAGTGGGCATGGCCGTGGCCGAGGCCCATCTGGCCGCGGTGTTCAACCGTCCCGGCCACCAGGTGGTGGACCACTGTACTTACGTCCTCGTCTCGGACGGTGACCTGATGGAAGGGGTGGCCGCCGAGGCCTGCTCGCTGGCTGGCCACTTGGGCTTGGGCAAACTGATTGTCCTTTACGACGACAACAAGATCTCCTTGGCCGGTTCCACCAACCTGACGTTTACCGAGGACGTGGGCCAGCGGTTTGTCGCCGCCGGGTGGCACGTGCAGCACGTCCGGGACGGGAACGACCTGGAGGCCATTGATCGAGCCCTGCAGGCGGCCAGGGCGGCAAGCGACAGGCCGTCGCTGATCTCCGTCCGCACCACCATCGGCTACGGCGCGCCCACCATGCAGAATACCTTCGCCGTACACGGAAAGCCGCTCGGGGAGGAGGAGCTGGCGGCCGCCAAGCGGAAGTTGGGCTGGCCGGTGGAGCCCAAGTTTCACGTCCCCCCCGAGGTGGAGGACCGGTTCCGGGCGGTGGCCGAGCGCGGTCGGGCACGCCAACGCGAGTGGGAGCGGCGCATGGGCGCATATGCGGCCGCCCATCCCCAACTGGCCGGCGAACTCCGTCGCCGGCTGGCCGGAGACCTCCCGCCCGGCTGGGATGAGCAGCTTCCCGGCTTTTCCTCCGACCAGGGGGGGGTGGCCACCCGCAAGGCCGGGGGAAAGGTCCTGCAGGCGCTGGCCGGCCGGATTCCCGAGCTGATAGGCGGTTCGGCGGACCTCAACCCGTCCACCAATACCGTGTTACCGGGCAAGGGGGACTTCCAGTCCCCCCACACCGAGCCGGACCAAGTCCAGGGGGCCGCGGGCGGGGCGTGGGATCAGTCGGGCCGCAATCTCCACTTCGGGGTGCGGGAGCACGCCATGGCCGCCATGGCCAATGGCCTGTCCCGGCACGGGGGCGTGATCCCCTTCTGTGCCACGTTCCTGGTGTTCTCCGACTACATGCGTCCCGCCATGCGGCTGGCGGCCATGATGCACGCCCCGGTCGTCTACGTGTTCACCCACGATTCTGTGGGCGTGGGCGAGGATGGTCCCACCCACCAGCCGGTGGAACAGCTCATGGGGCTGCGGACTGTTCCCGGCCTGACGGTGATTCGGCCCGCGGACGCCGTGGAGACCGTGGAAGCTTGGCGGGTGGCGCTGGCCAGGCGAAGTGGCCCCACCGCCTTGGTGTTCACCCGCCAGGCCCTTCCGGTCCTGGATCGGGACACGTACGCGCCGGCGCACGGCCTGCGCCGGGGTGGATACGTGCTGTGGCAGTCCGGCGACCGGGACCCGGCGGTGATCATCATCGGCACCGGGTCAGAGGTCCACGTCGCCCTGGAGGCGGCCGCCTGCCTGGCCGCAGACCGAGTCCCGGTGCGGGTCGTCTCCCTCCCCAGTTGGGAGTTGTTCGAGGAACAGCCAGCCGAGTACCGGGAGCAGGTGCTGCTCCCGGGGGTGCCCCGGGTGACGGTGGAGGCCGGCGTGACCCGCGGCTGGGAGCGGTACGTGGGCCTGGCCGGGGAGGCGGTGGGCGTGGACCGCTTCGGCGCCAGCGCTCCGGGCGGTGAGGTGATGCGCCGGCTGGGCATCACCCCCGCGGCGGTGGTGGAGCGGGCGCGGGCAGTGATGGCGCGGGCGCAACGCCCCTAGGGTCCGGCCGGGCTCACAGGTAGCCGAGCCGGACCCCGACGATCATCCCCACCCCCAACAGAAACATCACCAGCCCGGTGGCGAAGTGAAGCTTCCCCAGCTCCGCCTGCCGCCAGCGCTCCGCCCGGGCGGTGGTGGTGAGCCCGAAGTGCACCATCAGGGTAATGGCCACCATGGGCAGGATGAAGATGAAGTTGTACAGGAGCAGCATCCCGGCCCCCTGCCAGCGGGTGGCAGTTTGGGAGAGCAAGGTCAGGATGACCAGGTACGGGCCGGAGGTGCACGGGGCGAGGAACAGGGAATCCAGCAGCCCGATCACAAGCGCCCCCGGCACCGAGGCCACCGAGGCGGTGATCCGGGTTACCGAGGGCTTCCACCGCTCCGGGACCTCGATCGAGAAGTACTTCCCGTACCACAACAGGTCCTTCATCTGCCACAGGCCCACCAGGATGGCCAGGCTGGATACGGCGATGATGAACGGCTCGCGGAATGCCCGGGTCCCCACGGTGAAGCCCAACACTGAGTAGAGCAGGAAGCCGATGGCGAAGTAGGCGACGAAGATCCCGGCGCTGAACGCCAAGCCGGCCCAGATGACCTTCACCCGCTTGCCGACCACCAGCAGTGTCCCCAGCAAGAGCACCAGGACGGCGAAATCGCACGGGTTGATCGAGTCCAGCGCCGCCCCCAGCACCACCGCGCCCAGCGTCAGCCGTTCCCGCAGGCGCAGCCGGTCCAGCGGCGAGGCAGAGCCCGCGGCGACCGCCTGGCGCACGGCCTCCTCAAGGGCCGCGGTCGCCTCCGGGGTGGTCAGCGGCAGGGGATCGCGGCGGGGCAGGTGGACCTCCCCCCCCACTACCGCCACCTGCCCCACGAACAGGGCCGGCGGATTTCCCCGGACACCGTATAGACGGCACAACCGCTCGAAGGTCTCCGCCCCTTGGGCCCCGTCCATCACCACCCGCTGCACCCCCAGCTCCGGGTACTGGGACCGCAGCTCGCTTGCGCGTTGCTCGAGGTCCAAACAGGCCGGACACTCCTCCGCCTGGGTGACCAGCACGGCCACGGTGGCAGCCTCGCTGACCTTGGTCAGCGGGGAGGGAGCCTGGTCGGCGATCGCCTCAGCGATGGCCTGTTCCAGAGCCAGCTCCTCGGCCCGTCCGGCCAGCTGTTGGGGTGCCTCAGTCAGGCCATAGAAGGTGCCTCCCACCGCCGCCACGTCGCCCACGAACACGATGGGGACCGGTCCCAACTGGGCCCCATAGGCGTCGAGCAGCTGGTCGAGGAGCCGCTGTGCCTGGGGATCGTGGATTTCGTGACGGCTGATCTCCAGCTCAGGGTATTGGGGGGCGATACCCTCCAGGAACACCTCCAGCCGGGCGCAGTGGGGGCAGCCCTGCTCGTAAAACAGCACCAGCTCGGTGGCGGCGGCCGACCAGGCCAGCCCCCCCGCGGCCAGGATGACCGCGGCCAGGCGACCGACTACCGTCATCGCTGAGTGTGCCTACTCACCGTCGGGCGTGGGCCACAGGAGGGCATCCCCGTAGCGGGCCCGCCATTGGGCCAACCCTCCGATCAGGCAGCGGGCCTGGGAGAAGCCGTGATCGCGGAGCAGTTGCGCGGCCCGGCAGGCGGCCTCCCCATCACCGTCCACCAGCCACAGCCACAACTCCCCGTTCTCACCCCCGCCGGGGAGCCCGTCGGCCCAACCGATCAGCTCGGCGGCCTCGGGCAGGGGCAGGTTGACTGACCCGGGCAGGTGGCCGGCGGCGTATTCGGCCGCCGGCCGCAGGTCGGCCACTAGCTGGAAGCTGCGGGCCACGTACTCGGCCCGCACCGCGTAGCCCCCGTAATAGGGAGTACCGCTGGGGGGCTGGCCTTCCCCGTCACCCCACACGAAGAACGCGTCCCCCGCCGACTGCCACCAGCCCACCAGGCCCCCGGCGATGGCCCGGGCGGCCAGGAACCCCTCCCGCTGCAGCAGCTGAGCCGCCTGGGCTGCCCGTTCACCCGTCTGGTCATAGAAGTAGATCGTGCGCTGCCGCGGCAGACGACCCAGCCAATTCTCCAGCTCGGGGAAGGGGATGTTCACCGCCCCCAGCAGGTGGCCGGCGGCGTATTCGGCCGGCGACCGCAGGTCCACCAGCAGGTAGAAGCCGTAGTTCAGCGTGGAAGCCGACCCCTGGAAAGGAGCGGCGTCGCGGACGTAGCCGCGCACCGTGAGGGTCAGCTTCTCGCTTGCCGGGTCATCCGAGTACACGTAGACGTGCTTCTCGGCCCGCCGGCCGCCGTAGCCGGTGGTGTCGAACATGGCCACCAGCTCCACCGTTTCCCCGGGAGAAAGCCTGGTCTTGGGCAGGGGGGCGCTGGTGCAGCCACAGGTGGTGGTAGGTTGCCTGGTGAAATGCAGCGGAGCGTCGCCGGTGTTGGTGAGGACGAACACTGCTCGCACCTCCAGCCCCTCCACGACCTCACCGAAGTCGTAGATGGGGTTGTCCACCGCCAACCGGGGCCCGGCCCAGGCCGTCAGGCCCGCGGCTAGCACGGCCACGCCTGTCCACAGCCATGTCCTCATGGATCGCTCCCTCCTTTGACCGTTCGCTGCCATTCTACTCTACACACCCGGCGCCAGAACGTTTCGCCCCTCCCCGCCCACCGCTAACCCCGCGGGGGGCGATCGCGGCCCCGCCGCCCCTGCTTGGCCCGCTCCCAAATGAGGCCCACCACGGTGAGCAGCAGTCCGACCGCCGCGAGGGCGATGATCCACTTCAAGAACGGCTCGATCGCCTGCGCCCGCCAGGCAAGCCGGACCAGCCGATAGCCGCCGTAGCCGAACAGCAGCAGGGCCGCGCTCACCAGCAACGTGTATCCTGCCCTCAGCATGCCACCCCCTTCATCCGCATCCCGTGGGCGCCATTGCCCGCCCCGGGTGAGGCCGTCCGCCCGGCGGCCGCCGGCGCTACGCCCCCGGCTGACCGCGGCAGTGGCGCAGGAACCAGCCTGACAGGCCCGTGCCGGCCGCGGCGATCAACCCCCACACGGCTGTCAGTCCTCCCTCCACCGGCAGCCCCGCCCGCAGGGAGAATCCGGTCATGGCCAGCAGAGCGAGCCCCATGGCGGCGGCCTTGACCAGTACGTACCCGGCCAAGATGTACCCCCACTCCCTCCGACGCCACAGCCAGGCCGCTCCCAGCAGGGCCAAGGGAACCATGACCCCCAGGTCCAGGGCGTAGACGTACTGGAAGTTCCCCCCTTCCGCAATGCCTGCCGGCAGCCGGCCGGTTACCAAGAAGGGGACGATCTGGCTCAGCCAGAGAGCGGCGAGCATCACCCCCACTACGACGAGAAACACGGCCACTGACCGGCGCGGGGTGCGGGGGCCGAACGCACCGGCTACCTGGCTCGGGTCGCTGGCAGCCACGGTGGCCGCCAGCGCGAACCCCGAAAAAGAGAACAGGGCTACGTAGACGAGGAAGAGCTCGTTGAGCGCGTAGGCGAAGGCGGCCCCGACGTACGTGTAGACGAAGTAGCCCAGCAGGCCGACCAGCAGGACCCCCGCCCGGGCCGAGCCGCGCCGGGCCGCCGCCAGTGCGCCGGCCAACACGATCGCAGCCAGCAAGGTGACCAGGTCCTGACCACGCATCTGCGCGGCCAGCTCCGCGGGCTCGCGGTACAGGTCGGGCAGCACGAGCCCGCCCAGGCTGGCCAGGGCTGCCAGGGGGACGATCGCCCACCCCAGCGCCCGACCCACCCGGCTTCCGGAACCACTTGGTGCAGCTTCGGTCTGTGTTCTCATCTCTTGCCTCCCCGCTGCCCGGTGAGTGGGGCAGCATACTCTATCCGCCCCCGGCCGGTCCACGTCGGGGGCCGGTTGAAGGGGAGCGGGGGGGCGAGGAACATGGGGCCACCACCGGGCCGAGGGCCGGAAAGGACGGGCAGGTCGTGGACAGCAGCCGGCATGCACAATCGATCCAGGAAGTGCTAGGGGAGTTGGGCTCCGGGCCCGCGGGCCTGAGCGAGGCGCAGGCGGAGCAGCTGCTGGCCCGCCACGGCCCCAACCGGCTGGCCGAGGGCAAGCGCAGGCCGGCCTGGAAGCTCCTGCTGGCACAGTTCAAGGATTTCCTGATTCTGCTCCTGCTGGCGGCGGCGGTGGTATCCGGCGTCCTGGCTGGGCTGGGCCACGGCGACCTGCTGGAACCGGTGCTCATCGCGGTCATCGTCCTGTTCGCGGCCGCATTGGGTTTCCTGCAGGAACATCGCGCCGAGCAGGCGTTGGCCGCCCTGCGGGACATGGCCGCCCCCCAGGCCACCGTGGTTCGGGAAGGCCGGGAGCGCCGGGTGCGGGCCGAGTCCCTGGTCCCTGGGGACGTGATCGTGCTGGCCGCGGGCGACCGGGTGCCCGCGGACGCCCGTCTGGTCGAGGTGGCCAATCTGCGGGTGGACGAGGCCCCCCTCACCGGCGAGTCGCAGGCGGCAGACAAGTCCACCCCCCCGCTGCCCCAAGACACCGCGGTCGCCGACCGAACCAACATGGTGTTCATGGGCACCACCGTGGTGTACGGCCGGGGAAGGGCGGTGGTGTGCGCCACCGGCATGGCCACCGAGTTCGGCCGCATCGCGACCATGTTGCAGGAGGTAGAGGCTCCCGCCACCCCCCTGCAGCAGAACCTGGCCCGGGTGGGGAAGATCCTGGGCGGGGCCAGCCTGGCCATCTGTGCAGGGGTGGCCGGTGCCGGGATCGCGGTGGGGGCGTTCCCGGCCTTACTGGACGCCTTCATCTGGGGGGTCAGTTTGGCGGTGGCCGCGGTCCCCGAAGCCCTGCCGGCGGTGGTGACCATTGCCCTGGCCCTGGGGGTGAAGCGGATGGCCCGGCGAAACGCCCTGATCCGCCATCTGCCGGCCGTGGAGACCTTGGGCTGTACCACCTTCGTCTGCTCGGACAAGACGGGCACCCTCACCCAGAACGAGATGACTGTGCGCAACCTGGTGCTGGGCGAGCGCACGGTGGAGGTCACTGGCGTGGGCTACGCCCCCGAGGGGGAGTTCCACCAGGACGGCCGCCCCGTCCGGGCGGCGGACGACCCTCATCTCCGCCTCCTGCTGCAGATCGGTGCCCTGTGCACCGATGCAGCCCTGCAGCGGATCGACGGGCGGTGGCAGGTGACCGGCGACCCCACCGAGGGGGCGTTGGTGGTGGTGGCGGCCAAGGCGGGGTTGACCAAGCAGGAGCTGGAGCGACGGCAGCCCCGCGTGGCGGAGATTCCCTTCTCCTCTGAACGGAAGCGGATGACCACCATCCACGCTGCTGAGGAGGGCCGGGCGGCATACGCCAAGGGGGCTCCGGAGGTCCTCCTGCCGCTGTGCACCCGGTGGCACCGCGATGGACAAGAGGCCCCGCTGTCGGATCGTGACAGGGAGGAGGTTCTGGCGACCGCGCAGGAGTTGGCCGGCCAGGGGCTGCGGGTGCTGGCCTTTGCCCACAACAACCTTCCGCCGGGCACCCCCGATGTCCAGGCGGAGCAGGACATGTGTTTCGTGGGGTTGGCGGGGATCATCGACCCGCCGCGGCCCGAAGTCCGCCAGGCGGTGGCCGCGTGCCGGGAGGCGGGCATCGTCCCCGCCATGATCACCGGGGACCACAAGCTGACCGCCGTGGCGGTGGCCGAGGAGCTGGGCATGCTGTCGGAGGACGCGGTGGTCCTCACCGGCCGCGAGCTGGACGATACCCCGGAGGAGGAGTTCGCTGAGATGGTCGAACAGGTCCAAGTCTATGCCCGGGTGTCGCCGAGCCACAAGCTCCGGGTGGTGGAGGCACTGCAGCGCAGGCGGCACGTGGTGGCCATGACCGGCGACGGGGTGAACGACGCTCCCGCTTTGAAGCGGGCCGACATCGGGGTGGCCATGGGGATCACCGGGACCGATGTGTCCAAGGAGGCCTCTGCCATGGTCCTCACCGACGACAACTTCGCCTCGTTGGTGGCAGCGGTGGAGGAAGGCAGGCGGATCTTCGACAACATCAAGAAGTTCCTCATGTTCCTTCTTTCCTGCAACGTGGGCGAGGTGTTGCTCATGCTCAGCGCGTTTGTGGTCACCGCCCTGTTGGGCCGGCACGTTCTCCCCCTGGAGGCGCTGCAAATCCTGTGGGTCAACCTGGTCACCGACGGTCTGCCCGCACTGGCCCTGGCCGTGGACCCCCCTGCCCCGGACGTGATGCGACGCCGGCCGCGGTCCACCCGTACCGGGGCGTTCACCCCCGGGGTCACCGCGTTCATCGGCGGGATCGGCCTGTGGACCGCGCTGGCCACCGTGGGGGTCTTCCTAGGGGCGCTCTTGTCCGGGCGAACTGTGGTGGAGGCCCAGTGCCTCACCTTCACCTCGCTGGTGATGATCGAGCTGTTCAACGCCCTGAACTGCCATGCCGAGCGCCACTCCCTGCTCAAGGTGGGAATAGGGGGAAACAAGTGGCTGTTGGCGGCCTGCGCCTCCAGCCTCGTCCTCACCTTCCCCCTGTTGTACATCCCCTTCTTCCAAGGGCCGTTCAGCACGTTCGCGTTGGGGTGGGCGGACTGGGGGGTGGTGTTGGCCGCCGGGGTCAGCGTGGTGGGGGCGGCCGAGGGGGGCAAGCTGCTGGCCCGGGCATGGGGACGTGGTTGGGGCAGCTGACCGAGCCGAGAGGAGGGAAAGCGTGAACAGCTTCCGCAAAGAACTGTGGTTTGAGCTCCCCAGCCGCCGCGGATTCGTCAACATCACCCCCCAGGTGGAGGAGGCGGTGCGGGACAGCGGCATCGCCGAAGGGCTGTGCCTGGTAAACGCCATGCACATCACCGCCTCCGTGTACATCAACGACGACGAGCAGGGGCTGGTTGCGGACTACGAGGAATGGCTGGAGGAGCTGGCCCCCCACGAGCCCATCTCCCGCTGGCGGCACAACCAAACGGGGGAAGACAACGGCGATGCCCACCTGAAGAGGCAGATCATGGGCCGGGAAGTGGTGGTGGCGGTGACCGGGGGGAAGCTCGACCTGGGCCCGTGGGAGCAGATCTTCTACGGGGAGTTCGACGGCCGGCGGCGGAAGCGCGTTCTGGTCAAGATCATCGGCGAATGATCAGCAGGGCGGCGGCGTCCTGCCGGATGGCTCCCGGGTGCGGGCCGCCACCGCTGTGAACCCCACCCCGGCCAGGCCGGCCATGCCCAAGAACATCCCCCGGAAGCCGAGGGCCGGCATCAGCAACCCGGCCAACACCGGGCCCAGCACTCCCCCCAACCCCCGGCTGGTCTCGAACAGGCCCAGCATCTCCCCCTGCCGCTCCTGGGGGATGACGTCTCCGATCAGCGCGGTGGATCCCATGTACAAGGAGCCGAAGGACAGCCCGAGGACGACAAACCCTGTCGCCACCCCGGCCGCCCCCTGGGACAAGGCGAAGCAGACCGGGACCAGGCAGGACAGCCCGAACCCGAACGCGAACACCCGTTTGCGCCCGATCCTGTCCGCCAGCCGGCCGAACAGGAACATGCCCAGGATGGCGGTGGCCGGCCCCAGGGCGCCGATGCCGCCCATCGAACCGGAGGCGATGTCCAGCTCGGCCATGTACACATAGATCAGGGATAGACTTCCCGTGGTTCCCATCTGCCGCAGGGTGGCCCCCAGGTACAGGGCGCGCAGCCCGCGGTCGGCCAGACACCTGAACGGCGACCTTCCCCCCTGCGGCCGCCTGCGGCCGCCCGCGGCCGGCAGGCGGACTAGCAGCCCCGTCCCCAGGGCCGGCAGGAGGGCCAGCAGGGCGAACGTGGCCGGGAAACCGAGGGCGGAGAGCAGCGCGCCGCCCAAGGCCGTCCCGGCGGCCAGGCCCGCCGCCCGGGCGGCGCTGATGTGGGACAGCCGCCGGCCCCGCTGGTCTGGCCTGCTGTGGGCGGACACCATGGCCATGGCGATGGGGACGATCCCGGTCACCGTCGTTGCGCGGCCCAGCACCGCTCCCAGGGTGGCTGCCGGGGGGAGCAGCGCCGCCAGCGCGCCCACCGTGGCGGCCACCGCCACCATGATCCCCACCAACAGGCCCTTCTGGGAGAACCGATCCCCCAGCAGGCCCCACAGGTAGCTGCCCGCGAACATCCCCCCCCACACCAGCGAGGTGTTCATGCTGATCAGCAGGGGCGGGGCGGCCAAGTCCCGCAGGTACAGCTGAACCAGCATGCGCAGGGCCCCGTCGGCGGCGAACGCCAGCGTGGCCGCGCCGCTCAAGGCCAGGATCCCGCTTGTCGCGCTCCCCCGGCTCACCTGGGCTGCCCCCGGTGTCCTGGGGAGAGCGTCGGCTTCGCTCCCCACATGTTGCGGTCAGTTTAGCCGACCTGGCCGCCCGCGCGGCGCCTGCGGCGCCGGCGGAGGGGGGGATTGGGCAGCAGGCGGCCCGCGAGGAACTCAGGCCCGGCCACCGCCGCCACCTGTGGCCGGTGGCCATGCCGCCGGCTGTGGGGGTGCAGCCGGGCCGCGGCGGCGATCAACGCGCCCGCCGGCCTGCCGAACTGGCGGATGACCGATCTGGCGGGCGGCAGATCCACTGGGCCGGCGGCCAGCGGCCCCTTCCGCACGGCGCGCCAGGCCTCCTGCCAGGTCAGTCTGGCCGGGCGCAGCGGCAGATCCTGGATGTGGTAGCAGCCGAACACCCGCCTGGGGTCCCCCGAGAAGTACTCGTCTGCCACCGGCGCCCGCTGGTCGCCGGCGGAGAACCCCCGGTGGGCCAGCTCAGGGAATCTCGCCCACACCGCCCCCAGGGTCTCCCAGTCACCGGCGCCCAGCTGGTCAGCCCCGACGCGTTGGAGCCAGGCGGCCAGGTACCACCAGTAGGCGTCGGGTTCCGCGCGCGCCAGCTCGGGGGAGACCAGGAACGCCAGCAGGCTGGTCCGCAGGAGCTCTGTTCGCCCGCCGCGGACGATCGGATCCGGCACCCTGCCCACCCGCACCAGCAGCCCTCCGTTCTTGCACTCCCCCAGCTCAATGGTGACGCTGATCTCTGATTGGAGGGAGAACAGGTCCACGTCGATCCCGGGGTAGTCGGGGGCGTGGATGAGCTGGTGGATGGTCCGCGGCTGGCGGGAGCAGATGCGCAGCAGATTGCGTCTGAGGGCGGGGGTGGCGATCTCCCGCCGCAGCCGGCCGATTGTGGCAGTGAATATCATCTGCTCCCACCCCAAAGTCTAAACTATGGGCAGAAGCCATCAGCCGCTCCTGCGGCGGTTCACGGCGGGCCTCATCGCCGGCTGCCATGGTAAGCCAATCGTCCCGGGCGGCAAGTGGCTGACGCGGCCCGCTGCCCTACGGCGGAAGAGGGCCCACAGGGCGTGTACTCACTGCTGCGTCCACAGGAGGCGGTCCCCGTGCTGCGAGCGCCAGGCCCGCATCCCGCCGGATAGGCAGCGGGCCTGGCCGTGCCCGCTGGCCTGGAGGTAGCTGGCGACCGCACACCCCCGCGTGCCGTCCTCGTCCACTACCCAGATGTGGAGAGTGGTCCCCGGTTTAGCGCGGGGCAGGGTGTCGGCCCAGGCTGCCAGTTCGTCTTGCGTGGACAGCGGGACGTTCACCGCCCCGGCCAGGTGGCCGACTGCGAACTCCGTTGGGCTCCGGACGTCGACGATGAACAGGTGCTCCCGGGCCACCTGAGCGGGGGCCACGGCGGAAGGCCCAGCCTGAGGGGCTCCTCCGGGGGCCGCGCGGGCTCCCCCTTCCCCCCACACCAAGAACAAGTCCCCCAGCGCCTGCCACCAGCCGGCCAGGCCCCCGGCCACCGCCCGGGCCAGCAGGAACCCGCGGCGCTGCAGCAGGGACACTGCCTGCGCTGACAGCTCGCCCCGGTCGTCGACCAGGTAGATCAGCTGATCGCGGGGAAGTCTGGGGATCCAGGTGTCCAGTTCCGAAAGGGGCACGTTCACCGCTCCCAGCAGGTGGACCCGGGCATAGGCGTCGGCCGGGCGTAGATCCAGGAGGAGGGCGTACTGGGAAAGCAAAGTGGAGGCGGCGGACTCGTGTGGGGCCAGGGGCCGCACCACTCCCCTGATGGTGACCGTCACCCGCCGCCGGCTCGGGTCGGTGGCGTGGATGCTCACCGTGGTGGACACCGGCTGGCTGTAGCGACTGTAGCCGGTGGTGTTGAAGCTGATGGCGATCTTAACCGCCTGCCCGGGCGCCAGGGTATCCCGCGGCAGGGGGGCGCTGGTGCACCCGCAACTGGGCACCACCCGTTGGATGTGCAGGGGCGCGTCACCGTCGTTGCGGACTGTGACCTCCAACTTCACTTGGCTTCCGTCCACCACGGCCCCGAACTCGTAGACCTCCGGGGTGACCACGATCCTGGGGCCGGCCAGGCCGGCCATGCCTACCCCCAGCAAGACAGCGGCGAATCCCAGCAGTCTGGTCATCTGGCTCGGCCTGCCAAGTATCCCTTGACTTCCTCCGCGGAGGGGACGCGGCCGGAGACCACGACCTCGCCGTCGATGGCCAGGGCGGGGGTCAGCATCACGCCGCGGGATGAGATCTCACCGAGGTCCTCAACCTTGACGATGTCCGCCTCGATCCCCAGCTCGCGGATTGCGGCCTCGGCGTTCCGAACAGTCGCCCGACACTTCGGGCAGCCCGTGCCCAACACTTCGATGTTCATCGTTCACCTCCAACTTAGCGCTCTCACGGTCCCACCGCCGCCCCGTACAGCTTCCCCATCACGGTGGCGGCGATCACCACCAGCCCGATGTACGCCAGGGTCTTGTTGGTCCCCAGGATCTTCCGGACTACCAGCATGCTGGGCAGTGACAGCGCCGGTCCAGCGAGCAGCAAAGCGAGCGCCGGACCGTCCCCCATCCCGGCCCCCAACAGCCCTTGGAGGATGGGCACCTCGGTGAGGGTGGCGAAGTACATGAACGCCCCCGCCACCGAGGCGGCGGCACAGGAGGCCCATGTGTTTCCGCCCACCGCCCGTTCTACCCAGGCCGAGGGGATCAGCGCCTCGGCGCCGGGCCGTCCGAGGAGGAAGCCGGCCACCAACACCCCGCCGAAAAGGTAGGGGAGGATCAACTTGGCGTAGTCCCACGTGGAGCTTCCCCAAGACAGGGCTTCGCCCTTCCCGATCCACATGAGGCCCACCACGGTCAGGGCCAGCAGTAGCGCCCCGGCGATGAGGAAACGATACTGCCACAGCGCGGTGTAGGCCGAGGGTGGGTAGTCCCGGGAGACGATCTCCTCGTGCGGCACCCGGACGATCTCCTCGCCGTCGGGCACTTGCACAAGCAGAACGCCCGCCTCCTCGCCGGCCCGGATCCCGGTGACGGCCGTTCCATCGGCAAGGCGCAACGTCACCGAGCTCGGCCGGCCCCAGTTGGCGAACACGAGCACCCCGATCATCAGGGCGAACAGCACGCCGGTCTTCCACAGCGGCCGCTCCCCCGGCGGGGCCGCGGGGGCCAGGGCGGCCTGTCGGGCTTTGGCCTGCTCCCCCTTGCGGAACAGGAAGTGCATGGCCAACCCGATGACCACCGAGAAGGCCACCGCCCCCACCGCCCGGGCCAGCCCGAGCTCGGGGCCCAGCACCCGGGCGGTGAGGACGATCGCCAGCACGTTGATCGCCGGCCCCGAGTACAAGAAGGCCACCGCCGGGCCCAGCCCAGCCCCCCGCTTGTAGATCCCGGCGAACAGCGGCAGCACGGTGCAGGAACACACGGCGAGGATCATGCCCGACGTGGAGGCCACCCCGTAGGCCAGGGGCTTGCTCGCCCTGTGGCCGAGGTAGCGGATGACGGCCGCCCGGGACACGAACACGGCGATGCCCCCGGCGATGAACAACGCGGGGACCAGGCAGGTGAGCACGTGCTCCCGGGCGTAGTCCTGCAGCATGAGGAAGGCCTCGGCCAGAGCCCGCTGGACATTGGGGTGGGAGAAGGGGATCAGGTAGGCGGCCAGGAATACGCCCGCCATTCCGGCGAAGACCTTGAGCTCCCGCTTCATGGTGCCTCCCGCTGGCAAGCCAGGGATTCAACCCACCGCAGGAGCTGGAGGATCTCGGGGCTGGAGAGTCGCCACAGGATCCGTACACCCTCCCGCCGGGACTCCACCAGCCCGGCGCGGGATAGGACCGCCAGATGGCGGGAGACCACTGACTGGTCGAGGGAAAGGAGGGGGGCCAGCTCACAGCCGCACCGCTCGCCGCCCTCCAGGATCCTGAGGATGCGGACCCGTGCAGGGCTGGCCAAGGCCCGGCCCACCGCCGCGACCTGCATCTCCTCGCCCATTCAGCCCCCTTGCATAACTGTACAAGAATGCATAGGATGCTATCTGTCCTCCTCCTCCGTGTCAAGGTGCTGCCCAGCTGCCCGAGGAAGGCGCCGGGGGAGGTGCCGGTCATGCTCACCGTGGTGTGGATCGCTGCCGCACCCGTCCCTGGATCTCCGGCTACACTTCTCGGGCAAAGGAGGCAAGGTGACCTTGAAAACGGCGCTCGGCGTCCTGGTGGTGGGCCTTGGGTTCGTGCTTTCGGCAGGGGCCGCCCAGGTGGAACTTCACTATTTCTGGTCGGCCACTTGCCCTGACTGCCAGCTGATGTGGGAGTTCCTGCGGGGCCTTCAGGAACAGCACCCACAGCTTTCCATCGTAGACTACGAGGTCGCCTTCAGCCCTAATGACTGGCGGCTGATGGTCAGCTTGGCGCGGGAGTTCGGCCTGGAGAAGGTGACCACCCCGACTGTGATCGTGGGGGAGCTGGCAGTCAGCGGGGTCGGCCGGGCCGTGGAGCTCAGAATCCGCGAGGAGGTGGAGAGGTGTCTGGAGCAGGCGTGCCCCTCTCCCATGGCCCGCCTGCCGAAGGAGAGAGCGGCGGTGCTCTCCCCCCTGGAGATTCTGGCCGTGCTGGCCTTGGGGGCCCTGATCGTCCTCTACCTGGCGGGCTGAGGCGCCGGCCGGTGCCGGCGCCCGCGCCGGTGACCCGGCGTTGGGGAGAAAGTCCTCTGCAGGCGCAGGGCATTGCCGGTGACCAGCAGGGTGGCCCCCACGTCCCCCACCAGCACCGCCACGGCCAGGGACGCGTGCCCGGCAAGTGCCAACCCGATCACCGACAGCTTCAGGGCCATGGCCAGGGCGATGTTGCCCCGGACCACTGCGACCGCCCGGCGGGAGAGTCGCACCAGCTCGCCGATCGCCGCCAGGTCGTCCCCCAGCAGAGCGGCGTCCGCCGCCTCCAGGGCCGCATCTGTGCCCACCGCCGCCATGGCGACGCCCACGTCCGCGGCGGCCAGCGCCGGGGCATCGTTCATCCCATCCCCTACGAACATCACGGGTCCTCGCGCCTTCAGCTTCCCTATCAAGGACAGCTTCCCCGCGGGCAGAAGCTCCGCGTGGACCTCCTTGATCCCCAGCTTTTGGGCCACCGCCTGGGCGGCCTGGGCGTGGTCCCCGGTGAGGATCACTGGGCGGAGGCCCAAACGCCCGGCGGCGGTCAAGGCCGCCTCCGCTTGGGGCCGGACCTGTTCGGAGAACTGAATCGCGCCCAGCGGCCGTCCGGGCTCCCCCACCAGCACGGCCGGCCGCCCCTGCTCGACCAGGTCATGGAGCTCCGCCGGCAGCGGGCCGAACAGCTCCGCCCGGCCCACCAGGTAGGTGCGGCCCTCGATCTTCCCTTTCACGCCCTGCCCGGGCAGGTTGCGAAAGCCCTCCACCGGGGGGAGGGACACGTCGGCGGCCAGGCGCTGCACTGCCCTGGCCAGCGGGTGTTCGCTGCCCCGTTCCAGGGCCGCCGCCACCCGGAGCACCCGGCCGGCTGACTGGCCGTCCACTGGGATCACCTCAGCCTGGAGCTCACCGGTGGTCAGGGTGCCGGTCTTGTCCAGCGCCAATTGAGTTGCCTTGGCCGCTTTCTCCAGCACCGCCCCGCCGTTGATCAGGATGCCTCGCCGGGCGCCGGCGGCCAGGGCGGAGGTCATGGCCACCGGGGTGGCGATGGCCAGGGCACAGGGGCAGGCGATCACCAGTAGGGTGAGCGCGCGGAGCAGCCAAGGTTGGTGGGGCTGTCCGAGTATCACCGGCACCGCGGCCACCAGGACGGCCATCCCCACCACCGCCGGGGTGTAGCGGCTGGCGAACCGGTCTACAAGCCGCTGCAACGGTGCCTTGTTCCTTTGCGCCTCCTCCACCAACCGGGCCATCCGGGCCAGGGTGCTGTCCCCGGCCGGGCGGTCGACTCTGATCTCCAGCGCGCCGTCCTCGTTCAGGCTTCCCGCGTAGACCGGTGCCCCCACGACCTTGAAGACGGGTGTGGCCTCGCCGGTCACCGCAGCCTCGGAGACACTGGCCTCTCCCCGTACCACCTCGCCGTCCAGGGCGATGGTCTCCCCGGGCCGCGCCAGGATCACCTCTCCGGGAGAGACAGCCTCCACTGGAAGCTCCAGTTCCCGGTCCCCCCGCACCACGGTGGCCTGCCTGGGGGCGCGGTCGAGCAGCTGACGCAGTGAGCGGCGGGCGCGGCCCGTGGCCCCTTCCTCCAGCCGCTCGGCCAGCCCGAACAGGAAGGCCAGGCTGGCCGCCTCGAACCATTCCCCCAGGGCGAGCGCTCCCAGGATGGCAATGGTCACCAGAAGGTCGATCCCCAGCAGGCGGCGACTGAGCTGGGCCAGGCCCTGCCGGGCGGCAGGAATGCCGCCCACCACCGCCCCCAGCCCCCACGCCACCTCGGCCAGGGAAATCGCCCCCCAGGCCGGGCTGCCCACCAGGAAGACAGTTCCACCGGCCACCAGCAGCGCCCCGGAGGCCACCAGGAGCAGGGTCTGCGGCTTCCTCCCCTGTTCGCCGATGTGCACGATCTGGCCGGCGACGGAGGCCACCGCGCCCTTCACCTCCTCGGGCCGCAGGCGCTGGACGTCGTAGCGGACCCACACCTCGCCTGAGAGCCGGTCCACCTGGGCCTGCTCCACCCCGGTCATCGCCGTGAGGCGCCGCTCCAGCCAGACCGCGCAGGCCCGGCAGTGGACCCGCCCTGGGGACACGGTCGTTGTCTGATACATGTCGCCGGTTTTCATAGACAGCTACCCATGTGTTTATATCAGGTCGGTTGGCCCCTGCCAAGGCAGGGGGTACATTGAGTCGGCCATGTACCACTCTTTGAGTTCAGATCGCGCCCAGCGACTCCTGCGCGGGATGCCCGCGGACCAGCTGGCCCGGCGGATGGCGGAGACGTTCCGGGTCCTGGCAGACCCCACCCGGGTGCGGATGCTGTATTTTCTCTCCCGGGCCGAGCTGTGCGTGCACGACCTTGCCCAGCTGCTGGGCGTCAGCCAGCCGGCCGCCTCGCACCACCTGCGCATCCTGCGGATGCAAGGGCTGGTGCGCACCCGGCGGCAGGGCAAGGCGGTGTACTACGCCCTTGACGACCGGCACGTGGTGGAGCTGTTCCGCTGCGCCCTGGACCACGTGACCCATACTGCCCCTGACTCCGGAGGAGGATGAGCCTCCTGGCCCTGGGCCATCGCAGTGCGGCCGGCAGCGGGTGAGCCGCTCACCATACGGCGGGCCGACCCGCGGGGCCCAGACTGGAAGGGTATAATTCGCGGTTGTCTGGGCGCGCCGGCCGTTGCGATTTCACCCAGCGTCAACACCGGAAGCTGGATGCCAGGAAGTGGGCAGCCCTACGTCAGGCAAGGAGAGGCTGGTTCGACGGCAGGTTTGCCCAAGCCTTGCCAAGGTCCAGCCCAAGTGTGGCCAGGACATGGGACAAGACGGGGCATTTCTTGCCTGGACCGGGACCTTTCCGTCAGGTCAGCGCCGGAGGCGCATCTAGGTTCCCAGGGCGAAGCCATGTGCCTGAGGCTACCAGTTGACTTCCCAGAGGCGGAGGCGTTCGTCGTCCAAGGCAGCCCGTGTGCCTGCCAAGGTAGGGGCCAGCTTCCACAGCTCCCCCACCGGCCCCGACACCAGAAGGCGGGTCACGCGCCCGGCACCCTAGCGCGGACTGCCACCAGCCCCCGGTCCGAGTCCACGCCCCTCCCCGCAGCCAGGGCCTTTCCCTGTTGGCAGGAAATCCATCCGTAGAGGAAGTCGTGCTCCTGTTTCGCGAGCATGGAGTCCTCGCCCGCCTGGCCGGTGGCTGTATCTGGTCGCACCGCCATAAACAGACCGTCTGGCCCACGTGAAGCCTCCAGGCAGTCTTGTTGTCCTCCGGATGCACGATCACCGCCCACATGGTAGTGGGGATGCTCCCCTCAGCGGCTGAATTCAGCAGTTCCCGAAGCCCCCTGTCTCCCGCCGGTCGGCGACCAGGTCCTGGAACTGCAAGGAGGGCCAGCTGTCCGCGCACACCAGGGAGTGGCCGCTCCGGCTGCTCACCCCTCAGGGCGGCCTGCCAGCTCATCTTGACGAAAGCCCGGGCATCAACTCCACGAGTATCTCCTGCTCACGCCCTCCGCAGCAGACCACCCTCCAGCGCAGGTCCGTCCCAGGAGAGGGCAAGCCTGGGGCACGTGGAACCCGGGCTGTACGGTCGGCCCACGACCCGCTCTCGCTCGCCGTGGGGCAGAGATTCGAACAGATCAACCCAGCCGGACAGCGGCAGGTGGTTGCTTGCGCCCATCCTCCCACCTCCGCGGAATCGGTGGCCAGCCGTTCACCGCCAGCGGCCACGTCCCTGAGGCGAGCTTGGTCGCTCTCCCGGACCACATAGGGTGACGAACCTGGGTCCGGAAGGAGACCCTGGTCCGGTCACCGTTGTGCTGCAAGCTGGAGGAAGACGATCTCCGGCTGTTCAGCGTGCGCCAACAAGACCCCTACGCGTCCCCCTCTGGTCCAGGTAAGGATGTCCACCTGCTTGGAGCTTTCCAGAAGCACCTGTTCCTCCCCCGATGAGGACCCGGCCGGCCGCAAGGCAAGGACATAGTGGGGCTCCAGGTCTTTCACCGTCCGGCTGGCGTACAACCAGCCCCTGCCATCGGGGGAGAAGGCGAGGTCGTACACCGTGGCCGCACCCGCAACCTGTCCGAAGGCTCCGCCGTCGAGGTTCACCAACCCGAAGCCCACCCAAGCGAAGTCGCCGGCTGGGGAGACGGACTGTAGCCGTAGTCGGGGCTCAGGGCAGGTCCACACGAGCCGAGGCGACTCACCGCCATCAGCCCCCACTTCCCACAGTTGGAACGAAGTTCCCTCCGGGGTCAGGAGACCGAAGACCAAAGTGGTCGCGTCCCTCCAGCAGAGCCCAGCCAGCCTCCCTTGATACCGGACCACCGGTGCCTCAGCCAGCGCACCCGGCGGGGCCACCACCACCGCCCCTGCACCGCCCACGGCGAGCTGCTGCCCGTCAGGAGACCAGGCAGCCTGTTCTGGTTGGGGCACCGAAGCCGGGAGCCGACTCAGGCCCTCCTGAGCATCCAGCAACCACAGCTGACCCTCCACAGTGCTGAACACTAACCGGTTAGCTTCTGGAGCCCAGGCGATGCTTGGAAACCTCAGCCAAAGGGGTTCAGCCGCCGCTTCAGCTTCCGGCCGGTAGCAACCCCCAGCCCTCAGGTTTCCAGTTCGGTAGAGGCACAGACCATGCTCCTGCCCTGCACTGAGGAGCCAGGTAGCGTCGGGAGAAAGCGAGTGGGGCATCCCGCGGACCTCCGCCAGGGACAAGCTCTGCTGCCAGACCACGCGCCAAGTTCCAGTGGAGGCCGCTCCTGCCCAACCCATACTCAGGCATACCAGCCCAACCAACCATGCGCTTGCCCTGTTCCATTCCCGCAGACCACCGCCCGCTCTGGCCGTTCGTATCCAAGCAGGTATCAGCCCGAATTGCCCCTTCATCTGTTCTTCACCTCCTCACGCGCAACCACGTTCCTACCAGGTGGACCACTCGTGGATCCAGAGGGCTGAGAAGCCGCGGATCAAGAGGTGACGCGCCCGGCGGCAGGAAGCGGAGCCAGTGGTTCATGTCTGGAACGACGTGTCCCACGGCATCGGGATTCCCCGCCTCGGAGGCGGCTTGGGCCAGGAGCAGCGCATCGCCAGGCGGTACCCGCAACTCCTTCTCCCCATTGACCACCAGGAGCGGCGCCCTGACTAGGCGGATCTCGGCCAGCGGATCGCAGGCGAACTGCTCGCGCCACCAGCGAAGAGAGGTGGACTTGGCCTCCTCCAGCTCGTCCGGCGAGTAGCTGGGCAGGGCTGCCTGGAGCTCCTGTTGGGAGTAGGCGGGCCAGTCCCCGGAGCTCGCCTTCGCGAAGGCGATAAACTCCCTGACCTTCCTCAGCTCTGCCTCTACGCTGGGCTGTGGAGCCCCATGGCCTCCAGGGCTTTGGTGAACTGCCAGACCACCAGTTCCTCCACGCTTCTCGCCGGGGCCCCCAGGAGCACCAGCCCAGCGACCTGGCGGTGAGAGGTGACCCTCGGCGCCAGGATCGCTCCTTCCGAGTGACCCACCACAAACACTTCCTCCACATCAGCTCGGGCCATCAGCCAGTCCAGGGCAGCCTGACCGTCGTCCACCAGGTCCTCCAGCGAAGCCCGGGCGAGCCTCCCCGTGCTCGCCCCCACGCCGCGCTTGTCGTACCGCAGGGAGCCGAACCCCGCGTGGGCAAGGCTGCAGGCCAGTTCCCGCAAAACCCTGGCCGGCAGCTCGGGCGCCGAGCCGTCCCGGTCCATCTGACCCGACCCGGCGAGGAACAGCACCGCGGGGAAACCGGCCTCCAAAGGTGGCTTCAGCAACGTGCCCGCGAGCTCGATTCCCGCTGTGGGTATGCGTACCTCCTTCTCGCGCGCCCCCCGGGGAAGCTCAGTGTGCCGGGCCTGGACGTGATAGGGCACCGGCAGCTCCGCAAACAGGTCACCGCGCCAGGCGGACACGCCGGCCGCGGGGACCTCGGCCCATAGGACCTCCCCGCCGTGCGTGGAGAGTTTCACCTGTATTCCGCTCAGGGACAGTCTCCATAGCCGGGCCACCTGACCCCCCTCCGGCGCACGCAAGGCCGCCAGGCCCACTTGCGTTGCCGACAGGGGGACCGCAGCCTTCGCTTGCGGGACCAACGCGGTGAACTCTCGTTGGCTGGAAGTCCAAAGCTGTAGGGCCAGAAGGGCGTAGTGGGCGACCACGTCGGTATCCAGTAGTGTCCACACGTCCCCAGCAAACGTCGCCACGGACAGCCGCTGTCCATTCCGATGGCCCGTCACTTCTGCCTTTCCTCCTTCCCAGGTGGCCTGCACAACCTGGGTTTCGCCGGGCGCGGCTTTCAGCAGCCGGTACGCCTGCGGTGAGAGGTCATCGTCCAAGTGCACCGAGCACTCCCAACGCCTGTATCCGTCTGGAGCGGACAACCAGCCGCGCGAGGAAAGGCGGTACCCCTGCTCCACCTGGGCAAGAGCAAACGCCTCCCGGCCTACACGCTGCCCGTCGCGGACCAGGATCAGCTCCCCCTGCAGCACCGCCTCCGCTGCGGGAGCGTGCGTGGCCTGTCCTCCATGAGCCATAAGTGGCATGACTGCCAGGCAAAGCAGAGAAACGAGCCCGTTCAGGGCAAGGGTGGGCGCTGCATTGCTACGGGCAGGCATGACGCTCACCTACACGTGGCACAGCGGGCGTCCAGCTCGTCCCCTGGCGCCAACAGGAGCAGGAAGACGAGCTCGGAGGGGCAGACGGCGCCCTGCTTGTTTCCGTCCGGAGCATCCGGGCCGGGAATCACGTTGGCATACCCGGACACGTGGCCGGTGAACGCCTCCTCCTTGCCCAAGCAAGGCGGCCCGCCTAGGGCCACACCGTACCCACTATTTGCGGTGATCAGGTTCCCCACGAGCTGGCCTGCCGCGGAATCTCCGATGTACACGCCGTTCGCCCGGTTGCCCATCAGCTCACAACCGCCGACCGCGGCCTGGGCGTGCTCCATCAGCAGAATTCCGTCGCCGCCGTTGTCGTTCGCAGCTGAGCATTGCACCACAGTTTGGGTGGTGCTCTCCAGGGCTATTCCTGCCCATCCATTCCGGGACGCCGTGCAGTCCAGGATGGTGGCCTGGGCCCGGCCGCCCACACAAATGCCATGTTCCTCATTCTCTTGGAAGGCCGAAGTACGGATGGTGGCCTGAGCATGACCGCCCAGCACCAGCCCGCTGATGGTGGAACCCCGGATCATCAGCCCCTGGAGACCCACGCCCTGTGCCTCGTCGACGAGGGACACCGTCCCCTCGATCACCGTGGAGGAAGCCACGCCCTTCAAGGTCAACGGCTTCCAAACGGTGACACCCCCCTTGTGCTCACCGGACGCCAAGGTGAGCACACCTCCTGGAGCCAGAGCGTCCACCGTCGCCTGCAGGGAGGTATACGGGCCAGGGAAGCTGAGACTCCTGGCCTGCGTTTCCGGAACCAGCGGCTTGCGCAGTTCCGCACCCAGATTGCCCGCGAGGTCCACTCCATTTGCAGACATGCGGTTCCCCTCCCCAGTGACGTCCTCGCTGGAGACCGAGTAGATACCGCATCCGGGGTTGCCAGCCACCAGGTTCCCGGTAAGGACGGCCCGGGCCGCGTCGGTGATGGAGATGCCGTGGTCCCCATTTCCCTGGACGGTGCTGGTTTCAACGGTGAGTTGGGTGGAATCCCTGGCCACAGCTCCCTGGCTGCCGTTGCCGTGTACAGCGGAGTCGATCACGGTCGCCCGGGCCGAGTTACGCAAGGAGATGCCCTGCCGAGCGTTGCCCTCGCTGGTGGAGCCACGGACGGTGACCTGGGCCCCCCCCACAGGGACAGGCCAGCCCAGCCGCTCCCGCACACCGTGCAGTCCCGGATGGTGGCCCGGGCCATGTCCTCTACCTGGATGCCATCATCCTGGACCTCCCGGATGACCACATCGCAGATGTCCACTTGCACCCGGCCCGTCATGCGGATGCCGTGGCCGCCCTGCCAGCCCTTGGCGCGGGCCACGGTCAGCCCTTCGATTCGCACCACCACCTGTTCGCCCCCCTGAACGAGGATTGCCGGCTGGTTCAATCCCGCCCCCTTGATGACCGTCTCCTCGCAGCCTGCACCCACGAGGGTGAGCTCCCTTTCCAGTCGTAAGTTCTCCTCCCAAACACCAGCTCCAACACAGATCACCGCTCCTTCTGGGGCCTGGTCGATGGCCGCCTGAATAGACTCGCCCGGCCGCACCAGGACCGTGCAGGCGGTGGGAGAGCAAGCTCCCAAGGTGACGGCCAGCACCCATGTGATCCCCACGATGGCTGCTGCAAGCGGCTGCTTCACGCTGGCACCTCCTGCCACGGGTTATTGGCATCCATCCTAGCTTGGCGGCCGTGAACAAGGCAAGCGCGCCCCCCCTGGCCGCTTCCTCGCGCCCCAGGCCCCTAACCATCCGGCATCGCTGCGGCAGAGCGCGTGGCGCCCTGGGGACAGGCAAGGGGCGGGTGGGAGCTGGCAGCCTGGCTAGAGCTCCGGTATGCTCATGCTTTGGAGCTGGGGTCATGCCCGAAGAGAACAGCATTGTCCTTTCCGTCCAGGATCTTTCGAAGAGCTACGGCCAGGTGCGGGCGGTGGACGGGGTCTCCTTCTCCGTCCCCGGGGGCAGCATCTTCACCTTGCTGGGTCCCAACGGGGCGGGCAAGACAACCACTCTGGAGATCCTCGAGGGGCTGCGCGCACCCGACGCGGGCCAGATCGAGCTGTTCGGGTCCAAGGTGCGCCGGGTGACCGGCCGGATGAAACAGCGCATGGGCGTCCTCCTCCAGGAAGGGGGGTTCGAACCGTACCTGAGGGTGCGGGAGGTGCTGGGGGTGTTCGCCGCGCTGTTCGACCGGTCCATTCCCATAGACGAGGTGTTGGCCCGGGTCGGCCTGGAGGACAAGGCCCGCGCGCAGGTGCGGAGCCTTTCCAGCGGACAGAAACAGCGACTGGCCCTGGGGGCGGCCCTGATCAACGACCCGGACCTGTTGTTCCTCGACGAGCCGACGACCGGACTGGATCCCCAAGCCCGCCGCCACATGTGGGATTCCATTGACGCCCTCAAGGCCCAGGGGAAGACCATGGTGCTCACCACGCACTACATGGAGGAGGCCGAGGCCCTGGCTGACCAGGTGTGCATCATGGACCACGGGAAGGTGATCGCCCGCGGCTCGCCCCGGGAGCTGGTGGCCGGACTGGGGGAGGAGACCATGGTGGAGTTCGCGGCGCCCGAGCTTCCGCCCGCCGCCCGCCAGGCGCTTGCCGGCTGCGCCCCCGCGGTGCGAAGCGATGGTCAGCTGGTGATTCTGGAGGCGGATGACTTGGTGGCCACCATGGAGCGGCTGCTTTCCTGGTCCCGTGCCCAGGGGATCCCACTTGCGGACATGACGGTGCGCCAGCCGAACCTGGAGGACGTGTTCTTGTCCCTCACTGGCCGGAGGTTGCGGGAGTGAGGGCGGTAGTCGCCCTGGCCGCAGCTCGCCTTCGGTCACTGGTGCGCGAGCGGGAGAGCCTGTTTTGGCTTCTCATCTTTCCGGTCGCGCTGCTCCTGTTGCTTGTCCTGATCTTCGGCTCTCTGGGCGAGGAAGGACAGATGAGCTTCTCCGTGGCGTTGGTGAACCGGGACGAGGGACAAGCTGCTGCTCACTTGGAGGCGGCGCTGGCCGGCCTGGGGCAACCTGTTCGCGAAGGGCAACCCCCCCTGTTTGACCTGAGCCGCCCTGGCCCGGGGGAGGACGTGGCCGACTTCCTGGCGCGGGAGCGGGAGGCGGTGGTCCTCGGCGACCGGACCCTGTTGATCGTAATCCCCCCTGGATTCAGCCAGCAGGTTCTCCTGGGGCTCGCCCCAACTGGGCGGGCAGGCCCGGTTGGGCTGGTCCAGATCTACTACAGTGAGGGGAACGCCGCGGCCGGATTCGCCCTAAACGTGGTTGAGCAGGTGGTCACCGGATTCAACCGGGAGCTGCTCGCTCAGGCCGGTCTGTACCGCCGGGAAGCGGCGGTTCCCGCGGAAGTGGCCTGGGTGGGGGGCGGCGAGTCCCCCATCGCCTACGTGGACTTCCTGCTGCCGGGCATGGTGCTCATGGCGTTCTTCGTGGGGGGACTGTTCGACGTTCCAGGGACCATCCTGTTCGCCCGCGATCAGCGCGTCCTGCGGCGGTACTGGGTCACCCCCCTCACCGTCCGGGGATACTTGGCCGGGTTCGCGCTCGGGCACGTGGGGCTGTGCGTGGTCCAGTTTGCGCTCCTGTTCGTCATCGGGAGGTTCGGGCTGGGGGCCGAAGTGGAGCTCCTGCGGCCGGGGGCCATCGGCTACCTGGCGCTGACCGCGGCCACCTCGCTGGCCTTCGGGTTCCTGGTCGCCTCGGTGGTGAAGACGGCCAACGCGGGGATGGCGCTGGCCAACGTGGTCAACATGCCCATGTTGTTCTTGAGCGGGGTGTTCTTCCCGGTGGCCGACCTGCCGGGTTTCCTGCTGCCGCTGCTTTACGCGAATCCCCTCACGTACTTGGCCCAGGGCCTGCGCACGTCGCTGGGGGTGGGACAGGAGACCCTGCCCCAGCTGCTAACAGTGGTGGTCCCGGCGGCCTGGATACTCCTCTCTGCCGCGGTGGCCGGCCGGCGGCTCAGCTGGGACGTGGGGCGATGACCGCGTTCCGGGCTCTGGTGCGGACTCAGGTCCTGGTGTTCCTGCGGGACAAGCTGTACCTGTTCTTCTTGCTCTTCTTTCCGCTGGTGTTCGTGCTCATCTTTGGGTTCGTGTGGGGCGGAATTGGCGGGGCACAGACCGCCCGGCTGGGGTTGGTGGTCTCCCCGGGGGCAGAGGCCGAGGTCCTGGAGGAAGTGTTGGCGGGGCAAGGTTCGCTCCAGATCCGGCGGTACCAGGATCGGAAGGGGTTGGAGGAGGACCTGGCACGGGATGAGGTGGACTTCGGGCTGGTCTGGGACGGACGGGCACTGCTCTTCCTCTACGACCCCACCCGGGTGCAGGAGAACCCGATGTTTCAGGAGGTGGCCCGAGGGATCAGCACCGAGTTCGACCTCCGGCGGCAGGGGTTGAGCCCGGTGGCCGGGGTGGACCAGGTCAACCTGGGCCGGGCTGCGTCCGCTCGGTGGTTCAACATGTTGGTCCCGGGAATCATGGCCTTCTCCGTCCTCACCAGCGGGCTGTTCGCGGTGGCCGGCCGGCTGGCGTACATGAAGGAGCGGAAGCTCCTGGATCGCCTGCTCGCCACCCCCATGTCGCCCGGGGCACTGCTGTTTGCCATCGCCTGCGTGTGGGTGGTCATGGGGTACTTGTCCGCCCTGCTGACCCTGATGATGGCGGTGACGGTATTCCGGGCTGATCTGCAGGTGAATTGGCCCATGTACAGCGCATTCGTGGTGGCGGGGGCACTGGGTTCCATGGGGCTGGGCACGGTGATCGCCCTGGTGGTACGCCGGCCAGGCAGCGCGATCACCGTGGCCAACATCCTGGCCCAGGCCATGCTGTTTCTGTCCGGGGTGTACTTCCCCACAGAGTTCATGCCCCCGGCCCTGCGCGCCGTGAGCCACGGCCTCCCGCTCACCTACATGGTGGAGGGGATGCGGTACGTGACCGGGGTGGCGGACATGGCCCCAGCCAAGTTCCTGGCCACCACGGGCGGGCTGGCGCTGTTGGGGCTGGTCCTGCTGCCGGCCCTGGCCCGCTATGCAGTCCGACCCCACCGCGGCTGAGCTTGAGCGCGGGGCTCAGCGGGCCAGCAGGTCGTCCAGCGCCAGCAAACGCACGCAGTTGTCTGCCTGACCCCAGGCGACGATGTTGCCGGCGGGGCTGAAGGTCACCGCCAACACCCCCTGGCTGCGGGGCGCGGAAGCTCCCGTTTCCTGTTTCGTCTGCACGTCAAACACTCGTACCGTGCCGTCCTGTCGGCCGGCGGCCACCCACCGGCCGTCGGGACTGAACGCCACCGCATAGGCCCGGCCTCCACCGCCCAGGGGGGAGAACAACGTCGCCCGGCGCCGCCCGCTGGCTGCATCCCACAGGTGGAGGTACCCGTCGACGGATACCGAGGCCAGCAGTGATCCGTCGGGGCTGAACGCCACCCCCCGCACGGTGCTGCCGTGCGCGCCCACCTGCCAGATCCGCTGCCCGGTGTCCACCGCGTACAGGCGAATCCGGCCGCGATCGTCGCCGGCGGCCAGCCTCTCCCCTTCCGGCCCGAAGGCCAGGGTGGTCACGCCGTATTCTGACACAGTCAGCGACCGCACCAGGGCCCGCGTTACCGGGTTCCACAGCTTGACCGTTCCATCGTCAGAGGCCGAGGCCAGGAGGGTCCCGGCCGGGCTGAACGTCACCCAGTTCACTCGCGCGCCGTGCCCGGTCAACACGGCCAGCTGATCACCGGTGGTCGGGTCCCATAGCCTGATGGAGCGGTCCCGGGCCCCGGAGGCCAGCAGGGCGCCGTCCGGGCTGAACGCCACGCTGTGGACCCAGCTGGAGTGGCCGCGTAGGGTGCGTATGAGTTGGTGAGATTCGACATCCCAGAGCCTGACCGTGCTGTCCCACCCGCCGGAGGCGAGTAGAGAGCCGTCCGGGTTGAAGGCCACCGAGTACACCCAGGCCTGATGGCCGGTCAGGGCTATGGCCCCGTCGTCGGCGGTCGCTGTGAGGGCGACCATCGCCAGCAGAACGGCCGCGGTTGCTGCGGTCACCCTACGTATCCTGTTGCTCACTTAAGGACCTCCCTCCGTTACCGTGTCTCACCGTCCACATGACCCTCCCCGCCAAGAGAGGGACAGTCCCTCTTTTAGCGATATCCAAAAGGCGGGGCGGCTGCAGTCCCGCCGGATGATCGGACGGCAATTGGCATGAGGCTTGGCCCCCGATGCCCACGGGTACGTGGCGAGGGCCTTCCCCGTCCTGCCCTCCGTATTGCCTCAGAAGTAGCTGTTACCGAAGCAGTTGACGTTGCCTCACAATTGGTGTTACCCACGTAGCCTCCAAAGTTTCTTGAGATTCTCGCCGATCCGGCGGCGAAGCGCCACCGGGTTGAGCGTACGGTAAACCTCTCTCAATCTCTCCTTTTCCGCCTCACTCACGTCCGGAGAAGCTAACACCCGCTGGTATGGGGTCTTGGCCTCATCGTATCGCTTGCGCACCTTGCTCCCCACCCTTTCCTTCAAGAGGAGCTTCCGCACCGGCTGGAAGAAGTTCACATACAACCGCCAGTCGGCGTAGATCGCTTGCAGTAGCTCAAGGGCTTCTGTGGACTCGTATCGATCGTAACCAATCAGCTGGCGTACGGCAGTCCTTCTCTCCACATGGGCTTGGTCGTTCTTCTATTCGCGCGAACGGGTGAAGGTGATCCCTTCCTGGTCACAGT
>JBNGCS010000008.1:0-85972 GCA_049975705.1 Candidatus Bipolaricaulaceae bacterium | reverse complement strand
AAAGAAAATCCAGGCGGCGACCTACTCTCCCGGGCCACATGTGCCCAGTACCATCAGCGCTGGAGGGCTTAACTGCCGGGTTCGGGATGGGACCGGGTGTTTCCCCTCCGCCATCTGCCGCCTGGAATATCAACGTCACACCGTGCCGGCCGGCCAAGAAAAGTGAATAGAGCGTCCGCTACGCAAGTCGATCGGGCTATTAGTACCGCTCGGCTCCACCCGTCACCGGGCTTCCACCTGCGGCCTATCGACCTCCTGATCTCGGAGGGCCCTGATGGGGAGGCCTCATCTTGGGGTCGGCTTCGAGCTTAGATGCCTTCAGCTCTTATCCGGTCCAGGCTTAGCTACCCAGCGGTGCCCCGGGTGGGACAACTGGTTCACCAGCGGCCCAGCCGCTCCGGTCCTCTCGTACTGAGAGCGGAACCCCTCAAGCCTCCTGCGCCCGCGGTAGATAGGGACCGACCTGTCTCACGACGGTCTGAACCCAGCTCATGAACCCCTTTAATGGGCGAACAGCCCAACCCTTGGGACCTGGTACAGCCCCAGGATGGGGTGAGCCGACATCGAGGTGCCGATCCTCCCCGTCGATGTGGACTCTCGGGGGAGACTAGCCTGTTATCCCCGGGGTAACTTTTATCCGCTGATCACTGGCCCTTCCACACGGAGCCAGTGGGTCACTAGGACCGGCTTTCGCCTCTGCTCGGCTGGTCGGCCTCGCAGTCAAGCCCCCTTCTGCCCTTACACTCAACGGCTGATCGCTAACCAGCCTGAGGGGACCTTTGTACGCCTCCGTTACGCTTTAGGAGGCTGCCGCCCCAGCAAAACTGCCCGCCTAGCGCTGTCCCAAGGCCGCTTTTCACGGCCTCCGGTTAGAGCCTCAGCAGCCGAAGGGTGGTATTCCAAGGACGGCTCCACCCGGGCTGGCGCCCGGGCTTCACAGCCTCCCACCTATCCTAGACAACGGATGCCGAAACCCAACACCAGGTTACAGTAAAGCTCCACGGGGTCTTTCTGTCCCACCGCGGGTCACGGGAATTTTCACCCGTGCTTCGAGTTCACCGAGCCTCTTGTCAAGACAGCGCCCAGGTCGTTGGACCTTTCATGCGGGTCGGAACTTACCCGACAAGGAACTTCGCTACCTTAGGACGGTTATAGTTACCGCCGGCCTTCACCGGGGCTTCAGTTCGGAGCTTGCACCCCTCCCCTTGACCTACCGGCAGTGGCCAGGTTTCAGCCCCTATACATCCCCTTTCGGGTTAGCAGGGACCTGTGTTTTTGGTAAACAGTCGCCTGGGCCGATTCTCTGCGGCCTCCCAGACCTCAAGTTGCCCATCAGCCCAAGAGGCGCCCCTTGTCCCGAAGTTACGGGGCCACTTTGCCGAGTTCCTTGACAAGAGTTGGCTCGCCCACCTGTGGATACTCACCTCGCCTACCTGTGTCGGTTTGCGGTACGGACTCCAGACCTGCTGGCTAGAGGCTTTTCTCGGCCGCTCAAGCGCTCTCCCTTCGCCCCTTGCGGGGCTCGCACTCGCGCCTTGCCTGGGCGTCCCACCCCGCCACACGGACGGGGCAGGGCGATTGCGAGGGGGCGGATTTCCCTACCCTCTCTGACTCGGCGCTTGGACAGGCATATCCGTCAGCCTGCGGAAAAGCTCGCGCGGCGTCCCCCCATCGCTCGTAACGCAGGTCCGGAGGAGCCGGAATATTAACCGGCTGTCCATCACCTACCCCCTTTCGGGTTCGGCTTAGGCCCGCCTAACCCTGGGTGGATCAGCCTTCCCCAGGAAACCTTGGGCATTCGGTGGACGGGATTCTCACCCGTCTCGCGCTACTCATGCCGGCATTCTCACTTCCGCTTCGTCCACCGGGCCTCGCGGCCCGGCTTCGGCCTACAGCGGAACGCTCCCCTACCGACGCCCGGTTACGCGGGCGCCCCGCAGCTTCGGCACCAGGCTTAGCCCCGTTACATTTTCGGCGCGTGGTCGCTAGACTGGTGAGCTATTACGCACTCTTTAAAGGATGGCTGCTTCTAAGCCAACCTCCCAGCTGTTTCAGCAACCACACCGCCTTTCCCACTTAGCCTGGATTCTGGGGCCTTAGCTGGCGGTCTGGGCTGTTTCCCTCTCGACTACGGACGTTATCACCCGCAGTCTCACTCCCACGGACCGGCAACCGGTATTCGGAGTTTGAATGGAGTCGAGAGTTTCCCCCCTTCCCCAGCCAGTGCTCTACCCCCGGCTGCCTGCACGTGAGGCTGACCCTAGAGCCATTTCGGGGAGAGCCAGATATCACCAGGTCCGATTGGCTTTTCACCAGCTACCCACAGGTCATCCCATGGCGTTTCATTGCCAACGGGTTCGGGCCTCCGTGCGCGGTTAGACGCACTTCACCCTGCCCATGGGTAGATCACCTGGCTTCGGGTCTGCACCCCGTGACTGGCGCCCTGTTCGGACTCGCTTTCGCTACGGCTCCACCCCATAGGGGCTTAACCTCGCCACGGACCGCAACTCGCCGGCTCATACTGCAAAAGGCACGCGGTCACCCTTCCGCCAGAGCCCCGAAGGGCCAAGGCTTCCAGGCTCCCACTGCACTGTAAGCAGACGGTTTCACGTTCTATTTCACTCCCCTCCCGGGGTGCTTTTCACCTTTCCCTCACGGTACTGGTGCACTATCGGTCAGCCGTTAGTGTTTAGCCTTGGAGGGTGGTCCCCCCAGCTTCACGCCGGATTTCTCGTGTCCGACGCTACTCGGGAGCAGTGGCCAGGAAGGGACTTCCCTTTCGCCTACGGGACTGTCACCCTCTCCGGTCGCCCTTTCCAGTGACTTTGCTGGCCGTTCGGCTAGAGAAGTCCTTGGTAACTTCCCGGGACCTCCACAACGGTCCCCGCCACTGCCCCACAACCCCACATGGGCAACGGTTGTGGCCTTCTACACCCATGCGGTTTGGGCTGTTCCCCGTTCGCTCGCCACTACTAGGGGAATCTCGGTTGATTTCTTTTCCTCCCGCTATTGAGATGTTTCTCTTCGCGGGGTGTTGCCTCCGCCGCCTACTCAGTTCGGCGACGGATACCGGGCCTCAACGGCCCGGTGGGTTGCCCCATTTGGGAATCCCCGGATCATAGCCTGCTCAGCGGCTCCCCGAGGCTTATCGCAGCTAGCCACGCCCTTCATCGCCTTCGGCTGCCTAGGGATCCACCGTCTGCCCTTACCATACTTGCGTAGCAGACGCTCTATTCACTTTTCAAAGACCGGCCAGAACTGCTGCGGTAGTATACGCAGGTGCCCTGGAGGGGTCAAGGCCCGCCGGACAAGGTCAGGCTAGCCCATTCGGACCACGGCCGCCCAGACCGCTCACAGGCCCAGGACAGTGCGATCTGGCCACAGTCCTTCCAGGTCGTAGAACTCCCTCACGTCGCGGTCGAACAGGTGAACTACGAAGTCCCCATAGTCCAGGAGCACCCACTGGCCCTCCCCGCGCCCCTCTTCGTGCAGCGGCGCCAGCGGAAGCTTGTCCAGCAGCTCCTGGGCGATGGCACGGACGTGGACACGGTTTTCTCCCTCAGCAATCAGGAAGTAGCTGGTGGGAATGGTGGTCTCCCTCAGATCCAGCACCACCAGCCGCCCGGCCTTCTTCTCCTCCACCAGGCGGGCCGCCTCGCGCACCAGACGGTCCTCAGGACCGGACATCGAACCCCTCACCCAGGATCAGTACCACGTCCGCCCGTTCGGGCCAGCCGCCCAGGCGCTCCACCCCGAACATGCCGGCGTCGATCACCTCCACCGGCGGGGGAAGTGTCTCCGCCACCAGGGCCGCGGCCACCTGCTCCCCCGGGGGGTGAAGCACCAGCGTCCGGCTGTAGTCGTACCGGTCAGCGTCGCCCACCCCGGCAGGATCGAACCCCCGTTCGGCCAGCCAGGCGGCGGTCCGGTGCGCCAGGAACCGGATGCCCGCGCCGTTCAACACCACCACCTGGAGCTGGTCCCGCGTCAAGAACTCTTCCCCTCGGTAAACGGCGGCAACCAGCTGTCGCACCCGCACCAGATCCGGCCGGACCCCCTCGCCGTGGGCCAGGATAGGAACGGTGTGGAAGGTCAACTCCGCGCCCGCCAGGTCGCGCAGCTGACCTGCCAAGTCCACCGCCTCCCAGACGTCCAGATTGGTCTCCACGCGCTCGCTCGCCGCCCGCACCAGCTCTCGCCACCGGGTCCAAGGCAGCCCGGTCATTTCGTCCAGCAGCGCGCGCAGGAGCTTGTGGACCCGTTCCAGACGCTGGGCTTCCCCCTCCCCCCGGAAGCGTACGTACTTGAGCGCCTGCTCCCCGTCCAGCAGCTGGCGGCCGGCGGGGATGTCGATGTACAGCCCCGCGGACTGGTCCACGTACACCAAGTGCCGGTCCACGGTCACCTCCACTCCTCCGACCAGGTCCACCAGCTCTCGGAACGCAGCGAAGTCGACCTCAACCCAATACGGAATGGGGATTTCGAGCAGGCTCTCCGCCCAGCCACGCAGGCCGTCGATCCCCCCCTCAGCGTACAGCTGGGACAGGGCAGCCCATGAAGTATTCTCATCAGGCACTGACAGGTCGCCGGGCAGACTGAGCCAGCCCCCGCGGCCGTGGGGGGGGATGCCCATTACGGCGACCAGATTCGCCTCGGGGACGCCCTGCGCTCCGGAATCCACCCCCACCACCAGCACATTGACCCAATCCCCCCGCCGCAGTGCTCGCTCCACCTCGGTATGCGAGTAGAGGAAGAACAGAGCCACCGCCACCCCGACCAGTACCACCCCCACAGCAATCCCGATGCGGCGCATGACGGCAGTAAGGTAGCCCAAAGGAGAGCGGTACGTCAAACTGCTGTTGACAGCCTGGGGGGCGGCCACTATCTTCGCTGGTGTGGGAAGCGCAGGCGATCCGTACGTCCGGCTGGCGCGACTGGCGGTGGAGACCTACGTCCGATCCGGGGAGGTGGTCTCCCCACCGCCCAACCTGCCCGAGGACCTCACCCAGGGCCGGGCGGGGGCGTTCGTGTCCCTCAAACGGGACGGGGAGCTGCGTGGCTGCATCGGCACCATCGCGCCCACTGCCCCCACGTTGGCCCAGGAGATCATTCAGAACGCTATCCGAGCAGCCAGCGAGGATCCGCGGTTCCCCCCCGTTTCAGTCGGGGAGCTGGCCCAGCTGTCCGTCACTGTGGATGTGCTTTCCCCAGCACAGCCTTGTTCACCGGCAGACCTGGACCCGCGCAAGTACGGGGTGATCGTGGAATCAGGGTGGCACCGGGGACTGCTCCTCCCCGACCTGCCCGGCGTAGACAGCGCAGAAGAGCAGCTGAGGATCGCCAAACTCAAGGCGGGGCTGCCGGCGGATCACCCCTGCCGCCTGCTCCGGTTCACAGTGGAGCGGCACCAGGAATGAAGGTCGTCGTACACACCCTGGGCTGTCGGGTGAACCAATACGAATCCCAGATGATCCGGCAGCAGCTGGCCGGCCTGCCGGGCGACGGGGAACTGCACGTGGTGAACACCTGCACAGTCACCTCCCTGGCGGACCGGAAGGGGCGCAAGCTGGTCCGACAGCTCAAGCGGCGGCACCCCGACGCCCTGGTGGTGGCTGTGGGATGTCAGGTCGACGCCGCCCGCGACCAGCTGCTGTCCGCCGGTGCCGATCTGGTCTTTGGAAACCGGCTCAAGCTTGGTCTGCGGGAGACGTTGACCTCGGCCATGCGGGGCCAGACGGGGGCAGCCGGCGGCTGGCCCCCGCTGGACGAGGAGCGCGCCCAGGCCAGCGGCCGCACGCGCGCCCTGCTCAAGGTCCAAGATGGGTGCAGCGTTGGGTGCACGTTCTGCCGGACGTGGCAGGTACGCGGTCCAGTGCGCAGCAAGTCCCCCCGCGCCGCCCGGGAGGAGGCGGAGGCGCTGGCCGCAGCCGGCCATCGCGAGCTGGTGGTGGTCGGTGTCAACTTGGCCCAGTACGGGCTGGACCTGCCGGGCCGGCCGGCCCTCCCTCAATTGCTGCAGGAGTTGCTGAAGGTGAACGGGGTACGGCTGCGGCTGAGCTCCCTGAGCCCGCAGGCGATCACGCCCCAGTTGGTGGAACTGTTCAGCGCCTGCAGCCGACTGGCCCCGTACTTCCACCTGCCGCTGCAGTCAGGGGACGACCGCGTTCTGGCACGAATGGGCCGGCCGTACTCGGCGGCCCTGTTCCGCGACCGGGCGGAGGTGGTGCTGACCAGGGTGGCCAACGCCACGCTCGGCGCCGACGTGATGGTGGGGTTCCCCGGGGAAGATGAGTCGGCGTTCGCCCGCACGCGGGCACTGCTGGAGAAACTGGAGCCACTCAACGTCCACGTGTTCCGCTATTCCCCGCGGCCAGGCACCGCGGCGGCGACCATGACCGAGCAGGTGCCCGCTCAGGTCCGTGCCCGACGAGCAGCAGAGCTGGCTGACGCCGCCCGCCGGTGGGCTGCCCGGGCGGCCGGCCGTTTCCTGGGGCGCACGCTGCAGGTCCTGCTGGAGCGCCAGGTGGATGGATACTGGTGGGGACGGGCGGAGAACTACCTGCCGGTCGGGGTAAGGGCCACAGGCCAGCTGAGGGGTACAATGGTGTGGGCGCGGCCACTGCGGGCAGGCGGGGGGCGCACCTTGGGGGTGATGGTCGATCGGCCGGAAGACGAGTGAGATCTCCCTGGAGGACCAGGCGACGGCGATCGGGGTCCTCGGCCAGTACAACCGAAACCTGAGGGAGATCGTCAAAGCGTTCACCGGAGCCCGAATCGTGGCCCGCGGAGATCGAGTCCACATCGAGGGCGATGAGGGGGAGGTTCGACAACTGGAGCGGCTGTTTCACAAGCTCCTGGAGGTCGTTCGCGCCGACCACGCCGTGTCTCCGCGAGAGGTGCAGTACTTGATCGCTGAGGTTCAGGAAGGGAAGGAGCTACAGGGGCTGCTCACCGACGTCGTCCAGGTGACCCATTGGGGGGAGACAATCCGCCCCAAGTCAGCCGGACAGCGCACCTACGTGGAGAGCATCCAGCGCAACGACGTGGTATTCGCCGTGGGGCCCGCGGGGACCGGCAAGACCTACTTGGCGGTCGCCATGGCCCTGGGCTGCCTGCGCCGTGGCGAGGTCAAGCGGATGGTCCTCACCCGGCCGGCCGTGGAGGCAGGCGAGGCGTTGGGCTTTCTCCCCGGCGACATCCTGCAGAAGGTCAACCCCTACCTCCGCCCCCTCTACGACGCCATCTATGACATGATCCCGGTCTCCGAGTTCGAGAAGTACATGAGCAGCGGACGCATTGAGATCGCCCCGTTGGCATTCATGCGCGGACGTACGCTGAACCACGCCTTCGTGATTCTGGACGAGGCACAGAACACCACCCACACCCAGATGAAGATGTTCCTCACCCGACTGGGATTCGGATCCAAGGCGGTGATCACCGGGGACATCACCCAGGTCGACCTGGAAGGACGCGGATCAGGACTTGTCGAAGTGCAACACATCCTTCAAGGGATCCCGGGCATCTCCTTCGTCTACCTCGACCGCAGGGACGTAGTGCGCCACGCATTGGTGAAGGCGATCATCGAGGCCTATGAGCGCAGCGAAAAAGCGGGCGAACAAGTCTCCGAAACGCCCCGCTAAGCCGATCCATATCCCCTGGCAAGAGGCAGTGCTCCTCTTGCTTGTCGCGGTGGGGGGATCGGTCTGGCGTTGGCAGCCGGGCGGCGTGGGCTGGGCACCGTGGCCGGCCCTGGGGGGGGGATTGGCCGGCTTGGCGGGGCTGGCCGCGGCGGTGAGCGTGGCCATGGGGGCCAGCGAGAGAAGACTGGGGCTGGGCTTGCTGGCCGCTGGCGTGCTGCTGTCCCGGGTGGCCACCCTGGGTTCGCCGTATTTCCTGTTCTTCAGCTTGGCCACCGGGCTGGGCGCCCTGTTCTGGCCACAGTGGCAGGCCTTCCTATTGCTCCTGCCCTTGGCCGGATGGGTGGGGCCAGCGGTCGGCGGGGGCCCGCTGCTGTCCGGGCTGTTGTCCGGCGCAATCATGGTCCTCCTCGCCCGCCGCGCCCGACGGGGCCGCGAGCTGATGGCCGCGGGACTGGTGGCCGGGCTGGCCGGCGGGCTGGGCTCGGCCGTGTTCTGGTTCGAGACCACCCCCATCTCCGTGGGAGCGGCTTTCCTGGCCGGTCCCGCATCCGCGCTCATCATCTGGGCGGTCTTGCCGCTGGTGGAACGAGTCACCGATCGGACCAGCCCCCTCACCCTGGTCGAGCTGCTCAGCCCGGACCACTCACTGCTGGAACGGCTGCGCGAGGAGGCCCCGGGCACTTATTACCACTCCCGCGATGTGGCCGCTTTGTCCGAGGCCGGAGCCCGCTCGGTGGGCGCCGACCCCCTGCTGGCCGCGGTGGGCGGCCTGTACCACGATATCGGCAAGCTGCTCCGCCCCCACTTCTTCGTGGAAAACCAGGCCGAGGCGAACCCCCACGAGGGGCTGGCCCCATCCATGTCCAAGGTGGTGCTGGCCTCTCACGTCAAGGAGGGCATTGAGCTGGGCCGCCGGTACGGACTGCGCGGGGATGTGCTGCGGTTTGTGGCCACCCACCACGGCACCACGGTCATGCGCTACTTCTCCGAGCGGGGGGCCGCTCAGGGCCTGCCGGAGGACGAGTTCCGCTACGATGCTCCATTGCCCAACACCAAGGAGACGGCGATCGTGATGCTCGCCGATTCGGTGGAGGCATACACCCGCAGCGTCGACCGGCAGGACGTCGGCGAGGTGATCGACCAGGCGATCGAGGATCGCCGGCGGGACGGGCAGCTCGACCGCTCCCCGTTGACGCTGACCGATCTGGCCAGGATCCGGCGGGCCTTCCTGGAGGTCATTCAGGGGATGGCCCATCGACGCGCCAAGGACTTCCCCCGCCCCGGCCGGCCCAATGGCGGATCCGGCTGATCCCACTCCGGCTCAGTCTGACAGCAACCTACGATAGAAGGCCAGCGCCTCCTGCCCCCAGGCGTCCTTAAGCCGTCGCAGCGCCCGGCCCTCGATCTGGCGCACGCGCTCTCGGCTGATCCCCAACGTGCGCCCGATCTCCGCCAACGACCGGGGGGCGGCGCCCTCCAGTCCGTACCGCATACGCAGCACCTGGGCGTCGCGCCCGGGAAGCTGATTCAACAGCTGCAGAAGGTCTTGCTGGAAGAGTTCGCGTAGCGCCTCCCGTTCCGGCTCGGGCACGCTGGTGTCGGGGAGGATCTCCTCCAGGGTGTCCTCGGCCTCATCCCCGATCGGCAGGTCCAGCGACACGTAGTCCCGCAGGGTCCGCTCCACCCGTCGCACCCGTTCCCACGTCAGCCCGGGAGCGGACAGGACCTCCGGGCTCTCCTCAACCGCCTGCCCCCCGAAGCTGGCCTTGAGCCTCTGGAACCGCACAATGGCCCGGAACAGGTGGACCGGCAGCCGGATCATCTGGGAGTAGCGTTCGATGGCCGCGCCTATGGCCTGGCGGATCCACCAGCGGGCATAGGTCGACAGGCGGAATCCTCGCTCCGGGTCGAACCTATCCACCGCCTGGATGAGCCCGATGTTTCCCTCCTGGATCATGTCCAGCAGGTCCAGGCCCGTCTCCCCGTACTCACGGGCCACCGCGGTGACCAGTCGGAGGTGAGATAGAATCAACCGTTCGCGTGCCCGCTCGTCGCCCTCACGCATTCGCCGGGCCAGCCGGCGCTCCTCCTCCTCCGACAGGGGAGGAATCCGGTTGACCTCTGCCAGGTACAGCCCGAGGGCATCAGCGTCCCGTCTGCCCTCGGAGGTCGGCGCTTGCCTAGGTCCCTTCACATCACATCCGCTGCCAGTGTACCGAAGCTGCAGCCGGGCTCAACTACGTGTCGCTCACGGAGCCTGAGCAGGATCAATCAGCCACCGGGCGATGGCCTGGGACCAGGCGGCCTGCGCCTGGCTATCCAGTCCGTGGGCGGTCTGGCGATCGTAACGTGCTTGCGTCGCCTCCAGTCGGGCCAACAGAGCCCGGGCCCGCGGCTCAACCAGCCCCACCAACTCCCGGGCGGCCTGCTCCGGAGTGGCCCCGTAGGCCTCGGCATCCAGGATGACATCCACAAGCAACCTCCTGTACACCTCCCCCAAATCGAAGTGCCCCTGTTCGTGGGCCAGCACCGCGGGGGTATCCCTGCCCGGCCGTACCCAGGAACGGGCGGGGTCCACGGCGCACTCGGTCTCCAGAAGTCCGGGGACCACTGCGGCCCGCCACTGCCCGGTCTCCTGCTCGAACTGGACTGCGGGAACATACCGGAACGACAGGACCACCGCGATGCGGGCCGCCTCCTGGTCGGCCGTGGCCGGGGGGACGGCCCGGAACACATCCCAGGTAAACGGCACTTCGGGCCGCCAGGGGACCCAGCCACCCTGCCGGGGGGCCAACGAGACGGGGTTGCGCGGGCCCACCACCAGCCGGGCCCGCGGCAATTCCTCCACTGGCAGCACCTGCAGGTCGCTGACCTCAGCCGGGGCATAGCCGGGTGCGGATACAGTCAGGGCGTGGAACTCCGCCAGGTGAAGTCGGGCCTCCAGGACCCCACTGGGGTCCGGTTCTCCCGTGACCAGCTCCCCCACATCCCGCCCCACGATCACCACCTGAACCGGGACCCCAGCCAAGGGACCCCCGGTGGCCAGGTCGCGCAGGGCGAGCCGAAGCCACACTTCCTGGCCGCCCGCTCCGCACACCACGAAGAGCAGGACAGCGAGCATGCACATCCTCGCCGGCCTCATGACCAACTATAACAGGCAGAGCGGGTGGTGGCCCAGCCGGCCTTCTCGACCCAGGACGCCCACTGCTATAATGCTGCTGGTTCCTTTCAACTTGGAAGGGGAGCCAAGAGCAACCAGGGGGTGAGAGAGGACAACACTTCGAACCGTTCACTATGGCGTGCTTTGCTGATGTAGCCTAGCTAGGAGGTGACGTACATGCGCAGGTGGACGCAACTTGCAGTGCTGTGGTCCGTTTTGCTGTGCGCGACTGCCCTGGGGTGGGCCCAGGCAGGAGAGCTGTATGTGGCTCCCGAGCCGACTACCCTACAAGCCGTGGCTGAGCAGGCCTTCGGTGATGCCGGGTACGCGCCGGCCATCATGGCGGCGACCAACCGCCGGCACATTGAAGACCCCGCGGTGGTCAGGATCTCCTCACTGGAGACACCCATCGAGCAGGGTTGGAAGCTGTGGATCCCAGACCGGGAGTGGGCCGATGCCTTTCTGTCGGTGTGGAACCCCGCCAAGCCGGAGCTGCTGTTCGGCACTCCGCCCGGGGGCCAGCTGGTGGTGGCATCGTGGTGGACCGCCGGCGGGGAAGCCGAGGGTCTGGAGGCCCTGTTCGAGATCTACCGCCGCCTGTACCCGGACGTGGAGATCGTGAACGCGACCATCGCCGGCGGCGCCGGATTCGTGTTCCGCGCCGTCATCAAGCCGCGGCTGATCGCAGGAGACCCGCCGGACACCTTCCAGCTCCACGCGGGCCTGGAGGTGGAGGGGTACAGCCCACAGACGTACCTGTCGCCCGTGGACGACCTGTTCGCCATCGAGGGATGGGCGGAGGTATTCCCGGCCGACCTCATGGACCTGCTGAAGTATCAGGGCCACTACTGGGGCGTGCCGGTGAACATCCACCGAGCCAACGTGCTGTGGTACGACAAGGGCGTATTCGACGAACATGGCCTGGAACCCCCGCAGACGTGGGATGAGTTCTTCGCCATCTGCGAGGAGCTGGCCGGCGAGGGGATCGTCCCCTTCGTCATGGGCAACGCCGGCGGCTGGGAGGCCCCCCACCTGCTGGAGACCATCCTGGTGAGCACGCTCGGCGCCGACAAGTACCGGGGGCTGTGGACCGGGGACACCCCGTGGACCGACCCGGGGGTGAGCAGGGCGCTGGAGATCCTCGGCCGCATACTCGACTACGTGAACACCGATTACCCTGCCCTCAGCTGGGACGGGGCCGGGGAGTACCTCATCGCTGGCAAGGGCGCCATGATGATCATGGGCGACTGGGCCAACGGATGGTTCATGGCCAAGGGCTACGACGGCTACGGCTGGGCGCCGGTGCCAGAAGCCCAGGGCATCTTCGACGCCCTGTCCGACACCTTCTGCCTGCCCAAACAGGCCCGAAACAGGGACAACGCCCTGGCCTGGCTGCGAGTGTGCGGATCCAAGGAAGGCCAGATCGCCTTCAACAGCCGCAAGGGCTCCATCCCCGCCCGGATCGACCTCACACCTGAGGAAAGGGCCCAGTTCAACCCGTACTTGCAGTCGTGCATGGAGGACTGGGCGCAGGACGCCATCGTCCCCTCGGTGATACACGGCGCCGCGGCCATTGAGTCCTGGGTGAGCGACTTCCGCGACGCGGTGAGCCTGTTCCTGGCTACCAAGGACGTGGCCGGTACCCAGCGAACGCTGGTGGAGGCAGCCGAATCCGCCCTGGAGGCAATGGCGGGCTGACCTGAGCACGAGCTGAGTTTGGGGCAGCCCGGCCCTGCATGACAGCCGGGCTGCCCTTTGTACTCGCCCGCCGAGGAGGCGTCGTTGAGCCGGATGCGATCCAGGTGGAACCGGGAGCAGACCATCTCCATCCTCATGATCCTCCCCTCGGCCGTGGCCATCGGGGTGTTCGTGTACGGGTTCATTGCCTGGACCGGAGTGGTCTCCCTGAGCAACTGGAACCGCCTCCTCCCCGACTACTCGTGGGCGGGTCTGCGGAACTACCTGCAGCTGTTTGCCCATCCCAGATTCCAGATCGACCTGCGCAATTTGGCCGTGTTCACCGGACTGTTCCTGGGCAGCTCCCTCACCCTGGGCTTCGTACTCGCTGTGCTGCTGGACAGGAAGATCCGCGCCGAGGGCCTGTTCCGCACCATCTACCTCTACCCCATGTCGCTGTCGTTCATCGTCACCGGGGTGGTATGGCGGTGGCTGCTCAACCCGGGCAGTGCTCAGATGGGCAGCGCCGGGGTGAACCGCCTGTTTGAGCTTCTCGGTCTGGATTTCCTGAAGACTGGATGGTATACGGACCCCCGCATTGGCATCATCGCGGTGGCCGTGGCTGCCACCTGGCAGATGTCCGGGTACGTGATGGCCATGTACCTGGCCGGCCTGCGGGGCATCCCCGAGGAACTGCGGGAGGCGGCGCGGGTGGACGGGGCCAGCGAGGCCCAAGTGTACTGGCGGGTGATTTTGCCGCTGTTGCGACCCATCACCCTGGGGGCGATGATCGTCCTGGGGCACATCTCACTGAAGATCTTCGACCTCATCGTGGCCATGACCGGACCGGGGGTGGGGTTCTGCACTGACGTGCCCGCCTACTTCATGTGGGACGCTACCTTCCACGCGAACCGATTCGCGCGCGGGGCGTCCATCGCCATCATCCTGTTGCTCATGGTGTCGTTCCTCATCGTGCCCTACCTCGTCTACAACCTACGCAGGGAGGCCAAGCTGTGACCGCACGGCGGCTACACCGGCCACTCCTGTACTTGGCCCTGTGCCTGTTCGCCATGCTGTATCTGCTGCCCGTGTACGTGTTGTTGGCCACCAGCTTCAAGAGCTTCGCCGAAGTCAGCCTGTACAAAATGTGGGACCTGCCCCGCAGTTTCTCCCTGGAAAGCTTCCAGCGGGCGTTGTTGGGAGGCTTCGGCTTCGAGGGGCTGGCACCGAACTTCCTGAACAGCTTGATGATCGCCGTCCCGGCCACCGTGGGGTCGGCACTGTTGGGTTCACTGAACGGCTACGTGCTCTCCAAGTGGAAATTCTACGGCGCCAACACTGTCTTCACCCTGATGCTGTTCGGCATGTTCATCCCCTACCAGAGCGTCCTCATACCGTTGGTGCAGGTGCTGATGAAGGCCAGGTTGTACGGAACAATCCCCGGCCTCATCTTCACCCACATCGTGTACGGCATCCCCATCACCACCCTCATCTTCCGCAACTACTACGCCACCGTCCCCGGGGAGCTGGTGGAGGCGGCGAAGATGGACGGCGCCACCATCTGGGGCATCTACCGGCGAGTGATGTTCCCCCTGTCCCTGCCTGGGTTTGTGGTGGTCATGATCTGGCAGTTCACGTCAGTGTGGAACGACTTCCTGTTCGCGGTGACTATCGCCCAGAACCCCAGGGTGCAGCCGATCACGGTGGCGTTGAACAACTTGGCGGGAAGCTACATCGTTGAGTGGAATGTACAGATGGCCGGAGCCCTCATGGCGGCCGTGCCCACTTTGTTGGTCTACGTGGTGCTGGGGCGCTACTTCATGCGGGGGCTGCTTGCCGGCTCGTTGAAAGGGTGATCGAATGCGGGATTATCTCCAGCAGGTCTCGGAGCTGATGTTGCGCCTGCCCGCCGAACAGATGAATGCCCTGGTAGATCTCCTGGATGGAGCCCGGGCCCAGGGCCAGTGCGTCTTCGTCTTCGGTAACGGCGGGTCGGCGGCCACCGCCGCCCACTTCGCGTGCGATTTGGGCAAAGGGACCGCCAAGCCGGGGCGACCCCGTTTCAGGGTGGTGACCCTACACGACTTACCCACCCTATCCGCGTACGCCAACGACTGCGGCTACCAGACCGTGTTCGCCGAGCCGCTGCGGGCCCTGGGCCGGCCGGGCGACGTGGCCCTGGCAGTTTCTGCTTCTGGAAATTCGGAGAACGTGTTGGCGGGGGTGGGCGTAGCCCGCCAGCTCGGCCTGCACACCGTGGGGCTGACCGGATTCAACGGGGGAAGGCTCAAGCAGGTGACGGACTTGTGCCTGGTGGTGCCCTGCGACGACATGCAGCAGATCGAGGATGCCCACTTGGTGATCCTCCACGCGGTCTTTCGGGCGCTCCTGTAGGGCATGGCAGAGGACATCCTGGCCTTGGACTTCGGCGGGACCAAGCTGGCGGCCGCCCGGTTCTGCGCGGGGCGACTGGCCGCCGCTACAGCCGCCCCCTCCCCCGCGCACAAGTCCGCCCCGGCGGACCGGGAACTGGCGCTTCGATTGGCGGAGCAGGTGCTGGCTGGCAGGCGCCCGGCAGCGGTGAGGGTCAGCTTCGGAGGGCTGGTGCAGGGCCAGGTGGTGCTCCTCTCCCACCACGTGCCCGGTTGGGAGGGGTTCCGGCTGGCCAGCTGGTGTGAGGAGCAGTTCGGGGCCCCGGCCACAGTGGACAACGACGCCAACGCCGGGGCCGTGGGCGAGTGGGCCCACGGGGCGGGACGGGGCGCGGGCAGCTTGTTCTACGTCACCGTGAGCACCGGGATCGGGGGGGGCTGGGTGGTGGGCGGGCGCCCGTTTCGGGGCGCGGACGGTCTGGCTGGGGAGATCGGCCATTTGACAGTTGTCCCTGACGGCCCGATGTGCACCTGCGGTCGCCGCGGCTGCCTGGAGGCAGTGGCCGCCGGTCCCGGCATCGCCCGGCGGGCCGGCGAACTGCTGGCCGCCCGGCCCGCCGCCAGGGGACCTCTCCGCCGCGCGCTGACAGCCGCCGGCGAGCTCACGGCAGCCCAGGTGGCCAGCGCGGCCGAGCAGGGCGACGCGGTGGCCCGCCAGGCATTGCTTGAGGCGGCGACCGCCCTGGGCCAGGCCCTGGGCACCGTCACCTGCTTGATGAACCCCGAGCTCACCGTGGTGGGCGGCGGGGTGGCCAAGTCCGGGGAGCCCTTCCTGCAGGCCGTGCGATCAGCCGCCCGCCAATACGTCCTTCCACAGGCGCGGCTGACCATCGTGCCTGCCGAACTCGGCGACCAGGCACCGCTGTGGGGGGCGGCCGCCCGGGCAGGTCAACTTCTCCGGTGAGCCGACTGGCGCGGATGGAGGTGATCCACCCCGGGGCCGTGCGGGCGAGGATCCGGGGTGCGCTATTCGACTTCCACGGCACGCTGTCCCTGATCCGCCGCGGCTGGCAACGGGTGATGATCGACCTCATGGTGGAGACCATGGCCACCACCCCGGGTGGCCGAGCCCGGCCCCGCGAGGAGCTGGCGGGCCGAGCCGGGGCGTTCGTGGCTCGATCTGCGGGCCGGGAGACCATCCATCAGATGCGCTGGCTGGCTCAGCAGGTGGATGAGCTGAGCGGGACGCCCGACTCGCCCGCCGCGTACAAGCAGACGTATAGGCAGCAGCTGCTACGGCACATCGCCGGCCGGCGGGCCGCCCTGAGGCAGGGGCGGGCGGCGCCGGAGGAGTTTCTCGTCCCCGGGGCCCGCCCGCTGCTCGCTGCGCTGCGGGCGCGGGGCGTGCGCTGCTTTCTGGCCTCGGGGACCGATGCTCCCGACGTACGACAAGAAACGGCTCTGTTGGGGATCGATCCATACTTCGTCGCTGTCTACGGGGCCGCCGACGAGCCGAGCGGGTGCTCGAAGCGCACCGCCATCGGCGATATCCTCAGGCAGGGGATCTCCGGGCCTGAGCTGGTGGTCTTCGGCGACGGCTTCGTGGAGATCCAGGAGAGCAAGGCAGTGGGAGGAGTGGCGGTCGGCGTGGCCAGCGACGAGTTCGCCCCCGGACGGGTAGACGACGACAAGCGACGGCAACTCGCTGAGGCGGGGGCAGATCTGATAGTACCCGACTTCCGGGATCATGCGGCCCTGTGCTCATACCTGTGCGGTCGGGAGCAACGAGGAGGCAAGCGATGACCGGGGAGATCAACGTGGCCCTGGTGGGCCAGCGATTCATGGGACGGGCTCACGCCAACGCCTATCGTCAAGTGGGAGCCTTTCTGTCCCCCGCGCTTCGCCCGCGCCTGCGGGTGGCCTGTGGCCGGGACGAGCCGGCGCTGCGGGAGTTCGCCTCCCGATTCGGCTGGGAGGAGATCACCACCGACTGGCGGGCGGCCGTGGACCGCGACGACGTCCAGCTGGTGGACATCTGCGCCTCCAATGACCTTCACCGCGAGATCGCCGAACGGGCGGCCGAGGCCGGCAAGGCAGTGTTCTGCGAGAAGCCGCTCGCCCGCACCCTGGCCGAGGCCCGCGCGATGTGCGCCGCCGTCCACCAGGCCGGAGTGCCCCACATGGTTTGTTTCAACTACCGCTTCTTCCCTGCACTCCAGCTGGCCAAGCGGCTGATCGACGAGGGGGCGATCGGCCGGCCGTGGCAGTTCCGAGCCATCTACCTCCAAGACTGGCTCTGCGATCCAGCGTTCCCCCTCCAGTGGCGGATGCGCCGGGAACAGGCCGGTTCCGGCGCTCTGGGCGACACCGCGGTGCACCTCGTGGACCTGGCCCGGTTCCTGGTGGGGGAGGTGGAAGAGGTGGTGGGGGCGCTGACCACGCTGATCCCCGAGCGTCCGTTGCCAGGCGGGGAAGGGACCGGGGCGGTGACTGTGGACGACACCGCGGCCTTCCTGGCCCGGCTGGAGGGAGGGGTCACGGGCGTCTTCGAGACCACGCGGATGGCCACCGGCCGCAAGAACTTCATGCACCTGGAGGTAAACGGCGACCGGGGAAGCATCTTCTGGAACGCCGAGGAGCTGAACGCCCTTTGGTACTGCTCGCGCCAGGACGCCCCGCACGCCCGGGGCTTCCGGAGGATCCTGGCCACCGAACCGGCCCACCCCTACGCCGGGCAGTGGTGGCCGCCCGGACACATCCTGGGGTACGAACACTCGTTCGTCCACGCGGTCCACGAACTGCTGGCAGCCGTGGCCGCAGGGCGGCCAGCCCGACCAGATTTCCAGGACGGGCTCGCGGCCCAGGCCGTCCTGGAGGCAGTCCTCAAGTCCACCACCACCGGGAGCTGGGTGCGGGTGGCGGAGGTGAGCTGACGTGGAACCCGGTCAGGTCGACCGGAACCTCCTCCGCCTCCTCCCCCTGGCTGCCCGCACCCACGACATGACGCTGGCTGACGTTCTGCCCCTGACCCATCGGCCCCCCCCGCTTTCCTCGCCCCCGCTGGAGCAGGTCGCCCGCCGGGTGGTCGTGGCGCGGAGGAACGACCGGCCGGTGGTGATCATGTTGGGAGCCCACGTGATCAAGCAGGGCCTATCCCTGTTTCTCATTGACCTGTTGGACAAGGGCATGGTCACCCACCTGGCAGCGAACGGCGCCTGCGCGATCCACGACTTCGAGTTGGCCCTGGTGGGCGGCACTACGGAATCGGTGGCCCGCTACCTCGCGGAGGGCCAGTTCGGCCTGTGGGAGGAAACAGGGAGGATCAACGACTTGGTGGCCCAGGGGGCGCAAGCGGGGCTGGGATTCGGGGCTGCGATGGGGAAGGCGATCCACGAGGGGGCTTTCCCCCACCGTGACGTGTCGGTGTTCGCCGCCGCCTTCCGGCTGGGGGTCCCTGCCTCCGTGCACATCGGCATCGGCCAGGACATCATTCACATGCACCCCAACTTCGACCCCCAGCTGACTGCCCTGGCCTCCTACTGTGATTTCCTGTCCCTGGCCCATACCCTGCTGGAGTTGGAGGGAGGGGTGTTCCTCAACTACGGCTCCGCGGTCACCGGCCCGGAGGTCTTTCAGAAGGCCCTGTCCATGGCCCGGAACCTGGCCGCCCAGCGTGGGCAGACGGTGGAACGGTTCTCCACCGCCGTGTTCGACCTCCACGACCTGGGCCCGGAGGTCGACCGCGAACCGCCGCCGGACGACCCCCGTTACTACTTCCGCCCCTACAAGACCCTGTTGGTCAGAGCCATAAGCCGGGGAGGGGAGAGTTTCTATGTGCGCGGAGACCATCGCCTCACCCTCCCCCACCTGCACCGGCTACTCCTGCAACCGTGACCCTGACCCCACCGCAGCTTCAGTCCCTGCTGGAACGGATCGCCAGGTTGCACATCCTGGTGGTGGGCGACCTGTTTCTGGACAAGTACCTGGTGTTGGACCGCCATCTCTCCAAAACCTCGTTGGAGACAGGCCTGGAAGCCTACCAGGTGGTGGAGGTACGCGCCGTCCCTGGGGCGGCCGGGACGGTGGCCAAGGCAGTGGCTGCGCTGGGGGCCCGGGCGGACATCCTGGCGGTGGTAGGCACAGACGGAGAGGGGCATGACCTGAGGGGCGCTCTGCGCAAGCTGGGCGCCGGTCACCGCCACCTGCTGGCCCGTCCAGACCGGTACACGCCCACCTATCTCAAACCCCTGATGCGGGAACCAGACGGCCACGAGCACGAGCTGAACCGCATGGACATCGAGCCGCGCTCACCGCTGCCATCACCAGTGCAGGCCGAGTTGTGCGCCCGGCTGGAGGGGTTGGCCGGGCAAGTGGACGGCGTGGCGGTGGTGGACCAGGTGGAGGCTCCGGACTGCGGGGTGATCACCGCCCAGGTCCGCTGGTGCCTTGCCGGCCTGGCCCGGGCCCATCCCCGAGTCGTCTTCCTGGCTGACTCGCGCACCCGAGTGGGATGGTTTCAAAGCATGATCGTGAAACCGAATCTCCGCGAGGCAGCCGCGGCCGCGGGGGAAGAGACGGCTGGCGAAGTCGATCCAGGTAGGGTGCGCCGCTGGGCGGCAGAGCTCCTCCGCCGAACCGGGCGTCCTGTGTTCATCACCGCCGGCGAGCACGGCCTGTTCGCCTTCGATGGACGAAAGCTCCACCATCAGCCGGCCGTGCCCGTGTCCGGCCCGGTTGACCCGGTGGGCGCCGGCGACACGGCCATGGCCGCCATTGTGGGAGCGCTATGCGTGGGGGCATCTCCAGCCCAAGCAGCGGAGCTGGCCAGCCTGGCCGCGGCGGTCACCGTAGCCAAACTGGGGACCACCGGCGAGCCCACCCCGGAAGAGATACTCGCCCTCCGCACAGGTCGCTAGACCGGGCAGGGCCTGACCTCAGCCAGACCTGGCCGTAAGCCGCCTGCCCACCCGCACCAGGCCGTGGATCACTGCTCCCGCCGGGGGCCGGCGGAGGATGACGGCCCCGAACCGACACGCCTCATGGCAGCACATACACCGGATGCAGGTGGCTGTGTAAATGCGGGCCTTGCCGCTGACCACCGCGGCCGCGCCGGTGGGGCAGATGCGCGCACATGCCCCACAGCCGACACAGCGGTCCTTCGACACCCGCGGCCGGGCCACCAGTTGTCGGGCGAACACCCGGGCCACCGGGCGGGGGAGGTAATCCAAGATGCGGGTGGGGGCAGTAGTGGGAAGGACGAACGGGCCGCCTGTCAGCTCCGACAGAGGGGTGCCGGCGATCTCGATCTCCGCCAGCTCCCCCACCCCCACTCCCTGCTCGTGGGCCAGCCGGGTGGTAATCACCCGCCAGGGATCCACTCCCATGAGCTGCGCCGCCACCGCGTCCAGGGCCACCGCGTCGCGGCTGGCCAGCACTGCCCCTACGGGCCGCACCGCTCCGTTCGCCGGGCCGTCCCCTTCCATGGCCACCACCGCGTCCATAATCGACACCACCGGCTTGACGGCGGAGAAAACATCCACCAACACCTGCCCGAACCGGTCGAGCTCCTTGTACTCGCCGTGAAAGGCGCTGCGCAGCCCAGCCGGGATCACTCCGTACAGGTTCTTCACCGCCCCGGTGAGCAGGGTCAGAGTGTGCGTCTTGAGCTTGGGGAGGTTGACCACCACGTCGGCCTCCACGACTTCGCGGGCCAGGTAGATCCGGTCCAGCACCCGGCCTCCGCAGGGCACCTCCACGAAGCCCTGCTCCCTGAGGTTGACCAGCCGCGCTCCGGTACGCGCGCACATCTGACGGTATCTGGACAGACTGAACCCGTCCTCGCCCCCATCGTGAACGTCGTCGCCGACCGCAACGTGGGGCGTTGCCTCCCGCAATTGGGCAATCACCGCTTCAGCGAAGTCTGGGTGGGTCACAATGCCCTTCTCCGGAGCCGACGGGGGCGGCAGGTGGTTAACCTTGACGAACACCCGCGCCCCCCGGGGGATGAGCCCCTCCAAACCGCCAATGGTGGCCAACGCCCGCTCGACGGCAGGGCGGAGCTGATCCGAGGCGTAGCCTCCCGCCTTGATCACCGCTACCTTGGCCGTGCCCATTTCCCTCCCGTGAACTCCGGGGCTGGTGGCCAGTATGCCCAGGAACGGCGGCTCCCACAAAACGGGTCGCCCGATTGGCCGGCGAGCCCCGCCACGCCATGTTCCCGAGGGCCGGCATGTCTGCGGGAAGGGGGCAGATGCGGATCTTCTCCCGCGAAAGCACTGGACGCCTGAGGGAACCCACCGGGGAGGTGGTGTTCGAACTGGTGAGCCCAGCGGCGCGGGGGGACGCAATGGCGGCCACAACTTGCCTGAGGTGGTCATCCCCCCGGGTCGCTCTTCCCGACGTCACTATCACCCGGCGGCCCCCGAGACGTACTGCGCCATCCAGGGCCGGGCCCAGGTAGTGGTCAACGAGGATTCAGTGTCATGTGACGGTCCCTCCGCCCTGAGTAGGGGGGCACTCGGGGATGGCCTGGTTGTCCGGCTGTCTGCAGATGCTTATAATTTACATGTGGTGACAGCACCATGAACCCAGCCGGCTTCTGCTTTCAACACGGCCAGAACCTGCTTCAGGCGCAACAGCTGACCAAGCTGTACACCCTGGGAAAGGAACAGGTGTACGCCCTGCGCGGCGTCGACTTCGAAGCCCGCCAGGGCGATTTCGTGGTCATAAACGGGCCTTCCGGGTCAGGAAAGACCACCTTCCTGAACCTGCTGGCTTTGATCGACCGTCCCACCACGGGGGAGATCTTTCTAGAAGGGACCGCCACCCGGCGGCTGTCCGAGGGCAGGCTCGCCGAGCTGCGAAGATCGCGGATCGGGCTTGTGTTCCAAACCTTTAACCTGATCCCGGTCCTGTCAGCAGGTGAGAACGTGGAGTATCCCTTGCTCCTCCATGACCTCCCCCGCGCCGAGCGTCGCCGACGGGTGGGTGCCATCCTGGAGGAGGTGGGGCTAGCTGATCTGGCCCGGCGCCGACCCGACGAGCTCTCGGGAGGCCAGCGACAGCGCGTGGCGGTGGCTCGGGCGCTGGTGACCCAGCCGCGGATGGTGCTGGCCGACGAACCCACCGCCAACCTGGACTCCACCACCGGTGGCCAGGTAATGGACTTGATGCGGCGGTTGAACGAGGAACACTGCGTGGTGTTCGTAGTGGTCACCCATGATCCGGTGGTCACCCAGTACGCCAGTCGGGTGCTCAGCATCCGCGACGGTCGGCTGGACGGGGAGGTGGAGCGTGTGGCTGCTGATTCCACTGCGTAACCTAGCACGGAATCGAAGACGAACTCTGCTTTCCGGCTCGGTTGTGGGGTTGGGCACGGCGGTGGCCCTCCTGGTCTTGGGGTTCGTGGAACAGTCCCGGGAGTTGATTCAGCAAAGCACCGTGCAGCAGTTCGGCAACCTTCAGATCGGAGCGGAGAGCCTGTGGGCGGGGACCGTGGAGGGCTATGACTACCTGATGGGCCCAAAGCAGCTGGAGGGGCTACGACAGGTCGTGGAGGGCCAGCCCGGCGTGGTGGCCACTTCCGCACAGCTGTCGTTCCCCGGCCTCCTCACCGTCGGCCGGTCCACCAAGGTGGTCCAAGCTACCGGCGTGGTGCCAGAGAATTCGGTCTCAGGCTATGATGAATCGGTGATCGACGGTCGACCGCTCCAAGCCGGAGACCAGGGATCGGTGCTGGTGGGGCGCGCCCTGGCCGAGGAGCTGGACCTCGCCCCCGGCGTTTACCTGAACTTCACCGTGACCACCGTGGACGGGGCGTTCAACGTGGCGCCCATGCGGGTAGTCGGCGTCTATCGCTTCACCAGCGCTGAGGTTGAGCGTCGGCAGGTGTTCGTCCCCTTGTCTTTTGGACAACGCCTATTGGACACGGATGGTGCCGATCGGTTGGTGGTGCGGCTGGCTGACCTGTCGCTCACCGCCCGGGTAGCCGGCGCCGTGGAGAGGCAGCTGCAGGGCGCGGAAAGCAGCCTGGAGGTACGGACCTGGGACGAGCTTTCCCCGTTCTACCGCCAGCTTTCCGGTTTCTTCGACATACTGTTCGGCTTCCTGGTGCTGGCCGTGCTGGTTCTGGTGTTCTTCATCCTTCTGCAGGTCTTGACATTGGCCTTTCTGGAACGGACTCGCGAGGTGGGCACGGTGCGCGCCCTGGGGACCAAGCGAGGCCAAGTGTTCCGGATGTTCCTGGTGGAGAGCACGGCCCTGGGGGTGGTGGGCGCAGGCGCAGGGCTGGGGGTGGGATGGCTGCTCGGGCTGGCCTTCAACGCTGCCAGCCTCCCTTGGCAGCCGCCCGGGACGGTGGAGCCGGTGTCCTTGGGGGTGAAGCTTTCCGGCACCACCTTGGGCATCCCGTTCGCGGCCAGCGTCCTGGCCACGGCAATCTCAGGGATCCTGCCCGCTGTGCAGTCGACGCGGATTCGCGTGGCGGACGCCCTGCGATCCCGGTAGGGGGGGACGTGGACGTCAAAATCGCCTTCCGAAACGTGTTTCGAAACCGGCGCCGCACGGCCTTCAGTCTGCTGGTGATCGTGGTGGGAGTTACGATTCTGTCCCTTGTGCTGGGGTTTGTCGGCGAGGCGCTGCAGTCCACTCAGAGGTCCCTAGCCATGGAGAGCGGAGCAGTTCAGATTGCCCACCCGGGTATCCTGGCCGGGACTGCCCCGCCCTTGGACAACCTCATCGGGCCGGGAATGCTGTGACTGAGGTGGTCGAGATCATCGAGAGCTACTCGGCGGTGGCCGGCTATACCTGGCAGCTGACCTTCTCCGGGTTGGTGGGCGACGTGGAGGGAAGTACGCCCCTGGTGGCCCGGGGCGTGGTCCCCGAAGACTGCATGGAAGACTACGCATGCCTCATCGTCTCCGGACGCCCCATCAGCGGGGATGACGCACGGGAAGTGGTGCTAGGTCAAGCCCTGGCTGACAAGCTCAAGGTGGAACCCGGTCAGCCGGTGAACATCGCCACGGCCACCGTCGCCGGTAGCTTCAACGCGGCCACGGCGACCGTGGTCGGCTCCCTCCGCTATGCTGACGCCCAAGTCGAAGAACGGCTCGCTTTCGTACCCCTGGGCTTTGCCCAGCGCCTGCTGCGCACCGACGGGGTAGAGCGGGTGCTGTTGTGGTTGGACGACCTGGACCGGGCAGCTGCTTTTTCCGCCCAGCTGAGTGGGGAGTTGGCCGCGGCCAAGCTCCCGCTGGCGGCCTGGAGCTGGCAGCAGCTCAATCCCTCCTATGGCTCCCTAGAGACGTTCTGGCAGGCTTTCTCTGGGTTTGCCGGCATAGCGGTGTTCATCATGGTGTTCTTCAGCGTTCTCGAAGTGCTCACTATTGCCTTCCTGGAACGGACTCGCGAGGTGGGCACGGTGCGCGCACTGGGTACTTCCCGCTTGCGAGTGTTCTCCGAGCTCGTGCTCGAAGGGAGTGCCATCGGGCTGCTGGGCGGGGCCATGGGGGTGAGTCTCGCAGCTGCGTTGGCCGCTGGGTTCAACGCCCTGGGGGTCACCTGGCTACCCCCTGGGGCCGCCATGCCCCAACCGATTCGGGTACAGCTCAGCCTGCAGATGGCGCTGGTACCTTTGGTCACGGTGCTGATGGCCACCTTGGTGAGCAGCCTGTATCCCGCAGCCAAGAACGCCCGTCTTAGCGTGGCCGAGGCCCTGCGGACTGTGTGAGGAGGGAGTGGAGATGCAGCTGAGGAACGTGATCGTGCCTGTTGTCGCCGGTTTGGTGCTCTTCGGGGGGGCAGCGGCGGCCCAGGAGGGACTCCCGGACGCTGACCTGCTGGCGGCCTTGGATGCCGCCCGGTTTCTGGATGGGGAGGCCAGTCAGCTCACCGTGGAGATCCTGGCCCGGTCTGCCGATGATGCCCGCCAGGCGCGACTTCGGCTGTCCTTCAAGGAGTTCCCAGGGGAAGAACGGGTGCGGATCGATTTTCTGGCCCCCGAGGAGCTTGCCGGTCAGGTGTTCCTGGTGACTGCTGAGGCCACCTACTTCTGGCAGCCGGACCTGTTCTCGCCCCTGAATACAAGCGGGGCCCAAGCGGCGTTCGGCGACGCTGCGGTGGCCCAGGTGGGGGGAATCCGCTTCGCGGGCGCGTACCGAATCTCCGGCCGGCGGATGACCGCCGACGCAAGCGGGAACAGACAACTGGAGCTGCAACTTCAAGCCGACCGGGGAGGGCTGTCGTTTCCGCAGATCACCGCCGTCGTGGCCCCCGAAGCCCTCAGGCCCGTGGAACTGGAGCTGATCGCCCTCAGCGGGAAGCCGCTGTACCGGGTCAAGTTCGCAGCCTACGCCGAACTGCAGGGCGATGTGTATGTTCGGGAACAGCTGGTGGAAAACCTACTCGTCGAGGGAAGCAGCACGCGAATATCCGTCGTCTCCGCGGCGGCGGAGTCACTTCCCGACAGCCTGTTCGACCCGCAGCGCTTGGGCGACCCGAGGTAGCATGCGGGAAGCGTGGAGGCGCGGGGCGAAAGGCATGCCAGCCGCAGCCCTCTTCGCAGCTGTCCTCCTCCTCGGTCTGACGGCTACCGGACAGGATGATCTGGACGTCCCCCGGAGCGGGGTGGGCGCCCAGTTCACCCTGCCGCCGGTGGCCGGCATCTCTGTCCGCCAGTGGGGAGAGGATGGGCTGGGCTGGGAGGCCGCCCTGTTCATCCTGTCCTTCGCCGGCGACGCCTGGGGGACGGCCGCGGTGAGAGGGCTGGTGTCTCTGTCCGCCAACGCCCGAGCCGCCCTGTACGCGGCCAGCTGCGGATCTTACCTCCTGCCCGACCACCAGGTGGCACTTCACCTGTGCCTGGGGGTGGAACTGCCCCTGGCCGGCGCCGCGGCGGTCAACGCCGAGTTCGGCCTCACCTGGCTGCCGGGACTAGGAACCGGAATGGCCTTGGGTTCGGCATTCACTTCTACTTCCACCCCGCGTCCGCGGGACACGGGTTCGAACCACGCCCCACCCCCGGGTAACCTTAGTTCCCATGGAGAGCTGCTGGCCTAGATCCTACAAGGTGAAAGTGGTGGAGCCGGTGCGCCTCCTCCCCCGGGAGGAGCGCCGCAAGCGGCTGGAGAAGGCAGGCTACAACCTATTCAACCTCGCCTCACAGGATATCTACGTGGACCTGCTCACCGACTCGGGGACTGGGGCCATGTCCCAGGCCCAGTGGGCGGCGATGCTGGAGGGGGACGAGGCCTACGCCGGATCACGGTCGTTCGAGCATTTCGCGACCACGGTGCGGGAGATCACTGGGATGCCCTTCGTACTGCCCACCCACCAGGGACGGGCGGCCGAGCACGTGCTGTTCTCCACCCTGCTGGAGCCGGAGCAAATCGTGCCCAACAACACACACTTCGACACCACCCGGGCCAACGTGCTGGCCCAGGGAGCGCGACCGGTTGATCTTCCGGTCCCCGAGGCCACCGATCCGGACGCCGACCTGCCGTTCAAGGGGAACATGGACGTGGAGGCGTTGGCGGCGTTGATCGCGGAGGTGGGAGCCGAGAGGATCCCCCTGGTCATGCTCACCCTGACCAACAACACCGCAGCCGGACAGCCGGTGTCCATGGCCAACGTGCGGGCCGTGTCTGACCTGGCCCACGCCAACGGGATCCCGCTGTTTCTGGACGCCTGCCGGCATGCCGAGAACGCCTTGCTGGTCCGGGAGCGGGAGGCGGGGTGGACGCACCGTTCCCCCCTGGACATCGCCCGGGCGGCCTTCGATCTGGCCGACGGGTGCCTGATGTCGGCCAAGAAAGACGGTTTGGCGAACATCGGGGGATTCCTGGCCATGCGGGACAGAGCACTCCACGAGCGCTGCCTGGCCCGGTTGATCCTGGTCGAAGGGTTCGCCACCTATGGCGGGTTGGCGGGGCGCGATCTGGCCGCGGTCGCCGTGGGGCTGCGGGAGGCTCTCGATCTGGCTTACCTGCGGGACAGGGTGAGCCAGGTTAGGTGGCTGGCCCAGCAGCTCCGGGCGACGGGCATCCCCGTGTACTGGCCCCCGGGGGGTCACGCAGTGTACGTGGACGCCGCCAGACTCCTCCCCCACCTGCCCCGCCGGGCGTTCCCCGGGCAGGCCTTGGCCTGTGCGCTGTATCTGGCGGGCGGAGTGCGGAGCGTGGAAGTGGGATCCGTTATGCTCGGCAGCAACGCCTTCCTGGAACTGGTGCGGCTGGCGGTGCCCCGCCGGGTGTACTCGCGCGAGCACCTGGCGACCGTGGTGGAGGCCCTTCAAGAGGTCCAGGGAAACCGCGCCGCGGTCCGCGGGCTGAAGCTGGTGGCCGGCGAGGGTCCGCTGCGCCACTTCGTGGCTCGCTTCGCCCCTCTGTCCTAGCCCATGGTGTGGGCCGGTTTCAGTCTCTCCCTGGTCGTGTTGGTGGCATTGGCCCGCTGGAACCTGTGGCTGGCCATGGGGACCGCCACCACGGTGTTAGGGCTGATAACCCTGTCCCCGGCGGAACTGGGCCGCGCCCTGCTGAACGTGCTGGCTGATCCCTCGATCATGCTGCTCGCCTTGGTGGTGACGTTGATCCCCCTGATCGGCTCAGTCCTGGAGCGGACCGGCCGCATGGAATCCCTGGTGGAGAACCTGCGCATCGGGCGCCGGGCTTTCGTCGGCGCGGCCCCGGCCATCTTGGGCATGCTTCCCATGCCGGGCGGGGCGTTGCTGTCTTCGCCGCTGCTGGAACGGGCCGGGGGGGCGCCAGGGCCCTTGCGGGCGGCGGCCAACGTGTGGTTCCGCCACGTGCTGCTGCTCGTCTACCCTATCTCCTCCTCCCTCATCGCCTCGACCAAGCTGGCCGGGCTCGACGTGTGGGCGGTCATCCCCTATCAGGTCCCGGCACTGCTCCTGGCTGCGGCGCTGGGCTACGCGTTCCTGCTCCGGTCCGTGCGCGGCGGGATGAACTACCGCGGGGCGTTTTCCTGGCCCGGCCTGCTGGTCCCCTTGGGAATCATCCTGGCCGCCCCGGCCGTCGACCTGGTGGTCAAGGAAGCTGCGGCCCTGCCCGTACCCGAGCTGGCCACGTTGGCGGGCGTGCTCCTCAGCCTGGGCCTGGCGTCGTGGGGGCGCATCGCCTGGACGGCCTGGCCTCGCCTGGTGACCGGCCTGCGTCCCTGGCGGTTTGGACTGATCGTGGTGGGGATGTTCAGCTACCTGGAGGTGTTCCAGGTGTCGGGAGCGCCCGGCTTGATCGCATCCCTCCCGCTGTCTCCCCAGGCCCTGGGAGTGGGGGTGGGCGCGCTGCTGGGCCTGGCCACGGGGCGCATCCAGGCCCCGGCCTCCATCATCATCCCCATCTATGTCTCCCAGGCTGGAGGGATCACCCCATGGGCGTTCGCGATCATCTACTTCTCAGTGTGGCTGGGCTACATCGTGTCCCCGGTTCACCCGTGCCTGCCGGTGTCCGTCGAGTACTCCGGCACCGCCTTGGGGCCCACTGTCCGGGCGCTGCTCCCCCCCACCCTGGTTGCCCTGGCCGCCACCCTGCTCGCCAGCTTCTGGATGCTGTGAGAGTTCAGTCCACGGTCACGGTGTACAACAACGTAACTTGATAATCCCCGGCGGGCAAGCCGGCGTGAGGGAGGGAGAGGATGTAGTCCACAGCAAGGACGTGCTCCCCGCGCCCACCGCTGGCCAACGCCTGCGGTCGAGCAGAGACCATTACCCTCTCCCAGCCGGCATCCACGCGCAGGTTTCCCCGTAGCGGCCAGGTGAAGTCCCCCGCATGGCTGGTGCCCAACTTGCGGTCCAGGGCCTGGACGAGCACCGTCCAGTTGGCGTTGCTGACCACGTGCAGGGTCGCCGCACGGGGGATGGTGAGCTGTCCGCGGGCTAGGTCGGCGTCGCTGGGCGTGGGGATCGCCGTGGTCGCCTGGACGGAGTCGCCGGCGCCTTGCCCCCGGAGCGAGATAAGGGCAAACGGCAACACTTGCCAACTGACGCTGGCCGTGGCGCTGGCCTGCTGGGCCGCCGCGGCCCCGCCGGCCATCAGGATGAGCGCGACCGCGATCGACACCGCTCGCTTCACTTGTTCCACCGTCCTTCGGCAGCCCGGCCGTCTCGGTGAGACCCGTAGCTTTGCGCCCCCGCCTCACGACGGGTTTGCCTTTGTCGGGACGCTCCCGCGGCCCGCATTCATGTTCTGCCACACGCGGGGCACCCTTAGACATCCCACGGGCCCCCCGCGGGCCGCTAGCCGAGCACGTGGATCTCGGTGAGGTCGGACAGCAGCAGGTCCCCCTGTGCCAACTCACTTCGGTCGCCCAACCCAGTGAGCACGCCCACGGTGAGTCCGCACCCGGCCCGCCGGCCGGCGATCAGGTCGGCGCAGGTGTCCCCCACCATGACGGCCTCCGCAGGGGGCACGCCCAGGGCGATGCACGCGGCCAACACCGGCGTTGGTCGGGGCTTGCGCAGCGGACAAACGTCCACGCCGATCACATGGTCGACCATGCCGGACCAGCCCACCACGGACAGGTGCCGGGATGCGGCGGCCGCGCTGTCGTGGGTGACCACCGCCACCCGACCTCCAGCCCGCCGCAGCGCGGTCAACAAGGCCGTCGCCCCTGGGGTGGGTTTCACATGCTGCCAGAAAGGGAACTCGCGGTCGACCTCGGCGAACGCCGCCGTCACCTCCGCGCGGGCACGGGCCGGGTCCAAGGAGCATACCTCCGCCAAGTAGCCGGCCACCGCCTCTTCCGCGTCGCTACGAGGCAGAGGAATGATCCCCCCAACCCCGCCCCCCCCGTCCTCCACCCCCATGAACCCAAGGAGGTCGGCCATCTCCGCCTCACCCAGGGCCAGCCGGACTCCCAGCCGGGCAGCCCGCGCCCGCATCACTGCCAGCCAATGATCAAAGGAGAGCAATGTCCCGTCCTTGTCAAACAGGAAGGCCCTGACACGGAACGCCCGTTGGCCCGCGGCGAAGTCGACCCACACGGGCGATCCTAGCTGCCCGTCTGGCGGTGGACAAGGTCCGCCCGCCGGCAGAACCCGGTCACCCTGCCCCCCTCGCCACTCCCCTACCATGAGGCCCATGGCGGGCAACAGGCGGAGGAACTTCGCGGGGGCGCTGCTGCTGGCGCTCGCCTTGGCCGGGGCGGTTTGGCCGACCGAGGCACCTACTCCCCCGCCTCAGGCCCCCCCGCCCGCGCCTGCCTCCCCCCCCGCCCCCACCGGGCGGCGGGGGATCTACTTGACCTCGTACGCGCTGACCAGGCCTGGTTTCCTAGAGGAGACGCTGGCGGCGCTGTCTCGCCACGGGCTGGACACATTGGTCATCAACGTCAAGAACATGCATGGTGAAGTCTGCTATCCCACCCGGGTGCAGCTGGCCCACGCCGCGGGCGCCGTCCACCCCCGCCTGGACGTTCCCGCCATCCTGGCCGCCGCTCACCGCGCCGGGGCCTATGTGGTCGCCCGGCAGGTGGTCTTCTATGACCCCGCCCTCGCAGGCCATCTGGGTTCCTCGGTCCATCCTTGGGTTCTCCCCACTCAGCCACAGGCCGTAGCCTACAACCTCGAGTTGGCAGCCGAGCTGGAGTCCCTCGGCTTCGACGAGATTCAGTTTGACTACATTCGTTTCCCGGACGACGGCCCCATCGGCGGCGACTACAGCCACCGGTGCGCAGCGGTGGAGGCGTTCCTGGCCCAGGCCAGGGAGCGGCTGTCGCTGCCGATCTCCGCCGACGTATTCGGTCGGGTGCTCTGGCCGTGGAACGCCAACCGCAGCGACCCCATCGGCCAACACCTGGAGGGCATGTCCAGCCACGTTGACGTCCTGTCGCCCATGGTCTACCCCTCCCACTACGTGGAGGGTGAGCTGAAGGCTGATCCGTACGGGACCGTGCGGCGCGCGCTCCGCCACGGCATGGACCGGGTGGACGTCCCCCTGCGCCCGTTTCTCCAGGCGTTCGCCATGGCCATACCCCCGGGGATGACCCTGCCCCAGTACATCCTGGCCCAGATCCGCGCCTGTCACGAGTTGGGCACTGACGGTTACCTGTTCTGGAATCCCGGCGCCGACTACACTGCCCTGTGGGAGGCGCTGACCCAGCTGGGCGGCCCGGACTAGTGCACCAGGCCCCCGAGCAGGACGGCTCAGTCAGTCCTTTTCCTCCTCCCGCTCGGCCTTGAGCCGCCGGCGGAATTCTTCCAGGCGCGCCTGCACCAACCCGAACAGGGTATCCTGCGGGTAGGCACCTTTCTCGTCGGGCTGGCCCGGCGGCAGGCCTGACAGCAACTCCACCCCGTCCTCCACCCGGTCGCAGGCCCACACGTGGAACTTCCCCTCCCGGACGGCCTCTACCACCGGCTCGGGGAGCATCAGGTCGTAGACGTTCCCCGCGGGGATGACTACCCCCTGATCCCCGCTGAGTCCGCGGGCCTGACAGACCAGGAAGTGACCCTCCACCTTCTCGTTCACCCCGCCGATGGGCTGGAGCCGGCCCGTCTGGTCCACCGACCCAGTCACCGCCACCCCCTGCTTGAACGGCACTTGGGACAGGGCCGACAGCAACGCGTACAGCTCAGCGGCGGAGGCAGAATCCCCCTCCACCTTCGAATACGACTGCTCGAAGGCCAGGTTCGCTGACAGCGACAGTGACCCCTGCGTGGCGAACTTGGTCCCCAGATACCCCTTCAGGATCATCACACCCTTGGTGTGAATCTTCCCTCCGAGTTCGGCCTCCCGTTCGATGTCCACCACTCCGTCCCTGCCGGTGTACACGCTGGCGGTGATGCGCGACGGCTTCCCGAAGGCGAAGTCGCCCAGATCCAGGACGGCCAGCCCGTTGACCTGCCCTACCGCCCTCCCCTCCACGGGCACGATGAGCTTGCCCCGAGCGATCCACTCCCTCACCTTCTCGGCCAACAGGGCGTGGCGCGAGCGGCCCTTGTCGATGGCCTGGCGAACGTGGCGCGCCTCCACCACCTGCGCCCCGTCGGATTGGGCCCAGAAGCTGGCCTCCCGTACCAGGACGGCCAGTTGGGCGAACCGGGTGGTGAGCTTGCGCTGGCTCCCGGCAAGCTCAGCGGCGTGCTCGACCACCTTGGCTACCCCCGCGGGGGCGAAGGGCAGCACGCCCGGGTCCTCGGACCGGCGAGCCTGGATGAACTGGGCTACCGCCAGCTGCGCGGCGTCGGTCCAGTCCATCTCGGTGTCGAAGTCAGAGCGGATAGAGAACAACTTACGAAAATCATCGTCGTAATAGTGGAGCAAGTGGTACAGGTAGGATGAGCCGATGACCAAGACCTTCAGATCAAGGGGAACCGGCTCCGGGCGCAGGCCCTCGGTGGACGCCACCCCCAGCATCTGAGCCGGGTCCTCGATCTTGATCTCGCCGGTCTTCAGGGCGATCTTCAACGCCTCCCAGCTCATCCAGAACCGCAGCAAGTTGGCGGCCGACAACACCAGATACCCGCCGTTCGCCCGATGCAGGGCCCCCGGACGGATCTGGGTGAAGTCGGTGGTCACCATCCCCAGCTGAACGCGCCGCTCCACCGTCCCGAACAGGTTGGTGTAGGTGGCGCTCTCCTCCACCACCACCGGGGCACCGCGCGTGTCGGCGTGGTCCACCAGCACGTTGACCTGGTAGCGCTGGAAGCGGTCGCCGGCGCCGGGCATGGGGATGGGCAGGACGGCCTTCTTCTTCCCCCCTTGCAGCTCCTCAACGTTCTCCACGATGTCGGCCTGCGCCTCCCGCAGGAAAGCCTCCACCCGCTCCAGCCCCTGATACTTGGCCCGCAGCTGGCCGAACCGCGGCTCAACGAGGAATTGCACGGCCTGTTTGGTCAGCTGGGCGCGGGCCTCCTGCCACTCCTCCTCCAGCCGGCCCAGCTGTTGAAACGTCTCCCGGATCGCACCCTGCAAGTCGGCCTGCCGCTTGAGGATCGCCGCCCGCTCCTCGTCCGACAGCGCCTCGTACTCCTCCTGGGAGTAGGCTTCCCCGTCGGGTTTCAGCGGGATGGTGTTGATTCCCACCGGCGTCCGCTGCACAGAGAACCCCAGCGACCGTGCCCGTTGCTCTAGCTGGCGGAACAGCTCCTCCCGCTTCTGGGTGAACTGCTCCCGTTCCCGCTGGGCGCGGGCCTTGAACTCATCGGACTCCAGCACCTTGGGCAGCTCCCTTCGCAGGAAGTCGATGCACCGGTCCATGTCCCGCTGGAGCTCACGCCCCCTTCCCGCCGGCAACAGCAGGCAGCGGGGCTGGTGCGGGGAGTGGAAATTGTGCACATAGCAGATGTCCGGGGGCGACGGTTGCTCTGCGGACAGCTCGCCGAGGAAGTGGGCCACCGCCGACGTCTTCCCCAACCCGGTGTCACCGGAGACGTAGACGTTGTATCGATTTCGTGGATCCCTGATGTGCAGCCCGACTCGGAGGGCCTCGATAGCTCGCTCCTGCCCGATGATCCCCTGCAGCGGCTCCAGCTCGTCAGTGGTGGCGAACGAGAACGCTTGGGGGTCGCAGCGCCGACGTAGTTCTGGTGGGTCCAGCCTCTTTGCCATGCTACCTCCTCCACCTGCTATGATAACCCATCCATGGTTAGGGCCGCGTTGGCGCTGGGCGCGCTGGTGTGGGCCGGGACCGCGCTCGGGTTCCCGGTGACGGTGCTGGTCACCCGCCCGGACCAGCCCAACTATCGTAGCGCCGTTGTTGCGGCGGTTCGAGGTGCCCGAAGTTGGATCCGGGCGGCCCTGTCGGACTGCCGCATGTACACCGATGGAGCCACCGAACCTCTGCTTGCCGCCCTGGCAGATGCTGCCAAGCGCGGGGTGGACGTTCAGGTGCTGCTGGAGCGGCGGGAGGATCGCCCGCCGGCCCCCGAGCAGAGCCGGGCAGCCCGCTTCTTGGAGGCCAGCGGGGCGGAGGTACGCTGGGACTCCCCGGCGGTGACCCTACACGCCAAGTTCCTGGTGGTCGACGGCAGGCGATGTGTGCTGGGCTCATCCCACTGGACCTACTCGGCGTTGGAGCGGTCGGTGCAGGTGGACCTGGTGGTGGACTCGCCCGCGTTGGCCAAAGTGGTGGCGGCTTACTTCGACCTGCTGTGGCGGGGGGAGCTGGCGGTGGTGGCCGCCCTGTCAGATCCCCCTTGGCCGGAACCGTGCGCACTGCCGTTGGTCGACCTGCCGAAGGCCCGCAGCCACCGCGAGGTAATCCCATACCTCCTGCGCCGAGCCGGCCGCACGGTGGACCTTCTCATCTACCGGCTCGGTTACTACCCGCAGTACCCAGACAGCCCTTCGAACCTCCTGCTGGAGCAGCTGATCCAGGCCGTCCGCAGGGGAGTACGCGTGCGGGTGTACCTGGAAGGGGGGGAGGACTTCCCCGAGCTGGCGGAGGCAAACCGCAGAGCGGCCACTCTGCTGGCCGTCCACGGAGTTCAGGTCAGGCTGGATCCTGTGGGGGCCACCCTGCACGCCAAGTGCCTGATCGTGGACGCCAGGGACGTGCTGGTCTCCTCGGCCAACTGGTCCTACCACTCGCTGGCCAACAATCTGGAGGCGGGCGTGGCCTTCCTGGGCGCGCCCGAGCTCGCCCGCCGTCTGGCCGAGTCCTTCAGTGTCCTGTGGGCTCGGGGGCGACCGGTGGCCACCCCTCCCGCCGGCTAGGGCAGCGTGATCACCCCCGCCACCGGGACCTCCACCCGGCCCTGAGGCCCGTACCCGCTCGCCTGTCCGGAGAGGCGTACGGCGGCCCCAGGGGGCGCGTACAGGCGAAACCGCAACGACAGCTCGTCTCCCGCTGCCGTCTTCAGCGGCCATACCGCTTCCAGAGCCTCGCCCACTTTCCACTGTGCCCCGCCGCTGTCGAGCATCTCCAGTGCCCAATCGGCGGGCACCCTCTCCACCAGCCCGGGGGCAGTGAGCGGTACCTTGGCCACCAGGGTGATGGTTACCTCAAACGCCCCATTCCCCAAGTCGCTGGTGGTTCGCACCGCCCCCAACTTGTCGTCGGCCACCACGGCCGCCTGAGCCGAGGCCACCACGCGCCCTCCGTGGACCACGGTGACCACCGTCTCGCGGTATCCAGCGTAGACCGTGCAGGCGGCGCGCGGGGCGTTGGTGGTGAGCTCAGCAACCCCGTCCCCGTCGAAGTCCCACTGGAACGTAGATCCTGTGGGGGCACCAGAAACCATCCACACCACCTCACTCCCTGGATCCGGAAGGTAGGTGGAAGGCACCACACTGACGCTCCCCGCCAGGGCAGTGACAGTCCAAGACATCATGAGCGCTACCCATCCCCAGCGCATAGGTCAACCTCCCCTCATCCGTATGTGCCGCGGTGGGGCCGCGAGGGCCCCACCGCGGATTACTCGTCAGGTGGTGAGGAAGATCAGCCGGGCCGCCACTAGCGACCCTCGCACACGTCCGGCGCGGCCCCAGGCAGGGGTTCGCAGATGGGCGTGTCCGTGAGCCAGCGAGCGACGATCTCCTTCATCGTCTCGTAGGTGATGACCCCCTCCCCGCAGGTCCGGGGCACCTTGTCGTCCTCAAGCCAGAAGGCGATGGCCCGCTGCACCTGCTGGAAGGTGATCTTGTCCGACAGCGAGATGTCTATCCTGTCTCGCGCCACGTCCCAGCGGGAGATGGCCACGATGGCAGACAGACAGTCGGTGAGGTCCACGCGGTTCTGTCCGCTGACGTCCACCTCCACGCAGGGAAGCCCGGTGTCCGCCCGGCCCACAATGGCCTCGCTGGCCAGCACCCGACACCCGTCCGGCGGGGGTGGTTCGATGGTGGTGGTGGCCGGTACCTCGACCTCGTAGATGATGACCTCGGTCTTGCGCGCGGGCAGGGTGTCCATCATCGCCCACTGGTTGCCGTTCGGCTTGTAGATGAAGCCGCGGTGCTCCAGTGGTGTCACCCGCCAGCCCACCGGCAAGTCCTCATCCAGACCCACGCCGATCACATCCTTGTCGGCGCTGATCTCCACCTTCACGGTGAACTTGTTGCCCACCGGGTCGCCGGTGGTGTCGTAAAAGCCGAGCACCACCCCCTCACAGGGGATGGGGGCCAAGATGGTGCGCCGGGCGCTGACTTGGGCCATCGGCATCTCAGGCAGAGGCTGATCGATGGGCACACAGGTCTTCGCGTACGCGGTGAGGAGCTTCAGCGTCTCCAGATCCACTCGTTCGCCGCACGTGCCCACCACAGGCCGTTCCGTGCGCCATAGCTCACCGGCCCTGGTCAGCTGGGCCCCGGAGATTGCCTCTGACAACCGCAGGTCGATGCGGTCCTGGTCCCCAGGCTGCGAGGGGGGTATCAGGTGGGCGACGGCCTCCTCCACGGACAGGCAGTCGTCCACGATCAGGCAAGACTCCCCACCCACCTCGATGACCACATCGGGGACCTTGGCCTGGAACACCCCGGTGACGCAAAACTGTTGAGGCAGGCGTATCGGGGCCAACAGCTCGGACCGCGGCACCTGGACGTCGTAGGTGATCACCCGGTCACTCCCCGCCCTGATGGTGCTGAGGAACACCCACTGCAAGGTGGGGCGCTTGAACACCGCCTCAGCGTTCTCCACCGGGGTGAGCTCCCAGCCGGCCGGCAAATCCTCCTGCAAACCTGCTCCCACCAGGTCCTGGTCGGTGTGGATCCGCACGGTGACGCGGAACGTGGAGCCAGGGAGGGCGGTGGTGGTGGAGATAGACCGCGTCGCGGTCACAGTGATCGGGGAGATGTACAAACTGTAGGTGAAGCTGGTCTCCGCCCCGGCGTTGTCCACCAACACCAGCCGCACGTCGAAGCTCCCCCCGCTGGAGTAAGTGAACCGGACCTTGGGCTCAGTGCTCACCAAGTCCACAGCCCCATCGCCGTTGAAGTCCCACCGGTACTCCACAATACTGCCGTCGGGGTCGCTGCTGCCGGAGGCGTCGAACACCACCTCCTGCCTTGCCCGCGGCTCGCCCGGGGTTACCGTCAGCCGGGCGGTGGGCGGTTGGTTCCGGGTTCCCGTGATCACGATGGGCCTGTCCAGCCCCAGCTCGGTGCGCTGCGGTGAGCTCACGTTGCCCGACAGGAACACCATCCTCTGGATGCCGGTGATGGCCCCGGGGGTCAGGGTGATCTGAAACTCGGTGCCCAACGGCCCCAACACGCCGCCGTCGGTCCGTGGACCGCCCCATACCCACCGCAGCTGGGCGCCAGCGATATCGTAGACGTCGTTGAAGTCCATGTCCGCAGCATCATCCTGGAGGACGAAATCGGCGCCCAGGGGGACACCCTGAATCGTAAACTCAGCACTGCCCCCCGCGCCGGGCTCGCCGCGATCGTGGATGATGAACAGGTAGAGCTGGCCGGCGGGCTCGCGATACAGGAACATCACCGTGGCGCCCAGCTCCGCCAGCGGACACGTGCTGCGGAACTGGGCACTGTCGTACCCGTAGAAGTCGATGGCCGGTTGCTCCCCGGCCAAAGGTTGTACCGTGGCCCGGATGGAGTCCTGCTCCACGGTGAAGTATCCCTGTGCAAACAGGGGAACCGTGGTAGCAAGGACCACCAAGGCCCACAGGCCGATCTTCCTCACCATGCTGACCTCCTTAGTCCTCATGCAGTCTGAAAGCTTGCTCCAGTCTAGCACTTCGCCCCATTTCCTGTCTGTAACTCCGATCACCCCCTTCCTCCGGGGCGAAGTCCGCGAGCCGGGTAGCTATATCCCGGCCGCCAAACTCCATGTCGATGACAGACGGAGGTTAGCGGGGAGGTGCGATCGCCCCCAGGAAACAAGCGGCCGCCCCGCCCACAGTTTGTCTTCGGGCAGGGTGACCTAGATCACCCTGGGGCGGGCGCCCTGACGATGACCTACAGGGAGAGAAGGGTGGGGGATTGCGCCCGATGAGGGTGCTCGGGCCCAGGATAGACCTTCAGCTTGCGCAGCATGCGCCGGCCGAGCTTGTTCTTGGGCAACATGCGGCGGACGGCCAGCTTCACCGGGAGCTCGGGGTGACGCTGGACCAGCCGGCGGTAGGGCACGGCCTTGAGATGACCGACATAACCCGAGTGGCGATAGTGAAGCTTCTGATCCCATTTCTTCCCCGTCAGTTCCACCTTGTCCGCGTTGACGACCACTACGTAGTCACCGACGTCGAAGTGGGGCGTGTACACCGGTTTATGTTTGCCCTGCAGCACGGTGGCCACCTTGGACGCCAGCCGACCCAGCGGCTGGCCGGCGGCGTCGACGACGTACCATTCCCGGCTGAACGTGTGCCCGGCGTCTTCTTTCTTTGCCATGTACGTTTTCTGCACATCTGCCTCCTGGCGACCGCCCCTGGCGGGAACTCGAGCGGCCGGCTGTTCTATCACATGGGGATCTCTGTCTGGAAACCATTATATGCGCCGCCCCCGCCCTCCTCAACGCTCAACCATCTCCTCCTCACCCGGGCCCACTCCCACCATGGACACTTCGGTGCCCACCGCCTCCTCCACGAAGTGCAGGTAGTCTCGAGCCGCCTGGGGCAGCTGGGACGGCACCCGCGCCGAACGCAGGTCCGCCGTCCACCCGGGGAGCGACTCGTACACCGGCTCCGCCGTTGCCAGCTCGGCCGATCGGTCGGGGAATTCATCCACCCGCCGGCCCCCAACCCGGTAGGCGGTGCACACCTTGATCTCCGGCAGGCCGCCCAGCACGTCCAGCTTGGTGAGGACGAGCTCAGTGAACTCGTTTACCCGACACGCGTAGCGAAGCGCCGGCAGGTCCAGCCACCCACACCGGCGCGGCCGTCCGGTAGTCGCCCCGTACTCGCGCCCCCGCTGCTGCAGGTGATCGCCCGCCCCGTCTCTGAGCTCGGTGGGGAGCGGCCCCTCCCCCACCCGGGTTACGTAGGCCTTGGCCACCCCCACTACCCGATCCAGCCGAGCGGTCGCCACCCCGGTCCCCCACCCCACCCCATGCACGGTGGTGGTCGATGAGGTGACAAACGGGTAGGTACCCAGGTCCACGTCCAACAGGGTCCCCTGCGCCCCCTCGAACAGCACGGTGCGGCCCTCGTCCAGGGCCGCCGCCACCAGCGCCCGCGTGTCCTGGATCCGCTCGCGGTGAGCCTGGTAGAACCGCGCCAACTGCTCGGCCACCTCAGCCACCTCGAATCCCGGTTGCCCGAACCACCTCCGCAGGTTCCGCTGAGCCTCCCCCAGGCGGGCGCGCACTTCGGCCATATCGGCCAAGTCCCCCACCCGCAGCCCGCTGCGAGCCGCCCGCTCTTGGTACGCCGGCCCGATGCCCCGGCGGGTGGTGCCGATACGCCCAGCCGTCCCCTGCAGCTCCTCCCACACCCGGTGGTGCGGGAGGACCAGATGGGCACGCGAAGACAGACAAAACCGGACCGGTGGCCGACCCTGCTGCTGCAATTCGGCCAGCTCCTCATCCAGCACCTGAGGATCCACCACCACCCCGTGAGCTATCACCCCAACGCAGCCGGGGCGGAGCGCTCCGGCAGGCACCAGGTGCAGTCTGGCCGTCCCGTAAGCGTCCTCTACCGTGTGGCCGGCGTTGGCGCCCCCGTTGAACCGCACCGCCAGGTGGGCGGCACCGGCCAGGAAGTGCACGACCTTCCCCTTGGCCTCATCCCCCCACTGGGCCCCGATCACCGCGATTGCCGCCATCATCTCTCCTTTCCCACCATTCCCGCTAGTCCGGCCAGGACCCCGGCCAGCAGCGCCGGCAGACTCTGGGGCAGCCCTAGCACGTCCACCAGCGCCACCGCCGTCTGATCAAGCGGGGGAGGCAGCTGCCCGGCTGGGTTGTTCACGTTGATCCCCACCCCGACCACCGCCCGCTGGGGGCGCCCCCCATACCACACCGCCTCTACCAGCACTCCGCCCAACTTCTTCCCCCCCACCACCAAGTCGTTGGGGGGGCAGAAGCGGACCGGCAGCTTGACCAACTCGGTCACCGCGTGGGCCACCGCCCGGGCCGCCGCCGCCTGGGCAGGGGGCGGCGGGGGGAAGACGGCGGACAGCCACAGGCCCCCGGGGGGGGCGATCCACCGGCGGCCCAGCCGCCCCCGGCCGCAGCGCTGCTGGGCGGCCACCACTGCCGTTCCCACCGGCGCAGCCCGGGCCAAATCGTTGGTGGAGTCCGCTACGGTGTGAAACTGGACTTGCCAGCCGGCCACCGCGTCAGGCAGCTCGCCTGAGGGCCACCCGGGCGCGGCGGCCGTGCACCTCAACCTCTGTCTCGTACTCGGCACCGGCCAGATCACCCTCCACCAACTTCACCGCCAGCACCTCCCCCCGGATACGGTCCGCGAACCTAGAAAACAGCTCGCCGAGCTCGCCCCGGTGGGCAAGCTGAATGCGGTCTGTGACCGCGAACCCGGCCTCCTTGCGGGCCAGCTGGAGCCTGTGGATCAACTCCCGCAGGTCCCCTTCCGCCCTGAGCGCGCCGTCCAGCCTGACATCCAATGCCACGGCATCGCCCGACTCCTCGCGAACGGACACGAAACCGTCCGCGTCCTCCCAGGACACCTTGATATCCTGGGGCTCGATTTGCACCTCCTCCCCGGCCACCGCGACAGACGCTGTCCCTTGCTCCCGAACGGCCAGCCAAACAGCGCGGTGATCCGCCTGGCGCAGCGCGGCGGCCACTTGGGGGGCCAACGGCCCCAGCCGGGGCCCCAGGGAGGCGAAGTTGGGGGAGATGACGGGACGCCTGAGCTCGTCGAGGCCGTCGCAGAGCACGATTTCCTTTACGTTGAGCTCTTCCTCCGCCAGCTTCCACAACTCGGCCGGGACCTCCTCGTCGCCGGCCCGTTTGCTGACGTACAGCGCTCGCAGCGGCTGCCTTACCTTCAGCTTGGCCAGGTTTCTGGCCGCCAGTCCCAGCGAGGCCACCTGGCGTACCCGCTTCATCTGCTCCTCCACGAGCTCGTCCCGCGGCCCAGCAGACGGCCAGGCTGCGAGGTGCACGGAGGCCGGGTCGTCCTTCCCGCGCAGGGACGCCCACATCGCCTCGGCGATGAACGGGGTGATCGGCGCCAACAGCAGGGCCAGCGTCCTCAGGGCGCCGTACAGGGTGTGATGAGCGGACAGCTTGTCCTCCGGAAGCGCCTGGGCCCAGAACCGGGGGCGGGAGACGCGAATGTACCAGTTGGACAGGTCGTCCACCAGCCGGGCGAGCTCGCTGCAGGCCCGCACCACATCGTAGGAGTCCAGCGCGCTGGTCACCCCAGAGACGGTGGCCGCCAGCCGGGAAAGGACCCATCTGTCCACGGCCGGCCGCGCCGCCGGGGCCGGTTGGGCTTGGGGGTCGAACCCGTCGATGCCAGCGTACAGCGCGAAAAAGTCGTGACAGTTGCGCACAGTGTCCAGGAAACCGAACCTGGCGCGGGCAACCTCGGCCGGATCCGCCCGCCGCAGTGTCCAGGGGGCCGCGTCGCAGATCAGGGACCACCTCACGGCGTCCGCCCCGTGCTCGTCGGCGATGGGCATGGGGTCGACCACGTTGCCGCGGGACTTGCTCATCTTCTGGCCGGAGGCGTCCAGCCCCATCCCGGTGACCAACACGTTCCGGTACGGGCCGTCCCCGTGCACCAGCACCCCGGTGACCAGCAGCGTGTAAAACCAACCGCGGGTTTGGTCCAGCGCCTCGCAGATGAAGTCGGCCGGGTAGGACTCACCGAACAGCTCCTGGTTCTCGAACGGGTAGTGCCACTGAGCAGTGTGCATAGAGCCGGAGTCGAACCAAGTGTCCAGCACGTAGGGCACGCGGCTCATGGTCTCCCCACACTCACACCGCAGGCTCACCTGGTCCACGTACGGCCGGTGGAGCTCTACAGCTCGCGCCAGCTCCCGGTCCACCGCCCACTCCACCAGCTCCGCCCGCGACCCCACCACCCGCTCTCGGCCACAGCCTGAACAGACCCAAACCGGCAGCGGGGTACCCCAATACCGATCCCGGGACAGCGCCCAATCCCTCATCGAACGCAGGAAGTCCCCGAACCTCCCCCGGCCCACATGCTCGGGGTACCAGTTCACCGAGTCGCTCTCGGCAATGATCCGCTCGCGGGCGGCGGTGGAGGCCACGAACCACGAGTCCAGGGCGTAGTACAGGAGCGGGGTGTCACAGCGCCAGCAGAACGGGTAGTCGTGCTCGTAGGTTTCCGCCCGCAGCAGGCGGCCGCGACGATCGAGGTCGGCGATGATCTCCGGGTCAGCATCCTTGACGAAGCTACCTTGGGCCAGGGGGAACTGCTGGGTGAACCGGCCGCGCTCGTCGACCGGTTGGAGGAACGGCAGGCCGGCCGACTTGCCAAGATCGTAGTCTTCTTCGCCGAAGGCGGGGGCGATGTGCACGATCCCGGTGCCCTCATCCATGGACACGAACTCCGCCCCCACCACTCGGAACGCCCCGTCCGCATCCACCAGCGGGTACAACGGAGTGTAGCGCCGTCCCACCAGCTCCGCCCCGAGGAACGCGCCGACCACCTGCGCCTCCTCGCCCAACACCGCCGTCAGCCGCGAGCGGGCCAGCACGACTCGCTTCCCCTCCCAGTCCACCTCCACGTACTCGGCTTGAGGATCCACGGCCAGCGCCACGTTGGCCGGCAGCGTCCACGGGGTGGTGGTCCACACCAGCAGCGTCCGGCCGTCGTCCCCCTCCAGCGGCATGAGTACGAACACCGAAGGGTCGTGGACACGACGGTACCCTTGGGCCACTTCGTGGGAGGAGAGCGCGGTGCCGCACCGCGGGCAGTAGGGCAGGATCTTGTGTCCCTGGTATAGCAGCCCCTGCTCGTAAATGCGCTTGATCTCCCACCACACTGATTCGATGTACTGGTCAGTGTAGGTGATGTAGGGGTCGTCCAAATCTATCCAGAACCCCATCCGGCGGATCATGTCTTCCCAGGTGGCGATGTACCGGTGGACGGAGGCCTTACACTGGTTGACAAACTTGTCTAGGCCGAAGCGCTCGATCTCCGCCTTGGTCCCGATCCCCAGCTCCCGCTCCACCTCCAGTTCCACGGGAAGTCCGTGGCAGTCCCAACCCGCCTTGCGCCGCACGAAGTAGCCCCGCATGGTCTTGTAGCGGGGAAACAGGTCCTTGTAGATGCGGGGGAGCAAGTGGCCGAAATGGGGCCGACCATTGGCCGTGGGCGGTCCCTCGTAGAACACATACCGAGGGCAGCGTTCGGTCTGGGCCAACGTCCGCGAGAAGATCCTCTCCCGCTGCCAGAACTCCAGCACCGCCCGTTCGCGGCGCCCCGGATCCTCCTCCAGCTTGTGGAACCCCACTATTCCCTCCTTATCGTTATGGCAAAACAAAACGCCCTCCGCTGGCGATCACCGACTGCTGGCTGCTCGGTTTTCCCTGCCCCTAGCGGGGCAGGATGGTGCGGCGGGCGTTCTCTCGCTCGGCCATGTTGGGATTCCTCGCCTGGATTATACCCGCTGCTCCGGAGGGGACACCCGGCGGAACACCGCCTCCACCCTTCGCAGGGCCGCCTCCGGGTCGAACACGGCCGCCAGCTGCTGCGGGGACAGTCGCGCTGCCACCAGCTCGTCCTCGCCGGCCACTTCGCGCAGCTCACGCCCCTCCCGGCGGGCCCGGCCGCACAGCCCCTCCACATGCCGGTGCGCCCGTTGGCGGGACAGCCCCGTGCGGACCAAGGTCAACAGCAGGCCCTCTGAGTAGGGCAGGCCACCGGCATCCCGCAGATGGGCAGCCATGCGATCGGGGAAGACGACCAGCGAGCGGACCAGCCTCTCCGCCCGGTCCAGCGCGTAGTCGGCCGCCAGGCAGGTCTGCGGCAGCAGCACCCGCTCCACCGACGAATGGGACATGTCCCGCTCGTGCCACAGGGCGTTGTCCTCCAAAGCGGGGCCCAACGCCGAGCGGAGTAGCCGGGCCAGCCCACACAGGCGCTCGGAGAGTATGGGGTTCTGCTTGTGGGGCATCGCCGACGACCCCTCGGGGCGCCCCTCCGCCACCTCGGCCACCTCTGACCGGCAGAGGTGGCGAACCTCCAGGGCGATCTTCTCCACCAGCGACCCGGCGGCGGCCAGGGCGAACACGACCTCGGCATGCCGGTCCCTGGCGATGACCTGAGTGGACACCGGGCAAGGCTCGAGCCCCAGCAGGCTCAGCGCCCGCGCCTCCGCCTGGAGCGGGAAGTGGGCGTAGGTTCCCACCGCCCCGGACAGCTTCCCCGCCGAGACGGCATCACGAGCCCGGGATAGCCGCTGGCTGACCCGGCCCAGCTCGTCATACCACACCAACACCTTGAGCCCGAACGTGGTGGGCTCGGCGTACTGCCCGTGGGTGCGTCCCACCATGGGCACCGTCCGGTGGTCATCGGCCAGCCTCCACAGGGCCCGTCCCAGGCGATCGGCCTTCCCCAGCAGGATGTCCAGCGCCTCCCGCAGGGTCAGGGCCAGCGCGGTGTCCTTGACGTCGGAGGAAGTGAGGCCCAGGTGCAGCCACCGCCCGGCCGGGCCCACCTGCTCCTCCACCGTCCACAGGAAGGCGAGCAAGTCGTGGCCCACCTGGCGCTCCACGTCCTGGATGCGGCACAGGTCCACCCGGGCGCGGGCCTGCACCTCCGCGACAGTGCCCTCAGGCACCTGGCCCAGCTCCTCCAGCGCCTGCAGGGCGGCCAGCTCTACGGCCAGCCACCGCTCGTACTGAGCGCCCAGCGTCCACAGCTCCTTCATCGGCGAGAGCGCGTAACGGTCGAGCATACCTCCCCCTAACACGCCCACCATTCTACCCCCCACCCGGGGCCGGCCGGTAGGGGGGCGGGGGCGGCGAAGTTATACTCCCCCTGTATGGAGTTGACGCCCATGATGCGGCAGTACCACCGGGCGAAGGCCCGGTACCCAGACGCAATCCTCTTCTTCCACCTCGGCGACTTCTACGAGACGTTCTTCGAAGATGCCGAGCTGGTGGCCAGGGAGCTGGAGATCACTCTCACCCAGCGTGACGGACATCCCATGGCCGGGGTTCCGGTACGCAAGGCCGATCTCTACCTTCACCGCCTGCTGAGGCGGGGGCACAAAGTCGCCCTGTGCCAGCAGGTGGAGCGGCCCGGGGAGGAGAAGAAGCTCCTCCGGCGCGAGGTCGTCCGGGTCCTCACCCCGGGGACGGTGCTGGAGGAGGGGGCGCTGGAGGCCGAACAGGATACCTACCTGGCCGCCGTGTTCCCCGACGGGGAGCGGCTGGGGGTTGCGTGGGCCGAGGCCGCCTCGGGCGAGTTCTGGGCCGCCGAGCTGGCCGCTGCCGACCTGGAGCAGCTGGCGGCGCGGATCTCGGCCAAGGAGTGGCTGCTGCCTGCCGGCTGGTCACCGCCCCTGCCGCTGCCCGGGGCCCACACCGCCCGCCCGGAGACGGCGTTCACCGCCGAGCCCGTCCGCCGACGGTTCCCGGACACCCTGTCCGAGTCGCCGCTGGCCTGCCGGGCGGCGGGGGCGGTGCTGGACTACCTGGACAGCACGGTCGGCCAGCTTCCCCACTTGAACCCGCCCCGGCTCAGCGCCCTGGAGGCGACCATGGCGCTGGACCCGTTCACCCAGTCCTCCCTGGAACTCACGGCCCCCCTGCGGCCAGAGGGAAAGCACACAGTGCTCGGCGTGCTGGACCGCACGAAGACCCCCATGGGCCGCCGACTTCTGCGCCGGTGGCTGCTCGCCCCCCTGCGGGATCGGCGGGCGGTGGACGCCCGGCTGGACGCAGTGCAGGCGTTGGTGGAGGACGCGCGCTGGCAGCCCCTGGCCGGTGACCTCCGCCGCCTGTGCGACCTCCCCCGCCTGCTGGGCAGGGTGGGCACCGGGAGGCTGAACCCGCCGGATCTGGTGGCCCTGCGCCGTTGCCTGACCACCGCGCCCCAACTCTTGGCCCGATTGGAGGACCGCCCCGCCGGGCTGCCCGAACGCCTGGCGGCGATCACCGCCGCCCTGGCCGGCGCGCCCGGCGAGCTGGGGGAAGAAATCGGCCGCGCCCTGGTGGAGGAGCCCCCGCCCTCGCCGGACCAGGGCGGGCTGATCCGCGGCGGCTATGACCCACAGCTCGACGAGCTGCGCGCGCGGGCCAAGGAGCTGCGGGGGCAGATCGCTGCCCTGGAGGCGGCCGAACGAGAGCGGACCGGGATCCCCACGCTGCGGGTGGGTTACAACCGGGTGCTCGGCTACTTCCTGGAGACCACCAAGGCACACCTGGCCAAGGTCCCGCCCCGCTGGCGCCGCCGGCAGTCCCTGGCCAACTCCGAGCGGTTCACCACCGACGAACTGGCCGACCTGGCCGACGGCCTGGCCCAGGTGGAGGAGGCGGCCCGCGCCCGGGAGCAGCTGGCATTCGATCGGTTGTGCGCCCGCGGACGAGATGAACTGCCCGCGCTGGCCCGCTTGGGGGAGGCGCTGGCAGAGCTCGACGTCCTGCGGTCGCTGGCTGAGGTGGCCCATCAGGGCAGATACGTGCGCCCTCAGTTCACCGACCGCCGGCGCATGTCCATTGCTGAGGGTCGCCATCCGGTGGTGGAGCAGACGGTGGACTTCGTGCCCAACGATCTGGAGATGGACGAGGATACCCACCTGGCAGTGGTCACCGGCCCCAACATGGCCGGCAAGTCGGTGTTCCTCCGCCAAACGGCGGTGATCTGTCTGCTGGCCCAACTGGGCTCGTTCGTGCCCGCCAAGAGGGCAGAGCTACCCATCCTCGACAGGATCTACACTCGCGTCGGTGCCTCCGACGCCCTGGCCGAGGGGGTGTCCACGTTCTTGGCCGAGATGCAGGAGGCGGCTCAGATCATCGCCGGGGCCAGTCCGCGCTCGCTGGTCATCCTCGACGAGCTGGGCCGGGGGACCAGCACCCACGATGGCATGGCGCTGGCCTGGGCCATCGCGCGTCACCTGGGAAGCCGCATCCGCTGCAAGACGCTGTTCGCCACCCACTATCGCGAGCTGGCCCAGCTGGCCGAGGAGGTGCCCGGGGTAACGAACCTGCACGTGGCCGTGCGGGAGTGGCAGGGCGAGGTGGTGTTCCTCCACCGGGTGCAGCCGGGGGTGGCCGAGCGCAGCTACGGCGTCCAGGTGGCCCGGCTGGCCCGGCTGCCCGCCTCGGTGCTGCGGGAGGCGGAACGCAGACTGCAGTCTCTGGAACGAACCGTGGCCCACGTGCCCGATGGGGCCCAACAACTCCCCCTGTTCGCCCCCTCCGACCACCCGGCGCTGACCGAGCTGCGACGGGTGGACCCCGAACGACTCACTCCCCTGGAGGCGCTGCAGCTTCTCGCCCGACTCAGGACGATGCTGGCGGACCAGTGACCTCCCCCCCGGGACTTATGCCGACTGGCATGCGGACCCCGGCCCCGGTACGCTGGCTGAGGAAAGGGGGCTCGCTTGGGCTATCGGTACCTAGTGGTGGGGGCGGGCAGGCAGGGGGTGGCCGCGGCCTACGATCTGGCCGCCCGCGGGCAGGCCGAAGAGGTGGTGATCGCCGACCTCGATCTGCAGGCCGCCCGCCGCGCCTCTGAGCGGGTGAACCGGCTGCTCGGGGGCGAGGCGGCCCGTCCGGCGGTCGCCGACGCCACCTGCCAGGTGGAGATGCGGGCCCTGTTGGCCCAGGCCCACGGAATGCTGTCCGCGGTGCCCTTCCATCTCAACTTGCAGCTCGCCCACCTGGCGGTGGAGAGCGGGGTCCACATGGTGGACCTGGGCGGCCACACCGGGACCGTCCACCGCCAGCTCGCCCTGCAACCCGCGGCCCGCGACCAGGGTGTGACACTGGTTCCGGACTGCGGGATGGGACCGGGGATGAACATCGCCATGGCTGTGGCGGCCATGGACCTGCTGGACAAGCCCACCCAGGTACGCGTTTACGACGGGGGCCTACCCCAACGGCCCAAGCCCCCGTGGGACTACGCCCTGTCCTTCCACGTGGGCGGCCTGATCAACGAGTATCAGGGGGACGCCCATTTCCTCCGCGACGGGGAGGTGACCGCGGTGCCTGCGTTGACCGAACTGGAGGAACTGGAGATCCCCCCGCTGGGCCGGCTGGAGGCGTTCGTGACCTCCGGCGGGCTGTCCGTCATGCCCTGGAACTTCCGGGGCCGGCTGCAGGTGCTGGAGAACAAGACCCTGCGGTATCCAGGCCACTGCGCCCGCCTTCAGGTGCTGCGCGATGTGGGCATGTTCGCCACCCGCCCTGTCCGCGTGGGGGAGGCGGAGGTTGCACCGCACCAGGTCCTCGCCGCCCTGCTGGCCCCTCGGCTTGTCGATCCGCAGCTACGCGACGTGTGCGTGATCCACGTGCGGGCTCGGGGGACGCGGTCCGGCCGGCCCGTTGAAGCCCGCGTTCAGCTCGTGGACCGCTACGACCCGGACACCGGGTTCCTGGCCATGGAGCGACTGACCGGGTGGCACGCGGCCATTGTCCTCGCGGCCGCCGTCCGGGGGAAGATCCCCGCCGGCGTGGTGTCGGTGGACCAGGCGCTGTCCGGAGAACAGATCCTCGCCGCGGCGGCGGCCCGCGGCTGGACCGTGGACCGGGGCGTGTACACCAACCAGCCGGCCGGCCACGCCCAGGAGTCGAACAAGGAGCGCAGATGAGGGTGTGGATGCTGGTGGTCCTGCTGGCCGTGACAAGCGCAGTAGGGGTGGGGGAGCCGCTCCCGGTTGGCGCAGCCGGCCGGGTGCAGTTGCCGTGGCTGAGCGAGCTAGCCTTCTCCCCCGACGGCCGCCTGCTGGCGGTGGCCACCACTGGCCAGGTGGTGCTGGTCTCCACCGAAGACTTCTCTCCTTCGGCGACCCTGGAAGCGGACGGGAACCTGTACGCGTTGGCCTTCTCCCCGGACGGAGCCCGGCTGGCCGCCGCCGGCTGGGGGCGAGTCTGGGTGTGGGAGGTGGCCGGCGGTTCCCGGGTGGCGGAGCTTTCCGGGCGGCGGGGCAACGTATACGCGCTGGCCTTCGACCCCGAGGGACGCACGTTGGCCACTGGCTCCGCCGACGGGAGGCTGCAGCTATGGAATCTGGGGACCGGCGAGCCCGGCTGGTCAGTGCGGGGGCACGGCACGGCCGTCCGGGGGCTGGCCTGGTCGCCGGACGGCGGCCTCCTCGCCTCCGGTGGGGCCGATCGCGGGGTGCTGTGGCAACTGGAGTCCGCGCAGGAGATGGCTGACTTCCCGGGGCGGGCGTGGGATGTGGCCTTCTCCCCGGACGGGTATTGGCTGGCCATCGGTGCGGGGAAGGTAGTGGAGATCTGGGATACCGCCGTGCCACTGCTGTACGCGTCCATGCGGGGGCATACTGGCTGCGTGTGGTCGGTGGCCTTTTCCCCGGACGGCCGACTGCTCGCCTCGGGCTCCCTGGACCACACAGTGCGCCTGTGGGACGCGGCGGCCGGTGAGGTGGCAGCCGTGCTCTCCGGGCACCGCGACTCGGTGGAGAGTGTGGCCTTCTCCCCAGACGGGGCGCTGCTGGCCACCGGAGCGGGCGACGGTGAGATCTTCATCTGGGACCTGAGCGCCGTGCTGGACGGTTCGCCGTGAGGTCAGCGACGGCCAGGGAAAGGGGGAAGGTGAGCGGGACCATCGATGGCTGGATCCGCGCCCAGATACCGCTTTTGCCGGGCACCTCGGCCGAGCTGAGGTACGAACGGATGGCCTGTCAGTCGGCCGAACCGCTTCCCTGGGTTCACCGGCCGGCGGATCCGCAACTGGCAGCCGATTGGGCCGAGCAGGCTTGGGTGGGCGCTTTCCTAGCCGCCTTGGGCGAGGCCCAGTGGGTGCTGGACGTGGGCACCGGCGAAGGGTGGCCAGCGCTGCCGTTGGCCCGCTGGGTGGACCGAGTGACCGCCGTCGACGCCTCGCCGCGGCGGGCATCGGCCACCGCGGACAACGCCGCCAAGCTGGGCCTGGCCAACGTGGAGGTGGCCTGCGCTTCAGCCGAACAGCTCCCCTTCCCCGACCGGACGTTCGCCGGCGTGGCGGCCGCCACCTCGCTGGAGCAATGCGAACGACCTGAGGCCGCCCTGGCCGAGGTCCTCCGCGTCCTTGAGCCCGGCGGGCTGCTGGCCGCCACCTTCGAGGACCTCAGGCCCCAGCTCAAGGCGCCGGTGGAGGAGGAGGCCGAACTCTACCTGGCCGGAGAGGAGGGAATCTACCGTCTGGTCCACCGCTCGGCCTCACCGCCGCGAGAGGCCGAATACGAACTGCGCCTCCGCGCAACCGACGCGGTCCGCCGGGCCGCCGGGCAGGTAACCCGCGTGCCCCGGGTTCCGGCGACCCCTGAGGAGCCGGGTCTGCGGCCGGTCAGCCCGGATGACCCACAGCTGGGCGTCCCCTTCCTCACCCGCGTGCACGCGGAGGTGATCGGCGGGCGCTACTTCGAGTTGACCCACCTCACCCCCGACCGAGCGGCGTCCGCGGCCGTGGGGGCGGGCTTCGCCGACGTACGAACCTACGGCCCGATCACCACACTGGCCAATCCCTTCTTTGCGGCCCTGAAGCGAACCGGGGGATTGGCCGACCTGGCCCCGCACATGGACCGGATCACCCGCGCCCTCGGCGGGCTGTACCCGTTCGTCCCCCTGGGGCGCACGTCTGTGTTCTTCCTGGTGGGGAGAAGGCCATGATGGAGAGCCCGGTCCGCAGCGACTGTAGCTGGGTGATGCGGGGCGCCACCTGGGTCCGCCTGGACCGCGGGCAGCTGCACGCCTTGAGCCGGCGGCTGGTGGAACAGACGGTGCCCGCCTGGGAGGGGCCGTTTCACTTCCGGGGGGACCAGGAGATCACCCTGCGCTACCTGCTGGTGCTGGACGCGCTGAACTTCTGTTTCTGGCCGGGACGGGACAGGTGGCGGGTCCACGGGCCAGATGGGGAAAGCCTCACCGGCTACGCCGCCCTGGCCTACGTCCTGCGGCGCATTGCGGAGGAACAGCCCCGCTTCTACGACCCCGCACACCTGGCCGGCCTGGACGAGGAAGCGCTGCGCACAGCAGTGGGGAACATACCTTGTCTGCCGTGGCGGGTCCGGGCAGCCCGCGAGGTGGGCACGCTCCTGGCGGGGTTCGGCTCTGCCCTAGGGTTTTTCCAAGCGGCTCGGAGCTCCTGCCGGCGCCTGGTGGAGTTGGTTACCGCGTACCTGCCGTCGTTCCGGGACGTGGCCACTTACCGGGGGCGACAGGTCCGGTTCTACAAGCGGGCCCAAATCCTGTGCGCCGATCTGTTCGGCGCCTTGGAGGGCTGGGCTCCCGGGGACCTGCAGGACATGGAGTGGCTCACCGCATTCCCCGACTACAAGCTCCCCCAGTTTCTGCGGTCGGCGGGCGCCCTGGAGCTGCACCCGGCACTGGCCGCCGCGGTGGATCGGAAGGAGCTCATCCCCGCCGGCTCCTCCCAGGAGGTGGAACTGCGGGCGGGCACGGTGATGGCGGTGGAGGAGCTGGCAGCCGAGCTCAGACGCCAGGGGCGCCCCCTGCGGGCGTTCGAGGTGGACTGGATGTTGTGGCACCTGGCCCAGACAGACCTGCGCCACCCCCACCACCGCACGCTGACCTTCTTCTACTGAGCCGCATGCCCTTCAGCATCCTCGCCCGCGCCCCCGACTGCCCAGCCCGGCTGGGGGAGCTGGTCACCCCCCACGGCCGGGTGCGCACACCGGCCTTCGTGGCCGTGGCCACCCAGGGAGCGGTGAAGGCGCTCGACCCGCGCGACCTGCGGGAGGTGGGGGTCCAGATCCTCATTGGGAACACCTACCACCTGACCCTGCGGCCCGGTCCGGTGGCGGTGGCCGCCATGGGCGGGCTGCACGGGTTCACCGGCTGGGCGGGCCCATGGATGACCGATTCCGGCGGGTTCCAGGTGTTCTCCCTGGGGGCGGGGAAGGTGCACGGGGTGGGCAAGGTCGCCTCCATGTTCCCCGGGGGGGCCGCGCCGCGGCCTTCCGGGGACCCGCTGGTCGAGTTGACTGAGGATGGGGCACGGTTCCGGTCGGTGGTGGACGGGTCGTGGGTGAGATTCACCCCCGAGGAGGTCATTCGCCGACAGCGGCTGCTCGGCGCAGACGTCATCCTGCCGCTGGACGAGTGCACCTCCCCTTTCCACGACCAGGCCTACACCCGCCAGGCCATGGAGCGCACCCATCGGTGGGCCCGGCGGGCGCAAGCGGCGTTCGCCGCCAGCCGCGGGCTGGGGCCGAACCCGGACCAGGAGCTGTGGGGGATCGTGCAGGGGGGAGCCTACGAGGACCTGCGGCGGGGCTCGGCCCGCACGGTGGCGGACATGGGGTTCACCGGGTTCGCCATCGGGGGATCCCTGGGCCGATCCAAGGCCGACATGTACCAGGTGATCAGCTGGGCGGGGGCGGAGCTTCCCCCGGACCGGCCGCGGCACCTGCTGGGCATCGGCACTGTGGAGGACGTGGTGGCGGCAGTCCGGCGCGGAGTAGACACCCTGGACTGCGCCGCCCCCACCCGAATGGCCCGCAACGGCTCCCTGCTGTCGGCCCATGAGGATGGCCTTCGGTTGAACATCAAGGGGGCCCGGTTCGCCCGCGACCGCCGTCCGGTGGAGCCGGGTTGCGACTGCCCGACCTGTCAACAGCACTCCCGGGCGTTCCTGCGACACCTGTTGCGGACCCGGGAGCTGGCCTACTTCCGGTTGGCCACCCTGCACAACCTGCGGTTCATGGCCCGGGCGATGTCCGCGATGCGTGAGCTGCTGGCCCAGGGCCGCTCTCCCGATCTGAAGGCGGTGGTGGAGGCGTTGCGGGGCTGACCGCAGGGTCGGTCGCCCGGCAGCCCCGGCCGTCAGGGTGCCCGGAGGTTGAGGATGATACTGCGACTGGTGGAAGTGATCGTGGGCCGCGAGCAAGCGGAGCGGCTGCGCGAGGTGGTCGCTGAGGGGAGCTGCAGCTGCCTGGACCAGTGGACCCAAGACCTGACCGGCGGCCTGTGCCTGGTGCGGCTTCTGGTATCTGCCGACAGCACCGAGCAGCTGATGGACCGGTTGGAGCAGGAGTTCTCCTCCACCCAGGGGTTCCGCATCGTGCTCCTCCCGGTTGAGGCCTCCTTGCCCCGCCCGGAGCCGGCCGAAGAGACTCAGCAGGAGATGCCCTCCGCCCAACAGGGCGAGGCCGCCCCCGCCCGCGTGAGCCGGGAGGAGCTGTACGCCGACGTGACGGAGTCGCTGCAGGTGAACTGGACCTACCTGGCCCTGGTGGTGTTGTCGACCATCGTGGCCGCCGTGGGCCTGGTACGGGGCAGCGTGGCAGTGATCATCGGGGCCATGGTCATTGCCCCACTCCTTCAGCCGAACGTGGCGCTGGCGCTGGCCACCACCCTGGCCGACGGTGAGCTGGCCCGCCGGGCTCTGCGCGTGGCGGCGGCGGGGTTTGCGCTGGCGCTGGCCATCGCCCTCGTAGCCGGGTTGATCCTCGATCTGGACCCAACCGCCCCGGAGATCGCTTCCCGGACCAGGGTCTCCCTGGGGGACATCGTGCTCGCCCTGGCCGCAGGAGGGGCGGGCGCCCTGTCGTTCACCCTGGGGCTGTCTGCCGCCCTGGTGGGGGTCATGGTGGCGGTGGCCCTGCTGCCCCCGTTGGTGGTGGTGGGCATGCTCCTGGGGGCAGCCCAGTGGGGAGCAGCCGGACGGGGGGCGCTGCTGTTGGTGGCCAACGTCATCTGCATCAACCTGGCGGGGGTCACCGCCTTCCTCGTCCAGGGGGTGCGGCCCCGCAGTTGGTGGGAGGCGGACAGGGCCAGGCGAGCTACCCGCATCGCCATGTTGATCTGGCTGGGCCTGCTTGCCGCCCTGGTCGCCGCCGTCCTGGTGGCCCCGCAACCCTGACCGACTCACAGGTCAGGCGCCGCCGCCTGTCGAGGCCAGTAGGCTGTAAGGGCGCCGCGAATGGGGTATATGTGTAGCGTGGGCTGGGCCGGGCAGGCCGCGCCGCAAGGAGGGCATGGCGAGTGAACAGTTGGCGTCAGGTGTTTCCGATACTGGTGGCGGACGACGAGCTGGGGTTGGACACGGCGGGAGGCCGAGCCCTACAGGACATCATCCAACAACTGCAGGCCAAGGGTTTCACCACCATCGAGGCCCACACGGTGGACGACGGCCGGTCACTGTTCCTGTCCCGGCCCAACATCGGAGCGGTGCTACTGGACTGGGACCTCGACGCCGGCACCCAGTGCACCCCGGGGGAGTTGGTGTCCCTGGTGCGCGAGCGGAACGAGGACGTGCCCATCTTTCTCCTTACGGAGAAGCTCACCATCGGCGACATCCCCCTGCCCGTGCTCCGCCTGATCCACGGCTACCTGTGGAAGCTGGAGGACACGCCGCGGTTCATCGCCGGTCGCATCGAGGAGGCGTGGGACGATTACTTCGAGAGCCTGCTGTCCCCATTCTTCGGGGGCCTGATCCGCTACAGCGAGGAATACAAGTACGCCTGGCACACCCCGGGTCACTCGGGGGGCGTGGCCTTCCTGAAATCGCCGGTCGGTCGCGTGTTCTTCGATTTCTTCGGCGAGAACGCCCTCCGCTCCGACCTGTCCGTGTCCGTCCCCGAGCTGGGCTCGCTGCTCGGGCACTCGGGGGTGGTGGGCGAGGCTGAGGCCAACGCGGCCCGCGTGTTTGGGGCCGATCGCACCTACTTCGTAACCGGGGGGACGTCCGCCGCCAACCGGATCGTGTTTCACGCCACGGTCAACCCGGGCGACATCGTGTTGGTGGATCGCAACTGCCACCAGTCAGTGATGCACGCCATCGCCATGACGGGGGCGATCCCCATCTACCTGCTGCCGAACAGGAACAGACACGGCATCATCGGCCCCCTCCCGCCCGGTGAGCTCACCCCCCAGGCGGTGCGGGAGAAGTTGGCCAGCCACCCCCTGACCCGCGGCCTCCCCCGGGCGGAGGCCAAGCTGGCCGTGATCACCAACTCGACTTACGACGGCCTCTGTTACGACGTCGCCGCCGTCCAGCACCAGCTCAGGGGGGTGGCCAAGTACGTCCTGTTCGACGAAGCGTGGTACGCGTACGCCCGTTTCCACCCCCTGTACAGGAACCGCTACGCCATGTGCGAGCAGGAAGCCGACTCCGACGAGCCGGTGGTGTTTGCCACCCAGTCCACGCACAAGGTGCTGGCGGCCTTCTCACAGGGATCTATGGTTCACGTCCGCGACCGGCATGTGCCCGCCGCCGACCGCGTGGACCACGAACGGTTCAACCAGGCGTTCATGATGCACACCTCCACCTCGCCCCAGTACGCGATCATCGGTTCGCTGGACGTAGCCACCCAGTGATGGACGGGAGCCGGGGGTTCGCCCTGGTGCAGGACACCATGGAGGAGGCGCTCCTGTTCCGGCAGAAGATGGCTCAGATCGAGGGCCAGGTGCGCAGGGAACGGCTGGAGGAGCGCCGATGGTGGTTCGACACCTGGCAGCCCAAGGGCGATCCCGACACCCTGGCCGAGCTCCTGGAAGACGTGCGCAGCGAGGCGGGGGCAGCCACTGACGATCGTACGTTCGCCAGGCAGCTCGACTTCTGGACTCTCCGTCCCGGCCATTCCTGGCACGGATTCGACAAGCTGGGACAGGGCACGGTGCTGCTCGACCCCACCAAGGTGACCATCCTCACCCCAGGCCTGGCCCCCGACGGGACGGCAACGCCCACCGGGATCCCGGCGGCCGTGGTCGCTGCTTTCCTGCGGGCGCGGGGGATCGTGGTGGAGAAGTCCGGATTCTACTCCTTCCTGGTCCTGTTCACGCTGGGCATCACCAAGGGCAAGTCGGGCAGCCTGCTGGCCGAGCTGCTCGATTTCAAGGCGTTCTACGACGCCAACGCCCCGCTGGCCCGGGTGTTTCCGCATCTGGTCAAGCGCGCCCCCGGCACCTACCAGGGGCTTGGCCTGCGGGACCTGTGCCAACAGATGCACACGCACCTGCAGACTACGGAGATCCTGTCCCTGGCGAACCAGATCTACGCCCGTCTCCCCCAGCCGGTCATCACCCCGGCCGAGGCCCACCGCCGCCTGGTGGAGGGGCAAGTGAAGCGAGTCCCCATCTCCGAGCTGGTCGGCTGCACGTCCGCGGTGATGGTGGTTCCCTATCCCCCGGGGATCCCCATCCTCATTCCCGGGGAGCAGGTCACCCAGGAAACCGCGGCGATCCGCGATTACCTACTGTTCTTCGAAGAGTTCAACCGCAACTACCCGGGGTTCGAGGTTCAGCTGCACGGGCTGTCCCTGGAGACGGGAGCCGACGGACGCGGGCAGCACGCCCCCTACTGCATCAGCTGACCGCCACCCCCGTCCCGGGGCGTTGCGAGCCTGCCCAGGCCGGGGTACGGTTCCCGCGGCTGAGGCGCTGATCGGGACGATCGGCCAATGATCGGCAGCCACAGCCGCCTGCGGCGCCGTACGCGACGCTGAAGGAGCAGGCCTCCGGTGGCAACCCAGTTCGAGTACGGAGAATTTGTGCTCCTGTGGGAGGAGAGGAAGGGACGTACATTCTTGGTGACCCTGGAGGAAGGGGGAGTGCTCCACACCCATCGGGGCGCGATCTCCCACCACCAGCTGGCCGGACGGCCAGAAGGCAGTGCCGTGGTCACCACCGCCGGCCACCGCCTGTGTGGGTTCCGGCCACGGGTTGCGGATCGGATGATGAAGGTTCGCCGGCGCACCCAGATCGTCTACCCCAAGGACGCCGGGTGGTTGGTTCTGGCCCTCGACCTGTTCCCCGGCGCGCAGGTTCTGGAGATGGGCACCGGCTCGGGCGCGTTCACCATCCTCCTGGCCCAGTTGGTCGGGGACCAGGGGCGAGTGTACACGTTCGACCGCCGCCGCGACTTCCTGGACCACGCGTGGGCCAACATCACCCGCCACGGGCTCGCCCACCGGGTGGTGGCCCGCCAGCTGGAGGCTGGGGAGGAGTTTCCGGTTCAGAATGCAGATGCCGCATTCCTCGACCTGCCCCAGCCATGGTCCGCGATCGGCCCCGCCCGCGCCGCCTTGGCCCCCGGGCGTCCGCTGGCCCTCATCGTGCCCACCGCCGAACAGCTCAAGGCCACCTGGCGCGCACTGGAGGAAGCGGGGTTCGTGGCCTGCGAGGCGGTGGAGATCCCGGAGCGGAGGGTCCTGGTCCGCGACCGCGAGGGGGTCCGCCCTTGCGAGCGGATGGTGGGATTCACCGGTTACCTGGTCTCGGCCCGCAAGCGGCCCTAGCCGGGACGTTCCACCGCCAGTGCTCGCATGGTCACCCACTTGCTCGGCTGCCCCCGCCGCCCCGGGGCGGCCCGCAGGCGGCCGACCGGGGCGACTTCCAGGACCCACTTCCCGCCCGGCGTGCGCCGCCTGCGCACCTCCTGGCGGGCATCGGCCATGCGCGGATCATCGTAGCCCAGCCTGGTCAGCACCCACAGGCCGCGGAGCACGTCATAGCGGTAGAACCAGGGGAACCCCAGCCGCAGCCAATCAGGGTTGATGACCCGCAACCCGTGGTGGTCAGCCCTGTACAGCCGGTGCCGGAGCAGAAACTCCGCCCCCCGGGTGGCGGCCCGCTCCTGGGCCGGAGAGCGCTGGTCAGGCGGGATCTCGGCCAATGCCTCCAGCGCGCAGATGGTCCCGAAGAAACACCCGTGTCTGTCACGGATGTGGGCCTTCCAGTAGGGACACAGCCAGCCTCCATCGGCGTTCTGGACCGCCACCAGCCAGTCCACCGCCCGCCACAAGCGGCGATCGTCCCCATACCCCAGGCGCAGCAGGGCGGCGACCACGTTACCGGTGAGGCAAGAGGTGGTCATCTGGTGGACCAAGTCGGCGACGAAGTGCGCCTCGTCAGGTGGCTGCTTTCCCCGGGCCTCCCTGTTGGCCGCTAGGCGGGCATACTTCCGCCGCGCCCCGACCGCTCCCAGCTCGGCGAACCCCCCATCCACTTGCTGAAAGGCGAACAAGTGCTCCACCGCGCGGCTCAGCCGGTCGTCCTCCCGGGTGAGGCCCAGGCGCGCCAGCAGCATCACCGTCCAATAGGTGGACTTGTACTTCGGCAGGTAAGGGCTGTCCGGGTCCCCCCAGTGCCCCTGGGGGCCTTGGCGGGCGAAGATCCGCCGCATCAAGGGCGATTCACGGATCGCCTGCCGGGCCGCCCTGACCTGAGGGTCATCCTCCGGCTTGCCCAGTAGCTCGCGCAGCGTCCAGTACCGCACCGAGGGACTTGCAGGCTCCAGCAGCCACTCCACCGTGTGGTCCACGTCCCCTCACCGGATCGACGTCCGCTCATCCAACGCCGCGGCGCAGTATACCCCGCGGCCGGCACCATCCGCCACCATCGGCCCGGCCCCAGCCGCCTGCATCCTACATCCGGGTCGAACCACGCCCCTGGCTCCTCTCCGTCGCCCCCCGGGCAGGCAGCCACCATCCTCACCCCAGGTTGGACGACGGCCAGCCGACCGGTAGAGTCAGACCGGGAGCCAGTCGGCCGAATATGACTCAGCAGACGAAGCCAAGGCGGATCCTGTTCATCCTCCTCGCCTCTTCCACCCTGACCGTGATGGCCGGGGCGGTCATTGGCCCGGTGGTGAGACACATCAGCCAAGGTTTGAACGTCGACCCGTCATCCGCCGGCCTGATCATCACCACCCACGGCCTATTCATCTTCTTGCTGAGCCCGGTTGCCGGGAGTCTCATCGACCGGTTCGGAGTGAGGCGGCCGTTTCTTGCAGGCCTCCTGCTCTACGGAACCTCGGGAGGTTCGGGCCTGGTAATTGCCTCCTATGTTCCCCTCCTGGTCAGCCGGGCGTTCCTGGGGGCTGCGGTCGCCCTGGTCTTCACCTCGGTCACCGTGTCCATCCTGAGAATGTACCAGGGAACGGAGCGCAACCGTGCCATGGGGCTCCGGTCCATGGCCAACAGCCTGGGCGGCGCGGCGTGGCCGCTGCTCGGGGGATCCTTGGGCCTGATCTCCTGGCACCTACCGTTCGGCGTCTACCTCGCGGGCATCCCCCTTGGCCTGCCCGCCCTGATCTACATGCCGGACATCGGGCCGCGCGAGGAGGACGGCGACGGCACTGTGCTCTCCGTACTCGGGTCGCGTCCGGTGCTCTTCCTCGTCTACGGCCTCATGCTGCTGCTCAATGCTCTGCAGTACGCGATCGTGATCTACCTCCCCGAGCGGCTGGGCAGCGTGAGCATCACCACGTCCTTCCAGGTCAGCCTGTTCCTGGCCGCCACGGCCGTGGCCGGGGCATCACCGCATGGCAGTACCACCGCATCCGCGCCAGGCTCGCCTATCACAGCATCCTGCCCGTAGCTTTCCTGTTTTGGGGCCTAGGATTCGGCCTCATGTTCATCACTGGCTCGTACGTCACCTACGGCCTGGCGGTGGCCCTGTTCGGCGTTGGTCAGGGCATGATGCGGCCCACGGTCATGGTGTGGGTGGGAGACGTAGTCCCCGCGCCCCTCCTGGGCAGGTTCAGCTCGTATCTGTCAACGTTCGGCTATCTGGGCCAGTTCCTGGCCCCGGTGGCATTCGCTCCCATCGCCGCGGCCCTGCAGGTGGAGGGCGTCTTCCTGGTGGCAGCTGGAATCCGCGGTGCCGGGCTTCTGGTGGCCCTGCTCAACCTGGCCCGACGGGGCGGCCGCTTGCCCCCTGTCGCATGAGGCGCGAGTGGGGGTGTCGGATGAACAGGAAGCGATTCGTCTTGCAGAGAAGTTCGACTTCCCACCAGCCAGGCGGCTTGGCAGTTACCATGTCTTCGTCCATCCGGACGCCTCCGGACTCGTCGATCTCCAGGAAGGAGCCGGTATGGCCGAAGTCTGCCAGGGGCGGCACACGTTGAAGATGGCAGAGCGGTATGATCTGAGGTGGGGAAGTGAGCCACGTGGCAGATCAATATGCTGTGAACTGACAACGACGACGGGTACATCGCGGACATCCCCTGCCTGGAAGCGTGCTCGGCCTTTGGCCATACCCCGGACCAGACCCTGCATGCGGTTGAGGAGGACAAGGCTGCGTGGCTAGAGGTTGCCCGCGCTCAAGCTAGGTTCATGCCCAAGCCGCGGCACCCACCTGCAATCTATGAGGATGCCAGCCAAGAGCGATCCCGGACTTGCCGGAGCCTCTCCCTGATGCGGTGCGCGGTTTCCCTTGCAGGGTCATTGCCCCTGTGGGCGGCTTTTCAAACTGATCGGCCATGCTCAAGTCCTGTCCACCGGACGGCCAACCCCCGGGGCCAACCCGTCGCTTGTTCCCACCTTCCGGCAGCACCTTGAGCTTCCGGAGTCCTCCCCCTCCTCATGCACAGCGCATTTCATCACCCCATTCCGTGTAGAATGCCTTCGGCCCCACAAAGGAGGAAGAGATGGGCAGAGGCTGTGGACTGATGTGCGCGCTCCTGGCCGTGGTCGTGTTCACACCCCCAGTACTGGCCGAGGAGACGGAGCTTGCAGACTGGGCTCGCGCCCGCTGGGAGAGCTACGCAGTTGACGAGCCCGCATCCCTGACCGGAGCCCTGCACCCCGATGGAGGCACCGTGTTCATGGGGACCCCCTGGGATGGCTTTCACTACGGTGAGCATTCCGAAGGCGCATGGGATTTGCTGCGCGACTGGATGACGCTGGACGCCGTGGAAGTGCTGGAAGAACGTGTCCTTTCTCCCGGGCGTCTGGTCTGGGGACGCCTTGCCCCGAGGGGCAGTACAACCCAGACAGGCGAACCCGTGGAGCTTGCCGTCGCGTCGGCGCTGGTATTCGCTGCCGATGGCCGCATCCCAGCCGAAGACTTCATCGTGCTGCCGGGACTGGATTCGGGCAACCCCGCGCCCCGGTGGGAGGAGCCGCTCAACCCGGATGCCTACGCCCACCACCCGGCTGAGGGCCGAACCGGCATGGAGCTTTGGTGGCGCAATGGCCTTGCTGTCATGATCGTCGGCGTGCGCGCTCCCGGCACAGGTTGGGTCAGCGTCGGATTCGATCCCCAAAGGATGATGCTGGGAGCGGATTTCGTCATCGGCGCAGTACGCGAAGGCGACCTGATCGTCGAAGACCATCACGGACACCTGCCGACCGGACACCGCAGGGACAGCCACGAGGACGCGCTGGCCGCCGGTGGGCAGATAGCAGACGGGGCTGTGACTCTACAGTTCGTGATCCCCCTCCACAGCGGAGACCAGGACGACAACACCCTGACTCCGGGTGAGAGCTACACTGTCCTTCTGGCCTATCACCGCTCATCCACGTCGCTCACCACCCGGCACACATCCCGGAGTTCGCTGACCATCACCTTGGACGACTAGGGAGGGGCGATGGACCTTCTAGGGCAGATAGCGTATCACCCGCTGGGGGGCTTCCCGGTGATCTTCTACCTCGGGATCCTCTCCTACGCGGGGCTGCTGGCGACATCGGTGGTGATGGTCCTCACGCGGCGGAAGATCGTCCGCATTCCATTCAAGTGCCACCACTGGCTGGCCTACCTCACCGTGGCCTTGGCCACCCTCCACGGCCTGCTGTCCGTCTCCGCATACGTGTAGCCACGGGGGCCGCGGACACCTTCCTGGTCAGCTCTGGATCCGGTGCCAGGGTTCCACTTGCGCTCCCCATCGGCATAACCGGGCGGCCATGAATGCTGCTGATGAGGACTGCTGCCGGGCGTAGATCACCACCCGATCAGCGAACACAGGATACCCTGGTAGCCAGCGATCCTGTGTACCACGGGGACAACTCTTCCCTGGGCGGAAGGAAAGACAGGTGCGTCAACTTGGCGAACGCACGGGTAAAGCAAGGATCAATTGAGACTATCCTCCCCCGGGCGGAAGACCCACGTCGCTTTCCCCGTGGGATGGCCGACTGCCACCAGCAGACACATGCCAGGCCCACGGTCTTCCAGCCGGTGGTGATCGCTCCCGGCGGAGCCGGCTCGGTGGGGGACGCCGTCGGCGCGGGCTGGGAATCCCTGCCGCCACCAAGTTCCTGCGCACCGTCAAACGAGAAAGGACCAGCCTTTCGCGCCCGCCAGCAGCTCTGTGAGATGGGCGTGGTTCACCCCCGCGCACACCGTGCGGCCCGGTGCCTGCGGCAGTCCGCTGGAAGCCTCCACGTGGGCCGCTCGCTCACCTCAAGCAGACAGGCTGCATCATTCGCGCAGAGTCCCTTGGCCAGCACGCAGTTCAACGCCTCCCACCTTGCCCGCCCCTCCTGATTCAACGCCGGCTTTCCCGCAAGGCTGACATTCTCGCTGAGCAGTCAGCCATCGACACAACCCCAGACCAAAAGCAGCACTAGCGAGTCCCTCCCACCCCGGCGGTGACAACCATGCAGGCGGCAGCTGCCGGCCAAGTGAGCTGAGCCCACCCGTCCACCGCCAGCCTTCTCTCCCTCGCTCCGCCAGTGTATAACCGCGTGGATAGGCTGGCTGGGGCGGCATGGCGAGAGCTCACACGGCCTGGCGTCAAAGGAGGAGCAGATCTGGGGATCCTCGGTTGTCCGCGGGGCGGCAGTAGGGCTGGCGCTGCTGGTGGCAGGCGCTGTGACACTGGGCGTACCGGAGGCGCCGCAGTCGCGGCTGGTGGCCATGCTCGACCTGGTCCCGCAAGACGTGCTGGGACTCGCGACCGGGTGGGCGCACGTGCGCTACGTGGACTACGCGGCCCTGTTCGCGTCCGAGGGCCTGTCTGCGATCCGTGACGTCCGGGATCTGGAGCTGATCCTCACCTCTGTCCCGCTGGGGTCTCTGCTAGGCCGCATCGCGGCTGGGCCCCAGGCGCTCCAGTATCTGTTCTCAAGCGCGGGCCGGATGGCGGAGGTGGTCGGTTTCGAGTGGTTGACCCACGTCGACCGCAGCCTGGAGTTCGGGGAACCGCCTGCGGTGGGGCTTGTCCTGGAGGGGCCGTTCGACACTGGCGCAATCGCTGCCGCCCTGGCTGGCCGCGGGTTCGAACAGCGCACCGTGAACGGCGTCGAGGTATGGCACAGGTTTGATGACTGGACGGTCAACCTCACTGCACGCGAGCTGGCCGACCCGTTCGGAGGGCATCTCGGCGCGGCGGCGCGCATTGCCGTCCTTCCCGCCACGCTGCTGAGCGGCCGCGGGTGGGGGATCGTGGAGGCGGGGATCGCAGCTTCCCAAGGTGAGATCAGCTCGTTGGGCGACGACGCAGGGCATCGAGCGCTCGTCGAGGTCCTGGCCGGGGCCGACTACCCGCCCATCCAGGCACTGCTCTTCCCTGGACCGGCCCTCAGAGTGCACGGGGAGGACTGGCCAGCTGACGATCTCTCGGACCGCCTCGCGCCCTACTTGCTGGCGGGGCTCGCCGACCGGCAGGAGGGCGACGATCAGGTGCACGTGATCGGCTTGGTGTACCCGGATGCGGACAACGCACGTGCGGCGTCGGAGGTTCTCCACCGGCGTATACAGGCGTTCGCCCTGCCCCAGGCGCCTCAGGAGCCACTCGTGGAGCGTTTCGGGGCTGCAGTCACCCCCGCCGTGATCCAGCGCCCGCAGGAGGGACTTTCGGTAGCTGTTGTGGAGGTCCGTTATCCGCTGCCGTACCCGCGACTCGATGCCCAAACTGGGATGTACACCGTTGGCGGGCAGCTGTACCGCCTCTGGGTGCAGGCCATCCTCATGCGCGCCTTCTCCGCCCTGTGGTAGACGAGCCCAGGATTCCGCCCACACAAGAGGGACAGTCCCTCTTTTTGTTATGGGCAAAGAAGCTGCGAGAAACGCCACTTCCCCCGGACCTCGCCGCAGAGATCGGCCAGGCCGTTCGCCCCCTGCCAGTCCACAATGCAGCGAGCATCGACGCATTGAGAAAGCACTTCTCCAAGCGGCTGTCCACTTGTTCAGGCCCATTCATCCCCGACGTGGGGTGGACGCCAGTCCACCGGTACGGACGCCGAAGCGGGCTCTGCTATGAGCTGATCCGGACGCATTCTCCCACCTGGGTCACGTCGAGCTCCAAGAACTGGGACAGGGCATCGATTCCTGGGGATCGACCGGCTCCTTCACCCGCCATCTCGCCGGTACAGCCTGGGTGCGCGGTCAAGTCCCGCTCCGGGACGTGGGCCACACCGCGGCTGGCAACTCGCTCGGCCCTTCCAGGTGTGGCCTCCCCAGCCGGTGGGAAGACCGCTTCGCGGTCCGAACAGTCACCCATCACAGCACCCAATGACTCTCGCCCCAGTCCGGGAGCGGCCCTGGAAGTACAGGGACCCCGGTGAGTGCCGTCTCCGGCACCCCCACTTGCGGCGACGGTGGGCCGGGCGCCCGGGGCAGCTGAGCGGCGCCCCTTCCCGTGCTTTGCCCTCACGGGCGCCGTCGGCTATGGTCAGGGCACCGACTGGGCTGAATCTAGACTGGAGAGGGTGAGCGATCGATGGGCAAGCGTAAGCTGATCCCTAGGAGGGTGTTGTTCGGCAATCCGGATCGGGCGATGGTCTGCTTGAGCCCGGGGGGGAAGTGGATTTCCTACTTGGCGCCGGCGGAGGGTGTGCTGAACGTATGGGTGGCTCCGGCGGGCGCGCCCGAGCGGGCCAAGCCAGTGACCCATGACCGCGGCCGCGGCATCCGCCACTACACATGGGCTCATACTGACCGCCACGTCCTCTACCTGCAGGACGCCGACGGGGACGAGAACTGGCGCGCCTACAGTGTTGACGTGGAGACGGAGGAAGCGCGTGACCTAACACCGCAGTCCGGCGTGCAGGCCCGGCTGGAGGGAGTGAGCCCCAGGTTCCCCAGCCAGGTGCTGATCTCGCTCAACGACCGGGACGCCCATCTGCACGACCTATACCGGGTGAACATCCAGACGGGGGAGAAGACCCTGGTCCAGGAGAACGAGGGATTCTTGGGGTTCATGGCCGACGACGACTACCAGGTGCGGTTCGCCCTGCGGTTCTGCCCGGACGGGGGCGCCGAGCTCCTGGCCAAAGAGGGAGAAGGGTGGCGGCCATTCATCCAGGTCTCCCCCGAGGACAGCCTGGGCACACAGCCGGTGGGGCTGGACGCCGCCGGCCAGGTCTTGTACATGATCGATAGCCGCAGCCGGGACACGGCCGCCGTCACCGCAATCGACCTCCACACGGGGGAGCAGAGGATCCTGGCGGAGGACAGCCAGGCGGACGCCTGCGGCGCGATCGTGCACCCGGTCAGTAAGCACTTGCAGGCGGTGAGCTTCACCTACCAGCGGCGCCGCTGGGAGGTCGTGGACCCGGAGGTGGCGACGGACCTGCAGCGCCTGGCCGAAGCTGCCCCCGGGGACATGACAGTGGTTAGCCGGACCCTGGCCGACGATCGCTGGATTGTGGCCTACGACCTGGACCGGGGTCCGGTCCGGTACTACCTGTATGAGCGCCAGGCCGGCCAGGTACACTTCCTGTTCTCGAGCCGGGCGGAGCTGGAGGACTACGAGCTGGCCGCTATGCACCCGGTGATCATTCGCGCCCGCGACGGACTCGACCTGGTGAGCTACCTCACCCTGCCCGCGGACAGCGACCCCGCCGGTACAGGCCGGCCGGCGGAGCCGTGTGCCATGGTCCTCGTGGTCCACGGGGGGCCCTGGTCGCGGGACACGTGGGGCCTCAACCCCTTCCATCAGTGGCTCGCCAACCGCGGCTACGCGGTGCTGAGCGTGAACTTCCGCGGGTCGACCGGCTTCGGCAAGCGGTTCGTCAACGCGGGCGACCGGGAATGGGCCGGTGCAATGCACGACGACCTCGTGGACGCCGTGGAGTGGGCCGTGGCCAAGGGGATCGCCGACCCGGCCCGGGTGGCCATCATGGGCGGAAGCTACGGGGGGTACGCCACCCTGGTGGGACTGACTTTCACGCCGGAATTGTTCGCCTGCGGGGTGGACATGGTCGGCCCGTCGAACCTCATCACCCTGCTGCGCAACGTGCCGCCGTATTGGGCGCCCATGTTCCCCATGCTCGCCCGCAGGGTGGGCGACCCCGACCTGGAGGAGGACCAGGCCTTCCTCCGCCAGCGCTCCCCGCTCACCCACGTGGAGCGGATTCGCCGTCCGCTCCTCATCGGGCAAGGCGCCAACGACCCGCGGGTGAGACAGGTGGAGTCCGACCAGATCGTCGAGGCGATGCGGGCCCACGGCATCCCGGTCACCTACGTGTTGTACCCGGACGAGGGTCACGGCTTCGTGCGCCCGGAGAACCGCCTTTCATTCTTCGCCATCGCCGAGTCGTTTCTCGCCCAGTTCCTGGGAGGCGAGGCAGAGCCGGCGGCCGACGACCTACAGGGAGCGAGCCTGCAGGTCCTCACCGGCGTCGAGCACGTCCCGGGGCTCGCCGAAGCGTTGCCGGGTTGAGCCCGGCCGCCGGGGTGGCGGTCCCCGGGGCCGGGGGCGCTGTCCTTCATCTGCCGGCATCGCTATACTGCGCGCATGGAGACTCAAGGGCAGGGACACCAGATCAAGATGAGCTTCGGGGTGAGGGACCTGCCGGAGCTACACGTGGCCTACGTGCGCCACGTCGGGCCCTACAACGGGATCGGGGAGGCCTTCGAGAAGCTGTTCGCCTGGGCTGGGCCGCGCGGGCTGGCTCGACCAGAGGCCAAGACGCTGGCCGTCTACCACGACGATCCCCAGGACACCGACCCCGCAAAGCTCAGGTCGAGTGCCTGCCTCACCGTCCCCCAGGGGACGGAGATCGGCGGCCAGGTGGGCACGATGACCATCCCCGGGGGCACGTTCGCCGTGGCCCGCGCGGAGCTCGCCCCGGACCAGTTGGGTGAAGCGTGGGCCAAGCTCATGCAGTGGATCGTCAGAAGCGGCTACCAACCCAACGATCGCCTGTGCTACGAGGTCTACCTGAACGAGGAGAAGAAACACCCGCAGCGCAAGTTCGTCCTGGACATCTGCCAACCGGTGCGGCCCGCCTGATCCGCGGCCGGACGTAGAAGCAGGTGACAGACCGAACCGGCTGGTCGTCGACCGGGGCGAGGACCTTGTCGTAGCGAGGGGAGGAGGAAAGCCGACCATGACCTTCCCGCGGTGCGATCGCGCACCACCCCACCGCGTGTCCCCCCGGCACAGGCGAGGACCCCGGGGGGCGGGCCCGAGTCCACGATCGCCTTGAGCAGGACCTTCCTACCCGCGCCCCCCAGGCGGTCGAAGTGGGCGGCCGGCAGCCGCCTCCACATGCACCAGCATCCCCCTTACGCCCCCCTCTGCCCCAAGCAGGTCAACCAGGTCAGGCCATTGCGCCGGGCCGAGAGGAAGAGACTCCACCTCATCCGATCGCAGCTGTGCCACACCCATCCGCCCCTGCGCCACTACAGACAAGCGATCGGCAGGTGCGTCCGCCCGTGTCCGGGTGCCCTGTCCGCCTGCTACAGCTGGCCGTCGGTGGTGCGCACCCGATTCCGCCCGGCCTCCTTCGCCCGGTGCAGCGCCCCGTCGGCTGCGTGAAGGAGATCGGCCGGAGCTACCCCGTCCCGGGGGAACACAGCCACCCCGGCCGACAGGCTCACTACCTCCCTCTGGCCGAGCCCTGAGACGGCGGCAGCCTGGAAAGCCTTCCGGATCACGTCGGCCCGCTCTGCCGCCACATGGACGGGCGCACCGGGCAGGACGACCACGAACTCCTCGCCCCCCAGCCGGCAGGCGATGTCTCCCGGCCGCGTCTCGGCGGCGAGCAGCCGCCCCAACTCGGCCAGGATCCCATCCCCCACGCGATGTCCGTGCGCGTCGTTCACCTGCTTGAAGCGATCGATGTCGAACATGATGATTGACACCGGAACCTCTTCTCGCGCGGCGCGACCGAGCACTCGGGGAAGTGTCTCATCGAGGTAGCGGCGGTTGACGAGCCCGGTGAGCGCGTCGCGGATCGCCTGCTCCCGCAGCTTCTCCTGCAGGCGCTCGATCTGCTGGACATGGGCCGTGAGGCGCTGGTTGACTCTCCTCAGGGAGGTCTCAGCACGCCGCCTTTCGGATATGTCGCGGAGCACGACCAGGTGGCCAACCACCCGCCCCAGCCCGCCCCTGAGGGGCACGACACGGAAGTCGACGTGCATCAACGGCTCCTCGGCAAGGGTAACCTCGAAGTGGGACTCGCGGTGGGGGTGAAACGAGGGCGCGATGCGTGGCCAGGCGGCGACCGCCTCAGCGGCGTCGGCCCCGATGATTCCCGGGGGCAGCGTGAGGAGTTGCCTGGCGGCCGGGTTGACGTCGACGACCCGCCGGGCCGAGTCCACCACAACGACTCCATCGCTCATCCGCTCGATGAGCAGTTCGCGGGCCACGGGCACCAGCTCGAACAACCGCAGGGGCACGATGCTCACAGCGAGCACCACCCCCGCGGCGGCGAAGGTGACCGGCGTCAGGTTCAGCCCGGGGATCAACGTGATGCCCATGGCGTACATAAGGCCGCCCACGAACGGGAACGCGGTGGCGGCGAGTATGGGCGCCGACTGCCGTCGCTGGACCGCGGACGCCCGCCTGGTCTGCCAGATGAGCAGGGACGCGCCGAGGAGAACGAAGGCGTAGACCCAGGCAGTGATCGCAAAGAAGGCGGGGCCGTGGTGGTAGATGAGGGCATTCGACCCCGCCGGCCCCGCGCTGAACCCACGCCACACCAACTGGTGGTGTTCGTTGGTCGCCGCCAGGCCTACCGAGGCCGCTGGCAGTGCCCACAAGGCGGCCCGGCGGCCCCGGGACAGCCAACCCGTCCGCCCTGGGTGGTGATAAGCGAACAGGAGGAACAGGACGCCGAGGCTCCCCGAGCCGACATACTCCAGCTTCGACAGGACGATCTTGGCGCCGACGGCGACGGCCATCGACTCCAGCCCGGCCACCACAGCCCAGCCGGCGACGGCCAGCATGGCCAGGCCCAGCGTACGGGCCCCCGGGATCGCCCGGCGCAGGAACAGCACCCCGGCAATGGCCAACGACAGGGCACCGGTGGGAAACAGGACAGCCGCCGACCCAGTCCACCACCAATCCATGGCAGCGCCATTGTACGCCCGGGATGGTGCTATGATCGCTGGCGGCGAAGGAAGGATGGTAGATGCAGCGCAGTGTGGTGGTGGGCGCGGCGCTGCCCGGAAGCCGCCTCGCCCTCAATCTCACCGGTGCGGGCTGGGAAGTCGCCACTGCCTGGAGCCTGCCCGCGCCGGCCGTGAACTGCCACCGGCCGGCCATCCACGCCCACCTCGCACTGCTGGAGGTCTGGGCTGGGGCAGCGTTCCGCTCATCCGCACCCAGGGGAAGCCGCGGTCGCCGGCCACGGCCTACCGAGCTAACCGGCTGCCGGCTTCGCCTGCCCCGGTGGGCTGCTGTCTGTTCAGCTAAGCTGGGACGCGCTGCCCCTGCGGCTGAGTGTGATCGACGACCGGGGGCACTGGGGCCCCGGCCTCACGGCTGGAGGACCGTGGGGGGGAGAATGTGCACCTCCTCCACCTCCGGGAATTGCCGGGCAGTCTTCTCGATCTGAGCCCGCATGATCCCGATTCGACATGCCCCGCCTGTGGTCCAGTTTTCCGGGTCAACGATGGTCAGGGTGAGAACCCCCTGGGCCAAGCTGGCCGTCGCCAAGGCCACCCCGGGGAGGGGAAACTCGGACATGTACCCTGCCTGCTCCTCCCACGGGGCCAACCCGTCGTGGATCAGGAAGTCCAGCGCGGCGAGCAACGGAGGGCCGGTCAGCGGCGCCCAGCGGGCGAGCGGGAGCACCGCGTCCCGGTCACAGGCCACGTGGCCATGAAGAGCGACGTCCACGTCCGGCCGGTAGGCGAACACCTGGACCACCCACATCTCCTCCGGGGCGGGCCCGGGCGGCACTTCTGGAACCCTCATCACGCGGCCGTCCGCTATTCGGTACTCGAACTCCCGCCCGCCCGCGGCCAGGCGAACCACGTGCCCCCGCGTGACCACCTGGGCGTAACTGCACCCAGGCTCGCGCAGGCCCAGGCTGACATCCGGGAACCGGCGGCCGATCACCTCGAGCACCTCGACCTCCGCCGCGGCCACCCCCAGTTCGTCCGCCAACGCCGCCCGGGCCAGAGCCCCGGCACGTTCGGCATCCGCGCCCGTCACCGCTGCGCCGGCCGGCCAGCCCAACCAGACGCACAGCGTCAGCAGAAGCACTCGCTCTCTCATCACCACCATCCTAGATGGCAGCATAACGGTCCCGGCAAACAAAAGGCCGGCCCCGCAGGGCCGGCCTCCCAGCAACGCTGAACTCCGCCGATCAGCCTTCGATGAGGCCGTGCTTCAGCAAGTACTCGCGCGCTGCTTCGTCGGGCTCCATCTTGTCGATGTCCACCTTGGCATTCAGCTCCTGCCACGCCGCCTGGCCTTGGGCCACGCAATCGGCGAGCTGAGCCGGGTCGTTGGGCAGCTGGCCGCCACAGGGGAACGTCGCGACCAGCTCGTTCAGGATGTCGGCGATCTCGGGGTTGGCCTCCAGCACATTGGCCCTGACGTACGGCGTCAGGTCGTAGGGCGGGAAGAAGCTCTTGTCGTCCTTGTACACGTACCAGCCATGCTCGGCGATGGTGGCGTCGGTGGCGAACACCATGGCCACGTCCACCTGCCGGTTGGCGAGGGCCATCAGCGAGGCACCCGGCGCACCAGTCTTCAGCGAGGCCCCGGCCACGTGGAAGCCATAGAATGACTCCAGGGCTGGCAGGCCGTCGGGGCGAGCGGAGAACTCGAAGTCGATGAACGTGGAGATCCGGCCGTCGTTCTCGTTGTACCAGTCCGCCAAGTCGGACAACGTCTCCAGCCCGTGCTCCTCGGCGTACTCAGGCCAGGAGGCCAGCGCGTAGGTGTTGTTGTTCCAGATGGGGTTCAACCACACGAACCCGTTGGCCGCATCCGCCCCCTTGACACCGTAGTACATCGCCGTGTTGGTCATCCCGGGGTAGAACTCGAACCCCAGGTGCACCATCCAGGCGGTGCCGGTGTAGTCGGCACACACGTCGATGTCCCCAGCCTCCATGCCCTCCCGGAGGGCCATGGACGACAGGTCGAACACCCGCTCCACTTCAAACCCGCGGTCCTCGAGCAGCTGGGCCATGAGCTCACCGATGATGTACTGCTCAGTGAAGTTCTTGCAGCCGACAACTACCCTCTTCTCCGCCAGCACCCCGAACCCCAGGGCACCGATCAGCAACAGCGCCATAATGGCTACACTAATCCTTCGCATGGACACCTCCTATAGAGTCCTCTAGCAGTAATGCTCTGTGTTTCCCGTCTCCAAGCTGTTTTCTCCCGTCTGCTCACCTCCTGATGATTGTTTTACCTCTAAGCAGTGAGAGACCGCCCCGTGTGGGTCGACCTCGTTGACTGCTGCTCACCGCCTGACCTTGAGGCCGCGGGGGGTCATCCAGTCTTCGGCTGATTCCAGCAGGTAGTCGAACACGATGGCCATCGCCCCCAGCAGGGACGCCCCCTGCAGGGTGATCAGCGCCTGCCGGGAGAGCACTCCGGTGAAGATCATGGTTCCCAGCCCCTTCCCCCCCACCAGCACGGCCAGCGCCGCCGTCCCCACCAGAACCACCGTGGAGGTCCGGATGCCGGCCATGATCACCGCCCGGGCCAACGGGAGCTCGATCCGGCGGGCGATCTGTGTCCGCGTCATCCCCATGCCCTTGGCGGCCTCGATGATCGCCGGGTCGATGCTGTTGATGCCGGCGTAGGCGTTGCGCAACACCGGCAGCGTCCCGTACACGAACAGGGCGATGAGCGCCGACTCAAACCCGAATCCGAACACCGGGGCCATGATGGCGATCACCGCCATGCTGGGGACAGTCTGGCCGATGTTGGCCACCCCCACCACCGGGCGGGACAACCAGCGGAACCCCGGCCGGGTCACCAAAATGCCCAGTGGCACGCCCAGGCCGATGGCGATGAGCTCGGCCAGGATCACCATCCGGAAGTGATCCCACGTCTGCACCAGGTAGGCGTCATAGGTGAACACGTCGTAGATGCCCACCTTGCCCACCGTGGGGATCCACGCCGCCGCCCCCACGAAGGCGCCCAGGAACAGGACCAGGATTACCCGGCGTCTCACTCCCCAACCCCCTCCGCAGGCTCGCCTTCGCTGTACAGCTCGCCCAACACGTTGCGGATGGCGTCGAACGTGAGCACCCCTTTGAGCTTGCCCGCATCGTCCACGATCGCCAGGTTGCCGATGGCCGTCATCAACATCAACGACAGCCCCTCGTTGAGGAAGGTGAGCTCGTCGGCGGTGGTGCTGGGAGGCATCATCACCTCTTCCACGCTGGCTCCGTCCCCCAGGTCCTCGCGGTTGACCCAGCCGAGGAACTTGCCCCCCTCCTCGACGACCACCGCCCAGTTCCGCTTGGCGCGGTCCATCTCCTTCCGGGCCGCCTCCACGCTGTCGCCGGGCCGTACCGTGGGCGGGGAGGTGCGCATCACCTCCCGCACCCGCATCAGCCGCAACCCCTTCAGGGCCCGGTCAGCGCCGACGAACTCGCGCACGAACCGGTCATTGGGTTGCGACAGGATGGCCGCAGGGGAGTCGTACTGCACCAGGGAGCCCTCCCGCATCAGGGCGATCTTGTCCCCCATCTTGATGGCCTCGTTCAGGTCGTGGGTCACGAACACAATGGTCTTCTTGAGCTTCTGCTGGATCTTCAGGAACTCGTTCTGGAGCTTCTCCCGCGTGATGGGGTCGATGGCCCCGAACGGCTCGTCCATGAGCAGGATGGGCGGGTCAGCCCCCAAGCACCGCGCCACCCCCACCCGCTGGCGCTGGCCTCCGGACAGCTCGGCAGGAAAGCGGTCGATGAACTGATCAGGCGGGGTGAGCCCCACCAGCTCCAGCAGCTCAGCGGCCCGCCGTCGGCACTTGTCCTTTGGCCACTTCAGCAGGCGGGGCACGGTGGCGATGTTCTGCCCCACGGTCATGTGGGGAAACAGGCCGATCTCCTGGATGGCGTACCCGATGCTCCGGCGGAGTTCGTTCTCGTCGAGGGCGGTTGTGTCCTGACCGTTCACGTAGATCCGGCCCTCGGTGATGGGAATCAGCCGGTTGATCATCTTCATGGTAGTGGTCTTGCCGCAGCCGGAGGGACCCAACAACACACAGAATTCGCCCTCACCCACCTCCAGGTTGAGCTCCTTCACCGCCTCCGTCCCGTCCGGGTAAACCTTGGTGACGTTCTCCAGTTTGATCATGCTTGACTACCCGTCCTCTCCACGTGGATCCCCCGGGGGGTCAGCCCTTTCTCCACCGCCGCCAGCAGGGCGTCGGCAGTCAACGCCAACAGCGAGACCGCCACCGCCCCTACGATGATCAGGTCCATCCGCCCGGTGCGCAGGCCGCGGAAGATGGGAGTACCCAGGCCCCCGGCCCCGATGACCGCGGCGATGGTGGTGATCCCGATGTTGAGCACGACGGCGTTCCGCAGCCCGGCCATGATCACCGGCATGGCAAGCGGCAGCTTGACCCGAAACAAGATTTGGGCACTGGACATCCCCATCCCGCGGCCCGCCTCCACCATGGCCGGGTCCACCGCCCGGATCGCCGTGTAGGTATTCCGCAAGATGGGCAGTTGCCCGTACAGGATGAGGGCGATCACCGCAGGCAGGAAGCCGATGGACTTCAACCCCATCCCCGCCAGGGCCGGCATCAGCAGCCCGAACAGGGCCAGACTGGGGATGGTCATCAGGATGCTGGCCACGTAGAGGACGGCATCCGCCAGTCGCTGCCGCCCCTCAGCGCTGATGTAGATCCCCAGCGGCACGGCGATGCACACCGCCACCCCGTTGGACACGAATATCAGCCACAGGTGCTCCAATACCCACTGGCCAACTACCTCTGGCCGCTGGAGGAAATACAGCCAGGATTCGTACACGCAACCATCTCCTTGAGACGACGAATCTCCTTCTGATAAACCTATTACATAACAGCTTACCACCAACAGCCGCAGCTGTCAACGTGGCGGAAAGCAAGAGGACTTCAGCCGATTGACCCAGGCAACGGCCCGGCGCCGGCGCCCAGCTGCCCGCAGCCAGCGCCAATGCGCACCCCGCTGGAGCGGCGCACGGTGGCGTCCACCCCACTGCGGAGGACTTCCAGCCTGAACTGCTCCACACGTTCCAGGGCGGGGGCGGCAAACGGGAGGCCCGGCGCCGGGTTAAACGGGATCAAGTTGACGTGGGCCAGGCGGCCGCGCAGCAGCCGCCCCAGCGCCCGGGCCTGACCGGGGGCGTCGTTCACCCCGGCCAGCAGCACGTACTCATAGGTGACCCGCCGGCCGGTGGCCTGGGCGTAGGCATCGGCTGCAGCCAACACCTGCGGGAGCGGCCACCGGCAGTCCAGGGGAACCAGCCGCCGGCGCAGCTCGTCGTCGGGGGCGTGCAGCGAGACGGCCAGGTTCACCTGCAAGCCTTCCTGGGCCAGCCGGCGCATGCCGGGGGCAACGCCCACCGTGGACACCGTGAACCGGCGGGCGCCCAGGCCGAATCCCGGGCGGCGGTTCAGGTTGCGGACCGCGCACACGGTGGCCCCGTAGTTCAGCAAGGGCTCTCCCATGCCCATGACCACCACGTGAGTGACCCGCTCGCCGGCGGAGCGCAGCCGCCGCGCGAAGTGGATCACCTGCCCGGCAATCTCCCCCGGGGATAGGTCCCGCTGGAAACCCATACGCCCGGTGGCACAGAACGGGCATCCCACCGGGCAGCCCACCTGACTGGAAACGCACACCGTCCGCCGACCACCGTCCCGGATCAGCACCGCCTCCACCCGGCGGCCGTCGGCCAGCTCCAGCAACACCTTGTGAGTGCCCTCGTCCGCATCCGACTGGTCACCCACTGCGACCATCCCGTCCAGACGCAAGTCGGCGGCCAGGCGGTCCCGCAGGGGTCGGGGGAGGTCGGTCATCTCCTCGAACTCCTCCGCCAGCCGCCCCCACGCCCACCGCCAGATCTGCTTGGCCCGGAAGGCCGGCTCGCCCCAACCGGTGAGGAGAGCGACCAGCTGGTCGAAGGATAGGTCGCGAAGGTCCACGCCCGCCATGGTCAAGGACGATTATAGCCGCCCGGACTTGACAGCCCGCTGACGGAGTGCTAGCCTCGGCCATCTTCGTTGCCGGGGTGATGCGAGTGTACGCCAAGGTGTGTGTCTCCCGACCGCCCCTGTTGGAGGGCCCCGCCAATAGCAGCGCCCCTGCCGGGGCGTAGCCTGCCGAAGCTCAGCCAATCTCAACTGTGAGGATAGCCCGAAAGCGACCCGCCCTGCTGCGGGCGGGCGAGAGCTCGTTAGGAGGCAAGCGTGGATTCTCAGCAAACAGCGGCGGTGTTGCGACTGACCAGCCTGGCCATGGGCGCGGCGCGGGCGTGGCTGACGGATCAGGGCTTCGTGGAGCTTCTCCCGGTGATCCTGGCCCCGGTAACCGACCCCCTGCGGCACAACACCGACCGGGCGGTGATCGAGGCCTACGGCGCCCGCTGGCACCTGACCCGCAGCATGATCTTCCACAAACAGGCGGCGGTGCTAGCCTGTCCCCGCATCTTCTCCTTCTCCCCCAACGTGCGGCTGGAACCCCCTGCCTGGGCAGCGGGGGGACGGCACCTGTTCGAGTTCGTCCAGTTGGACCTCGAAATCCGGGAAGCAGGTCGGGAGGAGGCGATGGCCCAGGCAGAGGGGCTGCTGGCGGCGGTGGTGGAGGCGGTGCGCAAGGAGGGCCGGCGGGAACTCGCCCTGCTGGGCCACCGGCTAGCGCCCCTGTCCCCGCCGTTCCCCCGCGTCGCCTATCGGGAGGCAGAAGCCGCCCACGGAGAGGGATTCGAGGAGGTCATCTCCCGGCGTAGCCAGACGCCGACGTGGATCGTGGACTTCCCGGTGGAGGTACGGGAATTCTACGACCGGGAGGATCCGGCCCGGCCCGGCCTGTGTTTGGACATGGACCTCCTCTACCCCCAGGGCTACGGGGAAGCGCTGTCCGGCGGCGAACGCGAGCACCTGCCCGACCGCATTCGCGCTCGCATGCAGTCCCAAGGCCTTGATCCAGCTGGCTACGCCCCGCTGCTTGCCCTGGCCGAGTCCGGCCTGCCCCCCTCGGCCGGCTTCGGGGTGGGGATGGAACGGCTGGTACGCTACCTCGCCGGCCTGTCGCACATCCGGGACGTCCGCCTCTTCCCCCGCGTGCCCGGGGAAGTCGCCCAGCTGTGACCGAAACTGGCGGGCTCAGACCATGAGGGTCAGCCGGTGCGGAAGCGGGACTGCACTGCCGCCGCCCGCTCCACCGCCTGCTCGTCCACCAGCCCCTGCTCCACTAGGATCTCCCCCAGCGCCTTGTACTCGGCGAGCTCCCGCTGGCGGGCCAGGGCCTGCTCCACCTGTCGGGGGGTCACATAGCCCATATCCACCAGGATCTCTCCGATCCGCTTGTCATGCTCGAAGTACTCCTCCAGGATGGAGAGAATGACCGCCGAGCGCGACTTGCGTTCCCGCCGGGCCAGCTGGTCGACCAGGTCGACAAGGTACTTGTCGTCTTCGCTGTAGTAGATGGTGGTTTGCATCCTCTCCCCCTTTCTCCAACTCCGAGGATAATATAGCCTATCATACGGATGCCTACAAGTCAACACCGCCCCCCGCTGAATCCCCCGCGCTGCGGGCGGTGTATATCTGTCAGGAGGTGACAGCACAATGGGCAGATGGACTGTGATCGCGGCGGTAGGGCTGCTGTCGCTGGGCGCGCTGGCCTACGACCAGGGGGTCTCCCCCCTGGGAATCGAGCCCGTGCCCACCCCCAGTCTCTCGGTGTCAGTGTGGCCGGAGCGGCCGCAGTACACGGTGGGGGAGACGGCCCGGGTGTACTTCTACGTCTCCCGACCAGCCTATGTGTACATCTTCAACGTGGACGCTGCCGGACGCGTTCGTCAGCTGTTCCCCAACGCCTACTCCCCGAACCCCTACGTCAACGCGGGCACCCACGCGCTGCCCGACCGGCCGTCTTACCAGCTGCGGGTCACCGAACCGGCGGGGACCGAAGCGCTGCAGATCGTGGCCAGCCAGTACCCGCTGGCCGTGTCCACCGGCGATTCCGGGGACCCGTTTCCCCTGCTCGGGCCGACACCCGAGGCCGGGCGGGCCCGCCTGCTGGGGCTGGTGCCGGAGCCCACCTGCGGCTGCTACGCTACCGCCTGGGCGCGGCTGGAGGTGCTGCCCGCCGCCGGCTACGGTGCCTGGCCCTGCCCGCCCTGTTGGGGCATCGGGCCCTGCCCGCCCTGTTGGGGCGGGGAGCCAGTTCGGCCCGGCGCGGGCTGGTTCTGCGACCGAGACGGTCACTGGAGTTTCTTCGTGGGCGACTGCCCCCCCGGCACCGGCTGGTGCTGGTATCTGGGAGCAGACGGGCGCTGGCACATGAAATTCAGGATCTGCGTGGGCAACTGCGACTGAGGCTGATCTCACCCGGCTGATGCCTCCAGCAGTTGTCTCAGGGCGGTCAGCCACGCGCCCAGGTAGCGCTCGCTGCGGGCCGCCACCAATCCGCCGGCAGGGCGGGCCACATGGATGGTGACCTGCCACCGATCCGGCGGGCGGGCCAGACGGGCGATCTCCACCCCGGGGCCGCACACGGCCTCGGGGTGGAACGGGAACATGTTCCCCACCGAGATCACGCGGTCCTCCCCGCTCACCCACCACAGCTGCGGGGCCGCCCCCCCAGGAGGCCGGCGGCACGCGCTGAGAAGCGCCCGGATGAGCTCCGGCAGCGTGTCGGCCCCGTAACCCTTCACTTCCCCTGCGGTCTCCCACCTGGGGCCCCGTCGTCGCGGGCGTAGTCGCACGTAGTCCGGGGGCAGATAGGGGGCCAGCGCGTGTGCACTGTGCCAGCGGCCGCCTCGTCGTACCCACAGGGTCATGTTCGCCTCATTGTAGGCCCAACGCCCCAAACTGCAGGCGCCCCGGTCCCCCTTACCGAGGCGCCCCGAACCATGTACGGCCGTTGGCCGGCTCAGCGGGCACTCGCCGAGCGGTTCTCTATCCGTTACGGATTGTAGACATCATGCTGAGAGAAGTCAAGCCCCCTTCATTTGGATCCGGTAACCCGCAAATCCTGTCACCCAGTTGACCTCTCGCCCGGGAAGGCGATAATGAGCTTCAATTGAAAGGAGGACGTGGTGCTAAGCGAATCCGCTCAACAAGCGCTGAGCGATCAGCTGCGGGAGGAGCTGTACTCCGGCTACCTGTACCTGGCCATGTCGGCCTACTTCGAGTCGGCGGCCCTGCCCGGGTGCGCCCGGTGGATGCGGGCCCAAGCCCAGGAAGAGCTCGCCCACGCCATGCGGTTTTTCGACTTCGTGTGCGACCGGGGAGGGCGCGTGAGGTTGGACGCCCTGGCCGCGCCCCCGGCGGAGTTCCCCTCGCCGCTGGCCGCCTTCGAGATGGCGCTCGAACACGAACAGAAGGTCACCGCCTCCATCCACCGCCTGTACGCCGGCGCCGTGGAGCAGCAAGACTACCCCAGCCAGGTGTTCCTGCAGTGGTTCGTGAACGAACAGGTGGAGGAGGAGAAGAGCGTCAGCGAGATCGTGGAGACCCTGCGGCGGGTGGGCGACCGCGGGCACGCCCTGGTCGCCCTGGATCGCGAGCTGGGAAAGCGGGAAGCCGACTGACCGGAAGGACGAGGCGAGGGGTCAGCCGATCAGGGAGCCGAGTTCCCCCCGCAGGGCGGCGAGCAGGCCCCCAGCTCGGTCTCCCCGGAACACCACGATGGGCAGGCCGTGCTTGCCGGCGATGGCCACGGCCGCCTGATCCATGACCTCCAGCCCGGCACACAGGTAGTCGTGGTGGCTGATGCGGCCCAGCGGGCGCGCCCCGGGCCGGGCTTCAGGGTCGTCTTCGTACACCCCGTCCACCTTGGAGGCCTTGACCACCGCGTCGGCCGACACGGACAGTGCCCGAATCACCGCCGCTGTGTCCGTGGTAACGAACGGGTTCCCGGTCCCTGCCCCCCACAGCACTACCTGGCCGGCCGCCAATGCGACCCGTGCCTGCCAGGGGTCCACCGGCTCGGCCACCCCGGGACAGGGGAGCGCGGAGAACAGTCGGGCGGGAACCCCCGCTGCGTCCAGGGCTTCCCGCAGGGCCACCACGTTGATCAGCGTGGCCAGCATCCCCACGGTGTGCCCTGCCACCGGGGGTAGCTGGGGCAAGGCCGAGCCGCGAGCGATGTTGCCCCCGCCCACCACCACCGCCACCTCGGCCCCGGCCGTCCGGACATCCCGGATCGCTCGGGCAAAGAAGGCCAGCTCCGTTGCGTTCAGCGGGCCGGCCTCACCGCCAAGCAACTCCCCGGAGAGCTTGACCACCGCCCGGCGGTAGCGCAGGGGCGAACTCACCCTTGTCCCACCTCGTACCGCACGAACCGCCGCACCACCACCGACTCGCCCAGCTTGGCGCTCATGTCGGCCAGCAGGTCCTCGACCCGCAGCGATGGATCCCGCACGTAGGGCTGTTTCAGCAGGCAGCTGTCCTCGTAGAACCGCTCCAGCCGCCCGGCCACGATCTTGTCCACGATGTGGGCGGGCTTGCCCTCCTTTTCCGCTTGGCTGCGCAGTACGTCCTTCTCCTCAGCCAGCACCTCGTCGGGCACGTCTTGGGGGGAGACCCACCTCGGCTTGGCCGCGGCGATGTGCATGGCCAGGTTCTTCACCAGCTCGCGGAACTCTTGTGCGTTGGCGGCGAAATCGGTGTTGGTGTTCACCTCCACCAGCACTCCCACCTTGCCCGAGTGGTGGATATAGGCCTCCACCCGGCCCTCCTCGGCCTCTCGGGCCTGGTGGGTGAGAAACTCCTTGCCCTCAGTCCGCAGAACCTGTTTGGCCTTCTCCAAGTCCCCTTGAGATTTGACCAGCGCAGCCTTGCAGTCCATGATGCCCACTCCGGTCTCTTCCCGGAGCCGCTTGATGAGGTCAAGGGGGATGTCCATCAGCTCTCCTTGTCCAACTGTTCCACTTCTTCTTCCTCGCCCGCCAGCTCCTCCGGTGCCTCCTCGGCCCGCCCCTCGAACGCCTCCTCAGGGGGGAAGCCCTCGGCCTCGCCTTCCTGTTCGGGCATGGCCTCCTCCCCCTCCTCGGGGATGGCCTCCTCGGCCACCGCCGGCGCCTCGCTCACCTGTACTCCCTCACGCCCTTCCAGCACCGCATCGGCGATCCGCGAGGTGATCAACCGGGTGGCTTTGATGGCGTCATCGTTGCCGGGAATCGGGTAGTCGATGAGGTCGGGGTCACAGTTGGTGTCACAGATGGCCACGATGGGAATCCCCAGGATGTTCGCCTCGCGGACGGCGTGCACCTCGACGGTGGGATCCACCACGTACAGGGCCCCGGGCAGCCGCTCCAGACTCCTCAACCCGTCCAAGTTCCGTCGCAGCTTGGCCAGTTGCTTGGACAGCTTGATCCGCTCCTTCAGCGGCAGTCGCTCGAACGCCCCTTCCTCCAGGTTCCTCTCCAGCTCCAACATATACAGGACCCGCCTGCGGATGGTCTCGAAGTTGGTCAGCGTCCCGCCCAGCCAGCGCCGGGACACATAAGGGGACCCGCTGCGGGCCGCTTCCTCCTCGATGGTGGCCTGCACCTGCTTCTTGGTGCCCACGAACAGGACGTCCTTCCCCTCGGCGACGCGGCCGCGGATGAAGTCATACGCCCGTTCCACCAGCTCCAAGGTCTGGCCCAAGTCAATGATGTGGATCCCCTTGCGCTCTGTATAGATGAACCGCTTCATCTTGGGGTTCCACTTGCGAGTACGGTGTCCGAAGTGGACCCCGCACTCCAAGAGTTCCTTCATGGTCATCAATGCCACATCTGCCTCCTCCTTTCGCGAGCTTCCTCCACTGCTGGGCAAGTATAGCGGTCGAATTCCCCAACCACAACGCACCAGAAGCCTCTTGGCTGCCGCGGCGCGCCGGGGTAACATGGCCGCGATGGCGGACGTGTTGGATGAGGGAATTCGCCCCATTCCTAAGAACAAAGAGGCCGAGCAGGTGGTGCTGGGTTCGGCCCTGTTGGAACCGGAAGAGGCGGTGCCCAAGCTGGTCATGCGCTTGCGGCCGGGCCACTTCTATTTCCGGGCCCACCGCGAGATCTACCGGGCCATGGTGGAGCTGTTCAACCACGGACACCTGCCGGACGCGGTGACAGTGGCCAACTACCTGGAGGAGCGGGGGAAGTTGGAGGAGGCCGGCGGCCGGTCCTACCTGAGCGATCTGCTGGCGCGGGTGACCACCGTGACTGCCCTGGACCACTACACGGAGATCGTGGAGACCAAGGCGTTGCGGCGCCTGCTGATCCAGGCCGGCGGGCAGGTGGCCGAGCTGGGGTACTGCGAGGACATGGACGTGGAGGAGGCCCTGGATCGCGCTGGTGAATTCATCTTTGAGATCGCCCAACGCCAGTCCACGCCCGACTATCACAAGCTCAGCGAGTTCCTCTACGATCACCTGGACTTCCTCGAGGCGCTGCACAAGGACCCCGAGCGCCGGCCCGCCCAGGTGGTGTTCACCGGGTTCGAGGAGTTCGACGCCTACACGTCCGGCCTCCACCCGGCCGATCTGGCGGTGATCGCCGGCCGGCCCGGCACCGGGAAGACCTCGTTCGCTTTGGCCGTGGCCCGGGACGTGGCCATCAGGCAGGGGAAGTCGGTGGGGTTCTTCTCCCTGGAGATGACCAAGGAGCAGGTGCTGGAGAGGCTGCTGTGCGCTGAGGCCCAGGTGAACCTCCACTCCCTTCGCTCCGGGTACCTGCCGCCCGCCAAGTGGGGGCAGATCGCCGAGGCGGCCGGGCGCATCCACCAGGCCACCGTGCTGGTGGACGACACGCCGGGGGCGTCGGTCTTGTCCATCAAGGCCAAGGCGCGCCGGATGGCACTGGAGCACGGGTTGAATCTGCTGGTGGTCGATTACCTGCAGCTGATCGAGGCAGGAGTCCGTACCGACGTCCGGGAACAGGAGATCTCCTACATCTCCCGCACGCTCAAGGGGATGGCCCGCGAGCTGAACATCCCGGTCATCGCCTGCTCTCAGCTGAACCGGGCCGTGGAACGGCGGGAAGGGGGCAGGCCCCGCCTGTCCGACCTGCGCGAGTCAGGGGCCATCGAGCAGGATGCTGACTTGGTGGCGTTCATCCACCGGCCCGACTACTACGAGGACGCCACCCGGAGCGGCCCCACCGCCGAGGCGGAGGTGATCATCGCCAAGCAGCGCAACGGTCCCACCGGGAAGCTGCGGTTGCTGTTCCACAAGGACTACGCCACTTTCTATCCCCCGGCCCGGCAGGCCGAGGAGGTTCCGTTTTGACCCCTCGGCACAGGCGGGGTTTACGTGGGAGGGCACGAACAGTCGGCACCTCCGCGCATTGGAGGTACGAACCCGACGAAAGGAGGATGTAATGATTCCGCAAGATCTGAAGTACACCGAGGATCACGAATGGGTCCGCCGCGAGGACGGGATCGTCCGTGTGGGCATCACCAACCATGCCCAGCAAGAGCTGGGCGACATCGTGTTCGTGGAGCTGCCTGCGGCGGGCCAGAAGGTGGCCAAGGGAGACCAGGTGGCCACCGTGGAGTCGGTCAAGGCGGTGGGGGAGGTGTTCGCCCCCCTGGCCGGGGAGGTGGTGGAGGCCAACCAGGCACTGGAGGAAAGCCCGGACAAGGTCAACCGGGACCCCTACGGTGAGGGATGGATCTTCGCCCTTCGGCCCGACAAGCTGGATGAGCTCGACGGTCTGCTGGACGCGGCCGCCTACCGAGAACTGATCGGGGAGGGGGGATGAGCGAGTACATCCCCCATACACCACAGGACATCGCCGCCATGCTGCGGGAGGCGGGCGTGGGGAAGCTGGACGAGCTGTTCGCCGACCTGCCCGCCGAACTGAAGCAGCGGTTTCGTCCGCTGGAGCTGCCACCGCGGGACGAGCTATGGGTGCGATCACACCTGGCCGGGTTGGCCGAGCGGTCGAGAGGCAGTCAGCTGATCCCTTTCCTGGGCGGAGGCCTGTACGACCACCACGTTCCGGCGGTGGTGGATTACGTGATCTCACAGCCGGAGCTGTACACGGCCTACACCCCCTACCAGGCGGAGCTGTCCCAGGGGACGCTCACCTGGACATTCGAGTACCAGACCATGGTCTGCGAGCTCACTGGCATGGAGGTGGCCAACGCGTCCATGTACGACGGGGCCACTGCCCTGGCTGAGGCCGTGCTCATGGCCCACCGCACGATCGGGGGGCGTAGAGTCCTGGTGCCCCGCTCGCTCGACCCCCGCGCCCGCCGCGTCCTGGCCACCTACGCCTGGGGGGCCGGCCTGGAGCTGGTGGACGTTCCGTACGGGGACGACGGCCGGCTGGCCCTGGCCGGGATCCCGGAAGGCCTCAGCGCTCTGGTCGTTCAGCAGCCGAACTTCTTCGGGGTCATCGAGCATCTGGCCGGGCTCAAGGAGCGCATCGGCAGGGCGTTTCTGATCGTCCACGCCAATCCCATCGCCCTCGGGGTGCTGGAGCCGCCGGGGCGGTTCGGCGCGGACGTGGTAGTGGGGGAAGGGCAACCGCTGGGCAACCGCCCCTCGTTCGGCGGCCCGCTCCTCGGCCTGTTCGCCACCCGGGCCGAGCACCTGCGACGCATGCCGGGCCGGGTCGTCGGCTGGACCACCGACGCCGCCGGCCGGCCTGGGTACGTGATGGCCCTGCAGACCAGGGAGCAGCACATTCGCCGCGAGCGGGCCACCTCCAACATCTGCACCAACTCCGCCCTGTGCGCCCTGGCGGCCACCGTGTACCTGGCCGCCCTGGGCCCGGCAGGACTGCGGGAGGTCGCCCTGGCCTGCCTGGAGCGGGCCCACCAGCTGGCCGACGCGGTCAGCGCCCTGCCCGGATACGAGCTCGCCTTCTCCGGGCCGTTCTTCCACGAGTTCGCCGTCCGCTGTGCCGATCCCGCCGGCGCGGTGGAGCGGCTGCGGCGCAGGAACATCGCCGTGCTGCCGCCGGCGCACGTGGCCCCCACCGGGCTGGCTGACGCCTTTCTGGTGGCGGTCACCGAGCGGCGGACCCAGGAGGAGCTGGACGCGTTCGTAGACGCGCTGCAGGAGGAAGGGGGATGAGGTGAGCACCATCTACGAATTGGGGGCCCCGGGGAGGCGGGCGGCCTCGGTTCCCGGCCCCACCAAGCCCCAAGAAGAGCTGGCAACCTTGATCCCGGCTGAGCTACGCCGGCAACGGTCCCCCTGGCTCCCCCAGGTCTCGCAACCAGAACTGGTGCGGCACTACACCGCCTTGGCCCGCAAGAACTTCGGTGTGGACACCGGCTTCTACCCGCTGGGCAGCTGCACCATGAAGTACAACCCCAAGGCGCACGAGCAGCTGGCCAGACTGCCTGGGTTCGCCGAGCTCCACCCCGCCCTGCCCGAGGAGGAGGTCCAGGGGGCGCTGGCGGTCCTGTGGGAGCTGAGCCAGTACTTGAAGGGGATCGCCGGGCTGCCGGGGATCACCCTCCAGCCAGCGGCCGGAGCCCACGGGGAGCTGACCGGGTTGCTGCTGGTGAAGCGCTACTTCGAGGACAGGGGGGAGCTGGGGCGACGCACCAAGGTCCTCCTCCCTGACTCCGCCCATGGGACCAACCCCGCCTCTGCGGCCATGGCCGGATTTCGCGTGGTCTCCGTTCCCTCCAACCGGCGGGGCACGGTGGACGTGGCCGCTTTCGAGGAGTCACTGGACGACCAGGTGGCCGGGTGCATGCTCACCGTGCCAAACACGCTGGGGATCTTCGAGGACCAGATCCTCAAGATCACCCAGCTGGTTCACGAGGCCGGGGGGCTGTGCTACTTCGACGGAGCCAACCTCAACGCATTCCTGGGACGGGCCCGCCCCGGGGACATGGGCGCCGACATCTTCCACTTCAACCTCCACAAGACGTTTTCCACCCCCCACGGCGGCGGGGGCCCCGGGGCGGGGCCGCTGGCCGTGTGCCAGGACCTGGTTCCCTACCTTCCCCTTCCCCAGATCGTCGAGCGGGACGGCCAACTGTCCCTCGACTGGGAGCGGCCGAAGTCCATCGGCCACGTGCACCCCTACCAGGGGAACTTCCTGGTCATGGTCCGGGCGCTGGCCTATATCCTCTCCTTGGGTGACGCCGGCATGCGGGAGGTGTCAGGCGGGGCAGTGCTGGCCGCCAACTACCTGCGGGCAAAGCTCGCCTCCAGCTTCCAGCTTCCCTACGACCGATTGTGCAAGCACGAGTTCGTGCTGTCCGGTGCCGGCTTGGGGGAGGGGGTTCGCACCCTGGACGTAGCCAAGCGCCTCATGGACTATGGATTCCACCCCCCCACCATCTACTTCCCGCTCATCGTCAAGGAGGCGCTGATGGTCGAGCCCACGGAGACCGAGCCCAAGGAGGTCCTGGACTCCTTCTGCGCTGCCATGGCCCAAATCGCCACCGAAGCGAGGGAGGCGCCCCAGCTGGTGCGGGAGGCCCCACATCGGACCCCGGTGGGTCGGCTGGACGAGGCGCGGGCGGCCCGCCACCCGATACTGCGGGCAGACCCCGATTGACGACGCCCGCCGGGAACACTACAATAGTCGACCACTCATCTGGGAGGCGAGGCACCATGCGAACCACGTTTGCCGTTCTCTGTGTGGTGTTGGCGGCGGCCGCAGCCGCGGCGGGGAGCGCCCAGCAAGTCTATGCGTTCTACCACGACTGCTCCGGCGGCCAAGACGTGGAGGTCAACCTGATCTCCACCATGCCGTCGGCGACCGAGTACACCCTGGCGGTGTACGATGCGTGGGGGGAGGTCTTGTGGGCCGACTCCGGAACCTTGGGCCCCTACGAGGCCGCCTTCTACCGACTGGGGGAGGCGATTTCGTCGGATCAATTCAACTGGGGCGTGGCCGTGGTCAGGAGCGACGAGCGGCTGATCATCGGGCTGGAGTATACCTATGATGATCAGCTGGTCTCGGTAGACACCGTGTACAAACCGGTGGCCGAACTGACCCCGGGGGAGCCGTTCTGGGCCGGGGCCTACTACACTCAAGTCGCTGCGGCCTCCACCGGTCTGGTAGTCATGAACCCGTGGGGTGAGCAGGCCTATTGCTCGCTCAGCGTCTATCGCCAGGACGGCGAGACGCTGCACGAGGAGGACCTTACCCTGGGGCCCCACGAGTC
>JBNGCS010000007.1:83310-87188 GCA_049975705.1 Candidatus Bipolaricaulaceae bacterium | reverse complement strand
CCTCTCTTGCCAGTTGTTGGCGCCCCACTGCCGGCCTCGGGCTCCAATCTGGCCAGTGCCGGCCACACGACCACGCTCACCACAAGGCCCAGCACCAGCCCTCGCTTCCATGGCGCCCTCCTCACCCAACTCCTTCCTCTGAATGACCACACCTATTATACATGCGCTCCACCTTCCTGTCAACCATTAAGCTGTGGATAACATAGTTAGGATGGAGCCACAGCTGCTCGCCTGCGGGGGCAGGGGACGGGCCCTGCGCGACGGGGGGGTCGCCACGCGGGGTCGGGTCCTGCAATCACACAGCCCAGTTGGGAACTTGGGCCCGGTCGAACTTCCGTAGGCGGCGGCCCACCCTGGCGTAGTGCACCCCCGAGGTGCGCGGCGATCTCACGCAGCCGGCGGACGTATTCCCGGTACGCCAAAGCGCTGCCCTCCAGTTCTGGGCTGCCGCGAAAGATCTCCTCCGCCGATGGCCGGGCTGCCAGCCGCTGGGCCCGGGGCACCTCCCCTAGCCTCTCGCCCTGACGAGCCGGCAAGCTTTCTACAAACTCCTTGCTTCCCAACAGCACCCGCCCCCGGAGGTCCCCCCAGGGGGAAGCTCCCACTCCCTGTACAGGCCAGGGGGCGCGTCAATTCCAAACCGGCGCAGGTGGGGCGGACCAAGACCAGTGTTGACACCCGGCCCTCGATGGGAGGTGAGCTGGGAAAAATCGGCAGTCAACCAGCCTCCTCTCCACCCCCTCCCTGGCCCTCCCCCGTCCAGGGAAATGGCATTAAGTGAAGCCCAAAGCCGCTCAAGGGGGGGTGAAATCGTCGGCTGCACAGGGCCGCGGTGCGGGGGGAGATGACCCAGGACGCGACAAGCTGCTCCGCCGCCGCTTACCTGACTGCCTCCCGCCGCGGCAGGGGGAGAGCATCCTCCAGGGGAACGGGAAGTGGAGGTCGGCGGGGACAGCGGGCCCCGGGGGGGCGGTCTCGCCTCAGCCTGCGGAAATGCAACCAAACCACGGCTATAATACTCTTCCAAGAGAGGTGAGCGATGGAAGCACATGTACGTGAAGTACTGGCGAAGGCGAAGGCGGACTACGCAGAAGTGCGCTGGGAGAAGGTCTTCCACTCGCAGGTCGTCTACCAGCGCGACCAGCTCATGAACTTGGAGGCCAGCCGCGAGGCTGGTGGGGTCGCCCGCGCCTTGGTGGGGGGCGCCTGGGGCGTGGCGGTGTTCACCGACCTGGACCAGCTGGCGGCCAAGGTGGCCGAGGCCGCCCGGATCGCCCGCGCCGCGGCGCAGCACGTCAAAGACCCCATCGAGCTTGCCCCTGCTGAGCAGGTCCGCGACCACTACTCGCCCGAGATGAAGCAGGACTTCCGCCAGGTCCCGCTGGAGGAGAAGCGCAAGCTCACGTGGGCCTACAACAAGCTGATCCTGGAAGCCTTCCCCCAGATCGCCTCCACTGCCGTGCGCTACGTGGACGAGCTCCGACATGTGGTGTACGCCAATTCCGAGGGCACGTACGTGGAACAGGAGATCCCGGATGTCTCCGTCCTGCTGTCGGCGGTGGCGCGCAAGAACGGCGATATCCAGCGAGGGTTCGAGTCCACCGGGGCGGCAGCGGGATTCGAGGTCGCCCAGGGGCTGGAAGAGAAGGCCATGACCGCTGCCAAGCGCGCCGTGGCCTTGCTTTCCGCCAAGCCGGTCAAGGGGGGGCACTACACGGTGATCCTGGACCAGGAGCTGGCCGGGGTGTTCATCCACGAGGCGTTCGGGCACATTTGCGAGGCGGATTTCCTCCTCAGAAACGAGCCCATGCGCCGGGTGTTGCGGGTCGGCAAGCAGTTCGGCACCGCGGCGCTCAACGTGGTCGACGACGGGTTCGTGGCCGGAGCCCGCGGCAACGCCCCCTACGACGATGAGGGCGTGCCCCGCCGCAAGATCTATCTGATTCGGGAAGGGGTACTGGAAGGGCTCATGCACTCCCGGGCCACTGCCTGGAGGACTGGGATGGAGCCCACCGGCAATGCCCGCGCCGTCTCCTGGGAGCACCCCCCCATCGTCCGGATGCGCAACACGTACATCGAACCGGGGGAGGCGTCGTTCGCCGACCTCCTCGCCGGGGTGGACCGGGGGATCTACGCCTGCGGCGCCTTCGGTGGACAGACCGAGCTGGAGCAATTCACCTTCTCAGCCGCCTACGCCTACGAGATCCGCGGCGGGGAAATCGGGGATATGGTGCGGGACGTGGTCCTCACCGGCAACGTCTTCCACACCCTGAAGAACATCGAGCTCATCGGAGACGATTTCCAGCTCAAGGGGGGGGCCGGCGGCTGCGGCAAGGATGATCAGTTCCCCTTGCCAGTGACCCACGGCGCCCCGCACGTGCGCATCGGCGATGTGACCGTAGGAGGCAGCTGATGGACATTCTTCAACGAGCGGCCCAAGCGGCCGACGCAGGAGAGCTGTACGAGGAGCTGCGGGAAGGTCTGCAGGTTAGCTTCCGCGGCGGCGAGATCGAGCGGGTAGCGTCCCAGGCCGTGCTCGGCCGGGCCCTGCGGGTGATCTCCAACGGCAAACTCGGGTTTGCGTCGACCGCCGGCGAGGAAGCGGACGGCCTGGTCAAGGCGGCCCTGGCCTCTGCGGCCCACGGGGACGCCGCGCCGTTCAGCTTCCCCACCCCGGCCTCGCCGAACCCGGTGGAGGTGTTGGACCCGCAGGTGGAGTCCACCACCGTGGACGAATTGGTCACCTGGGGCGAGCAGGCGGTGCACGCCGTCGGCGAGGCGTTTCCGGAAGTCATCGTGGACGTCTCGCTGGCCAAAGGCACCCAGGACGTGCGGCTGGCCAACACCGCCGGGGGCGAGCTTCGCGAGCGGCGTTCCTACCTGACAATGTCCCTCGAGGCTCAATGGATCCGGGAGGGGGACATCTACCTGGTGTGGCAGTCGCGCGCTGTGCGCAGGAGAGCCGACTTGGACCCGGAGCGGCTTACTGCGAGCCTGCTGCGCTACCTACGGTGGGGGGAGCGCGTTGCCGTCCCGCCGGCCAGGACGCCGCCGGTGGTGTTCACCCCCCAGGGGGCCACGGTCCTGTTGCTCCCACTCCTGATGGGATTCTCAGGGCTGTCGGTCCACATGGGGACCTCCCCCCTGCAGGGGAAGCTGGGGCAACAGGTCTTCCACCCCAGCTTGACGCTGACCGACGAAGGGGGGAGGCCTTTCGCGCCCGGTTCCCGTTCCTTCGATGACGAGGGGCTCCCGGTGGGTACGCTGCCGCTTGTGGAGGCCGGGGTGGCGCGGAACTTCTTCTACGACCTGCGGACCGCGGCCTTGGCCGGAGCGGAGCCGACTGGCAATGGGACCCGCAGCGGGCTGCTGCGGGGGGGAGGCTTCCGCACCCCGCCGTCGCCCGGCCCGCGCAACATTGTGCTCCAACCCGAGGAGGGTTCCCTGGAGGACTTCGTGGCCGACATCTCTGAAGGCATGGTTGTTGCCGGCGTCCTGGGCCTCGGTCAGGGCAACGTGGCCTCCGGCGCCTTCTCCAACAACGTTGGGGTAGGATTTGCCGTCCGTGACGGCAAAGTGGTGGGCCGGGTGAAGGGGACGATGATCGCCGGGAATGCCTACCAGGTCCTCCGCGACGGCCTCAAGCAGATCGGCGGCGAGCCGGAGTGGGTGTTCGGAACTGCATTGTTGCCCGCGTTGCTGGTGGAGGGGGTTCACGTAGTGACCCGGTAGGGCTTGACGGTAGAACAGTGTTATGTTACACTGACCTCCGTCAAGGAGGTCACATTGGTACAGTACGGTCTGTGGATGGACGAGCTGGCCCGCCGGGAACTGGCCCGGCGGATTTCCGAGGCTCACCAGGAGCGGCTTGCCCGGGC
>JBNGCS010000007.1:0-83210 GCA_049975705.1 Candidatus Bipolaricaulaceae bacterium | reverse complement strand
GCCGGGAACTGGCCCGGCGGATTTCCGAGGCTCACCAGGAGCGGCTTGCCCGGGCCAGATGGGCGTTGAACCGGGAGGTGCGGGCGGCCCTGCGGCGAGGGCTGTCACCCCAAGAGGTGCAGGGAGCCCTCAGCTGCGCCCTGCGGTCACCGCACGCCTCATGATGGCCACCTCAGCTGGACGTCGCCGCGCGGGCGCTGCCGGGGCCGAGGTGGGGCCATGGCCGGGGAGCTGATCGCCAAGAAGGACGTGCTGCGGCTCTGCGGCATCTCCTACGGGCAGCTCTACCGCTGGAAACGAAAGGGACTGATACCGGAGTCCTGGTTCGTGCGCCGCTCCACGCAAACCGGCCAGGAGACCTTCTTTCCCAAGGACAAGATCCTGGAGCGGATCGACCAGATCCAGCAGCTGAAGGAGGAGCGCTCCCTGGATGAGCTGGCCCGGCTGTTGGCCCCGGAGGCGACGCCGACCGGCGCCCGATGTGACGCCCCCACCGAGCTTTCCGCCATCGGGGAAGATGCGAAGGAGCTGCTGTGGAAGGACGGCGGCTACACGTTCGCCGAGTTGGTGGCGCTGGCAGTCGGCGCAGCGGCGGTCCGCAAGGGCATACGCCAGCGGGAGGCTCGGCTCCTGGTCGACGTGGTGCGCGGGCATCCGGAGGTGCTCAAGGATCCCACCGGGGTGGTGGTCGTGCTGGCGGAGAAGGCGGTCGGCGGGGAGGGGTTCTCCCTGCGGTTGGGGCTGGGGGCCATGGGGCGGGCGCCGCTCCGCTTCGACCCGGATTGCCGGGCGCGGGCCCAGATAGACCTGGAGAGTGCAGTGGAACAAGTCAAGCTTTCGCTTGGTGAAGGGGGCTGAAGGATGGAGAGACAAAGCGTATCCATTGCAGGAGCCGGTAAGGTAGAGGGAGGAAGCTACGAGCGGGTGAAGATCTCCGGCTCCGGGAAGGTGACCGGAAACACGGAGGCCGAGGAGTTCAAGGGGGCCGGCGCGGTCACCGTGGAGGGCAGCCTGCGGGCCAAGCGATTGGAGGTGGCCGGGTCGTTCAAGGCCGCGGGCGGCGTGGAGGTCGAGGAGGGCGAGGTCTCGGGGTCGTTCAAGGCCGACGGGAAATTGACGGCCAGAGAGTTCCGCGCCTCCGGGGTGGTGAAGTGCGGCCCCATCGGCGGGGGGTACATCCGGGTGGCCGGGGAGCTCAAGACCGGGGGCGATGTGGAGGGCGACACTGTACGCCTGACCGGGGCGTTCAAGGTGGAGGGCCTGATCGCCGCCGACCGCGTCGAGGTACGCCTGGAGGGCCACTCCAAGGCCAAGGAGCTGGGCGGGGAAAGGATTCAAGTGTGCCGGGGCCCCTCCTGGGGAGGACTGCTGTCCACGTTGGGGCGGCTGCTCGGCGCCCATGCCGGCGGCCTACTGGAGGTGGAGGCGGTGGAGGGCGACGAGATCGACATCGAATGGGTGGTGGCCGATGTGGTGCGGGGGCGGGTGGTCAAGCTCGGCCCCGGTTGCCGAGTGGGGCGGGTGGAGTACCAAGAGTCACTGGAGGTCCACCCGCAGGCACAGGTGGCCGAGGAGGCAAAGACGTGAGCAGAAGGAAGATGGTCTGGGAGGCGCCGCGGCGGACGTTGCAGCTGGCCGTGGGCATCCCCGTGAGGATCGTGTGGGGGACGGTGGGCGGACTGGTGGGGGGTATCGGCGGCCTGGGCGGGCTGCTGGCCGGGGCGATCAGCGTGTTGGTGGTGGTGCCCGTGCTGGCGTTTGTGCTTGGGCTGCTCCTGGTGCTGGTGCCGGTGGTGGTGGCGGCGGTGGTGGGAAATGCACTGTCCAGGGGAATCTCCGGACCGCGGCGGTCCGGCTCCTACCTGGACTGGGACTACGACGATGAAGACGGCTCTTGAGCTTTCCCCCGGGGCCCCCGCCCCTTGACTCCGTCGCCATCGCCCTTCTTCTCCCGCCGGCACTCCCCGAGGGCCTGCCTCACCCGACCTGACCTCGTCCGCCTCCTTGATCCCGGGCATCCAGGGGGAGGGAAAGGGGCTGGAGGTGCTGCGATTGGCGAGAGCAGGGCCAACCCCCCGGCCCACAGCTGGCTCCCCCCTGGTCAACGGAGGGGGGAGCGGGCCGCAAGGCGCCGCTCCTGCCGCCGTCGGTTCCCCGTCCGGGTGACTCACGTTACAGCAGGGCCAGCACGACGAGGACTATAATGGCATTCAAGGAGGTAGGTATGAGGAGGGCAATTTGGCTTTTCTTGCTTGCGGCCGCCTTGCCGGCCTTCGGCGGGCAGATTCGCTTCGATCCCGCCCCCATTCCCCTCAAGGGGACGTTCAACGTTGAAGTTATGGGGATCGAGGCCGAGACGGGAGAGGTTGTGGTGGTCAACCTCCGCACGGAGGACCTGGTGCGGGTGCCCTTGCGCGCGGAAGGGGACAGGCTGATCGGCGGACCCATCCAGGCCCTGCGCCCCTGCGACCAGGCCAGCGAGGAGACAATCGCCATGCAGGTAGCAGTGGGCGATTTCCTGGTGGCGGCCACTGACCTTGCGGACGAGCTTTCGGTCACCGCCCGGGTGACCACTCCCCCGGCGGCCCGGCCGACCCTGACGCTGGAGGACACGGACGGCGCCCTGGGGCCCGGGAAGGTGCTGACAGAGGGCTCTTTCCGGCTGGCGGTGGAGGACGCCGGCCAGGACGTGGCTTGCGCTGAGGAGTACGTGCCGGTCGAGCTGAGACTCGGTTCTTCTCGGCTCACGGTGGACGCAGTGGAGGACGGGGTGGCCAGTGGCCGCTTCCTGTTTGCTTTCACCCTCCAGGTGAACCCGGTTGACGACGGCCTGGTGGCCCAAGTGCTGCACGGGGGAGACGCCATCCTGGAGTCACCGCTGCGGGAGGGGCTGGCCCTGGAGATCAGCTACCGCAACCTGCGGCAGAGCTTCCCCTTGGGAATGCTGAAGGACGCGAAGCTCCAGGCCAAGCCCGCGGTGGAGGACGTGGGGTGCCCGATCGTGGTAACCCTGAGCGCACCCCAGCAGCCCGATCAGGTGCTGTGGTTCCTCGGCGGGGACAAGCAGGCCGAGCGGGGCACCAAGCTGTACGTAATCCGCTCGGAGGCAACCTACCCCGAGGGCCTTTCCGTGGTCGCGCTGGTCCGCCAAGGTGGTCTGTGGGGACGGGCGGAAGTGGGCGTGGTGTTCGTGCCCCCCACGGAACTGTCGTTCGTCGACCCTGACACCGGCGACGAGCTCGAGGGCCCGTGCGTCTGCGCGAGCCCGATCCAGGTGAAGGTCACCGGGGCCTACGACGACCCGGCTCCCCAGGTGTGGATCGGCAAGCTGGGTCCTGATTGCAGCGCCCAGGAGCTGTCCCTGCAGGCTCAAGACGACGGATCCTACCTGAGCGCGGCCTTCCGACCGGAGGAGTTCGGGGCATGCGCCGGCCAGGTGCTGTGGATCCAGTACAAGGACCCCACCTGTCCGACGGACGCCACCTACCGACTCCTGGCGCTGCAGTGAAGCCGATGCGGGCCCTGCTCGCCGGATTCCTCTTGTCGGTGCTGGGGACCATCGGGGTGGGCCTGGAGGTGGCCCACCCTGTGGTGCTGGGCCCCGAACCGGTGGTGGTGTGGACGGAAGCACACGAAGGCCCGCCCAGGCTGTCCTTCAACGGAGACCACATCGACGTCAGCTGGGCCCGACGGGAGGAGGAAGGTCGGCTGCGCTGGGAGAGCGCGTTCCCCCATGATGCGCCGTTGGGGGTGTGGACGGTGTGGGTAGGGGACGCCTGTTACGCCTTCCTGCGGGTGCCGGAGGAGTGGGCAGTGTTGGAGGTGGTGGCGGGCCCCGCCCCCCGGGTCGACGTCCAGGGGGCCGAGAAGCTGTTCAGCGACCAGCAGGGCCGCTGGTTCACCGGGCCGGCGGGGAACTGGTCGCTGGAGGCGGGGTTCCCCACTCAGGAGGGGTCCCTGAGGCAGGAGTTGGCCATGGCCCCTGGGGAGCGCCGTCAGGTGGTCCTGGCACACGTGGCCCTGGCCCTGTCCACCCCAGTGGCCCGGCCGGGCAGCGTATTCCGGTTGACGGCGACCGTGATCTCCCCGGTGGACCTCCCCGCCCTCACCCCGCGGCTGCGCCTCCCCCCGGACTGGCGCGCGGAGAGCGTACCGTGTGCTGACTGCCCCCCCTTGGGGCTGGAGCCGGTTCCTGCCGGCCACCCCACGGCAATCAGGTGGGAAGTGCAGGTGCCGGACGGCGCCCACGGGCCAGCCAGCATCCAGATCTCCCTGCCTGACCTGGGGATGACCAGGGAAGCCAAGGTGACCGTATCAGAATGCCTCCCCATTTCAGTGGTCGTCGGCCACTGGGATGTCGAGGCGGGGGCACTGAATCTGACCTTGGAGCCAGAGATCAGCTTTGACCAGCTCCTGTGGGCAACCAGCCTGCAGGGGCAGGAAGTGCCGCACACCTGTGGGAGGAAGCTCAGCCAGGATGTCCTGGACGAACTGGTGAGCGCATGGGAGGAGGGGCGGCCGCCCCGCTGAACCCAGGCGGTGGCCGCTGCTTGGTCGTCACCGCCGGCGTCACGGATCAGGGTAATGCCGTCTTCTCCCCCTGAAGAGGGAGTGCCTCCCGCCAACTACTGAGTCCGCTCTCCCTCGACGGGCTAGGGTGAGAGTTGGCCGGAGAGGAGGTCAGCCGGCCAAGGATGTGCGGAGCCGGCGTACGAAGCGGCGGCCCGCCTGTACCGCCCGCCAGGAGAAGCCGACTGCCGCCGCGGTCAGGATCCAGTCGACCAAGCTGCCCGTCGCCCCTAGTGCCAAGGCAGCCAGCGCCACCGTCAGGGCAGCCAGCACAGCCAGCCCAACAGCCACCACCCCCAGGCTGAACGCCGGCAACACCAACAGGGCAGCCGCCAGCACCACCAGGTAGGCCTTCATGCTCTCCTGACCAGCTCCTCCAGCGGCCTTCGTTCCTTGGGCTGAGGGGACTCCGCCGGGTAGCCCAACGGGAACAAGAGCATGAGCTCTTCGTGCTCCTGCGCCCCCAGAACCCGTTCCACCTGCTCGTCGCGGACCCGACCGATCCAGCAAGTGCCCAGGCCCAACGCGTGAGCCGCGAGCAGCATGTTCTGGGCGCACGCTCCGATGGCCTGCACGTCCTTGGTGCGGTCGTATCCGGCCCGCGTGTCCAGCAGAACAGCGATGGTCACCGGCGCGGTGCGCACCATGTCCATCTGGGTCACCAGCTGGCCCAGCTGCCCGCGCTTCTCCGGGGACTCCACGACGATGAACCGCCATGGCTGCGTGTTCTTCCCAGACGGCGCCCACCGCCCGGCCTCCAACACGGCCTCCACTTTGTCGGGCTCCACCGGGTCAGCCTTGAAGGCACGAACTGAGCGTCGCTCGCGGATGGCATCCAGAACTTCGTTCATCGTCCCTCCTTCGCTTGGTATCATTATAGCGGATGCATGGGGGCAGTGGTCTAGGAAAGGCATTGATCCTCGCCGGGGCGGCGCTGGTCATCTTGGGCCTATGGCTGGCCGGCAAGCTGCCCTTCTTGGGTCGGTTGCCCGGCGACATACGCATCCACCGCGAGGGGTTCACCTTCGCTTTCCCCGTCACCACCTGCCTGCTCCTGTCGTTGTTGTTGAGCGCGCTGCTTTCCCTTCTCCGCCGCTGGTGAGGGCTCCACCTCACCGACCGGGGCACTGGGCGGCCACCTGCGGGTCGATATCCCCAGCGGCGAATTCGCGCTCAAAGTGGCGGGCGAACTCCTGCGCCAACCGCTCGGCCCGAGCCTGATAGGCGGCCCCGTCCTTCCACGTGTTCCGGGACCACAGGACTTCGTCGGGCACCCCGGGGCAGTGGGTGGGCACCCACAGGTGGAACAGGCGATCCTCCTGCATCTCCACCTGGTCCAGCTCTCCGCTCAAGGCGGCCCCGACCATGCGTCGGGTGAGGCGGATGTCCATGCGATTTCCCTGTCCATAAGGTCCCCCGGACCAGCCGGTGTTCACCAGGTACACCCGAGCGCCGTAGCGCTCCAGGAACTCGCCCAGCATGCCGGCGTACATCCCCGGCAGGCGGGGCATGAACGGAGCGCCGAAGAAACGGGAGAAGGTTGACACCGGCTCGACGACCCCGGTCTCCGTCCCCGCAAGTTTGCTGGTGTACCCCATGAGGAACCACAGCATGGCCTGAGGGGGGGAAAGCCGGGCCACCGGCGGGAGCACCCCGTTGGCGTCCGCGGTGAGGAACAGGATGGTCTGAGGATGACCGCCAGTCCCGACTGGATCAGCGTTGTGGATGAACGTCAGCGGGTAGGAGGCGCGGGAATTGGGCGTGAGGCGGTCGTCGCAGAAGTCAATCCGACCGTCGGGGTAGACCATGGCGTTCTCCACGATGGTCCCGTGCTGTTTGGGGGGCGCGTGGTGCATCACCGCCTGGTAGATGTCCGGTTCCTTCTCCTCGGACAGATTCACAAGCTTCGCGTAGCAGCCGGCCTCGAAGTTGAAGATCCCCGCCTGGCTCCAGCCGTGCTCGTCATCCCCGATAAGGCGCCGGGCAGGGTCCGAGGACAGGGAGGTCTTTCCGGTGCCGGAAAGCCCCAGGAAGAGTGCCACGTCTCCCTCGCGCCCCTTGCTGGCCCCACAGTGAAGAGGGAGCACCCCCTGGTCGGGCAACAGGTGGTTCATCACCGTGAACATGAGCTTCTTCACCGAGCCCAGGTAGGCCGAACCGTACACCACCCCCATGCGCCGGGCGAAGTCCATGACCACGGCGATGTCGGAGGTCTGGCCCGTCTCCGGGTCCTCCCGCAGCCGGCCGGCGTACCTCGCCGGATCGAGTTTGTGATATGGCAGGACCAGCAACGTAAACGCCTGGCCGGCGAAGGCGGATCGACTCCAGCCCGCCGGCGGCTGGCGGAACATGTTGTCGGTGAACAGGGCGGTGAGCGCCCGGTCGGTCACCGTCCGAACCGGCAGGGCGTATGCGGGGTCGGCGCCCAAAGCGCGATGGGTGGCGTACAGGCGACGGGAGCCCTTGAGAACAGCCAAGGCGTCGCCAACCACCATGTCGAACGTCTCCTCGTCCATGGGGATGCAGTACGGCGATGCCCAGTCCACCTCATCGTGGACCTCCGGCCGATCGACGATGTACGTGTCCTTGGGGCGGCGGCCAGTTGACTCCACCGGCGTCCAGGTGGCGAGGGCCCCGGACTCGGCCACCAGCGCCTCCCGGCGGCGGATGACCTCCCCGACGAGCTCCCCCCGGTCCTTGTCCTCCCATACGTCGGGATGAGCGCCGAGCAACTTCTCCACCTCACGAACGAAGTCCACATCAGCTCCCTTCTACTCATTCCCTGGACGGCAGGCGGAATCCCCCCAGGCGAGTTCGCCTCTGTCTCCGCTTGCCTCTCTTCCTGTCAATCCATGCCCGCCCTGTCCTCGACCCTCTCCCGCAGGGAGAAGGGCAGTGACATCAAGGAAGGATCAGGGAGGGGAATGCGCGCGGGTGGAGGTAAGCGGACCGTGCGGCGGCATCCGGGCCGCCCGTCACAGTGACTGGGCGGGAAACCAACCCCCACCCGGGGGCCCATCAGTCGATCCCCCGAAATAGCGACCTGATGAGCATCAGTACGGGGATAATCTCCAACCGCTCCACCCACATGTTGAAACACAAGGTCAGCTTGGCCAGCAGCGCCATGTCGGGGCGAGTAATACCCGTAGAAAGGCCCACGTTGCCCTGGGCCGAGCAGACGTCGATCACGACGTCGGCCAGCCCGAACTCCGCCGGCACAGTATGCAGCAGAACGGCGACGCCGAACAGCAGGCATCCCAGCCACAGGAAGGTCAACGCGGCCGCCTCCTCCAGCCGCCGGGAGGCCTCCGGCTCCTGCATTGCCTTGCCCCCAAGCCGCATGGGCGCCAGAGCAGTGGTGGGTCACGACCTTCTTCAGCCGCCAGCCCACCCCCCGGACCAGCAGAACCAACCGGATCACCTTGATCCCGCCGGCCGTGGACCCGGCCGCCCCGCCCACGACCATCCCGACAGCCAACAGGAGTTTGGCCCTCTCCGTCCACCCAGAGAGGTCGGCGGACTGAAACCCGATACAGGTCATCGCCGAGACGAACTGGAAGGAACCCGTCCGGAAGGCGGGCCCAGGCGCCATCTGAACCAAGTTCTCCAGGCCCAACGCGGCCAGGCCGGCCAGCAACAGGACCAGCAGCCACCGGGTCTGCACGTCCCGCCAGAACGCTGCCGCCCCGCTGCGCATGGCGGCGTAGTGGACCGCGAAGCTGATTGCGCCAATCACCATCACGAGCAAACACACCATCTCCACGGCCAGGGAGCCGTAGTGGCCGATGGACTGAGGCCACAGCGTGAATCCACCGGTGGAGATACCGGTCATCCCGTGATTCAACGCTTCCCAGGGGGGCATTCCCGTTCCCCACAGGGCGACCACTGCGCCGAAGGTGAACAGGGCGAAAATCCACCACATGGTGCGGATGGTGGACACCACGGACGGGTGGATCCGCTCTCCGCGGGCCTCGGCGTAGTACAGGCTGGCCGCGGTGGTGGCCGGCCCGGCGAGCAGGGTGAGCATGAGGACGATCACCCCCATCCCCCCTACCCACTCGGTGAGTGAGCGCCACCACTGCAGGGCGTGGGGCAGAAGGTCCGGTCGCATGGACACAGTGAGCCCCGTTCTGGTGAACCCTGACAACGACCCGAAGAAGGCGGTGGAGAGTTCTGCGTAGGGAAGAGCGCCGCCTAGGCGCACGGCGACCAGCCAGAGGGGCAGGGCACCCAACGTGGCCACCAGCAACCAGCCCACCGAGGCGGTGAGGAGTCCGTGCTTCAGGCGGGCCGCCCCTGCCTGGCGAAACGACAAGTACAGCACCAGCCACAGGCCCGCGGCCACCAGCGCGGTGAGGGCCAGGGGCCACAGCGCGTAGAGTTCGCCGAAGGCACCAGCCACCGGGAGTGAGGCGGCGGCCATGACCCCCACCGTGGGTACCACCAGTCCCAGGTCCCTCAGGACGATGCGTAGGTCTTCCGACCCCATGCCCTTATCCAGTCAACCGCTCGATCAGCTCATCGGTGGCGTGCGTCCTGCTGAACACGGTGAGCAGGTCGCCCGCTTCCACCGCCGTGTCGCCAGTCGGAATGACCGTGTCGCCCTTTCGCTCGATGGAGGCAAACAGCACCCCCTCGGGAATCAGCCCGCGTTGGCCGGCCTGGCGCAGGGTCTTTCCCACCAAGGGGGACCGCTCGGAGATCGCGGCCCGAAACACCTGAGCACCGCCCGACAGAGTCACCAGGTCCCTGATCTTCGGGCGGTGGACAGCGGTGTACAGGTACTCGGCGACAATCACCTCCGGATTCTCCATGGTGTTGCCCCCCAGACGACGGAACAACTCTGTATGCTCCCGGTTGTTGACCACTGCCATCCGGGAGGGAATACCCAGGTCCCCGGCCAACAGGGTGACCATCAAGTCGGTCGCGTCGTCCCGGGTGGTGGCGATGAGGGCGTCGGCCCGCTCCGCCCCCGCCTCACGCAGGGTGTCCGCGGAGGCGGCGTCGGCGTTCAGCACCAGAGCATCGAACCGCTGGGACACAGCTTGGGCTTTGGCCAAGTCGCGCTCGATGATCACCACGTTGTGGCGGTCGCGTTCGGCAATTTCCACCGGGGCGGTGCCGACGCCCCCCGCCCCAACCACGATCAAGCACATGACCAACTATGGTACCGGGGGGGGAATGGCCGGTCAAAACAGGATTTTGCCGTGCCCAGTCCACAGGGCTACCATTGTCCCCATGCGCGGCTTACTTGTCCTGCTCACCCCCTTGGGATACCTGCTCCTGCTGTTCGCGGGGTGCGCGCTGGCTGGGGCGCTGACGGCGGGTCTGTATTGTGAGTGGGGACCCTTGGCGGTGTTCTCCGGGCTGGGTGGGGGAGCGGCCCTGCTGGGGGGGCTGGCCCACCGGCTGCGCCCGGACCGCCAGCTGTCCGCCGATGAGGCTCTCCCGCTCACTGCGTTCGGCTACCTGCTGTTTTCCCTGTTGGGGGCGATCCCCTTCCTGGGGGCCGGCTCGTTCCTGGACGGTTGGTTCGAGGCGATGTCCGGGATCACCACCACCGGACTGTCGGTGTTCGTCCCCGAGTCCTTGCCCCGGTCGCTGGTCCTGTTCCGGGCTTTGTACCAGTGGGTCGGTGGGGCGGGCATCGTGGTGATCTCGCTGGCCCTCCTGCGGCCGCCGGGGCGCACGGCATTGGCCCTGTACGGAGCCGAATACGGCCAACAGAACTTAGCGGGCAACGTCCGCCACACCGCCCGGCGGGTGGCGTTCGTCTACCTGAGCCTCACCGCCGCCGGCCTGGTGACCTTCTGGGCGGTGGGGATGACCCCATTTGACGCCGTCTGCCACGTGCTGGCCACCTTGTCCACCGGGGGCTTCTCCCCCCATTCGGGGTCCATCGGCCACTACACGAGCCCAGCCCTGCAGGCGGCGGTGACCGTATTCATGCTGTGCGGGGCGGTGAGCCTCCCGCTGTTTTGGCTGGTGGGAGTCGGGAAGGCGAGACGGACCCTCGGAGACCGCCAGCTGTGGGCCCTGGTGGCGACCAGCCTGCTGATAGGTGGGTTGGTGGCCGGGGTGCTGGGGTCGGCCGGGGCAGGGCTGTTTCAGGGAGTGTCTGCAGTGACGACCACCGGCTTCAGCTCCGTCCCCACCCAGGAACTGCCCGGCGCCGCCAGGTGGGCACTGATCTTGGGCATGGTGGCCGGGGGCTGCGGGGGCTCCACGGCAGGGGGGATCAAGCTGTTCCGCCTGCTGGCAATGCTGGCCATGGTGCGCTGGCTGTTCTCCAGGGCCCGCCTGCCTCAGGAGGCTCAGGTCCCGTTCCGGATCGCGGGCGAGCGGTTCGCAGGGGACGAGGTCCAGGGGATCGCCGCTTACGTGATCACCTACCTGGGGGTACTGGTGGCAGCCACGTTGGCCCTGGTATACTCCGGCTACGACCTGTCGGCCGCGCTGTTCGAGGCCGCCTCGGCCCAGGGGACGGTTGGCCTGTCAGTCGGAGTGACCTCGGGGGCAGCGCCCGTTGGCGTGAAGCTGCTGCTAGTCTCCCTCATGTGGATGGGACGGTTGGAGGTGGTGCCCGTGATTCTTCTGCTGCGGAGACTTGGAGGGCGAAGGTGAAGGTGATAATCGTGGGGCTGAGCTCGCTGGGCCGCCGGCTGGCCGACGAACTCTCCGGACGCCGCGGGATGAGCTTGGTACTGCTGGACGCAGACCAGTCTGTCTGTAGGGCAGCGGCCGACCGCTACGACGCCCTGGTACTGCACGGGGACGGCACTGACCCCGAACTGCTGGACAAGGCGGGGGCCGCCGATGCGGACGCCCTGGTCACGGTCACCGGTTCTGACGCCATGAACGCGGTGGTGGCCCTGTTGGCCAAGCAGGCGGGTACCACCAAGGTGGTGGCGGTGCTCAACGACCTCGCCCTGCGCACGGCGGTCCAGACCATCGGGGTGGACACGGTGGTCTCCCCCATGCTGGCGGCGGCCAGCGAGATCGAGGGGCACCTGCTGGGCCGCGGGGCGCTGGACTTCTCCGTCCCGGTGGCCAGCGGAGCCCGGGTGGCGGAACTCAGCCCAGGCCCGCACGTGGGCAAGCGGTTGACCGACATTCGTATGCCTAAAGGCACCCTGCTGGCAATGATCTTGCGGGAGCGGCGGGCGTTGGTGCCCCGCGGGGACACCACGTTGCGGCAGGGTGACGTGGCCGTGGTGGTGGCCGAGGACGACAAGCGCCTGGCGGCAGTGCGTGAGCTGTTTTCCCAAGGCGAGGGCGACTGAACGGGCTCACCACCGGACCACCACCCCGCCGCCCAAGTCCGTCAGGCCGACGGGCTCCAGGGCCACCTCCCAGAACAGGGAGGCCCAGGTGGGCGGTGTCTCCGCCCCCATCTCCAGCCGGCCCACGCCGAACGGCCAGGGGGCACCCTGCCAGAAATAGACCTCCAGGTTGAACTTCTCCATCTCCTCCCCCTGTACCCGCAGACTCAGCCGTTCTTGGAAGGGATCACGGACCAGGTCATACCTTTCCTCGTTCAGGCTCACCAGGTACTCACAGGAGGCGTTGTCCACGCGGCAGGCCAACCGGACCCCGTACACCCGCACCGCCTCGATCATCAGGGGGGGCCGCCACAACACTTCGGTGAACAGGTATACCCCCCCGCCCCACAAGGACAGGCAGGGGGAGAAGTCCCACCTCTGCCCGCCCCAGTCCACCACCAACTCCCACCCCAAGCTCAACGGGCCGATGGGGACGTCCAAGTTGACCCGACCCTCGCGGAAGCCGTCCGGGCCGACATCCGCCTCCACCGACCATCCCCGGCCCCACAGGGCGGCGGTGGACTCAAGCCATCGCAGCTGCCGTTCTCCAGGGGGAAGTTCAGGGGTGTAGCGGCCGCAGCCCTCCACATCGGCACCTGAGTAGGTCAAGGTGAGCGGTTCCGGCCTGGCACCCAGGCTGGTGGACACCGCCCAGCCGGACGCGAAGGCCCGTGGCTGCCCGATGCGGCACCACGCCCCGTGGGCCAGCGACGTGGCCCCGGAGGCCCGCGCCCATGCCCACGCCCACTGGAGCTGGACGCCGCCCAGGTCGTGCTCTCCGTCCACGTGCACGTAACGGAGCGCCCCCTCGGGCACGCACCAAAGCGTCTCCCAGCTCATGCCCGCCGGAGACAGGTTCAGGGTCGCCCCCCCGGCGGACCACACGGGCAGGTCCCCCTGTCCCCACACGGCGGCGTGGGCGACAAGCGGCCCGATCCCCAGCTGCCCGGTCATGTCCCAGGTCCACGGCTGGTGCAGCTGGACCGATCCGCTGAGCGCCGCCCCCCCGCTCAGGGCCACCTGGGCCAATGCAAGGACCGACAGCGCGGTACACAGCGCCTTCATCTCCCCTCAGCCTACCCGCGGACCGCCAGGCACCCGGCCGCCGTATGTCCCCCGGCCAGGGGGTGTTGGTCTTGGCTCAAACGGTCAAGTACCATCTCCCGTGCGCGCTTTTCTGGTGCTCAGCCACACCGGGCCACTCGCCGGGGATTTCTCCCTGTCCGATCTTCCGGGGGGGGCGGGGCGGCTGGATGTACTGTGCCGCTGCGCAACCGAGGCGTTCCTGTTGTCGCACGGCATCCGCAAGGACGTGCAGCTGTTTCTGGCCATCCGCGGCCGGCTGGTGGTGGCCATGGACGGAGCCCACCTGCGACACCTCAACCCCGACGAGCGATCCACGGCTGCCCTGCTCAGGCGGGCACTCACCCGGGCCCAAGGGCTGCCGGGGGGACAGGTGGCCAAGTCGACTCCAGGGATCTCAGTCCGCTGGGAGAGCCTGGGCGAGCTGCTGGCCCGACTGCAGGCGGAGGGCTGGACCCCCGTGGTGTTGGAGGAGGGCGGGGCTTGGCTGCGCGACGCCCCCCTGCCTGATGCCCCCCTGTTCATCCTGTCTGACCACCAGAACTTCGCAACCGGCGAGTGGGAGCAGCTGGCGGGACTGCCCAAGGTGTCGGTGGGACCGCGGTCGCTGCACGGGCATCAGTGCATCACGCTGGTGCACAACGAGCTTGACGTGAGGGAGGCGAGATGAGCCACTGGGTGTTGCTCACCACGGTGTTGGGGGAGCCGCGCGCCCGGCTCTTGGCCGGCTTCCTGGCCGGGGAGGGCATTGCAGTCCAGTTTCGCACCCACGTGCCCCCCACGGTGTACCCGGTCACCGTCAACGGGCTGGCAGAGGTCAAGGTGCTTGTCCGCGAGTCAGACCTCGCCCGCGCCCAGGAGGCCCTGGCCGCCTTCCGGATGGGCGGGGAATGAGCCGGGGGCCGGGCTCAGATCAGGGGGCTGCGCGGTGAGCGAGTGGTCCCTCCAGTCGGCCAGGGCGGCGTTGCTCGCCGAACTGCGAGAGCTGGGCATCACCGACGAGCGCGTCCTGGACGCCATGGCCCGGATTCCGCGGGAGGAGTTCGTCCCCCCTGAACTCGTCCCCTACGCCTATGAGGACCGCCCGTTGCCCATCGGCCACGGGCAGACCGTTTCCCAGCCCTACATCGTGGCCCTGACCACTCAGGCCATGGCCCCGCAGGAAGAGGACCGTGCGCTGGAGGTGGGGACTGGTTCAGGATACCAGGCCGCTGTGTTGGCCCGCCTCTGCCGCCAGGTGTTTACCGTGGAACGCTTGCCCCAGCTGTTGGAGGCGGCCCGCCGGCGCCTGGCAAAGGTCGGCTGCCACAACGTGCAGTTCCGCCTGGGCGATGGTACCAAGGGGTGGCCCGAGGAAGCGCCGTTCGACGGCATCGTGGTGACCGCGGCCGCTCCCCAGGCCCCGCCCAGCCTGGTCGACCAGCTCGCCGAAGGGGGGCGGATGGTGATCCCCCTGGGCGACCTCAACCATCAGGATCTGTGGCTGTTGGTCAAGCGCCGGGGGAGGCTGGAACGCCGCCACCTGTGCCCCTGTACCTTCGTGCCCCTGATCGGAGAGGAGGGATGGCATTGATCGACTTGCGTTCTGACACCGTGACCCGCCCCACACAGGGCATGCGGAAAGCCATGGCCGCCGCCCGGGTGGGCGACGATGTCTACGGCGAGGACCCGACCACCAGCGAGCTGGAGGAGCGGGCCGCGGAACTGATGGGCAAGGAGGCGGCCCTTTTCGTCCCGTCGGGCACCATGGCCAATCAGATCGCCATCGCCTGCCATACCCGGCCAGGGCAAGAGGCGATCGTGGAAGCCGCCTCTCACATCTACAACGTGGAGATGGCCACCATGGCGCGGTTCTCAGGCGTACAGCCCCGCGCGGTGGTCGGCAGTCGCGGGGTGTTCACCGCCGAGCAAGTGCAGGCGGCTCTCCGCCCTGACTTGTACTACCTGGCCCCCACCGGGCTCGTCTGCCTGGAGAACACGCACAACGCCGCCGGGGGGCGGGTGTGGCCGCTGCCGGAGGCTCGGGCGATCCTGGAACTGGCCGGCTCCCGCGGCGTGCCGGTACACCTGGACGGCGCCCGCATCTTCAACGCCCAAGCCGCCACCGGCGTTCCGGCCCGAGAGTTGGCCGCAGGCTTCGACTCTGTCATGTTCTGCCTCTCCAAAGGGCTGGGTTGTCCGGTGGGGTCGCTCCTGTGCGGCTCGACCGAGTTCATCCAGCAGGCGAGGCGGGTGCGCAAGGCCATGGGGGGCGGGATGCGCCAGACAGGGATCCTCGCGGCGGCGGGGCTGTACGCCCTGGATCACCACGTCGATCGGTTGGTTGAGGACCACGAGCACGCCCGGCTCTTGGCGGCGGGGCTGGGCGAACTGGACGCCCTGTCTGTCTGGCCCCCCGAGAGCAATATCGTGGTGTTCGAGATCCGGCATGGTCCCACCGCCGGTGAGCTGTGTTCCCGGCTGCGAAACCGCGGGGTGCTCGCCTCCCCGGCCGCCGCCGGCACCTCTCCCACCAAGATCCGTATGGTGACGCACCTTGACATCGCCCGCGCCGACGTGCTGAAGACAGTTGACCTGCTGCGAGGAGAACTCCGCGCCCATCGGTCGTGACCAACTGGGCCTGGCGTCCTCCGTCCTGTCCTCGTTGTCCCGTCCGCCCGGGCGTAGCCTGCATCACGAAGGGGGCAGGAAACATGCGGAAGGTGGCGTTTCTCGGACTGTTGCTGGCGAGCTCCTGGGCCGCCTGGGGGGCAGACTTGACGGTCGACTCAGGGGCTCACCTGTGCACGAGCTCGCTGGGAGAGATCAACTCTGGATTTGTGCTCGCGGCCAACGCGATCATCACCAACGCCAACCAACGGGACGACGTGACCGGGGAAGTGGGCCCCCTGGCTCCCCTGCGGGGAGGGGTAGGCCTCACCCTGGGCGAGGCGTTGGGGATGGGGCTCAAGCTGGGGGCGCGGGTGGCCATGGCCACCTGGAGCAGCTCCACCGCGGGGACCTGGACTGCAGGCGAAACGGACTACCCAGTGAGCCTGGCCCTGCGCAGCGAGCTGCTGGCTGTGGAGGGCCAGCTGGCCTGGGAGCCCGTTCCCGGCGTCCTCACCCTGGGGGCCAGCGGGGGCTGGGGAGCGGCCAACTTCGACTACAGCTGCACGTTCTCCGTGCCGGAGAATTGGGGCCTGACCTTCCAGCCTGCCTCAGGGGAGGCCACCTACCGGGTCGGCGGGCCGGTGGGGGCGGTGTACGCGCGGGCCACCCTGCCGGTAGCAGCCGGGCTGGGCTTCGGGGCCGAGCTGGGCTTCCGCTTCGCCCCGCTGGGTGTGCCGCAAGCCGGGAACACGTTGCTCGATCTGGACGAAGACGGCGAACCCGAGCCGCTGGATTTCACCGGCCTGTGGGTGGGACTAGTGGTGCAGATCGCTTTCGGCATGTGAAGGAGGGGGATGATGAGGAGAAAGAGCTTACTGGTGGTCGGTGGAGGGCTGGCAGCCCTGGTCCTGCTGGGGGGATGCATGGAGAGGTTTCAGATGAAGGCCCCGCAAGCCCTGTTTTCCCTGCGGCCGGCGGAGGGGACGGCCCCCCTCACCGTCACCTGCGACGGCTCCCTCTCCTTCGACGAAGACGGCAACGTGGTGGAGTACATCTGGGATTTCGGGGATGGCACCCGCGGATTGGGACCCATCGTTTCCCACACCTACCGGTCCGGTGGTTCGTACCGGCTCTCCTTGGAGGTGTACGACGACCAAGGGCTGACCGACCGGCGCGAGACCAAGGTCCAGGTCGACTTTCCCCCGCCGGAGCCGCAGTTCAGCTACGCGCCGTGGCGGCCGGGGACCGGTGAACCGATCCGGTTCGATGGCTCGGCATCCACCAGTCCGAACGGGGACATCGTTGAGTACCGCTGGTCGTTCGGCGACGGCAAGTGGGAAACCGGGCAGGTGGTGGAGCACCGCTACTGGTACGGTGGCGGCTACCCGGTCACCCTCACCGTGGTGGACGAAGCGGGGCAACAGGCCACCAAGACCCAGGTCATCGAGATCCAAGGCGGCCCTGGCTGCCGGACTCAATGAAAGGAGCAGGTATGAGGAAAGCGCTGGCCGTGCTCGCCCTGGGGGGAATCGTCCTGGCCGGCCTGTGGGGGTGCACTCCGAAGTTGAGTCCATCCGGCGGCCCGGTGGCGGTCATTGATGCCCGGCCCCAGCAAGGGCAAGCCCCGCTCAGTGTGCAGTTCGACGCCAGCAAGTCGCACGACCCTGAGGGCGTCATCACAGACTGGCTATGGGATTTCGGCGATGGAAGCGAAGTGATCTCTGGGGAGAGAGTGGAACACACGTTCCAGGCCGCCGGGGAGCACGTGGTCACCCTGGTGGTGGTGGGGCCCTCCGGAACGGGCCGGGCCACCACCATGATCCGCGTCCTGAACAACCCGCCGGTGGCTCAGTTCACCATCTACCCCCCGGACCCGTTCCAGGACGAGCGGGTCACCTTCGACGCCTCGGGCTCCCATGACCCGGACGGCCGGATAGCCAGCTGGTCCTGGGACTTCGGCGACGGGGGCATGGGCGAGGGCGAGGTGGCCGACCACAGCTACTCCATCCCTGGCGACTACACGGTAGTGCTTACTGTGACTGACGCGTCCGGCGCCCAGGCGGTGGCCAGCCGGACGGTGAGCGTAGAGGAGTGCACGGGGGGTGGCTGTGGCCGCCGGTGAGAACACGGTGACACCAAGGGAGAGCTGATATGTGAAGGGGATGCGAGAGCCCGCTTCACTGGTGTGCGCCTCCTTGTCCGCAAGGAGGCGCTCTATTTGTCCCCCGACGGGGACGGCCGGGGAAGGGATGACGATAAGGTTGGTTGGCTGGTACTTCCTTCCCTGTGAGCCCGACCCCCTCCCTGCGGCGAGGGGAGGGGCGACGGGCACTGGGCTGACGTCTGGGGGCCTTGCACAGGGGCAGTGGGTGGGGGAACCTTCCCGCGGAGGTGTTCATGCGCCGAGTAGCCGTGCTTGTTGCGGTGGCCTTGCTGTTTGCGCTTGCCGGTTGTCTGTTCCGCCCGGGCGGGCTCCACGCCGTGATCCGCGTGGAGCCGAGCTCGCGTCGGGCCCCGTATACCCAGGAATGGGCGTTCGACGGAAGCCAATCCACCGGGGAGATCGAACGCTACGTGTGGACAATTGAAGGGACGGACCCGGAAGAGGCTGACACCGCCCAGGGGGCCAGCATCACCCACAAGTTCGCCCAGCCGGGCGAGTACACCGTCTACCTGACAGTAGAGGCCGCCGGGGGGAGCTTTGACCAGGCGCAGGTCAAGGTGGACGTCCGCTCCCAGCCCCCGGTGGCCAGCTTCGAAGTGTGGCGCACGGGCAGCGGCGCAGAAGTGGGCTTCGACGCCTCCGCGTCCCGTGATGAAGACGGTGTCATCGTCCGCTATCTGTGGGATCTGGGAGATGGGACGATCCGCTCCACTACAGAAGACCAGCTTGAACACCGGTACAGCGGCGACGGAAACTACACCGTCACCTTGGTGGTAATCGACGACTACGGTGATGTGTCTCAGCCCGCGGTAAGACAGGTGAAGGTGCAGGGTAGCTGTGGCAGCTGTGGCTGACATCGAAGTCCCTGACCTGGAGCAGCTCCTGGCCCGGCTGATTCGCCAGATCCCCCCCGGCAAGGTAACCACCTACCGGGCCCTGGGCGAGGCGCTGGGGGACCGGACCGCGGCCCGGTTCGTGGGCAAGTGGTTGATGGAGCCGCCTGTCCAGGGCCTACCTGCTCACCGGGTGGTCCACGCCTCGGGCGACGTGGGCCGGATGGCATTCGCCACCTCGGAGGAGAAGGCACGCCTGCTGGCAGCCGAGGGGGTACGGGTGGTGGGCGGCAAGGTGGACCCTTTGCCACGCTACTTCTTCTGGGAGTTTGCCACCGACCGCCCGCTGGCCCGGCTCCAGCGGGAGCAACAGGAGATCGCGGGGAAGGTGGTCCTCACCCCCCTGGTCCGGCCCCGGTCAGTGGCCGCTTTGGATGTCGCCTATCGAGACCGGGTGGCGGTCGCCGCGTTCGTCTACGCCCGGCCGGACGGCGAGGCAGTTGACTTCGTGACCGCGGAGGCGGCGGCCCGATTCCCGTACGTACCCACCTACTTGACCTGGCGGGAGCTGCCGGCGTACGTGGCCGCGGTGCAGCGGGCCGAGGCAGAGGGACTCATCGCTGACGTGCTGCTGGTCGATGGATGCGGCATCCTCCACCCGAGGCGGACGGGGATCGCCACCCACCTGGGGGTGGTGCTCGATCGCCCCACGGTGGGAGTGGCCAAACGCCGGCTGTGTGGGGAGGTGAACGCCGCCGGACAGGCAATCGGCGAATGGCGCCCGGTGGTGCTGGAGGGGGATACCGTGGGAGCCGCAATCCGTACCGGGAGGAACCGCACGCTGTTCGTCTCCCCCGGGCACCGGTCCGACCTGGCCACTGCCGTGGAGCTGGTGCTGGGAATGACCGAGTCGACCTCCTACCCCGCACCCCTGGCCATGGCCCACGAACTGGCCACCGAAGCGGCCCGGGGTGACACGGGCGCCTCGGAGCAGGAAGCAGAAAGGTAAGCGGGCACAGGCGGAAAGCACCGCCCCGCCAGGACTAGCGACCGCAGTTGAAAGCCTCCCCCGGATGGCCTAAGGTGAATTATCCCTCGCCAGCCGAGACTGCACACACCGGTTGACCAACAGGGAGGAGTGACTAGTGGCGGCAATTGCGGGTATCGTGGGGAAGGAGGCCCGCCCCAGACAGGTGGGCAAGATGCTCAACGCGCTCAGGCACCGGGGGCCGGACAACTCCATCGTCCGGAACCTGCCCTACGCTGCGGTGGGCTGCGGCGAGCTCAACACTTCCTACCAGGCGACCTTTGCCTTCAGCGGCGAACGGGAGCCGTTCGTGCTGCTGGACGGTGAGCTGTTCAATCCGCGCCCGTACGAGGTGACCAACGTCTCGTTGGCGCGGCAGCTGTACCGCGAACGCGGGACGGAAGGGTTCAGCCACATGGACGGGAGCTATGCCTGCGCGGTCCTCACAGAAGGGGAGGCCATCCTGGCCCGGGACCACGTGGGAGCGCGCCCGCTGGTCTACGGCACGCGCGACGGCCGGCTGTACTTCGCCTCGGAGGCCAAGGCGTTGGTGGACGTGCTTCCTGAAGTGCGCGAGCTGCCGCCCGGGCACCTATTTTCCACCCGGGGAGGGCTGCAACCGTTCCCCCGACCCAGTCGGGCCGTCCCTGAATTTCACACCCCAGCCGAGGCGGCCAAGCTGCTGCGTGAGCAGGCGATCGAGGCGGTGGAGAAGCAGATGGCCGACGGCGCAGTGGAGGGGGTGGCCCTCAGCGGAGGACTGGACAGCTCCATCGTGGCTGCAGTGGCCCGGCAATTCAACGCCAAGCTGAAGCTGTTCAGCGCCTCCATCAAGCGCTATCCGAGCCAGGACCTCGGCTACGCCAAGCTGATGGCTGGCTACCTGGGCCTGGAACATCACGTGTACAAGATCACCGACCAGGACATCGCCCGCCTCATCCCGCGCCGTGTGGTACCTGGAATCGTTCGACGAGGACTGCATATCGGGCTTCATCGCCAACTACTACACCTCGAAGCTGGCCGCCCGGCACACCAACTGCGTGCTGGTCGGCGAAGGGGCGGACGAGCTGTTCGGTGGCTACTTCCGCGAGCTTCGCCAGGTCCCGGCGGAGGAGCGCGAGCAGGTGGCCCAACGGCTGGTGGAGATCGCCTACAACACGGCTCTGCGCCGGCTGGACCGGGGCTGGTTGGCCAACTCGGTCAACTACCGGGCGCCGTTCCTGGACGGTTCCGTGGTGGCCCTGAGCGAAGCCATCCCGTTCGACCTCAAGGTCCACGGGGCCGAGGAGTCGGTGGAGAAGTGGATCCTGCGGGAGGCGTTTCGGGACCTCCTGCCCAAGGAGATCGCCGGCCGCCCCAAGCTCCGGTTCTCCCGGGGAAGTGGGGTGGATGACCTGATGACCGAGCTCACCGCCGGGAAGGTGAGCGAGCAGGAGCTGGCCAAGCACCCGAGGAGCAGCGGGGGCATCCCTTTCAACTCCCCCAAGGAGCTGTTGTACTACCGCAGTTTCCGCAAGGATTTCCCGCCGGGGTACGAGCGGCTCACCGTCCGCTGGGACCCGTTCAAGTAGCCCCACCCAGGCTGGGGCTCAGGTTGCATCCGGCCCGAGTAGAATACAGCTCTCATGGGTTGGGAAGGGATCTGGAAGGTGGTCCTCCTGTCGGCGGCCCCGATCTCGGAGCTCCGCGGGGGGCTGCCGTTGGCCCTGACCATGGGCGTGCCTGCCCCGCTGGCCTACCTGGTGCCGGTGGTGGCCAATCTGCTGCCGGTCCCCTTCCTTCTCTGGGGCTTAGGACGCCTCCTGCCCCTGGTCGGGCGGCTGCCGGGGCGAGGTGGGCAGGCCGCCCGCCGCTTCCTGGGCTGGCAACGCCGCCGCCACGCCCGCCGCTACGCTCGCTGGGGCGACGTGGCGCTGATTGTGATCGTGGCCGTGCCATTGCCGGCCACCGGTGCCTGGACCGGGGCGCTGGTGGCCACGTTGCTGGCCGTCCCCAGGCGGCGGGCGTTCACGCTCATCGCCTTGGGGGTGTGCATCGCCGGGGTGGTGGTGCTACTGGCTAGCTTGGGCCTCCTGGCGCTCGCCTAGCGGGACGATCGCAATCCCGTCTGGGGTGGCGTTCACCTGGACCCGCGCTCCGGCTGCCAGTTGGCCCTCCACCAGCATCCGCGCCAACGGGGACTCCACCTGTCGACGGATCGTCCGCTCCATGGGGCGAGCTCCGTAATGGGCGTCATACCCCTGGCGGACCAGCCACTCCAGCGCGGGCTCGGTGACCTCCAGCCCCACGCCGTGCTCGGCCAGCCGCCGGCCGAGCAACGCGATCTTGCGGCGGGCAATCTCCCGCACCGCCTGGGGAGGGAGTGGCCGAAACACCACCACCTCGTCCAGCCGCCCCAGCAGCTCAGGGCGGAACGTGCGGCGGAGGGCCTGCCGCACCTCCCGCTCCGCGGCCTCGAACGAAGGCTGGGTCTGGAATTGCTCCGAGCCCACATTTGAGGTCATGATGACCATGGTGTGCCGGAAGTCGACCGTGCGCCCATGCCCATCGGTGAGCCGGCCGTCGTCCAGCAGCTGGAGCAGGATGTTCATGACCTCCAAGTGTGCTTTCTCCACCTCGTCCAGCAAGATCACCTGATACGGCCGCCGCCGGACGGCCTCGGTGAGCTGCCCGGCCTCCTCGTAGCCCACGTAGCCGGGCGGCGCCCCGATGAGCCGGGCCACTGTGTGCCGCTCCATGTACTCGGACATGTCCACCCGGAGCAACGCCCGCTCGTCCCCGAACAGGGCTTCGGCAAGCGCCTTGGCCAACTCGGTCTTCCCCACCCCGGTCGGCCCCAGGAACAGGAAGCTCCCGATGGGGCGCCGGGGGTCGGCCAAGCCGGCCCGGGCGCGGCGTACCGCTTCCGCCACCGCGTTCACGGCCTCTTCCTGGTCCACCACCCGGCCGTGCAGCACTTCCTCCAGGTGAGCCAGGCGCTGCCGCTCTTCCTCCAGCAGCCGCCGGACAGGAATGCCGGTCCACAGATGGACCACCTCGGCGATCGCCTCCGGCGTCACTTCCAGTTCCTCCTCATCCGGCCGGGCAGCCCGGAGGCGCGCTGCGGCCTCGTCCACCAAGTCCACCGCCTTGTCCGGAAGGAAGCGCTCGGCGATGTACCGCTCCGCCAGCCGGGCGGCGGCCCGGAGGGCCTCCTCGGCGATCCGCACCCGGTGATGCTTCCCCAGCTTGTCGGCCAGGCCGCGCAGGATGTCCACGGTCTCTTCTTGGGTGGGCTCCCGCACGTACACCTGGGCCAGCCGCCGTTCCAAGGCAGCATCCTTCTCCACGTGCTTGCGGTACTCATCGAGGGTGGTGGCCCCGATCAGGCGCAGCCGCCCGCGGGCCAACGGCTCCTTCAACAGGTTCGAGGCGTCGATCGCCCCCTCCGCCGCGCCGGCCCCCACCACGGTGTGGAACTCGTCGATGAACAGGATAACCTTGCCCTGAGAAGCCTCCACTTCGCGCAGCACTGCCTTCACCCGGTCCTCGAACTCGCCCCGGAACTTGGAGCCGGCCACCATGGCGCCCATGTCCAGGGCCACGATCTCCTTGTCCCGCAGCGTCTGGGGCACGTCGCCGGCGGCGATCCGCTGGGCCAGCCCCTCCACGATGGCCGTCTTTCCCACCCCGGGCTCCCCCACCAGCACGGGGTTGTTCTTCCGGCGACGCAAAAGCACCTGGATTACCCGCTGCAGTTCCTCCTGGCGGCCGACGACTGGATCGAGTTCCCCCCGGCGGGCCATGTCGGTCAGGTTCACCCCGTACTTCTTGAGGATCTGATAGCGTTCTTCGGAGGCCGGGGAGTCCACGCGCTGCTCCCCGCGGACCCGGCGCAGGGCGGCATAGACCTTGTCGGGATCCACGCCATGCCGGGCGAGGACCCGGCTGAGCTCGGGGCCGGGGTTCCGGGTGATAGCGATGAACAGGTGGTCCACTCCCACGTACTCGTCACGCAGCCGCTTCGCCTCCGCCTCGGCGGCCTGAAAGACCTCGTCCAGGCGCGGAGTGATGTAGATGGTGCCCACTGCCGACCCGCCCACCTGCGGGCGGCCGGCCAACAGGCGGTCCAGATCCCAAAGCAGCCTGGGAATGTCCACCTCCATCGCCTTGAGGATCTCTTGGCCCACACCCTGTTGCCCAGCCAGAACGCGGAGCAGGTGCTCCACGTCGAGCTGGTTGTGCTTCAGCTGCCCCAGGAGGTCCTGGGCGTTGTGCAGAGCCTCTTGGGCCCCCTTAGTCAACCGGTCGAACCGGATCATCGCCTGCTCACCTCACCATGGTTACTAGCAGTCTCGATATCGGACTGCTAAATTCTAGAATGGCCGCCGCCCCCCGTCAAGTGGTCTTCCGTAGCCCCGTCTTGTCCGAGCAGGTATAGTGAGGGCCATGCGTGAGGGGAGTCGGAAGAGGCACCACGCTCACACCCTCCTCCAGCGACACCCCGCAGAGGTGGCGGAGGTACTGTCCGCCCTGCGCGAGGAGGAGGCAGTTGAGCTGCTCCGCCGCCTGTACCTGCGGCGGGCCGCAGCCGGACCGCTGGGGGAGATGGACCCCGAAGACGCCGCTCGCCTATTCGCCGAACTGAACCGCGACGAAGCTGTTCAGATCCTCTCCCGCATGGACCCGGACGACGCGGTTGACTTGTTGGCCGAGCTGCCCCGGGAAACGGTGCAGGATATGCTACGCCGCCTGGAGTCTCGCACCGCCAAGGTGCTCGCCGACCTCCTCGCCTACCCTGCGGACACCGCCGGGGGACTGATGTCCCCCGAGGTAGTCGGCCTGCCGGTGGATCTGACCTGCCAGCAGGCCATCGACTACCTCCGACAGAAGGCTGAAGAGACGGAGACCGTGTACTACGCCTACGTGGTCGACGACGCGGGGAAACTCACCGGCGTCTTGTCCCTGCGGGACCTCGTGTTCGCGCGTCCGGACACCCCCGTCGGCGAGTTCATGCGCACGGACATGGTGGTCCTGCAGGCGGACCAGGACGTGGAAGAGGTGGCCCGCACGTTCGACAAGTACAACTTCCTCGCCCTTCCCGTGGTGGACGGTGCAGGCAGGCTGCTGGGCATCGTCACCGTGGACGACGTCATCGACGTGATCCGTGAGGAGGACACGGAGGACATCTACCGATTGGCGGGGGCTCCGCTGGAGGAGCGGGTGGACACACCGTGGACCCACTCCCTGCGGCTGCGACTGCCGTGGCTGTACGTCAACTTGGCCACTGCCATGCTGGCCGCCTCTGTGGTGGGGGTGTTCGAATCGGCCATCGCCAAGGTGGCAGCGCTGGCCGTGTTCATGCCCGTGGTGGCGGGGCAGGGGGGAAACACTGGGATGCAGACGGCCACCATCGTCATCCGGGCGATGGCGCTGGGGGAGCTTCCACCGGGAAGGGAATGGCGGCTATTGGGGAAGGAGTTGCTGACCGGCCTGTTCAAGGGTTTGGCGGTAGGAGTGGTGGCCGGGGCGGTCGCTTACATCTGGAAGGGGAGCTGCTTCCTGGGGTTGGTGGTGTTTATGGCCATGGTACTCAACCTGATCGTCGCCGGGTTGACCGGGGCCGTCATCCCGCTGACGCTGCGGTCCCTGCGCTTGGACCCCGCGTTGGCTTCCTCCATATTCCTCACCACGGTGACCGACACCCTGGGGTTCTTCTTCCTGCTGGCCCTGGGCGCTGTGTTCCTCGACCGGCTATGAAGTGGGCGACATTCTTCCCGCTGAGCCTGGTGGCAGTGCTTCTCTGCGCGGCCACGGCGCCGGTGGCACCGCAGCTGCGGGGCGGGGCGGGCCTCGCCTTGCTCTTGTTGTGGGGATACGGCCTGTGGCGGGCCCGCGGTCCGGGCCTGCCATCACGGTCGCCGGTGCGGCTCCTACCCGGACACGCGCTGCTCTTCCTCGCCCTGGGGGTGGCCGGCGCCGAGGCCGGCCTGGGGGCGTGGCTGGCCGTGCCCCCGCTGACCATCGCCCTGGACGCTGCCCTGCGGGGCCGCAGCCGGTCGCTGGCAGCCGGCCTCTACGCTATACTGTGGCTCGACCTCTTCGCCGCTGTGCATCAACTCGTGGCCCTGGGACGATCCCTGGAGGGCTTCGCCCTGGGGGCTTGGAGCGCGGGTTGGGGGGCGCTGGCCTTGGGCTTCGTTGGAGTGGGGACATGGCGTACCCTGCGGGCCGCTCCTCGAGGTGCGGAGGAGAAGGCAAGGGATATTGGTTAGAATGAAGGCTGATAATACGGATCCCCAGGGGTCCTTGGGGTGCAGACGCAAGGGGTGATGTAATGATCGCGTACGCTCAGGTTGCCGGAAACGCCGAGGCGGGCCAGTCGATTGTCTCCCTGGTCATCCTGTTGGTCGTGTTCGCCGCCATCTTCTACTTCCTCCTGATTAGGCCGCAGAGGCGGCGCCAGAAGGAGCACCAACAGTTGGTCTCCTCCCTGAAGCGGGGGGATCGGGTGGTGACCGCCGGCGGGATCCACGGGGTGATCGAGAAACTCGAGGATACCACCGTGGTGCTTTCTCTGGAGGAGGGGGCGAAGCTGCGGGTCTCCAAGTCCAGCGTGGTGGACAAGGCGAAGAAGTGACCCCCGAGGAGGAATGATGAGGCGCAACGACTGGATCCGCTTTGGGGCGGTGCTCGCGGCGTTCTTCGCTGCCGTCGGGCTGCTGTATCCGTTCTGGCCGCTCCAGGACGTGGTCAATCTGGGACTGGACCTCCAAGGGGGCGTGCGGCTGGTGCTGGAGGCTCAGGGCCTGGAGGACATGACCGAGGAGCAGCGCGAGGGGGTGGTGGACCGGATTGTCACCATCCTGCAGCAGCGCGTGGACCAGTACGGCCTGGCCAACGTGGAGATTCGCCCCATGGGGCAGCGGCGCATCGAGGTCAGTGTGCCCGGAGCCGCCGACCCTGCGGACGCCCGCCAGCTCATCGGCCGCACCGCCCTGTTGGAGTTCCGCCAAGTGGTGGAGGCGGCCGCCAACCCGGAGGACTTGGTGCGGACTGACCCCACCCAGGAGATCCTGCCCGCCCACGACGAGAGCGAGTACTACCTGGTGCGGGGAGACCCCTTGCTCACCGGCGAGGTGCTCGACAGCGCTGAGGTCCGCACGTCGACCGACCCGCGCCAGCCGGGGCTGTACATCGCCCTGAAGTTCAACCGCGAAGGGGCTGAGCGGTTCGTAGAGGCGTTGCGCCGCCTGCAGGTGGGTGAGCGGCTGGCAATCGTGCTCGACAACGTCGTATATTCCGCCCCCACGGTCTCGGAATCCATCAAGCAGGCCGCCCAGCAGGGCTGGCGGGGGGTGGTGGACTCGACCACCATCACCGGCCGGTTCACGTTCGACGAGGCCAAACTCCTCGCCGTCGTGCTTCGCGCCGGAGCCCTGCCCGCCGAAGTGGCGGTACTGCAGGAGCAGACCGTGGGGCCTACGCTGGGGGCCGACTACCGCAACCGAGGGATGATGGCTGTCCTCATCAGCTTCATCCTCGTGCTGCTGTACATGGTCTTCTACTACCGGTGGCTGGGCCTGGTGGCCGACACGGCCCTGATCTTGAACATGCTCATCGTGTTCGCCGCCCTGCGGGCGTTGGGGGCCACGCTGACCCTGCCGGGGATCGCCGGTTTGGTGCTCACCATCGGCATGACTGTGGACGCCAACGTGATCATCTTTGAGCGGGTGAGAGAGGAGCGGCGTACCGGCAAGGCGGCGCGCGCCTCCGTAGTCTCCGGGTTCGGCAAGTCCATGTCAGCGCTGGTTGACGCCAACCTCACCACGTTGATCACCGCCTTGATACTGTTCACCTTCGGCACGGGGCCGGTGGAGGGATTCGCCATCACGTTGGCGCTGGGGGTGGCCGGGTCGCTCTTCTGCGCCTTGGTGGCCTCGCGCCTCCTGTTGGAGACCACGGGGATCGGGGAGCGAGTCCCGGCTAGGGTTCCAGGCCAAGGATGAACTGAAACAGGGCGTCTCGCGGAGCGCATCGCCCGGTCTTGATCAGCATGTCCAGCTGTTGAAGCCGCGCCAGCAGCCCCACCAGCTCTGCCGCCGAGTAGCGCTGGGCCTGGTGTAGGCGCCGGCGGGCAAGCCAGCCGGGCCCGGGCGGGGTGCGCCCGTCCGCCACGGCCGCCAGGGTGGTGAGCAGCGCACGGAGGTGCGCGGCCAGCACAAAGAACAGCCGGAAGGGATCCCAACCCGAGCTCAGCAAACGACCCAGCTCGGCCAGGGCCGTGGCCAGGTCGCGCTCCCCCACCGCGTCCAGGAAGGCATACGGCCTGGGCTCGGCGAAGAACAGGAGCCGGGGGACCTGGAAACGGGCCAGCCGCTCCCCCTCCCACAGTACGAGTTTCTCCACCTCTCGAGCCAGATGGAGGGTGTCCCCTCCCGCGGCCTCAGCCAACATGTCTACCAGGAAGCGTGGGGCCGGCAGCCCCGCCTCCTCCAACAGGTCCGCGGCCAGCGCCCGCAGGGCGCGGCCCCTGGGCAGGGGGAAGTGCTTGGCCTCCTGCGCCAGGCGGGGAAGCCGCCCCCGCTGACGCTCCCCGAGGAAGAACACCGCGCAGTGCGGGGGAGGCCCGTCCTCCAGGGCGTCGGCCAGCTGCTCCTTGGCCAGCAGGGCGTCGGCGCGCCGCACGACCAGCGCTTTGTCCTGCTGGAACAGGTTCTCCGTGCCCAGCTCCGACAGCACTTGTCCTACGGGAACGTCGTCGCCGAACAGGGCGATCCTCTCCACCGCCCCCAGCGCCTGCAGCCGCTGGGCCACAGTCCGCTCCACGGCCAACGGGTCCCCCGAATAGACGCCGAACCTCACCGGAGTGGTCGCCACACCCCAAGCTATCCCAGGGGGCAGGATGAAGCAAGCCTTGACGTGAACCGCACCGAAGACTAACATCGCGCCGGCCGAGGTGGCGGAATTGGCAGACGCGCTGTCTTGAGGGGGCAGTGGGCCATTGTGCCCGTGTGGGTTCAAGTCCCACCCTCGGCACAAGTTTTTTTATGGCCGTGCGTATCGTTGTGGACGTTATGGGCGCAGACCGCCCCCCTGAGGAGCTCGCTGCTGGGGCGCTGGCCGCCGCCGAGCGCCTTCCCATCCAGCTGATTCTGGTCGGGCGCCGCCGGTTGATTGAGCCGCACATCCCGCCAGAAGCCCCCGCAGAGATCGTTGACTGCGAGGGTTTCGTGGCGCCCGAAGCCCCCCCGGTGCAGGCCATCCGGCAGCGGGGAACCTCCGTGGTCCGCGGGCTGGAGATGGTCAAGGGCGGGGAAGCCGACGGGTTCTTGTCGTCGGGAAACACCGGGGCAGTGGTGGCCGCCTCCCTCGCCGTGTTGGGGCGGCTGGCGGGCGTCAAGCGGCCGGGGCTGTGTGCCTCACTGCCCACCCTGGCGGGCAAGCAGGCCCTTGTCATCGACGCCGGGGCAACTGCCGAGCCCAAGCCACCCCACCTGGCCCAGTTCGCCCACATGGGCCGGCTGTTCGCCCAAGAGGTGCTGGGGATCCCCGAACCGACCATCGGCCTCCTCTCCATCGGCAGCGAGGCCTTGAAGGGGGACAAGCTGGTACGGGCGGCCCACAAGCTGCTTGAGAAGGAACCGGGGTTCGCCGGAAACGTCGAACCACACGAGCTGCTTATCCACCGCCCAGTCGACGTGGTGGTAACGGGGGGGTTCGCGGGCAACCTGGTGATCAAGGCCCTGGAGGGCGGGGCGGAGGCGGTGTGGGAAGCGTTCAAGCGCCGCTCATCGGCATCCCTGCAGGGCCGGTTGGGCGCAGGCCTGCTGCGCGGCTCTCTGCGCGAGGTCGCCCGTCAGCTGCGCTACGATCGGTACAATGGGGCGCCCTTGCTGGGCGTGCAGGGGCTGGTCATGCTAGCCCATGGGCGGTCCACCGCCCGGGCTATGGAGGCGGCTGTGGAGAGGACGTTCTGGGCGACGCAGGCCGGCCTGGTCGCCCGGATCCGCGAGGGACTTTCCCAGGGTGCTGAGAGTTAGGGTAACCGGAACCGGCGCCTTCTTGCCAGAGCGGCGTCTTACCAACGAGAACCTCGCCCACATGGTGGACACGAGCGACGAGTGGATCCGCTCGCGGACGGGGATCAGGGAGCGGCGACTGCTGGACGACGGCGCGGCGGCGGCGGACATGGGCGTCCGCGCCGGCCAGGCCGCCCTGGCGGCGGCGAGACGGGAACCGGGCGAGGTGGACCTGCTGCTGGTGGCCACCAACGTGCCTGAGCGGATCATCCCTGGCTCCGCGCCTTACGTCGCGGCAGGGCTGGGGCTGGAGCACGACGCCCCGTTCTTCGACCTCAAGGCGGGCTGTGCCGGGTTCGTGTATGGCGTGGCCGTGGCCGGAGGCTACCTGGAGGCGGGCCTGGCCCGCTCTGCCCTGGTGATCGGGGTGGAGGCCCTGTCGCGGATCGTGGATTGGGAGGACCGACGCACCTGTGTGCTGTTCGGCGACGGGGCGGGAGCGGCGCTCCTCGAGCCATCGTCGGGTGAGGCGGCCATCCTGGGCGTGGCGTTGTACGGCGACCCGTCCAAAGCTCACCTGCTCACTATCGAGGCGGGGGGCGTAGGGCTGCCCACTTCGGCTGAGACGGTGCGCCGCAAACAGCACTACCTGAAGATGGAAGGAGAAGGGGTATTCCGCACAGCTGTGCCCATGATGGAGCAAGCCACCCGAGAGGCGCTGCGCCGCAGCGGACTGTCCCCGGGGGACGTCGATTGGCTAATCCCGCATCAGGCGAACCTCAGGATCATCAACCCGCTGGCCCGCCGGCTGTCCATCCCCCGTGAGCGGGTGGTGGTGAACATCGACCGGGCGGCAAACACCTCCACGGCATCCATTCCCATTGCCCTGGACGAACTGGTCAGAGCGGGGCGGCTCCGGGCGGGCCAAGTGGTGGCCATGACCGCGTTCGGAGCGGGCGCCTGCTACGGGACGGCCATCATCAAATGGTAGCGTTTCTGTTCCCCGGCCAGGGCTCACACAGGCCGGGCATGGGTGAGAGGCTGCTGGCTGCCCCGTGGGCAGAGGGACTGGTTCGGGAGGCGGAGGAAGCGTGCGGCCTGCCCTTGCGGGAGATCATCCTGGAGCGGGCGGAGGCCTTGGAGGACACGCAAGTCGCTCAGCCCGCCATCTTGCTGGTGGAAAGGCTGGCCTGCGCGGCACTGGAGCGGGCCGGCCGGCGGCCCCGGGCGGTGGCCGGACATTCCCTGGGTGAGTACGCGGCCCTGGCCGCGGCCAACTCTCTGCCATGGCAGGAAGCGTTCACGGTGGTGGCCGTGCGGGGACGGGCGATGGCCGAGGCGGCCCGGCAGCAACCCGGCGGGATGATCGCCCTGCTGGGCCTGTCGGCGGAGGCGGCCGTGCAGATCGCCGAGCAGACCGGCTGCCACGTGGCCAACTACAACGCCCCCGGGCAGACCGTGTTGTCGGGCGAGTTGGGGGCCTTGCAGCGGGCCGCCGCCCTGGCCCGAGACCGGGGCGGACGGCCACGGCGGCTGCCGGTAGCCGGGGCGTTTCACTCCCCGCGGGTGCAGGAGGCGGAGAGCACACTGGCGACGTACCTGCAACGAGTCAGCATCGCCCCCCCAAAGGTGACCTTCGTCTCCAGCACCACTGGCCAGCCAGAGGACGATCCTGAGCGCATCCTATGCCTGCTCTGCCGACAGATGACCTCGCCGGTGCGCTGGACATCCGTCCTGGCGTGCCTGCCCCAGCTCGGGGTGCGGGAGGCAGTGGAAGCGGGACCAGGACAGGTGCTGACCCGGCTTGGCAGCACCACCTGCCCGGAGGTACGCTTCCGCGCCTTGGGAGAGGTGATGGGCGACGTTTGAAGGACAAGTGGCCGTGATCAGCGGGGGCACCTCGGGAATCGGGCTGGCCACCGCCCGGCGACTGGCGGGGGCCGGCGCCAAGGTGGTCGTGCTGGGGCGGGATCCGGACCGAGGCGGCCGGGCGGCCGCTGTCCTGGGCGCGGCCGGCAAGTTCGTGCCCTGTGATGTGGGAAATCCTGCCCAGGTGCAGGCTGCATTCGCCGAGGCGGTCGACTGGGGCGGGCGAGTGGACCACTTCGTTCACGCCGCCGGGCACACGCAGGACCGGCTGGTGCTCCGGATGCGACCTCAGGAGTGGGAAGAGGTGATCCGCGCCCACCTCACCGGCGGCTATCTGTGCGGCCGTCAAGCGCTGCGGCACATGGTCAGGGCGCGCCGGGGGAGCATGGTGTTCGTCTCGTCCGTGGTGGGATTCACCGGAAACGTCGGCCAAGCCAACTACGCAGCTGCCAAAGCAGGGCTGGTCGGGCTGGCCCGCACCCTGGCTCAGGAGGGCGGGGGGCGGGGAGTAAGGGTCAACGTGGTCGCCCCCGGGTTCATCGACACGCCGATGACCCAGGGACTGCCGCAAACGGTGAGAGCGGAGTACTTGGCGCGCATCCCGTTGGGACGTCCGGGCAAGCCGGAGGAGGTGGGGGAGCTGATCGCGTTCTTGCTTTCCCCAAGGGCCTCTTATATAACTGGGCACGTCTTCTACGTAGATGGGGGGCTTGTCCCGTGCGACTGAGCAGGGAATTTCCCATCAGGAGGTGGACGGAAAATGAGCGAAATTGCAGATCGCGTACGTGAGATCATCGCCGAGCAGTTGATGGCCGACCTGGAGGGGGTAACCGATGAGGCCTCCTTCATCGACGACTTGGGCGCCGACTCGCTCGACACGGTAGAGCTGATCATGGAGTTCGAAGACGAGTTCGGCATCGAGATCCCCGATGAGGACGCGGAGAAGATCCAGACTGTGGGCGAGGCCATTGCCTACATCGACCGCTTGGTGCAGGAGAAGGAGGAGGAAAAGGGTGCGGCATGACCGCCGCGGTCAGGTGGGATGGGAATCGGAGAACCCCTACTACGAGGGGCGCAAGCACCCCGAGCCCACCGTCTGCGAGCGGTGTGAGCTCCTATACAGGGACGGCCACTGGCAGCGCTCCGATGCCCTGCCCCAACAGGCCCACCGAACGATCTGCCCCGCTTGCCGCCGGGAGCTCGATCGCTACCCCGGCGGATACGTCTACCTGCGCGGCGGGTATTGGCCGGCGCACCGCGAGGAGATCATGAACTTGGTGCGCAATCAGGAGGGCGAAGCTCAGAAGCAGCGGCCCCTCAACCGAATACTGTGGATCGAGTCCCGGGGGGAAGAACTGGAGATCGCCACCACCACCGGGCACCTGGCCCGGCGGTTGGGGAAGGCGGTCCAGTCTGCGCACAAGGGGGAGGTCAGCTTCCACCAAGCGGAGGGCGAGCCCCTCGTACGAGTGGTCTGGGAGCGCGAGTGACGGGCCGGCAGCAGTCGGCGCCGAGGAAGAGGGACGCGGTGGATCCGGTTTACGTAGAGGACTTGGGCGCTCACCAGGGCGAGCGTGTGCTCGTCCAGGGGTGGCTATTCAACAAGCGGTCCTCCGGCAAGATCCGTTTTGTCATCGTCCGAGACGGTACAGGTCTGGTGCAGGGGGTGCTCACGCCCGACGCGGACCCGGAGAGCTTCGAGCTCGCCCAACGCCTGCCCCAGGAATCTTCGCTACGCATGTGGGGACAAGTGAGGGCCGACCCCCGCGCGCCCGGCGGGTACGAGCTGGCCGTGGACCGAATCGAGCCGGTTCAGGTGCCGAATGCCCCGTTTCCGATCGGGCTCAAAGAACATGGGGTGGGGTTCCTCATGGACCATCGCCATCTGTGGATCCGGATGCGCGGGCAGATGCCCCTGCTCAGACTGCGCGACTCCACCTTGTGGGCCATGCGGGAGTTCTTCCGGCGGCGAGGTTTTGTGGCCACCGAGGCCCCCATCCTGGTGGGCACCTCCGTGGAGGGAACTACCACCCTGTTCACCTTGGACTACTTCGGCCGACCAGCTTACCTGTCCCAATCGGGCCAGCTGTACCTGGAAGCCACCTGCGCGGCGTTGGGGAAGGTGTACTGGATCGGCCCGGTGTTTCGGGCGGAGAAGTCCAAGTCCCGCCGGCACCTGACGGAGTTCTGGATGGCGGAAGCCGAGGTGGCGTTCTTGGACCACGAGGGGAACCTCGCCCTCCAGGAGGACTTGGTGAGGTACATCGTCCAGTTCGTCGTCGAAGATTGCCGGCGTGAGCTGGAGGAACTGGGGCGCGAGCCTCAGACACTGCTCCAGCAGGTTGCCGAGCCGTTCGCCCGGGTGACCTACGCCCAGGCGGTGGACATTGTCCGCCAGGCCGGCGTGCCCATGGAGCCCGGCGATGATTTCGGCGCCCCGGGGGAGGACGCCCTGTCACACCACTTCGGGCGTCCGGTGTTCGTGGAACAGTTCCCCGCGGCCACCAAACCCTTCTACATGAAGCGCCCCGCGGGCGATCCATCTGTGGCCCTGTGTGCCGACCTCATCGCTCCTGAAGCCTACGGCGAGATCATCGGCGGCTCCCAGCGGGTGGACAGCGAGGAGGAGCTCACCCGGCAGCTGGCCGAGTACGACCTTCCCCAAGAACCCTACCGCTGGTACTTGGACCTGAGGAAGTGGGGATCAGTTCCGCACTCCGGCTTCGGCCTGGGTGTGGAGCGCGTGGTGGCCTGGCTGGCGGGGACGCGCCACATCCGAGAGACCATTCCATTCCCCAGAACGCTGGACCGGATTTACCCTTGACGGGACCTCCCCCCCAGCTATAATCCCCATTCGGCCAACAAGCCAGCCCAAGGGCAGAGGCTCGTCAGCCAAAGCCCCGCCCGCCGGAGACACATCAGCACGCCGGGGGGGAGCAGAGCCGCCCAGCGAGGCGGCTAGTCCGTGGCTGGGTGCCAGCCAGACGGGGGTTTATAGCCCCACAGGTCGGTCTCCGCGTCCGTCGGTTCCCTCCTGCCGACGGGACTGCGCCCGGCCCAGAAGGCTGCCGTTCGAATCGGCATGGGCAAGGGAAACCCTGCTCCCCTCCACTCCTCCTGCGGCAAGCCTCAGGCTGCCCGGCCTCCGTCGTCAGCCGCGCCATCCGCGACCCGCTTGCCCCGCATCGCGTAGGGGAAGAACAACGCCAGGCCCAGGCCAATGGCCAGATCTCCCAGGCTGAACGCGGTGGCCAGGGGGACGGCCTGGGGAAGGAAGAGCCAGTCACCCAAGAAGTTGAGGTGGGTCTCAGGTCCCATAAGAACAACGTTGGCCACCACCCCATCCTGCTGCAGGGCGACCGCCGCCTCCACCCCTGCGCGGGCCAATGCGGCCGGATCCGCCGGCATGTAGCCGCCGTTGGCGGCAATGACCACGAGATTGGCGATCAACCCCAGCCCCATGACTGCGATCGGCCAGTGCGCCACGTTCCAGACCAGGAAGGCGGCGAGCACGCCGTAGGAGGCGAGATGAAGCGGCACCGTCCCGTGGACCACCAGCGGGCCGAGGTCACCCAAGGGGAAGATCAGCAGCTGAATGAGGAGCGCCAACCCAACCAACCAGCCACCACGCAGCCGGAGACCTCCCAGGTTGCGCAGGCGCCCGCCGGCGAGCCAGCCGGCGACAACACCAATCACCGCCCCCCACAGCAGGATCACTGACCCGCTTCCCCCTCAGTCTGCTCCCTCTGTTGCTGTCTGCGCTCCAGGACCCGCAGCAGCGCTCCCAGGACTTTGGGGTCCAGTTCTCGCCCCGCCATCTTGCGGATGATCTCCTGGGCCTCCTCATCCGAGTAGGCGGGCCGGTACGGACGGTCAGAAGTCAGGGCGTGATACACGTCCGCCGCCGCGATGACCCGGGCCGCCAGCGGGATGGCCTCACCCCGCAGTCCTTCAGGGTAGCCCGTCCCGTCCCAGTGCTCGTGCTCGTAGCGCACGACGTCCGCATACCGGCCGTAGATCTCGAGTCCCTTGAGCAGATCAGCCCCCACCTCGGTATGGCGCTTCATGATTTCCCATTCGTGGGGCTCCAGCTTGCCAGGCTTGAGAAGAATACTGTCGGGAACAGCAATCTTACCGATATCGTGGACTCTGGCGACGGACTTGATCATCTCCGCCTGGGAGGCCCGCAGGCCCAGCTCCCGCGCCACCTCCACGGCCAGCTCGCCCACCTCCTGGGAATGGGCACCGGTATAGGGATCCCGCTGCTCCAACAGGGTGACCACCTTCTCGAACGTCCGCTGGGCCTCGGCCCGGATGCGCAGGAAGCTCCTGAAGGAGAAGTGCACCAGTACCAGCGGGGTCAAGCCCAGCAGCATGTGCCAGGGAGAGATGGAATACAACACGACCAACAGCAGCGTGGAAAGGCCAAGAATCAGATACTGAAGGGCGAAATCGCGGAACCAATCTGCTGTGAGGTATCGGAACGGCTGGCCGGTGGACAACGAGACTACCCCGGAAACCAGCGACGAGTTGAGGAGGACGAACAAGGCGAACATGCCAGAGGCTAGACCGAAGTCACCTATCCCTCGAAGACCTCCAATGGGCACATCGGCGAAGCCGAGCACCCACGCGGTAACCCCGAGGGTCAGTGCGATCTGAGCGAGGTTGAAGGTGAGAACCTGCACTTTGGCTAAGGATCTGCCGCGTCCAAACGGGGCACGCAGGTAGAGCTCTGACACGAGCGTGCCGACGGCGCCGCTCACCACCCCAAGGGGCCGGCCAAGGACCAACAGCCCTGTGACAAGCAGAGCCGCACTTGCCGAGATCTCCCCGCGGAACTCGGGGATGCGAGATGAGAAGATGTCGTAAACTGCGACCGCGAGCAAAAAAAGATGGAGAGGAGAACCTCCTCCCCCTCAAACTCAATCTGTGAACCGAAATATCCTAGTGCAACAAGGCCGAGTAGCGAGACAGCCCATACATATAGCCTGGCCGGGATACTTGGTAGCAAGGCGAGCTACCTCTGTCGACCGTCTCGCAGGCGTGTCGCGCGCGTGTCGTCTTCCTCACCCTACGGAGACCACTTGTGCGACGCACCCATCAGCAACGCCGCGCCCAGCACCGCCAGCAGGTAGTAGGCCCACTTGGACCCCAGCACCCTCTCCACCTTCTTCTGCGGATAGCCTCCCCACTTCATCGCCAAACCACCTCCTGGGAAGAGATTGTCGGTCCGATCTAACACTCAACTTGCCCCGGAAGGCAAGTCCTTCGCTCCCATCGCCGCGGTTTCGCACCGAAATTCAGGGCGGCTGTCACCCTGCCGGTTCCAGCCGCCCCGCATCGCCAGAGCCTCTCAACCCCTATGTCCAGTTGATGAGGTCAGAGCCTATGACTTCTTTACCTTGAGTTCACCGCGCTCAGTCACCGCCTTCAGACGCTTGCCCACCAGCTCCTTGAGATTCTTGCCGGGCTTGAACGCGGGCACCACCTTCTCCGGCACCATGATTCGGCGCTGCGTCTGCGGGTTGATGCGCTGGGAACGCTTCCGCGCCCGTACCTCGAACTTGCCGAATCCAGTGAGCAGCACTTCCTCGTTGTTGGTCATGGCCTCAGTGATGATGTCGATCATGGAGTCCAGCGCCTTGCGGGCATCCTTCTTCGTCAGCCCAGTCCGAACAGCGAGGCGGTCGACCATTTCCCCTTTGTTCACGCTTCAACACCCCCTCCCTAGATCCAAGTGTGGCTAATTATAGTGGATTGTGAATCCTATGTCAAGAGGTATGCCTTTTGCCATGGGCGTTTCTCGCCCCCTCAGTTGACAGACCGTCCTGTCCACGCTAAATTACCTGTTGAGAACATCGTTTGAGAAGGAGGATACCGACTTGGCGGAAGAAGTCCGCGGCTATGAGATGCTCTATATCCTGCGCCCCGACCTGGACGAGGAGCAGCGCCAGCACAAGGTGGCTAAGGTGAACCAGATCATCGAGTCCCAGGGGGGACAGGTCCAGGGGGTCGACGAGTGGGGGTCGCGGATCTTGGCCTACGAGATCGATCACTTCAGGGAGGGGTACTACGTACTGGTCACGTTCGAGCTGGCGAGCGATCAGCTGAAGGGGCTGGAGAGCCGATTCAACATGGACGACGAGATACTCCGGTATCAGGTCGTTCGCTTGGATCAAGGGTAGGGTATGTCAGATCTCAATAGGGTACTCCTCACCGGGCGATTGGCAGCCGATCCTGAGCTGAGATACACTCAATCTGGACGGGCAGTGGTCAACTTCCGGGTGGCCGTCAACCGTCGGTGGTTGAATCCTGACTCCGGGGAATGGGAAGAGGACGCCGATTTCATTCCCGTGGTCGCCTGGGGCAAACAAGCTGAAATGTGTGCCACATACCTTCAAAAGGGGAGGTTAGTGGCGGTGGACGGACGGCTGCGGTTCCGTTCTTTCGAGACCCAAGGAGGGGAGCGAAGGCGGATCGCAGAGGTGAACGCCCAGAGCGTCCACTTCTTGGGGCCCAAGCCGCAGTCGACGTCGGACTACGAGGGCCAACCCGAACAGGACACCGAGAGCACGCCCGACCTCAACTCTGAAGAGGAGGTTCCGTTTTGATGGCGTACCAAAGGAGAAGACGGGTTTGCCGGGCCTGCCACCAGGGCCTGAAGCTTGACTACAAGCAGCCGGATGCGCTCCAGCAGTTCATGAACCGCCGGGGGAAGATCCTCTCCCGCCGGATCACCCGCCTGTGCGCCAAACACCAACGCAAGCTGGCCCGGGAGATCAATCGTGCCCGCAAGGTAGCCCTGCTCCCCTACGAGACCAGGCCTTAGGGAATGGCCGGGACGCTCGCCCTCCTGTTCGACCGCGGCGGGGCGGGCGTGGTGCCGCGGGCGCGGACGGCAGCGGGTCGGACGCTAGCCCGGAGACTGTCAGCAATTACTGAGCTGAACCGCGTGGTCATCGCCACCCGCTGCCCGGTGGACTGGGAAGACGTAGGCGGCGTGGAAGTGGTACCCGACCCGGCCGGCCCGTGGGCGTTCGGGGGGCGCCTCGCCCAACTCAGCAGTGAGTTCGGCGCACAACAGGTGGCCTATTTCTCCGCCGGGAGCGCGTTTCTCATGCAGGAGGAAGAACTCGCCCGCCTGTTCAGCGCGGCCCCCTGCGCCCCCCCCTACGCCATTCTCAACAACTTCTACTCCGTGGATTTCGGCCTGATCTGCCCCGCGCCTTCCACACTGTTCCGCGGACTGGAGCGGGACAACCCGTTGGGCCTGCGACTGTGGGAGGCGGGCTACACCTGCTACGAACTGCCCCGGACGTCGGGCACTCAGCTGGACATCGATACGCCGGGGGAACTGCAGCTGCTGGCGCTGCGGCCTGGACTTCCGGAGGAGCTGCGCCGGGCGCTGGACGGAGTCCCCAGGCAGCGGGCCCAAAGCCTAGTGGAGACCCTCTCCCGCCCGGAGGGGGCGTTGCTGCTTGCCGGCAGAGTGGGCGGCCACGTGATGCGCCTGCTGGAGGAGGAGGCAGCCTGCCCCGTGCGGTTCATATCTGAGGGGCGGGGCATGGAGGCCACCGGTCGGGCCGCCAGGGGGGAAGTCCGCTCCTTGCTCACCGCGTTGGTCGATCCGCCCTCCCGACTGGTGGAGACGCTGTCCAAGCTGGCCCACGGCGTGGTGTGGGACACTCGGGTGCTACTCGCCGCCCGGGGCCTGTGGCCGCTGCCCGACGACAGGTTCGCTTGCGATCTGCTACAGACAGACGCGGTGCAGACCCCGTTTCTACGGGAGCTGGCGGAAGCCTGCGCCCGCGCCCCGATTCCCTTCCTCCTGGGGGGGCACGCGCTGGTGTCGGGGGGGATGTACCTGGCGGTGGAGCTGGCCCGGCCCGGAATCCAGCTGATGCCCCGGCGATGGCGGCCGCTGCGGTTGGCCAAGTAAAATCGCTGCGGTGTGAAAGGAGCTTCAATGGACGAACGCCTGCTGTGGACCATGGCGCTGGCAGAGATGGACGCCCAGTTGCAGAAATTAATCAATGCCGAAGAGAGGCGCCAACGAGACAAGATCATCCTCATCCCCTCCGAATCCCTCACTCCCGTCGCCGTCCGCGAGGCGCTCCAATCCGTGTTCACCTCCATCTACGCTGAGGGATACCCGCGGGAGGAGACCCTCCGACTGCCCGAGAGCCGGCTGGTCGACCTCCCCGAGCAGCTGGCCTATTTCCGGCGGTACGCCGACCGCCGCTTCTACAAGGGCGTGGAGATGGCGGACGTCTTGGAATCGCTCGCCTGTCGGCGGGCGGCGGAGTGCTTCGCCAACGAACTGGTGGGGCCAGACGAGATATTCGCCAACGTACAGCCCCTCTCAGGCGCCGCGGCGAACATGGCGATCTACGACGCCCTCCTGTCCCCCGGGGACACGCTCATGGCCCTTGACCTAACCCAGGGGGGACATCTGTCCCACGGCTCCCCGTTCCACCAGTCCGGCCGCCGGTTCAAGGTGGTCCCCTACAGCGTGGACCCCCGGAGTGAACGGCTCGACTACAACCAGATTCTCGATCTGGCCAAGCGACACCGGCCCAAGATGATCGTGGCGGGCTACACTTCCTACCCGTGGGCCCCAAGCTGGGAGGCTTTCAGAGAGATCGCCGACGCGGCCGGGGCGTTGCTGCTGGCGGACATCGCCCACACCGCCGGGATGGCAGCCGCCGGCGCCTATCCCAACCCGGTCGGCCACGCCGACGTAGTGATGTTCACCACCCACAAGACCCTGGCGGGGCCGCGGGGGGCGGTGATCCTGACCTGCGACCCTGACTTGGCCAAGGCGATCGAGCTGGCGGTATTTCCGGGCGCGCAGGGGGGGCCCCACGTGAACAAGTTCGCGGCCATGGCCTGCGCTTTCCAGATCGCAAGGACTGAGAGTTTCCGGACCTGCCAGCACCGCATCGTGGACAACGCCCGCCACCTGGCCCACGCCCTCCAACAGCAGGGTCTTCGGCTGTGCTACGGGGGGACAGACACCCACCTGCTGGTCATCGATCTGCGCAAGGTGCGCACGCCGAACGGTCAGCCCCTGATGGGAGAGATCGCCGCCCGGCTGCTTGACCTGGTCGGCCTGGTGGCGAACAAGAACACCATCCCCGGGGACACCTCGGCCGCCGATGCCCGCGGCATCCGCTACGGCACGCCCTGGGTGACCCAGCGGGGAATGGGAAAGGCCGAGATGGAAGAGATCGCGGAAATCACCGCCCGGGTGCTCACCGAGATCCGCCCCTTCAGCTATCTGGGCCTCACCGGCCCGCTATCCCGCGGCAAGGTCCCCGTGGGCCTGCTGAGCGAGTCCCGGGCCCGGGTCGCCCGGTTGGCCCGCCGGGGCGCGGACGTCGACGGGCAAGGAACCGGGCAGACCCGGGACAGGACCGCCGCGCCCTGTCGGCTGACCGCCGCAGTGGGGCGCGGCCCGTCGTCACCCTGCGGAGCCCTGCTGGTACAGGGCGGACGGGCGGGGCACCTGCTACACGAGGCCAGCTCTGCCCACATCCTGTCCCTCACCGTGGGGCGCGCCCGCCGGGCCGCCCTCTTCGACGCCGACGCTCAGGTGGTGGCGGAGGCGATCGTGGGCCGGCTGCCGGACGGTCCTGAAGGCGGCGAGAGGTTCGCCGTTCTGGCCCCGCCCGGCCAAGTCGAGCCGCTGCGCCGTTGGCTGGCGGGCTTGGCCGACGGCTACGTTCTGTTCGATCATGGCGACATCTATCGCAAGGTCCAGGGGCCGGCGGTGGTGAGCGCCATGGCAGCCGGCGACGCGTCCACCGGTGAGTTGGCGTTTCACCTGGAAGGTGAAGGCGACCTGAACGTCGAGCTGGACGGAGATCAAACTGAGTCCCGCCGGCAGGAGGCCCTGTTCGCCGGCGTGGCCGGAGACGCCGCCTCCGTGTTTCGAGACCATCCACACCTGTTCGCCCCCCGCAAGCCGTACTTCGTGGGAGGACACGCCATTACCTTGCCCGAGGCCAAGGACGCGCGTGCCCCCATCGCCCCCAGCCGGGAGGGGCAGACCACCCCCCTCACGGAGATCCACCGCCAGCTGGGGGCCAAGCTGGTGCAGTTCGCCGGCTACCAGATGCCCGCTTGGTACAGCTCCGCCCTGGCCGAGCACCGCGCGGTGCGACAGCGCGCCGGACTGTTCGACTTGGGACACATGGGGATATTCGAGGTCGCCGGCCGCTACGCAGAGTCCTTCCTCAACCTGGTAACCACCAACTACGCGGGTTGGCTTCACCCCGGACAGTCGCAGTACGGTTTCCTGCTCACTCCAGCCGGAGAAGTGATCGACGACCTCATGGTGTACCGCAGGGCCCGGGATCGGTTCCTGGTGGTGGTGAACGCGGCCAACGAGGCAAGGGACTGGGACTGGATGTGCGCGGTGAATTCCGGACAAGTTCTGCTGGACCCCGAGCGGCCATGGGTGGAGCCGGATGGGGAAGTGACCCTGGCCAACCTCAAGGAACCACATGCCCCCGACCCGCGGATCGACCTCGCCCTGCAGGGGCCCGCCTCCCGGGCCGTGCTGGTGCGGCTGGTGTCCCCGCGGGATGCTCGCCGGCTGCGTGCCCTGCGCCGCACAGAGTTCCTCGAGCTCTCGGTGGGCGGTCGGGACGTGCTGTGCGCCCGCACCGGCTACACAGGGGAGGGGTTGGGCTACGAGCTGTACGTGCACCCACAGGACGCAGAGGAGATCTGGGGGCGGATTCTGGAGGCGGGCGAGCCCTTCCAGGTGGCACCGTGCGGGCTGGCCGCCCGTGACTCCCTCCGCACCGAGGCGGGCCTACCCCTGTTTGGCCACGAGTTGGCCGGCCGTCACCACATCGCCCCCCACGAGGCAGGGTTCGCCCCCTACGTCAAGCTCCACAAGCCGTTCTTCGTCGGCCGGGAGGCGTACCTGCGCGCGCTGGAGGCGTGGAAACGGGAGGTGGTACGGTTCCGGATCCCCGCCGGAAGCCGACCCATTCGCGCGGAGGCGGGGGTGGTGGACCGATCTGGCCGCATGCTGGGCTGGGTTACCAGCTGCACCCCGCTGGAAGATGGTCAGGTGGGCATGGCCCTGCTGGAGCGGCGCGGCCTTGCGGAGGGGACGCCGCTGGGGTTCCTTGTCGACAAGGATCTGCCTGCCCGGCTGGAGGTAGGAGCCCGCCTGCCGTTGACGGTATGGGGCGAGCTGGTCACTCGGTTCCCGGTTGCCGCCAAGCTGCCCCAGCCGGGGGGCGAGTAGGGCTGGGGCCCGGGGTCGGTTACTCCTCCAGCCCCCCGGAGGTCTCGCGCTTGGGCGAGCGGAGCATGAGCGGGTCGATCTGCCCCCGGGGATCCTGGCCAAGGTGCAGAACCCGGTACACCGCGGCGGTGATAGGCATCTCCACACCCAGCTCACTGGCCTTCCGGTAGAGGATTTCCGTGGTGTGGACGCCTTCGGCCACCATGCGCATCCCGGCCAGCACGTCCGCCAACCGTTCGCCCTGCCCGACCCGGAGACCAACCTGGCGGTTGCGGGAGTGGGGGCTGGTGGCGGTCACCACCAGGTCCCCGAGCCCAGCCAGGCCGTAGAAGGTGGCCGGGCGCGCTCCCACCGCTCGGCCGAATCGCACCATCTCCGCCAGTCCGCGGGTGATCAGTGCAGCCCGGGTGTTGTCTCCATAGCCCAGCCCATCAGCAAGCCCCGTCCCCACGGCCAGCACGTTTTTCACCGCCCCGCAATACTCCACCCCCACCAGATCGTCTGACAGGTAGACGCGAAACCGAGCGGTGATCAGATCGTGCTGCAGCCGGTGCCCCCAGCGGAGCTCGGGACCGGCCAGGACCACCGCGGTGGGATGATCGCGTGCTACCTCCTCGGCGTGGGAGGGGCCCGACAGGGCGAACAGCGGCCGGTCCGGCAGGGCCGCGCCCAGGATCTCCGACATCCGCCGCCCGGTCTGCGGCTCCAGGCCCTTGGCCAGGTGTACCGCCGGGACCCCTGGCGGCAGCAGCCCGGCGACCCTGGCTGCCAGCTCAGCCATGGCGAAGCTGGGCACGGCCAGGAAGACCACCTCCGCCTCGGCCAGGGCTTCGCCCAGCTCCGCCGTGCACCCCACCCCCGGCGGCAGGCGAACCCCGGGGAGGTAGTCAGGGTTCTCCCCCCGCTCCCGCAGGTGGTCCGCCAACTCCACTCGCCGAGCCCACAGGACCACCCGGTGGCCGGCCCTGGCCAGCAGTCGGGCGAAGGCGGTGCCCCAACTGCCCGCCCCAACTACCGCCGCCTTCACTCACCCGCGCCGACCGGCTGCCCGGCTCGGCTGGAGATCCACGCCAGCGCCGCCGCCAGGTCCGGGTCCTGATCGGCAGACGGGGAATCCTCCGCATCCACCGGGATGTCTGGGGCGAGGCCCACATCCTGAACGGGGTTCCCCGCGGGAGTGAAGTACTCCCCCGTGGTCAGCTTGACGGCCGATCCGTCCGGCAGGCGCATGACGAACTCTTGGATCAGCCCCTTGCCGAACGTCGGGCGCCCTACCAGCACGCCCACCCCACGGTCCTGAATCGCTCCGGCCACGATCTCCGAGGCCGAGGCGGTGCCCTGGTTGACCAGCACGGCCACGGGAACGTTGGGGAAACTGTTCCCGCTGCTGGCGTAGGTTCGGGTGCCGGGGTGGGCACCCTTGGTCTGCACCACGGTCCCTTCGTCCACGAAGTAGCTGGCCACGGCCACCGCCGCCGACAACACCCCGCCTGGGTTGTTGCGCAGGTCCAGGACCACCCCGCGCAGCGAGTCCAGAGGAAAGCCGTACAGCGCCCTGCCCAGCTCGGCGGCGGTGTCGAAATCGAAACGCAGGAGACGCACGTAGCCGACCTGTTCCTCTTCCAGGTACTCGGCCCGCACGGGGTCAACGTGGATGCGCGCCCGGGTGATGACCACCTCCTGTGCAGTGCCGTCGGGGTGCTCCACTGTCAGGGTCACCACCGTGCCCTCCTGACCACGGATCTGCTGAGATGCCTGCTCGAGCGACCACCCCTCAGTTGACTGGCCGTCCACCGCCTTGATCCAGTCTCCGGCTTGAATCCCCGCCTCCTCCGCCGGCGTCCCCGGCAGCGGGGCGACCACGGTGACCTTGCCGTCCCGCACCGTGATCTCCATCCCCACCCCGGAATACTCCCCCACCAGACTGTCCTGCCATTGCGCATACTCCTGGGGATCGAAGAAGGCGGAGTAAGGGTCGCCCAGGGCGTCGATCATCCCCCGTAGGGCCCCGTGCAGGAGGTCGTTGTCCTCCACCTCCTGCGCCCGGTAATAGTAGCTGCGGATAACTTGATACACGTCGCCTAGGGGGGCGAACAGATCCGCCCCCGGAGCAGCACCCACGGCGACCAGGCTCACCGCAGCCAGCAGCAGAAGCAACACTCGTCCCATCTGACCTCCTAGGTCAGCACGATGTTGTGGGCCACCCGAAGGAGCTCGGGATCCACCGGCTTCGGACACTGGGCCAGGGCATCGGCCAGGGGAACGGGGACCACTCGCTGACCGTGCAACCCGGTCAACACGTCGAACTTCCCGTCCATGGCGAACTCCACGGCAGCTGCCCCCAACCGGGTGGCCAGCAGGCGGTCGAACGGGGTAGCGGTGCCGCCCCGTTGCAGGTAGGCCAGCACGGTGACCCGCGGGGTGAGGGGAAGGTCACGCTTCTCCAACTCCGCGGCCAGCCAGTACCCCACACCCCCCAGCTGCACGTGGCCAAATGGGTCCACGCCGCTGCGGCTCACCTGCCGTCCCCCCAGCTCGCGTGGGCGGGCCCCCTCGGCCACCACCACAATGGAGAACCTCCGGCCCTGCTGCAGGCGCCTGTCCACCACCTCCAGGACGTCGTCCACCGAGAACGACCCTTCGGGGGGACCCTCGGGGACGAGAATGACGTCCGCGCCGCCGGCCAGGCCGCCGCAAACAGCGATCCAGCCGGAGTCCCGGCCCATGACCTCCACAATCAGCAGTCGATGGTGGGCGTGAGCGGTGGTGTGGAGCTTGTCCAGGGCTTCCGTCACGGTGGCCAGCGCGGAGTGGAACCCGATGGCATAGTCAGTGCCCCCGATGTCGTTGTCGATCGTCTGGGGGATGCCCACCGCGCGCACCCCGTGCTGGCCCAGCCGGTGGGCGACCCCCAGGGTGTCGTCGCCCCCGATGGCGATCAGCGCATCCAGCTTGCGATGCTCCAGGGTGGCCACGATGTGGTCCACCTTGTCAGTGGGCTCCCAGATCTGCTCCCCATCCCGCACCACCTTGGTGAACGGGTTGGTGCGCGAGGTGCCCAGCACGGTTCCCCCCATGTGCAGGATCCCCGAGACGTGCTTGAGCGACAGGACCTGGCCGTCGTCTTCAGCGGGGCCCCGCCAACCGTCCCGGAAACCCACCACCTCCACCCCGGCGATCCTAGCCCGCCTGACGATGGCGCGGAGGGCGGAGTTGATGCCCGGAGAGTCGCCCCCGCCGGTGAGCACTCCAATCCTCTTCACTTCAGGCATAGAGAGACCTCCCTCCTGATCCGACTTGTCCGATCATGTCCGCGGCCACCTGACGGATCGCCTCCTGCACCTTCCTCCCCATCACCCGGGGGTCGAATACCTTCTTTTCCGGTGACCAGTCAGCACCCTGCGCCTCGAAGGTGATGGGGTCGAACCGACTCCCGGGTGGGGGGAGGATTGCCTCCCGGTTCTCCACGTAGAACTGACAGGCCGCGTTGCCAAACACGTATTGATAGGTGGTGTCCTTGTTCACCTTGGCCACCCCCGCCTCCACCAGGGCACGTACCTGGTCGCCGGACAGACCCGATGCCCCGTGCAGCACCAGCGGCACCTCGTGCCCCTGCTGGCGCAAACAGTCGTCGATCTCCCGGGCCAGCTCCACCCGCAGGGTCAGGTCTCGCCCCTTGGACACGCCGTGCTGAGTGCCCACCGACACGGCCAGGAGATCCACCCTGGTACGCCGGACGAACTCAGCCGCCTCCTCGGGCTGGGTGTAGAAGGCCTCGTCGGAGGCGATCTCGTCCTCCACCCCCTTGATCTTGCCCAGCTCCCCCTCCACCAAAGCCCCATAGGGGCGAGCCAGTTCCACCACCCCCCGGGTGGCGTCGACGTTCTCCTCAAACGGGAGGGCGGAGGCGTCGATCATCACCGAGGAACACAGCCCCTCCTCCAGGGCCGGACGTACGAAGTTGGCCACTTGGTCAGGCGTGATGTGGTCCAGATTCACGAACACCCCAACGGCCGCCTCGGCGGCGACTGCCCGCACGTACGCGACCAGGGCCCGCAGGCCCGCCAGGGGTTTGCCAGCGCCGGCAAACTTGGCCGCCCCCAGAGAGACCTGGAGGAGCAGATCACTGCCCGCCTCTTCGTAGGCGGCCAGCAGGCCCAACAGCACGTTCGACTCGGCGAAGTTGTTGGCCACCAACGCGAACTTATGGCGACTGGCCTCCTGGTATACCCGCCTCAATTCGTGTCCACCGTAGTACGGCATGTCTACCTCCTCAGGCGTCGACCTCCCGCAGGTAGCCCGCCGTCTCCTCGGGAGGCATGGGATTGATGTAGAAGCCCGTCCCCCACTCGAAACCTGCCACCCGAGTGAGGCGGGGGATGATCTCCAAGTGCCAATGGTAGTCGTACTGCAACGTGGCCCAGTAGCCGGGCTTGCCGGGCCGGGGGACCGGGTTGGGGGCGTTCTGAAGCACGAAGTTGTACGGCGGATCCCCCAACAGTGCCTTCAGCCGCCCCAGGGATTTCTTCAACACCCGCGCCAGGCCCCACTTCTGCTGCTCGGTCATGGTGGTGAAATCGTGGGAGTGGTAGCGGGGGAAGATGTGGAGTTCGAAAGGGAAGCGCGACGCGAACGGCGCCCAGATCACGTACCCGTCGACCTCCTCCACCACCCGCTCGCCCAGCCGGAGCTCCTGCAACAGGATGTCACAGAAGATGCACCGTTCCTTCCGCTCGTAGTAAGCCTTGGCCGCTTGCAGGTGAGCTCGCACGTGGCGCGGTGTCACCGGGGTGGCGATGATCTGGGCGTGGGGATGGGCCAGCGACGCGCCGGCCGCGCGGCCGTGGTTCTTGAACAACAGGACGTAGCGGTACCAGGAGTTGTGCATCAGCTCGCGCAGGCGGTGCACGTACGTGTCCACCACCACCTTGATGTGCTCGACCGGAAGGTCCGGGAGCTCGTGGCAGTGGTCCGGGGTCTCCACCACCACCTCATGGGTCCCCACGCCGTTCATCCGGTCGAAAAAACCACCCACCGCGGCGCGGCCCAGCTCGGGATAGTCCCCCAGGGCGGGGAACTTGTTGGGGACCACTCGCACCTGCCAGTCAGATCCCCCCACCCGGTAGAGCTCTGGAGGGGTCATGTGCTCGTTGCCCGGGCAGAACGGGCAGCTCGCCGTATCAGCCTCCCCCTCCTCCGCACTCTGGGAACGGTAATCTGAGGGGCGCTTGGCCCGCTCAGGGGCGATGATCACCCACCGCTCCATGATCGGTTCCCGCCTAAGCTCTGGCATCTGTCCTCCTCAGAAGGCGTATTCCTTGGGAATGGCCACCACCCCCGCCGGGGAGACGTCGAAGCGGCGCTCGTCCTGAGGCCTACTGTACTCAATCTCCTCCCCGGCAGGGATGTTGACCCCTTTGTCCACGATGGCCCGCCGAATGCGGGCACCCCGGCCTACGTCCACGTCGTCGAGGAGCACCGACTCCTCCACCAGGGCGTAGCTGTTCACCCGCACCCCGGGCGACAGGACAGAGCGCACCACCCGCCCCCCGGACACAATGCAGCCGGGGGATAGCAGGGAATCCAGGGCCTCCCCCGTCCGACCCGGCTCTCGGTGGACGGTCTTCGCCGGGGGCCAGGGCGCGTAGTAAGTGTGAATCGGCCAGCGGCGGTCGTAGAGGTTGAATTGGGGCATCACGGCCACCAAGTCCATGTGCGCGTCCCAATAGGCGTCCAGCGAGCCCACGTCGCGCCAGTAGGGGACGTCATTCCGGCTGGCCGCCGCCAGCGGCAGGGCGAGCACCTTGTCCTCGCCCACCATGCGGTTGATCACATCCCTGCCGAAGTCGTGACCGGACCGGGGATCGTCGGCGTGCTCCTGCAGCCTGGTCCACAGCACATCGGTCTTGAAGGCGTAGATGCCCATGGAGGCCAGGCAGCTGCCGGGATCCTCCGGCGACGGCGTGGGCTGGCCCGGCTTCTCCTCAAACTGGAGGACCCGCCAATCTCGATCCACCGCCAACACCCCCAGCTTGCCCGCCGCCTGGCGCCGATCCATCGTGACCACCCCCACGGTGAGGTCGGCGTCCCGCTCCCGATGCGCTGAGACCATGATCCGGTAGTCCATCTTGTATACGTGGTCGCCGGCCAGGATCAGGCCCGGCCGGTCCCAGGACAGCGAATGCCGCTCTACCGAATACCAATTCTGGTAGATGGCGTCGGCAGTCCTCAGGCACCAGTGGTTGGCGATGCGCTGCTGTGGGGGTACGGTGGCGATGAACTCGCCGACTGCCGAGCTGAACAGGCTCCAACCTAGGTCGATGTGCCGCGCCAGCGACAGAGACTTGTACTGGGTGAGGACGAATGCCTGACGCAGCCCCGAATTAAGACAGTTGCTGAGGGTGTCGATGATCCTGTAGATACCCCCAAGGCGCACCGCCGGCTTCGCCCGGTCCCGGGTCAACGGCCACAGTCGCTCGCCGCGCCCGCCAGCCAGCACGAAGGTCAACACCTTGCCCATCTCTTCCCTCCCCTGGGGATCACCACCTGTGCCAACAGCCTATCACCTTGCCCTTCTCCTTCAAACCGGTTGGGCGCACCGCTCTCAGGACTCAGCAGTGAATTCCCCGCCGGCGGCCTGTGGTACGGAGGGACAGATCCAGCGTGGAGCAGCCGCCCTGGCTCAGGCACAGCTCCCACGCCAGCACCACACAGGAGGCCTGATAGACCAGCTCGAAGCCGGCCTCGGAATTGTTTACCGTGTGAACAGGGTGGCGCCACAGCAAGGCAGGGCGCGAGGTCTGCACCTCGAGGGCCCAGCCCTCCCAGTCGTTCACCAGGCGGAGGCAGGTCACGTCTCGCTCCTCACCACGGCTGGCCATCCGGGGGTCGGTCAGCCGGCGGCCGGGCAGCTGGAAGTAGCGATCCGCGGCATCCCCGGCGAGCATCCCGAAGTTGAACTCCATCCCGTACAGGAGGTGCACCGCGCGTGGACCGCTGTTCTCAAGTCCCACCCGCACGCAGACACCCTGCCCGCCCGGGGACAATCGGACCATTTTCTCCAGCCGCAGTCGCCCATCGCCGGCGCTGCCCTGCCAGGCGAGGGACACCGCGATCCCCCGCTCCCCCTCCTGGGTTGCGGCCGCGTAAGCCTCCCCCTGCAGGTCTACAAGCTCGGCTGCTGATCCGGCTGCCCGCTGATCCAGGGTGGCCTGGGGGCGGAACAGATGGTCCACCAGCCCGGCGCGCGGATGACGGTCGTAGACCAGGTAGCTTTCCAGGTGCGGCACCTTAGCCGCCGTGATCTCGTGGATGCTCCGCGGGGCACCGTCCTCCTCGCCCGCGTCGGCGGGCACGCACCGATGGTAACCTTCCGGACGGCGGGCCACCACGTTGAGGAAGTTGTAGGGGATGGTCTTGTCGCTCAGCTCGACGATCGTACTGCCGAACCGGGGGGACAGGACCACGTTCCACTTCTCCGTTTCCGCCACCACCTCCCGGTGCCCGTCAACGTCCAGATCACCGCTGTACAGGCCGCCCCACGCCGCTTGCCCCCGCTCCAGCCGGTCCAGCAGCCACTGGGCGGAGAGCAGCTCCCGCCACAGGGCATCTCGCAAGTGCGGCAAGTAGATTCCCCCGAACAGGCCGTGCCAGTAGGCGTCGTTGCACTGGGCGCGCAGGAGATGCTTTCTCGGCTCCTCCCTCAGCCGCCCTCCCGCCGGGGCGCGCGAAGCTCGCTCGCTCAGCCGAAGCATCCGCTTGTGCAGGTAGTTGGCCTCTGGGTACTTGGTTAGAAAGCCGCGCCAGAAGCCACCGGAGAGCAAGGGGCGAGACTCCTCCAGACGGCTGCCCAACGCTGACTTGAGCGCCTCCATTCGGTGCTCAGCCGCCGCGGGCAGGGCCGACTCTCCCAGCTCGAAGTACGAGGTGGCGGGCAGGTAGACCCGCCCCAGGGGTTCCCGAGCGGCGAACGCCTCGCGCAGAGTGGTGGTCCCCAACCAAGCGGCGTTGTCCACCAGAGCTCGCAGGAACTGTTCCAGCCAGCCCTCATCGTGCACCCACCGCTTGGTCCCCGGCCACACCCCGAACTTCTCCCCGCCGTCCACCAGCACGAGCAGCGGCCAGCCCCCTTGCGCAGCAATCGCCCTGAAGTAGGCCATCACCTCGTCCAAGGGGCGGAAGGGGATGAGATAACGCAAGCGGCCTGAGATGGGAAACACGCCCACCGGGCAGCCGCGATCCTCAGTGAGGTAGTACCCGCTGATCTGGGCCGACAATAGGCCAGCCCGGGGGAAGTGCGTGTCATCCACTGGTAAGTAGCGCACATTACACTCGGACAGGAGGCTGGGCAGATGCGGCTCCCACACCCGCTCGGCAAGCCAGATCCCTACGGGATCCTGGCCAAACCGACTCTTCAGGTACGCCCGCATCCGGGCCAGCTGGGCAGCGACGTCCTGCGGGGGAATGGCTGCCAAAATGGGCTCGTAGAACCCGCCGCCGAGGAGCTCTACCTGCCCGCGGTCCACCAACCGCCCCACCAGAGCCAGCACCTCCGGGCGATGCGCCTCCAGGTGCTCCCACAGCGGTCCGGTCATGTGCACCACGGCCTTGACCGCCGGGTGGCGATCCAGGGCCGTCAGCAGCGGCAGGTAGGCATCTCCACACGCCCGTTCCACCACTTCCGGGAAGTTGCCCACTGGCTGGTGGCAGTGCACGCCGAAGACCAAGTCCACTTGCGTCATGGCCGGCCTTGACCCCTCCCCTCCCCCTGCACGTCGCGCACGAATGGCCATGTTAACCTTAGGGCGGCCGTCGGCCAACGGGAGACCCTGTCAGCGCAGGCGCACGGGGCTATCGTGCACCGGCACAGGGGGGTGATGGGCGATGGGCGTGGCGGATGTGGGCGAGGCGGCAGGCCGGGTGTGGCGGTTCCTAACCGAACAGGGACCCTGTTCCCTGTCCCAGGTGATCCGCCAGGTGGAGGGCCCCGAACGGCTGGTGCTCATGGCGCTGGGGTGGCTGGCCCGGGAGGCGAAACTCGAGCTGCACAGCGAGGAGCGGCGGACCGTGGTATCCCTGCGGGCGTAGCCGGCTAGCTGCGCCGGGCCCGGCCCATCAGGGCGGCTAGGTACTTCTCCAGGACGGCAAACGAATAGTGTCTCCGGGCGACCTGGTAGTTGTGCTCAACCCAGTCCTCGGCCAGCGCTGGATTCTCGAGTACTGCCCGGGCGCGCCGCACGGTGTCCTCCCCGATGAAGTCCCCGAACTCGATCACCTCAAACCCCTTGGGGGCGATGTCCGTCTGGAAGATCTCGTAGGTACTCATCACCAAAGGGCGGCGGTAGTAGACCGCCTCCAGGAAGGCGTTGCCAAACCCTTCCACGGTGGACGGATAGGTCACCAGGTCCGCCTGGCGGTAGGCATCGGCCAACGAAAACAACTCCTTCCCTCCTGTCGTCCGGCGACCGTGAGCGATGAACTCGTGGGCGAAGATGACGTCCACCCCAAGCAGATCTGCATACCGTTCCAGGTGACGCTTGTAGGCCGTCCCCTCGTCGCCGGCCGAATGGGAGACTACCAGGACGCAGGGAAGTTCCAGCCGCCGTACCAGCTCCATGGCCAGCTCGATGCGCTTGCGGGGCACGATTCGGGTGGGCTGGAGGAGAAGGAAGGTGCCCGTGGGCACTCCCAACGCGGGACGCAGCCTGATTGTGTGGGCGTCCGGGGGCGGGAGCGGGGTCTCAAAGTCCATCACGTTGGGGATCAACACAGATGTGGCCCCAGTGCGGAGCGCCAGCTGGCTCCCCCCGAATGAGTTGATCACCACGTGGTGGACCGAGGGTAGTACCGGAGGGAAGGCCGCCCGCAGGTAGTCCCCGGCCGCGCTGAGGGCAAACCGTCGCCGCTCCCACCAGAAATCGTGGTGGTGGGCGATGGTGGGGATGCCCGTTTCGGCGATCAGCTCGGCCAGCGCCAGCCCCAGCGGGACGTTCACCGGGAGGGAGAGGGCGTTCTCCACGACCATGATCTCCACGCCGAACTCAGCGACAAAGCTGTGCAAGTGCCCCTTGAGGTGGTCCTTGAGGGCCGCCACGCGCCGGGACGTGCTCGGGCCCCGCGTCTCGCGGCCGAACAGCTCCTCGGTGACCGCGCGCACTTGAGGATGCTGGAAGTGGGCTTCCGGGACCACCCGGGAACGGTCGGCCGGCCAATCGCACTCGCCGGCAAAGAAGGTCAACTCGTATCCCTGCTCTGACAGGACGTTGCCCCACTTGCGGACTTCCAGCGAGACCCCGTCGGTCCCCGCCAACCGAGTGGAGACAAAGCCAATCTTCTCCAACCGCGCTCCTTTCCTCCCCCCGCCTGTCGAACTGAGTCTAGCCAGCGCCGCAGCGACCGTGCAACGCTTGCAGTGCCCGCTTTCCCAACCGCGAGTGAACTGGGTACACTGGGCCGATGATCAGAGCCGACGGTGAACGCCGCAGACGGCGGGCTTCCCCGGGTTCGGGGAGCGAGGGCAGATGACGGCGCATCGCCAGCTGACCGCGGACGACCTGTACTTGTTCAACCAGGGAACACACCTGCGGCTGCACGAGGTATTGGGAGCTCATCTGTTGCCGCGGGACGCCGGGACGCAGTTTGCCGTGTGGGCGCCGGATGCGGAGAGAGTCTCGGTGATCGGCGACTTCAACGGCTGGGACAAGCGGGCCCACCTGCTGGAGCCACAGGGGAGGTCGGGAATCTGGGCCGGTCACGTCCCCGAAGCGGGCAAGGGGGCCCTGTACAAGTATCACATCTCATCCCGCTACGCCGGCTACCAAGTAGACAAGGCCGACCCGGTGGGCCACTACCACCAGCGGGCGCCGGGCACTGCTTCCGTGGTGTGGGACTTGGACTACCGTTGGGGAGACCAGGCGTGGATGGCAAGGCGCAGCCAACGCAACGCCCTTGCCGGCCCCCTGGCCATCTACGAAGTCCACCTGGGCTCCTGGCAGCGGGGGGCAGGGGGGAGGTTCCTCTCCTATCGGGAGCTGGCGCCGAGGCTGGCTGAGTATCTGGTGGACATGGGGTTCACCCACGTGGAGTTCCTGCCAGTCATGGAACACCCGTTCTACGGCTCGTGGGGTTACCAGACCACCGGCTACTTCGCCCCCACGTCGCGGTACGGCGCGCCGCAGGACTTCATGTACCTGGTGGACATCCTGCACCAGCACGGGATTGGGGTCATCCTGGACTGGGTTCCCTCCCACTTCCCGGCCGACGAGCACGGGCTGGGCTTCTTCGACGGGACCCACCTGTACGAGCACGCCGACCCGCGCCGCGGTTTCCACCCTGACTGGAATTCTTTCATCTTCAACTACGGCCGCCCGGAGGTCCGGTCTTTCCTGCTCTCCTCCGCACTGTTCTGGCTCGATACGTACCACGCCGACGGGCTGCGGGTGGACGCGGTGGCCTCCATGCTCTACCTCGACTACTCGCGGCAAGAGGGGGAGTGGCTCCCCAACGATTACGGAGGAAACGAGAACTTGGAGGCCATCTCGTTCCTCAAACAGCTGAACACAGAGGTCTACCGCCGCTTCCCTGACGTGCAGACGGTGGCCGAGGAGTCCACCGCCTGGCCCAAGGTGTCCCGGCCGACCTATGCGGGCGGCCTGGGGTTCGGGATGAAGTGGGACATGGGATGGATGCATGACACGCTTGACTACTTGAGCCGGGACCCCGTCCACCGCAAGTACCACCATAATCAGCTCACATTCCGGATGATCTATGCTTTATCGGAGAACTTCGTCCTCCCCCTGTCCCACGATGAGGTGGTGCACGGCAAGCGGTCGCTGCTGGAGAAGATGCCCTGGGACCGATGGCGTCGACTGGCCAACTTGCGGCTCCTCCTGGGGTACATGTACGCCCTGCCCGGGAAGAAACTCCTGTTCATGGGCGGGGAGTTCGGCCAGCAGTCGGAATGGCAGCACGACAGCGAGCTGGAGTGGGAGCTCCTCCAAGATCGCGACCATGCGGGCCTGCGAAGATGGGTCCAGGATCTCAACCGCCTCCACCAAGGGAACCCAGCCTTGTATGAGCTGGACTTCTCGCCGGAGGGGTTCCAGTGGGTGGACGCCGACGACGCGGCCGCCAGTGCAGTGACCTTCCTGCGGTTCGGAACTTCCCCCGACCAGCTGCTGCTGGTGGCCGCCAACTTCACCCCGGTGCCCCGCGAGGGCTACCCGGTGGGCGTCCCCCGGAGCGGACACTGGAGCGAGGTACTGAACAGCGACGCTCGCGAATACGGCGGTAGCGGCTGGGGGAACATGGGGGGCCGCTGGACCACGGCGAGCGGCGCCCACGGCCGCCCCTGCTCCGTTCACCTCACCCTGCCCCCGTTGGGGATCATTTTCCTCCAGTGGCGGCGAACCACGACGAACGCAGCAGGGGGGACGAGTTGACGGACCGCTACGTGTGCGTTCACGGCCATTTCTACCAGCCGCCGCGGGAGAACCCGTGGCTGGAGGCGGTGGAGGTCCAGGACTCGGCCTACCCGTTCCACGACTGGAACGAGCGGGTGACGGCCGAGTGCTACGCCCCCAACTCCGCCTCCCGCATCCTGGACGAGGAAGGCCGCATTGCGGACATCGTCAACAACTACGCCCACATCAGTTTCAACTTCGGCCCCACGTTGCTGAGCTGGCTGGAGAGCAAGCGGCCGGACGTGTACGCCCGCATCCTGGAGGCCGACCGGGGGAGCCGTGACCGCTTGTCCGGCCACGGGAACGCCTTGGCCCAGCCCTACAACCACATCATCCTGCCCCTGGCCAATTCACGCGACCGCCGCACCCAGGTGATCTGGGGGGTGGCCGACTTCCGCCGCCGGTTCGGGCGGGCCCCCGAAGGGATGTGGCTGCCCGAGACCGCTGTGGACATCCCCACCTTGGAGACGTTGGCCGAGGCGGGGATCACGTTCACCATCCTCGCCCCGCACCAAGCAGCTCGCGTGCGTCCCCTGGCCGGCGGCGAGTGGCAGGACGTCTCCGGAGGGCGGGTGGACCCCACCCGGCCGTACCGGGTACGGCTGCCCGCGGGCGGGGAGCTGACGGTCTTCTTCTACCACGGTCCGCTGGCCCAAGCGGTGGCCTTCGAGGGGCTGCTGAGGAGCGGGGAGGCGTTCGCCCAGCGGCTGATGTCCGCTTTTCCGAACCAGGCGGATGCCGCGTCCTTGGTACACCTGGCTACCGACGGGGAGTCCTACGGACACCACCACCGCCACGGGGACATGGCCCTGGCCTACGCCCTCCACTCGCTGGCGTCTGCGTCGGAGGTCGAGCTCACCAACTACGGCGAGTTCCTGGCCCGTCACCCCCCGCAGTGGGAGGTGGAGATCGCCGAGAACACTTCGTGGAGCTGTGCCCACGGCCTAGACCGCTGGCAGGCCGATTGTGGCTGTGTCAGCGGGGGCCGGCCAGAGTGGAATCAGTCCTGGCGGGGTCCTCTGCGGGAGGCTTTTGACTGGCTCCGCGACGCGCTGGCCGTACGGTTCACGGACTCGGGCAGGGAGCTGTTTAAGGACCCGTGGGCGGCGCGGGACGACTACGGGCACGTTGTCATTGCCCGTTCGCCGCAGTCCGCGGACCAGCTGTTGGCCCAGCACGCCGCGCGGGAGCTGACCCCCGCGGACAAGGTCCGCGCGCTCAAGCTGTTGGAGATGCAGCGCCACGCCATGCTGATGTACACCAGCTGCGGTTGGTTCTTTGCCGAGCTGTCCGGGATCGAGACGGTCCAGGTCATCCGCTACGCCGGCCGGGCCCTTCAGCTCGCCCAGGAGCTGTTTGGCAACCAGCTGGAGACGGAGTTCCTCGCCCGCCTGGAGCGGGCCAAGAGCAACCTGCCCGAGCACGCGGACGGCCGCCAGATCTACGAGACCCAGGTGCGGCCGGCCCGGGTCGACTTGCCACACGTGGCCGCCCACTATGCGATCAGCTCCCTGTTCGACGGCTACGGAGAACGGGACTCGGTGTACTGCTTCACCGTGGACCGCGGGGACCACCAACTGCGGGAGGTGGGGCCGGCCCGGCTGGCCGTGGGGCACGCGCGGGTGACTTCGCAGATCACCTGGGAGACAGCTGAGCTGGCCTTCGGAGTCCTGCACCTCGGGGACCACAACCTGTCGGGTGGGGTAAAGGAGTACCCAGGACCCCAGGCGTACCGGCAGGTGGTTGCCGACTTAACCCGGCCATTCCTGGCCGGCGACCTTCCCGAGACGCTCCGCGCGCTGGATGGTGGGTTCGGCCCGCCGCGTTACTCGTTGAGATCACTGTTTCGAGACGAACAGCGCCGGACAGTGGACAGCATCCTGGCGGCCACGTTGTCCCAGGTGGAATCCGAGTACCAACACATCTACGAGGAGAACAGTTCGCTGCTTCTGTTCCTCGCCGACTTGGGGATCCCCGCCCCTGAAGCCCTACGGGCAGCCGCCCAGTTCGTGTTGAACCGCCAGATACAGCGAGCCTTGGCCCGCGACGACCCCGACCTGCCCACGGCCCGGGGGCTGGTGGAGGAAGCACAAGACAGGAACCTCGCCCTGGATCGGGTGACCCTGGGCCACGCCCTGGCCCAAGCGTTGCAGCGACTCGCCCGCTGGGCGGCCGCGGCGGCGGCCGAGCCGGCCAGAATAACTGAAGTCAAGGACCGCATCTCCGCCGCACTGGATTTCCCGTTCGAGGTCGACCTTTGGCAAGTGCAAAACACGTACTACGAAATGTCCCGCCAAATCCGGCCGCAAGTTGAGGCACAAGCCGATGCCGGCGACCAGGCTGCCCAGGGGTGGATGCGAGCGTTCGCACAGCTTGGGGCGCGACTGGGCTTCCGCGTCGGGTGAGCCCGGCGGGCGCTGGTGCGCCCCGGCGTGGTATCATGCTCCGGAAAGGGGGGAGTACGATGGACGCCGAGCAGGAAGTTGGCCGCGAAGCTCAGGAGAAAGGTCCAGCCGAGCGCCGCCGCTACAGCGAGACCGCAGGCGAGCGCGGGAAGATCTACGTCTCCGAAGGGGTGCTCACCGCGCTGGCCGAACATGCCGCGTTCCAGGTCCGCAACCTGGAAGAGGTGCGGGGCGGACGGGTCGGGGGCGTGGTGGGCATCTTCGGGGGACGAAATCGGGGGATCGACGTGGTCTTGGGCGAGTCCGACGTGGAGTTCACGCTCCACGTGGTACTCCACTACGGGCGCCCCCTCCACGATGTAGCCCGGGAGATCCAGAAGAAGGTGGTCGAGGAAGTCGAGGGGATGACCAACGTCAAGGTCGCCAATGTGGACGTCTACGTCCAGGACATCCAGTTCCCCAGCGAGGCCGAGGAGACAGAGCCGGCCTCGGAAGCCGACCAGTACGAGGCATTCCACACCTGAAGTCGCCCGGCTGGCGGCCCCAGGACCCGCCGCCCCCTGAGGCCGCACCTCGTCCAGGCCTGCTCACAGGTTGACGGTGACCTCAGCCTCCTCGCGAATCTGCTCCAGCCACTCCTCCCACAGTTGGGATTTCTTGTCGTCCAGCAACACAGACGTTATCTCGTCTCGGCCTTCCTCAAGCGGCTGCTGCTTGCCTGCATCGTCGGTAAACCGGTCCGGGTGGGCGGCGTAGTAGTCCTGGATTTCCTGGTCGCTCACCGTAGCCTGTTCAGTCACCCGGTCTCGCAGCTCCTCCAGCTGCAGCTGCTCCCGGACCTGACGGGCGACGTCCGCCCTGAAGTTCTCCACCGTGCGCCCTTGCTGGGCGAGGACCTCGGTCAGCTGCTCCTGGGTGAGATCATTCTGCTCGAGGATGCGGTCCATGGTCTGCTGGGTCCGCTCATCGACCCGGTCCGGATCCGGCTCGATGCCCCGCGCCCGGGCCTGCTGCAGCTGGAGCCGCCGCAGGACGATCCTGTCCAGCACGTCGCGCTCATAGCGCCGCAGCAACGCCTCTCCCTCCTCCGTGGTGAGCAGGGTCTGGGCAAAGGAGGGGAAGCTCTGGTAGATGTTGAAGATGATCTGAGAGAGATTCGTCGCCTGGTTCAGCTCCTGGCGGCTGATCTCCTCGCCGTTCACCACAGCCACCGGCGTTGCCGGCGGGGACTCGGCTTGTTGGGCCAGGCCGCAGAAGGTCAGTCCTAGGGCCAAGACTACGATTGACAGACTACGCACGCACAACCACCTCACAGATTGGATAATCCATTGTCAAGGCAGACCACCTGACTGTCAACGCCAAGGCCGGGGTGAGGTCAGTCATCGCCGCGCAGCCAGCTGCCCCGTCCCACCAGGGCGTCGCGTAGGTCCACCCCCGTAATCTGGGCGTCCTCGTCTACCACGCAGCCTGTGAGGCGGGCGCCCTCGATCCGACAAGGGCCGATCACCACCGAGCGCTCCACACACGCACCCTCCAGTCGGGCCCGCGGGTGGACCCAACTGCGGCCGCCGTGATAGTGGAGGTTCGCCTCGATGTAGGCCGACCGCCCCCCGACGTCGAACCACCCCTCCCCGAACACGAACGCGTCGATTGGCTTTCGCGCGCGCAGCCACTCCAGGAAGTAGCCGGGGGCATCCTGGCCGGCCTCGGCCTGGGCGAGGAACGTGCGGATCAGCGGCAGCACCTGGCGGGGGAATACGTAGCAGGCGGTGCTCGCCAGCTGGGAGCGGGGGTGATCGGGCTTCTCCTGGAACCCCTTCACCCGGCCGCCCTCCACCAGTGCCACCCCATAACGACGGCGGGCCCGGGCTGGGTCGCCCAGGTCGTAGAGGGCCACCAGGGTCTCGCCGTGGAAGCTGTTCACGAACTCTCCCAGATCGAAGTCGAATAGGTTGTCCCCCCCCACGACCAGCAGATCGTCGTCCAGGGACAGCCGATCGATCACGTAGGCCAACGCACCCACCGACCCCAGCTTCTCCTCCTCACTGCGGGTCTCCTCCACCACCAGCTCCACTTGCCGGCCCTTGGCCCGGCTCCAGCCGGAGAAGGCCTCCGTAAACCTGCGGTTCACCGACAGGATGGGGGGGTCCGACAGTGGATAGCGGTCCATGATGTAGTCCAGGATAGGCTTGCCAGCCACCGGGAGCAGAGGCTTGGGCCGGTCGAGGGTGATGGGCCACAGCCGCTTGGCGAAGCCGCCGGCCAGGACAACGGTCCTCACAACAATTCCTCCAGGCTGGGCCTGAACTCCCAGAAGGTCGCCAGTTGCTCCTGGATGCGCGCCTCGGCCTCTTCGGCCGACAGGCCGGCCGTCTCGCACACAAACCCCAGATAACGACCCTGCCACAGCGCCTCCAACACCCGGAGCGTCCCGCCGGGGTCGGCCGCGAAGGCGGCCACCGCCCGGTAGAGTCCCTCGGCCCACAACCGCAGCGGGAAGCTGAACTGATCAGGCTGCTGCTTGCCCAAGGCGACGACCTCCGGGCCCAGCTTGCCCAGGAACGTGGCTCGGCCGGTCACCCGCTCGGCCACCAGGCTGCGGAACCGGGCCAGCAGCCGAGGCCGATCCACCGGCACCGGAGTTAGGTCCGCGGCCGGCAGTTTGCCCACCTGGGGCACAGCCCGTACTGACCGCACCTGACGGACGTGGTCGCGGAAATGATGGACGAGCCGGAACAGGGTGCCGGTCACCTGATGGAACATGGGCACCAACAGGGCCTCCGGGTCGACGTAGCGTTGGGTCGATTCATGCGCCTTGACGCCGAGCGCGGCTTGCACCGTCCGCCCGCCGGCGACCGCGCCGGAGACGGTGATGAACACGTCGATGCCAAACTCGTTCGGAAAGGCCGCGTCATCCAGCAGCCTTGCCCCCAGCTCTCCGGATAAGCCGAATTCGCCCCCGATGGGCTGGCGCACACCCAAGCCGAACAGCACGTTCACCAGTGGGTAGACCACGTGATTGGTGATCACCCCGTCGTGGGGGTGGCGCAAGTACAGCGGGACCACCAACTGACCTCCGGTCAGAATCGGCTCCAGCAGCAGCTTAACCCAGTGGGGTTGGACACTCAACAGATCCCCGTCCACCAGCGCCACCGCCCGGGCGCCCCGCTGCTGGGCCAGCTCCAGGATCGTCCGCACCCCCACTCCCTTGCCCGGCGGGCCTCGCTGCTCCTCCACCACCTTCTCGGCCCGAGTCGGGGTCCGGCCGGCCACCTCGCGGGTCCCATCTTGTGAGAAGCCATCTGAAACGACAATCAGCGCCCGGTGGTCGGGGAAACTGCCGGCCAGGCCCTGATCCACCACCTCCAGCACATGCCCCACCGTGGAAGCGCAATCCTTGGTGCACACCCCCACCACCAGCTCAACGGGCGCGGGCAACCGTGCCCCCTGCACAGCTCAATCCCGCGGCCACCACCTGGCCCAGCTGCTGCTGCAGCCGGTCCATGGAGAAGTGGCGGCTGGCCAGGGCGAAGTTGTGCTCCACCATCCACTGGTACCGTTCGGAGTCCCCCAACAGGTCGGCCGCCTGGCGAGCGGCATGGTCCACGATGGGAGGTGGCACGGACACCAGGCCCTCATCTCCCCGACGGGCCTCCCGCCCCAGGGACACGTAGTCAAAGCCCAACGGGGCGATGTCTGAACAGAACACAGGATACTCGAATAGCGCCACTGGCAGCCTCGCCCACATCCCCTCCAGGAGCTGGTTGCCCCAGCCCTCCTGCAAGGATGGGTAGGTCATCAGGTCGGCCAGCAGATAGCTGTCCCAAAACGAGTAGACCTTGCTTCCCCTCTCGCGCCGCCGCTGGTGGGCAAACTGCGAGGACACGAAGCGAGCGTCCACCTGACGCCGCTCAATGTGCGCCCCAAGCTGGTCCCGATACGCCGGGTCCTCCACCGAATTGGGCAGTACCAGCACCACCCGGCCGCCACCTGCCGCCCCGCGCGCCGCCGCGCGTCGCCGCAGGGAAGCCCGGAACCTACGGCGGGCCAAGGCCGCCGCCAGGTCGACAGCCAGTTCAATGCCTTTGCGGCGCACCACCCGGGTGGCCTGGAGCAAGACCACGTCGCCCGGGGAGAGCCCCAACGCCTCCCGCAGGTCGCAGTTGTACTCGTCGACCGGCCAGCGGGCCTGGAAGTCCAACACGTTGGGAATCACCAAGGCGGGGATGCCCTGCCGGCCCAGCTGGGCCTGAGCGAGTTTGTTGATCACCACGTGTACCACCCGGGGGTCACGCGGCGGATACATGGTGGACAACAGCCGCTTGACCACCCGGCAGGTGGGACCGCGATAATCCTCCTTCTCCCAATAGAAGTCGTGATGGTGGGCGACGGCAGGTAGGTTCAGGTCCCGCACCGTGCGCCACACGGCCAGGGTGGCCGACAAGTGGGGGGAGAGCGACCAGAGGTTCTCCACCACCAGCACGTCGATATCGTAGACGTCCACAAAATGGCGCAGCCCATACTCAATGCGCGCTGCCAGCTCCTCGATATGGTCATGAAGCGCTTGCTCAGACGGGTAGTCGGCGAATACCCCGAACGCGTTGTTCCGAATATTGGCCACCTCAGGGTGGTCCAGGGACAGCTCCGGGATGATGAACGCCTCCCCGTCGCCGCACCGACCGGCGCAAAGCAGCACCGTGTGACCCAAACTCTCCAGCGCTGCCCGCCACTTCTCGATCTCCAGGGAGACCCCGTCAGTTTCCCCAACGCGAAAATGACAGATGCCAATACGCGACATCGGGATCAGACAACACACCTCATTTGGAGCTGTATTGTAGGCACTGGCTGAGCAGACACAAGGAACTGACGGACCGACACACCCGACTGGGGACACCGCCGGACAAGACGGGTGGCCGCCTTCAGCGCTCAGCCAATCCGCGCACGAATCCACGCGCCCGCCGATCCACACCCCCGGTGGCGAGCAAGACTGTCCAGCGCTCCTGCAGGGGGAAGTAAGCCCCGCTGCGCCTGTCCGCCTGGCGGCGGGCAGCGCCGACGAAGGTCTCGGCGCGCCTTCCCCCGCACACCGCCCGCAGCGCCGCCGCCTGCAGCTCCAGCCGGTCGCCCAGCAGCTGTCCGGGGTAGGGCTCCAAGTCCAGCTCGCCGGCCAGCCCGTGGGCGCAGGCCTCGTTCAGCTTGGCCCTCTCGTACAGGAACCGGTACACGTCCCGCCGGAGCATGGCGCAGGCAGAGGCCCGGTAGGCAGCCGGAGGCAGGTGGGTCACCATCAGCTGCTTGTCCAGCCAGAACCGGATGCCGCGGATGCGGGCCGACAGCACGTAGTCGATGTCCTCCCCGCGGCCAACCCAGGGGTCAAAGGGGACCTGGGAGACCAGCTCCCTGCCAAACACCATGTTCCCCCCAAACGCCAGCGGGGTATCGACCAACCGCCCCGGGCCAGCGGCGAGCCTGGCCACGGTGGCGTTTATCAGCTGGGCCTTGTCAAGGAAGGGGTTGCCGGTGGGCGCGCCCGCTGGGAGGCTAACGTCCCCTTGCGGGTCCTGGTACAGGCCCCCCACCCCGAGGATGGGCCGGCCGGCCAGCCGCCGCCCCACGTGGGCGGTGGCCCGCCTTAGGTACTCAGGCGGCAGGACCTCATCGTCGTCCACGGCCACCGTCACCTGCGCCCCGAGGAGGTAGGGCACGAGGAGCTGCAGATTGCGTACCTGTCCGTACCCAGCAAGCCCCACCGCCCCGGGGGGGAAACCCCAGCTGCCAGCCCACCGCTGCAGCCAGGCTGCCTCCCGGTGACCGACTACGACCACCGGCCAGTTCCCCCGGAACCCGGCCAGGTTCCGACCCACCTCCTTCTCCGCCTCCGGCGAAACCCATGGTGGGTGGGTGGCCACTAACACCACCAGCAGGAACTCCACGCCCCGCTGGATGGCCAAGCTTGCCAGCAGCCGCTCCAGGGGGGACGGCGAGCTCAGGGGGGTGGGATGGTCGAACGGCCCGCGGTCGGGCAGGCTGCCGCACCAGTAGGTGGGCACCACCACCGCCACCTGAGGAAGGTCCACTGTCGAGGTCAGCCCTTGACCCCGCCGGCGGTCAGACCCCGCACCAGGTACCGCTCGAAGGCCAGGAAGACGATGACCACCGGCAGGGTGGCGATCACCGAACCGGCCATCAGGAGCTGCTGGGATACGTTGATGTTGTGAGCCACCTGCTGGATGCCCCGGGGCAATGTATAGGCCGCAGGCGAGTCCAGAAACAGGAAAGCGAACAGGAACTCGTTCCAAGCGATCATGAACGTGTACAGCGCCACCGACATCATGGCCGGCAGGGACAGGGGCACGGTAATGCGCCAGATCACCGACAGCCGCGAGCAGCCGTCGATGAGGCCTGCCTCCTCCAGGTCAGCCGGCAACGTCTTGAAGTAGGAGTGGAGCATGTACAGCGCCACCGGGAACGTCTGGGCAAGGTAGAAGATCACCAACCCGTTGAGGTTATTGCGCAGCCCCAGCTTGCTGAAGATCACGTAGATGGGCACGGCCACTGCGATGGCGGGGAACATGTACACGAGGAGAATGCTCCGGGAAAGCATGGTGCGGCCGCGGAACCGCAGCCGGGCGACTGCGTACGCACCCAGGGTGGCCATGGACACCGACAGCAGCACTGTCATCAGGGAGACATACGCGCTGTTGAAGAAGTAGCGCTGGAAATCGAACCCCAGCCAGATCTGCGGGTAGGCCCGGAAGGTCATCTCCGTGGGGTTGATGCCGATGTCCGTGGGGTTGGCCAGTAGCACGGTGAGGGGTTTGAGGGAGGCGATCACCATCCAGTAGAAGGGGAAGGCCACCGCGGCGGTGAGGATCGCGCCCCCCACCACCCGCATGAGCCAGATGGCGCCCCATTCCAGCCGCAGCCTCACCCTACGCCTCCACCTGCTCGGCCCGGCGCATGATCACTCGGAAGTACAGGTACAACAGCAGGGCCAGGCAGCCGAATAGGGCCATGGCCGCCGCTGCGCCCGCCCCGATGTCGAACTCCCCGATCAGGTAGTCCACCACCAGCACGGGCAGCACCTTTGTCCCGGCCGCCCCGGAGGTGAGAAGGTACACGTCGTCGAACTTATTGAACGTCCACATGAAGCGGAGGAATCCCAAGGTGGCCAGCACCAGCTTGAGTTGGGGCAAAGTGATGTAGAAAAATCTCTGGAACGGGGTGGCCCCGTCCACCTCCGCTGCCTCGTACAGGTCATCGGGGACCGCCTGCAAGCGGGCCAAGATGAACAGGAAGGCCAGGGGGAAGTACCGCCACCCCTGGAACACGATCAACGTGAGCATGGCCCAGGGGCGCTGGCCCAACAAGAAAAGGGGTTGCTCCAGCCATCCCGCGTTCACCAGGGCGGTCATGATGGGCCCGCGAGGGTCGAGGAGCAGCCGCCAGGTGAAGGTCACCGCCACGATGGGGGCGATGTAGGGGAGGAGGTAGGTCCCCCGCAACACGCCCCGGCCCCGGAACGCCGGGGCAAGAAGCAGCGCCGCCCCCAACCCCAACAGCAACGTGGCCCCGGTGCCCCCGAACGAGTACAGCAGGGTGGCCACCAGGGCACGCGAGAAGTCCGGGTCGGAGAACACCTTGTGATAGCTGGATACGGTGAAATTGGGGTCGAAGAAGGAGAACGTTCGCAGCTGGCGCAATCCTACATTATGGAAGCTGAGCAGCACGTTCCACAAGGTGGGGAAGATGATGACAAGACAGACTACTGCCAAGGGCAGGGCCAGAAATAGATAGGCCAGCCGCTGCTCCTGAGCCCTCAGGCTCCCTCGCGAAAGCGGGCGCAACGGCTGGCCCCTTTCCTACCTTAGCTCCTCAGCCAAGCGTCAGCCCCCGCAGCCCTCCAGGGCGCGGACCCGATCCTCGATCATCTGAGCCGCCTGCGCGGCAGTGGCCACCTCCCCGTCCATGTAGCGGCGGAGGATGTCGATCACCGCCTTGGTCCCGTAGATGGAGCTGATACACGGGCCCTTGCCCGCGGCGAAGCCCCACCGGTCGAGCTTCTCCACGCCGGAGGCGATGGCCTCGATCACCTCGGCCGGGTAGAGCTCAGTGATGGGCTGCCGACGGTCCACGCCGATCTCCAGCCGTTTCCACTGGTCGATGTAGGCAGGGCGCATGGGGAACATGCCCTCTGGGGCCATGGACAGCCACTTGGCGTAGCCGTCGGAGACGATGTAGCGGGCGAACGCCTGGGCCGCCTCCACGTCGGCGTCGACGGTGATCCCGGTGTACAGGACGTACCCGTACTGGGCGGGCTCGCCGTCCGGGCCGGCGATGGCGGTCACGATCCCCACCCGCTCATGCAGTGGCGGGGTCCCGGATGGGAACTGGGCGGTTACCGGGACGGAGTCCCGCAGGCCCGCCAACTCGTCCAAGATGTACGGTGACCAGACAATCATCGCTGCCTTGCCGGCTTGGAAGTCCGCCCGGGTCTGCAGCCAGTAGATGTTGCCCGGCGGGGTGAACTCGGTGGCCAAAAGCTTGTAGTACTGCAGGGCAGCGACAAACCCAGGGGTGGTGAGGTCGATCTCGCCGGCCTCGTTCACCAGGCGCGCCCCGTTGGACAGCGCGAAGTGCTCGAATACCTGCTGAGTGAATACCTGATTGGGGTCTGTCCCCACCTCGATACCGTACAGGTCGGGCGGGTTGTGGAGAACCATGGCCGCCTGAAGAATGGAGGCCCAGTCGTCGGGCCGAGGCAGATCGTACTCCTCGAACAGGTCCCTCCGGTAGAGCAAGAGCTGCCCCCAACCGTCCACCGGGATGCCGGCGAAGCCGCCGTCCACTTCGGCCAGCTCCAGGGCCCCGGCGGCAAAGGTATCCAGGCCCATCTCCTCCAGGAGCGCGGTGGCGCCCTCCACGTCCAGGATGCCCTCCTCGGCCCAGCCGGCGATGTAGTCCAGGGGGACGCGCACTAAGTCCGGCAAGTTGCCCGCAGCGTAGGCGGCAGCAATGCGGGTGGGCAACTCGTTCTCGTCCACCGGCACCACCTCCACCTCGATGTCGGGGTGCTCAGCCATGAAGTCGGCGGCAATCTCCTGCTGAACTTGCATCCGCTTGGGTTCGATCAACGTCGTCCAGAACGTCACTTTAGTCTTTGCCAAGCCCAACAGCGCCGTTCCGACCAGGACAAGGGCCAGGAACAATATCAACTTTCTCCGCATCATCTCACCTCCTCACACGTCCACGCATCGCCTATTGTTCCCTCCAGAATAACTACGCTATGTTCACTAACCACCCCCTTTACCAAAACTGCTCAGATAAACACTCTACTCCCGGTTGTGCCCGGGTGTCAAGCTCGAGCGCTCCCGCCGGCGCCCCTCGTTATAATGCGGAGACTTTTCATCTGGAGGTGAGACGACGTGGACAAGTGGGAATGCGCCGTCTGCGGTTGGGTGTACGACCCTGAGAAGGGGGACCCCTCCCAGGGCATCGACCCGGGGACGTCATTTGAAGACCTCCCTGAGTCCTGGGTGTGTCCCGAGTGCGGGGCGCCCAAGGACATGTTCGAGAAGCTTGGCTAAGGCCCCGCGCTTCTTGGTGATCGGCGGCGGTCTGGCCGGGGTGACCGCCGCGCGCAAGCTGCGGGCGTTGGTGCCCGCAGCCGCGGTGACCCTGGCCGAGGCCGAGCCCACCCCGTACTACCTGCGCCCGGGGCTCATCTCCGTGGTCGCCGGCACCGCTGAGCTGGCGGACATCACCCCATTCGACACCAGCTGGTATGAGCGGCAAGACATCGACTTGCGGACGGGCGGGGCGGTGGTGGCGCTGGACCTCGCCCGCCGGCGGGTCACTTTGAGCAGCGGCGAGGAATTGCCATACGATAGGCTGCTGCTCGCCACCGGCGCCCAGGCCGCCGTTCCCCCTCTCCCCGGCACCCACCTGGAAGGCGTGTTCACCCTACGCACGGCGGCCGACGCTCACCGGATCCGCACCCGAGCCCCCCGGGCGCGTGCTGCCGCGGTGGTCGGCGGGGGGTGGCTGGGCCTGGAAGTGGCCCGGGCCCTGCGGGCATGGAACCTACCAGTCACTGTATTGGAGTTGGCCCCCTGGCTGCTGCCGCGACAGCTGGACCGCGAGGGCTCCCAGGCCTTGATGAGCGTGGTGACGGAGATGGGCATACACGTGCGGACCGGGGTTCAGTGTCAGGAGCTGATGGGCGACCAGGAGGTGCGCGGGGTAAGGCTGACTGATGGAGAGCAGGTGGCCGCCGAGCTGGTGGTGATGGCCGCCGGCGTCCGCCCCCGGACCGTACTGGCTGCCGAGGCCGGTCTGCACACGGCCAGGGGCATCGTGGTGGATGACTTCCTGCAGACATCGGCGCCGGATGTGTACGCCTGCGGCGACGCGGCCGAGTGGCAAGGGCGAGTATACGGGATCATCCCCGCGGCCCGCGAGCAGGGTGAGCTGGCCGCGCAGAACATGGCCGAGCCCCAAAGCACCCCCTATCAGGGCACGGTGGTGGCCAACCGGCTGAAGGTGGTCGGCGTGGATTTGGCCTGCCTAGGGGAGACCCAGCCGCAGGGGGGCCCGGGCGCCGAGGTGCGCACCGCCGAGCTTGAGCGGGGCGTATACCGCAAGTTCGTCGTCCGAGATGGCCGCCTGGTGGGGGCGATCCTGTTGGGAGATCCCGAGGGAATTGCGCCGACTGAGTCGCTGATCAAAGCCGGCGCCCCGGTGGAGGATAGACTGGCCCGCCTTGCAGCCGGCGACTATCACCATCTCCGCTGAGAGGTGTCACCTGTTGAGGTTGCGCGGCCGTGCCCATGGAGTATAATGCGAATGAATAGCATGAACAGCAAGGTGAGTAGCTGGCGGTGGACGAGGCAGAGGCGGGCAATCGTGGAAGCCCTCCGGCAACGGAAGGATCACCCGACGGCCGAGGCCATGTATCACGCGCTGCGGGAGAAAGGTGAGGACATCAGCCTGGCCACCGTGTACCGTACCCTGCGCGGGCTAGCCCGCGAGGGCGCTGTGCTGGAACTCCACGGGGCCGGCCCAGATCGATTCGATGGCAACACTTCCCCCCACTATCACTTCCGCTGCTTGAGCTGCGGGCGGGTCTACGATATCGACGTTCCGTACCGCCATGACCTGGACCGGGTGAAGCTGAATGGCGGGTTTCAGGTTGCGGCCCACCAACTGGTGTTCGAGGGTCTGTGCCCAGCCTGCCAAGGGACGGAGAGAGACGGAGGTTAGCATGGGAAGGGTAGCAAGAGAGATGGTGGAACGGGCGGGGGTGGATGTGGATAGGCTCCTGGAGCTTCTGGTGAAGAACGCGGCGGCGGAACTCACCACCTACTACTACTACACAATCCTCCGGTCGAACCTGATCGGCATGGAGGGGGAGACGGTCAAAGAGATCGCCGAGACGGCACGGATTGAGGACCGCAACCACTTCGAGGCCCTGGTGCCCCGGATCTACGAGCTGGGAGGGAAGCTTCCGGACGACATGGTCTCGTTCCACAACATGTCGGCGTGCAGACCCGCCAAGCTGCCCCAGGAACCCCAAGACGTTGGGGCAATCCTGCGGGTGCTCGTGGAGGCCGAGCGGTGCGCGGTGCGGGGGTATACGGACATCTGCAACCTGACCAGTGGCAAGGACCATCGCACGTATGACCTGGCCCTAGCCATACTTCACGAGGAGATCGAGCACGAGTCGTGGTTTTCTGAGTTCCTGGGCGAGGGGCCATCCGGCCATTTCCTGCGCCGCGGCGATACGTCCCCATTTGTGTCCAAGTTCCTGCGGTAGGGATGAAAAACCGTCCCCTAGAGGCGCCAGTATCCGGGAAGGCGGGGCAGCGCAAGCGCCCCACCCGGCCTGGGGTCGCTGCGGGGGCGGGCCACCGCCTGGGAGGCAAGGAGGTACCATGCCCAAGATGACGGAGGACAACCTGCGGGCCGCGTTTGCGGGGGAGGCACAGGCCCACATGCGCTACCTGATCTTCGCCGAGGTGGCCGAGCGGGAGGGGAAACTCAACCTGGCCCGGCTGTTCCGTGCCATTGCCTACGCGGAGCAGGTACACGCCACCAACCACTACCGGGAGCTGGGCATGATCCGGAGCACACCAGCGAACCTGCAGGTAGCCATCGATGGCGAGTCCTTCGAGGTGGAGGAGATGTACCCCGTCTACAACAACACAGCCCAATTCCAGGGGGTGCCCGGGGCGGCCCGCTCCACCCACTTCGCCATGGAAGCGGAGAAGATCCACGCCCGCATGTACCGGGAGGCCAAAGACGCGGCCCAAGCGGGGGAGGATGTGGATCTGGGAACCGTGTACATCTGCCCGGTGTGCGGCTACACTGTGGCCGGGGAAGCACCGGAGTTCTGTCCGGTTTGCGGGGCAGCTAGGAACAAGTGCCGCGCTTTCTAGAAAGGAGGGGAGATGCCGGAGTTCCTCAATCCGTTCTCGGGTAAGGTTCCAGATCGCAAGTTGACCAAACAGGAGTTGATCAGGGCAATACGGCTGGACATCGCCGCTGAAGAGGAGGCAGTCCACCTGTACATGGCCCACGCCGAGGCCACGGACCACCCGCTGGCCAAGAAAGTGTTCGTTGACATCGCCGACGAGGAGAGGGTACACGTCGGGGAGTTCACCCGCCTGCTGCAGATCCTCACCGGTGACGAAGACAGCTACCTCGCTCAGGGAGCCGAGGAGGTGGACGAGCTGGCCGAAGGCGGCCAGGAGACTGCGAACGAGGCGGGCGGCCCGGGCGAGGAGCCCACGCTGGGGTCGCTGCGCGACTGAGGAGGCAACAGATGGCCAACAAGTACTTGGCGCGCGGCGACGCTCCCCTGGCCCCGGAGAGCTGGGCGGCGTTGGACCAGGCGGTGATCGAAGCCGCCAAGGGCGTCCTGGCTGGACGGCGGCTGCTGGAGGTCGAGGGGCCGTACGGTCTCGGCCTCAAGGCCGTCCCGCTCCCGGATGTCGAGGACGATGAGGGGCTGGTCAGCGGGGCAGTGGTCCCCGTGAGCACCGTCCGGGCGGGATTCACGCTGGCCAAGCGCGACCTGGCGGCCCACGAGCGCGACGGGGTACCACTGGACACCACCCCAGCGGTCCAGGCTGCCCGAACGTGTGCCCGCCGGGAGGACGAACTGATCTTCTGGGGGACACAGGCAGCTCCGGGATTGCTCACCGCCGCGGGCGCAGCCGAGCAGCCCCTGGCGGCGTGGGACGCACCCGGCGAGGCGGCCGAGGACATCATCAGAGCGATCAGCGCGCTGGACCGGGCCGGCTTCCACGGGCCCTACGCCCTGGCCCTGGCCCCCGACCGCTACAACCGCCTGCTGCGACTCTACCCCCGCGGTAACCGGACCGAACTCGAGCACCTGCAGACCGTGGTCCAGGACGGCGTGCACAAGGCGCCGGTTCTGGAGAGCGGCGGGGTGCTGTTGGCAGTGGGACGGCCCACCGGGGCCATCGTCCTCGGCCAGGACCTTTCCGTGGGCTTCATCGGCCCAGCCGGAGATCGGCTGGAGTTCACCGTGTCGGAGACACTGGCGCTGGTGCTCCGCCAGCCGGCGGCCGTTTGTGTGCTGAAGTGACGGTTTGACAACAAGGAGGAAGAAGTGGAAGAGCGACGGATGCCGTTGATCGGAGACCCGGCCCCGGCCTTTCGGGCCAGCACCACCCACGGCCCCATGGACTTCCCCAAGGACTACGCGGGCAAGTGGGTCGTGCTGTTCTCGCACCCAGCCGACTACACCCCGGTGTGCACCACGGAGTTCGTGGCCTTTGCCAAGCGGAGCGAGAAGTTCAAACAGCTTGGAGCCGAGCTGGTTGGCCTGTCCATCGACCAAATCTACTCCCACATCAAGTGGGTGCAGTGGATCGAGGACGAGCTGGGCGTGAAGATCCCGTTTCCGGTGATCGCCGACAACACGGGGAAGATAGGCGCCCTGTACGGGATGTTGCACCCTGAGGCCGCTGAGGCCCAGACCGTCCGGGCGGTGTTCATAATCGATCCCCAGGGCAAGGTCAGGGCGATGATCTACTACCCGTTGAACGTGGGCCGGAACATGGACGAGATACTGCGGCTGTTGCAGGCCCTGCAGACTGCGGACCGGGAGAAAGTCGCCCTGCCTGCAGGCTGGCCCCAGAACGAGCTCATCGGCGACCGGGCCATTGTGCCCCCGCCCGGCTCGGAGTCAGGTGCTCACAAGCGGCTGGAGGAAGCCAAGTCCGGCGCAGTAGAGTGCTACGATTGGTGGTTCTGCCACCGGAAGCTGTACGCCAAGGAGGTGACCCGAGGTGTCCATCGGCGAGAAGATCCAAGCGGCCGACTGGCAGAAGGAGAAGCACGTCCCGGTCATCGAGTGTCCTGACCGGGTGAAGGCCGGCGAGTTCACCCCAGTCAAGGTGAGCCTGGGGAAGGCGGTCGCCCATCCCAACACCACCGAGCACCACATCCGGTGGATCGCCGCCTATTTCTCCCCGGACGGACACAAGTTTGCCTACGAACTGGGCAAGTTCCAATTCGCCGCCCACGGCGAGGCGGTGGCCGGTCCCAACGAGGGCCCAGTTCACACCCATCATGAGGTCACATTTGCCTTCAAAACGACAGAACCGGGGACGCTGCACGCGGTGGCCTACTGCAACATCCACGGGCTGTGGGAGGCGGAACGACGCGTGGAGCTCGCCTGACCGGCTTCGGAGGGGGGACCGAAGTCCCCCCTCTTTTTCCTCATCCGGAGCTGGAGGACCGCCGTCGCCGGAAACACAAGCGGTGAGCGAAACAGCGGACCAGGAAATTGAGTGGGAAGGAGCGATCGTGCAACAGGGGCTCAACAAGGCGCTCGAGTTCGCGGTGGCCAAGGAGAAGGAGGCGGAGAGCTACTACCGAGACTGGGCGGCAAAGGCCGCTGACCCCGGGGTGAGACGGCTGTTCCAGGAGCTGGCCGGATGGGAACACGGGCACGTGGAGAAGCTGTCCCGCATCAAGCCCGAGGAGCTCATCGCCCAGGGGGCGGCCCCGCCGGACCTCAAACTGTCCGACCTGCTGGTGGAGGTGAAGGCTCGTCCGGACATGGGCCTGCCGGAAGCCCTGGCCGTTGCCATGAAGCGGGAACAGGCCTCGGTGGCCTTGTACGAGGGACTGAGCCGCCTGGGAGGCCCGGCCAGCCAGATATTCTCCGCCCTCGTCGAGGAGGAGCGCCGCCACAAGCGCCTGTTGGAGGACGAATACGAGGCCTTGGCCATGCCGGACAACTGATCCGGCCTCCCTAGTGGCTGCTAAGGCGCGCCTCCACGTCGGGTGGCAGCTCGGTTAGCCCGCTAGGGCCCACGCGGACATAGGTCTCGCCCATGCGAAACAGGACCTCCTCCCCCAACGCGAGGATGGGCGCCACCTGCCGATCGATCTCCAGCAACCGCAGGTAGGCAGGGCTGAGATACTCCACTTCCAGGACAGGGTCCCCCTCCTGGTAACTGGTCTCCATCCACGCGTCCGCCCGGAGGACGAACACCCGGCCGGCCACCGTGCGCACGTCAGCAGACTCTTGGACCACGTCGGCGGCGGCCAGGGCCTGGGTGGCCAGGGCCGCTTTGACCGCGGACTGGCCGGTGGGGGCCGCGGGCATCGCCCATCGCTGCTCCTCCTCCACCAAGAAGGAGGTGTAGGGGGTGGCGACCCCATAACGGGTGCCCAGCTCAACGATCTGGGCGACCAACTCCTCGGACTCCCCCTGGAGCCGGACCCGGTTCAGCAGATGACCGATCTTCCGGGCTGCCCATAGGCGGGGAAGGAAGTCGGCCTCAGCGGCCTGCTCGGGAAACACGTAGTTGTAGGAGAACACCTCTTTCCCGCCCCCTCGCTGCCCGGTCAGGGTCACAGTGGCCGGCCCCACGCCATGGTAGCGGCCCACGAGGACCATCTGTGATCCGTAGAACAGGTCGGGAAGGGTCTGCGGGTACATATCCCACACGTCCACCCCCTGCACCTCCAAGGTCAGCTCGGAGAGGGCGGGCTCGGCAATCCGCTCGTAGAACGAGGCCAGCGTGTACTCCAGGTCCTCCCCCGGTAGCACGTAGGTGCTGGAGCCGCGGCTGCGTTCGGCCAACAGGTCGAGCAGGTGCGTGTCGACGTCATAGCCGACTCCGAAGGCGAACAACCTCGCCCCAGCTGAGTTGGCCGCGGTCACATCGCCCACAATCGCCCCGGTCTCCGTCTCTCCGGCCGTGGGGAGTCCGTCAGTCAAGAAGACCACGTACTGAGGACGATCTGCCGGAGACAGCCAGGACATGGCGGTGGTCAGTGCCGCGTGGATGTTCGTCCATCCGTCGGCGGAGACGGCCGCCACCGCGCCCACGGCGGCGGCCACTCGGTCGACAGTAGCCCGGGCCAGCCCCTCAGTCAGCGGCTCGACCTCCTCGTTGAACGCGATGAGGCCGAACCGGTCTTCCGGGGCCAGGTTCTGCAAGATAAACTTCGTCGCCTCCTTGGCCTGGGCGATCTTCTCCCCCGCCATGGACCCGGAGCGGTCCACCACTAGGATGAGGTCCTTGGGAAGTCGGGCCGGCGCCCCACTCACGGTTGGGGACAGCATCAACAGGAACCACCCATCCTCAGGGCCTGAACGATAGGCGACGAGGTCAGTCCCCACTGCGTCGGCTGTGCTGGCGTAGTACAGGAGGAAATCGTCAGTTGGAAGCACCTCCCTGGCCACGTACAGGCCGCGCGCAGACCGAGGATCCGGCCGGTCCAGGCTCAGGGGGTGGGAAGGGGAGAACACGCTGCCCAGCGGCCGGCTGGTCCGCAGGCTCACTTCGATGCGCACCTCTTCCAGGGGGCGGGCGGAGAAGCGTTCGGTGTTCAGGGGATAGCGGTAGCGGTAGAGCCCCAGCTCCGCTGGCACCAGCTCCACGTACTCCAGTTCGACTCGGCAGACTCGACCGGGGGCGATGGGGAAGATGCGGGCCTGAAAAGCATCGCGCCCGACGTACTCGAGCAGGGCCGGGTCCCGGTTCTGGCGCAGGTAGGCCAGGTAGATCTCACGCGCCTGGTCAGCGGGGAGAATCTTCCCCTCCACCGGGCGGCCGTCTACCCACAGGACGAAATCGTGGACGACGGCGCCAGGCGGCAAGGGGAACACGTAGTCTCCCCCCAGCGGGACCTCCGTGTCGTTGCGGAATGCTTGTTCCACGTGCGTAGTCACCAACCCATCCTCCGCTACCACCCGCACGTGGTGGTAGGCGATGGTGAGCCATTCCCCAGGAGTCTGGGGAATGACGATGCCGTCCGCCCAAGCTGTTCCCGCCGCCAGCAAGGAACAGACCAACCCGAACACCCCGACCATTGCTGCCCGCACGGCTCTCACCTCCAGCCCAATGTACACCGCCGCCCCGGCCCCGGTTTCCACCGCTTGATCGCCGCCTGCGATTGGGCCAGGATCAGTGCACATGGTGCGAGGCGGTGATGCAAGGTGAACAGCGACAGGTACCTGGACGACCGGACTGGTGTGCTGGTGCTGGACATGCTGAACGACTTCGTCCTCCCCAGTGCGCCGTTGGCAGTTCCGGGGGCGACGGAACTGGCCGCCCGGATCGCCGCGTTTCTGGAGCGAGCCCGGGCCAGCGGGGCCACGGTGGTGTACGCGTGCGACCGGCACGCCCCCGACGACCCTGAGTTCGCCCACTGGCCAGCCCATGCCGTCCGAGATACCCCCGGCAGCGAAGTCGTCGAGCAGCTGCAGCCCGAGCCGGCCGACCTGCTGGTGGCCAAGCAGCACTACGACGCCTTCTTGGAGACGGACCTAGACCAGAAGCTGAGCCAACACAACGTGGCGCGGGTGATCCTCACCGGGCTGGTCACCGAAGTGTGCGTGCTCCTCACCGGGCTCACCGCCGGCCAGCTCGGCTATCAAGTGGTGGTGCCCCAAGGGCTGGTCATCGGGCTGTCAGAGGATGACCACAGCTGGGCCCTGCGGCACATCCAGCGGCTGGTGGGAGCGGAAGTGGTGTAGCCGACGCGGGCCGGCGGCCGCCAGGCCCAAGGAGGGATGATGAAACGCGAATTCCACATGGCCACGCCCGAGGAGATCAAGGACCTCCAGGTGGTGGACGTCTACTTCCCCCGCTCGGTAGAGATACTGAAGGCAGCGGGGATCCGCAGGCAGGTGGTGGCCGAGGTGACCGCCAGCTCCTTCCCGGACGACTACCGGTGGGCAGTGCTGGCCGGCGTAGACGAGCTGGCCAACCTGATGGCCGGGGCGGACTGCCGGGTCCACGCCATGCCCGAGGGGACCGTCTTCCGGCTGGGGGAGCCCGTGGTCCGCCTGGAAGGGGAGTACACCGCGTTCGCCGAGTACGAGACGGCCATGCTCGGCCTCCTCTGCCAGGCTTCAGGGGTGGCCACCAAGGCCGCCCGCTGTCGCCTGGCCGCCGGCGACCGGCAGCTGATCTCCTTTGGCGCCCGCCGCATGCACCCCGGCCTGGCCCCGATGATCGATCGCAGCGCCTACGTGGGCGGCTGTGACGGGGTGGCCGTGGTCCTATCCGCTCGTCTGCTGGGGCTGGAGCCTGTGGGCACCATGCCCCACGCTCTGATCCTCACCGTGGGGGACCCACCGGTCGCGTTCCAGCTCTTCCACCGATACGTCCCCGCTGACGTACCGCGGGTGTGCCTGGTGGACACCTTGTACGACGAGAAGACCGAGGCGGTGCGCGCGGCTGAGTCCCTGGGGCAGGCCCTGGCCGCCGTCCGCCTGGACACCCCTTCGTCCCGCCGAGGCGATATGCGAGAGATCCTGGCGGAAGTCCGATGGGAGCTGGACGCGCGGGGCCGCTCCGACGTGGGGCTGTTCCTCTCCGGGGGAGTCGACGAACAGGAGATCCTGCGCACCCGCGACCTGGTGGTTGGCTACGGGGTGGGCACGTCCATCGCCTCCGCTCCGGTGATCAACTTCGCCCTAGACATCGTGGAAGTGGATGGAAAACCCTTCGCCAAGCGGGGAAAGCGCGGGGGGGCCAAACAGGTCTTCCGCTGCCTGCAGTGCCAGACTGGGCGGGTTCAGCTCGTGGGGCAGCCCGCACCCGCCTGCCCCCAGTGTGGGGAGGAGATGCCGCCCCTGCTGGTGCCCCTCATCGATGCCGGGCGTCTGGTCGGATCCCTTCCCCCGCCAGAGGACATCCGGGCCCGCGTCCTAAAGCAGCTGGCTAGGTTGACCCTGTAGGCACCCTGGCCGGCGGGGGGGGACGGCTGCCTGGGACCCTGGCGCCGGCAGGTCCAGTCGCCCGGCGGGGAGGATTAGTTTCTGCCGCAAAGACCTACGCAGTTGCCCAGGCCGAGTGGAATGGAGTACAGAATGTGGCCTGGAGGTGGGCGGCGATGAGCAATGACAGCGGGAGGAGGTTTGGGTGGTGGGCGGCCGCGTTCGCCGTGGGACTGGGCCTGGTCGGCTTCGGACAGCGGGTGGAGCCGCCCGAGGTGGCGGAACTCCCCCATCGAGCCCTGGAGGGACACACGGGCACTGTGTGGTCGGTGGCATTCAGCCCCGACGGGGCGATCCTGTACTCCGGATCCGAGGACAAGACGGTGCGACTGTGGGAGGTGGCATCCGGCCGGGAGCGGCAGCGGATCGTCAGCGGCGGCGCGGTCATGGCCCTGGCGGTCAGCGCAAACGGAGATCTGCTTGCGCTGGCCACGGCTCAAGGGACGGTTGAACTGTGGCCGGCCACGGGTGGGCAGAGGCGAGCTCTGCCCGGTCCCAGCGGCGCAGTCCGCTCGGTGGCGTTCAGCCCGGACGGCAGACTGGTCGCGGCGGGCTGTGATGACCACACGATTTGGATCTGGAATGTGGCCACCGGCCAGGTGGTACGCGTGCTCACCGGCCACACCGGCCAGGTGCGCAGCGTGGCCTTCGACGGCCGTGGCTCCCTGCTGGCCTCGGGTTCCAACGACGGATCCGTGAAGCTATGGGACGTTTCCACTGGCCGCCTGGTGCACACCTTGAGCGGGCATACATGGAGCGTCACGACGGTGGCCTTCCGGCCAGACGGGGAACTGTTGGCCTCGGGGTCCGCCGACCGGCGGATCATCCTCTGGGACGTAGCAGGCAGAACGGGCGTTTGCAGCCTGGTCGGTCACAGCAAGGATGTGCAGTCGGTGGCGTTCAGCCCGGACGGGAAGATCCTCGCCTCTGGCTCAAGCGACAAGACGATCCTCCTGTGGGAGGTGGCCACAGTCGCGCCTCCCGAGAAGTGAGGGGACGGGTCCAGCCTCACGGGCAGGGCAACGCCGAGAAGTCAGTCCCACATCGCCCGCATCCGTTCCCGGACGTCCAGCTGTGGCGGCCAGAACTCAGGATCAGCTCCGGCTGACATTTCGTCCATCGTGGCTCGCACCTCATGCGTGAAGAACCGGCACAGTTGTGCGTAACCATGGTCGTCGGACGCCCTCCGCCGCCGGTAGTGGTAGCGCAGAGGCCAGGTGACGAACAGCCGGTCCCGGGCCCGGGTGAGGGCCACGTAGGTCAAGCGGAGCTCCTCTTCGATATCCTCGGCGGATCCGGCAGAGAGGTCCGCAGGTAGGAAGCCGTCGGCGGCGTGGATGACGTACACCGCATCCCACTCACAGCCCTTGGCCGAGTGGATGGTGGACAGCACCAGCCAGTCGTCGTCCTCGTGGGGCGGACCGGCGAGGTCGGCCGTGGACCGCGGCGGATCGAGCTGCAAATCCGCCAGGAAACTGCGCCGCGAGCGATAGGCGGACGCAATCTGCTCCAGGCTCTCCAGGTCCCGAATCCTGGCCTGGGGATGGTCGTAGGTCCGCTCCACGAACGGCTCGTAGAAGCGGCGCACCAGCTCCAGTTGGGCGGGGAGCGGCGGTTCTGTCACTAACCTCCCGAACAGGTCGCCCAGCCGGGCCAGGTCCCCCCGGGCAGCCCGCGGCCCGGGGAACTGCCCGATGCGGCGGGGATCGCCCCCTGCCGCGTAGACGTGCTCGAGCGCCCGGGAGGCGGTGGCGGGCCCGACACCTTCCAGCAAGCGCAGCACCCGGAACCAGGCCAGCTCGTCCCGCGGGTTCTCCGCGACCCGGAGGAAGGCGAGCGCGTCTTTGATATGCGCGGTCTCCACGAATCGGAGTCCCCCGTACTTGTGGAAGGCGATCCCCCGCCGGGCCAGCTCCACCTCCAGAGAGGCAGAGTGATGGGCAGCGCGGAACAGGACTGCCTGCCGCCGCAGGGGAATCCCCTCCTCGTATAGGGCAAGAACTTGACTGACCACGAAGTCGTCTTGACTCCCCTCATCCCAGCAGGTAACCAGGGCCGGGCGGAGCCCGGCCCGCCGGCGGGACCACAAGCTCTTCGTATACCGCTCCCGGGCGGCGGCGATAAGGGCGTTGGCCGTCTCGAGGATCGGCATCGTGGACCGGTAATTCTCCTCCAGGGTGACGATGCGGGTCCCGGGGAACTGGCTGGGGAAGTCGAGGATGTTGCGCACCGTTGCCGCCCGGAAGGCGTAGATGCTCTGGGCGTCGTCCCCTACAACCGTCAAGTTGTCCCTCCCCGTGCGCATCCCCTGCAGGATGAGGGCCTGCAAGCGGTTCGTGTCCTGATATTCGTCGACGAGGATGTGGTCGAATAGGTCGGAAAGCCGCCCGGCAAGCTGGGGGTCGGACACCATTTCCCGCCAGTACAGGAGGAGGTCGTCGAAGTCGAGGACGTTCAGCCGCTGCTTGCGCTCGACATAGCGCCTAAACAGCGTGTGAAGCTCCTCTTCCCACCCCGCGACCCAGGGGAAGTGGTGGGCCAGGACCGCGGACAGGCCTTCGGTGCCGTTCACGGTCCGGGAATACACGGCCAGACAGGTCCCCTTGCGGGGAAATCGCCTGTCCCGCGAGGCCAGCCCAAGATCGTGACGGACCATGCCCATGAGGTCTTCCGCATCGGCCTGATCGAGCACGGTGAACTCTGGGTTCAGCCCTATGCGACCGGCGTGGACCCGTAGGAGACGGTTGGCGATGGAGTGGAACGTCCCCCCCCACACTTGTTCGCGCACTGCCGCCGTCTGCCGAATCACCCCCCCGGCACGCCGTAACATCTCCTCCGCTGCACGCCGGGTGAAGGTCAGCAGAAGGATCCGCTCCGGCGCAACCCCTCCAGCGATAAGGTACGCCACCCGGTAGGCTAGGGTGCGCGTCTTACCAGTACCCGCGCCGGCGATGACCAGGAGCGGACCCTCCCCATGGGTCACCGCCTCCCGCTGGGCGGGATTCAGCTCCGCTAGCCACGAGAGTGCTTTCGCCGCCACGAAACCCAGTGTAGTGCATATCACCCTCGATCGGGAGCGGTGCCCGGGGGGCTTCCTTCCCCCAACCCCTAGAAGCAATCGATTCTTGTACCCAGACCGGGCTATCCGCAACTCAAATAGTGCAGCCACTTGTTCCCACCCGGTTCTCAGCGATGTTCGGCCGCGGTAAGATGGCGGCCACCGGCTCTGGAGGAGGTAGGCGCGCGCAAGGCGATGCTGTGGGCTGTCTTGTTGGGTGGGGTGCTGCTCAGTGGGTGTTCCCTGTTCGGCCCTCCGGGAGCGCAACTCCTTTACGAGGAGCGGTTCTCGCAAGCAGACGGAAACAAGTGGGTGGTCGGCGATTACACGTCCTTCCGCCTGTGGATCGCTGGCGGCAAGTACCACCTTGAATGCCAGCCCGATCACTCCGGGACAGTGAATAGCAGCGATGCTGGCCAATTCGACGACTTCGAGCTGAAGGCTGATGTGGAGCACATCTCGGGCGCCGACAACAAATCTGCCGCCGGGCTCATCTTCCGGTTCGTCGACTGGGACAACTACTACGAATTCTACGTCAGCCCGGTCGGCACGTTCCGGCTGAGGAAGATCGCCGGGGGCACGTGGACCAACCTCACTGACCAATTTGACGGAGACGATGCGATCCACAGGGGCCGGGAACGAACCGGCTGGCCGTCGTCGCCGATGGGTCGAACCTGGTGTTCAGCATCAACGGACAGCAGGTGTTCCAGACGACTGATGCGTCGCATCCAGCGGGCCGTATCGGCGTGAAGGGGTTCTCGTGGCCGGACAGCACGATGCACGTGGCTTTCGACAACATCGAGGTATGGTCCATCCCCTGATACCAGGTTAGGCGCGACTGCCCAGATCGGACTGCGACGGCTGCGGACCGGCTGATTCGTGCACTGGGCTGCGGTGCAGCAAGGGGCCTGTGCCGGTGCAAGGGCACAGCCACAACCGCAGTCGACAATGCTTCGCCTCTGGCTGTGATGCTCCCCTACTTACTCCGCGCGCTGGCTCAGTAGCCGAGGTCTCCCACCGCCTGCTTCAGGAGGGCAGCCGAGCGTTCCAACGCCCGCTGCTCGTCGTCTGACAGGGGCAGGGAGATGACCCGTTCAGCCCCCTCCCTGCCCACCACAGCAGGGAGGCTGAGGTAGACGGAACCCAGTCCCAGCGCCTCCGGCGCGAGCTTGGAGACGGAGAGAACAGAATGCTGGTCGTGGAGGATGGCGTCAGTAATCCTGGTCAGCGCCGCGGCCACCGCGTAGTAGGTGGCCCCTTTGCGGGAGATGATCTCCTGAGCGGCGTCGCGGATGCCAGCGAACACCCCCTCCCGGTCCACCGGGGGAAACGGGCAGCCCGTGGGTGTGCAGAACTCGTCCAATGGCACGCCGGCGACCGTGGTTCGGCTCCACGCTGGGACCTCAGAATCCCCATGTTCTCCGATGATGTACGCATGGACGTTGCGCGGATCCACGCCCAGCGACCGGCTGAGCAGGTGCCGGAAACGAGCGGTGTCCAGCACCGTCCCCGAGCCGATGACCCGATGGGCGGGCAGGCCGGAGAGCTTCCAGGCGATGTGGGCCATGACGTCCACAGGGTTTGTGGCCACCAGGAGCACACCCTGGCCGGCCACCTGAGGTATGAGCTCCGAGAATACGGCCGCGTTGCGGCGGAGCAACTCCATGCGCGATTCGCCCGGCCGTTGAGCCACACCAGCGGCCACCGTCACCACATCAGCGGCACGGCAGTCGTCGTAGTCTCCGGTCCAGATGTGAACTGGGTTGGCCAGCGGCGCGGCGTGACCCAGATCCATCGCCTCGCCCTCGGTGCGCTGCCGATCGATGTCCACCAACACGATCTCGCCCACCGCCCCCCGCAAGAGGAGGGAGTAGGCATAGGTGGACCCGACCCGGCCCACACCTACGATGGCCACCCGGTGAGGGCGCAGTCTGGCCTGCTGCTTGTTATCCACGTTCCCTCCTTACCTGCAGGCCGGCAGTGGGGTCCGGGCACCGGATCCCATCCCGGCCACCGACGCAGAAACCACAGGCGCACTTCAACGCTGAATGATTCTACCGGGCAGCGGGGGCCGGGAAAGCGCCCATCCCGCCGCCCAGTTCCCCGCCGGCAAACCTCCATTGGATGGCAAGACTACCGCTGGAGTCGCGCGGAGGCGGCAGCCTTATCTAGGCCGCGTTGCCTCGTCTCCCTACGGCCGGAACGGGGAAAGGTCGACCTCCGCACCGAGTTCCTCCTCGGCGATCCGCAGGAGAAGCTTGCGGTGGCACGGCTTGTCCTCCCCCTCGTAACAGATCAGGAACACGTCTTTCCGCTTGGCCCGCTGGGCGAGCTCGGCCAGTCGCTTCATTGCCGCCTCACTTCCCCTGATCTGGGCCAGGAAGCGCGCTTCGTAGCCCCTCTTGTCCCACGCGTAGTGCACAGCTGATGGGTACCCCGAATCCGGAGTGTACTCCCCCTTCAGCTTGGTGAACTCTTCTAGCAGCTCCTTGGACGGGGCGAGTTCGTCGTTGCCCCGCCCGCGCATGACCAGCACCGCTTCTGCATCGGGAGGAAGCCTCTTCTTCATGCTCAGGTACGTCTGCCGCAGCGCCATGCCCCTCTCCTTCACTGCCTGCCTGGCACCGCGAGATCCAGCCCGCTATCCCGCAAGCGCACATGCCCTGGGGTCCAGTCCCCCTCAACTTGCCGCCCCGTGCAGGCAAGGCTACACCTCTAGCCCAACCCAGTCTACGCCAGCACACTGCGACGGAGCGGACGCAGCCACCCCGCTGCTCAGGTTCCATACAAGACTGCGAGAGACGCGCAGGGGAACGAGCAGATGATTGCAGGCACCTTCGGAAACAGGAGGCGCCCATGAACCCGCAGCTCCATATGAGCCAGGAAGTCCTCCCTCAGGCTGAGGCGAGAGACCAAGCCACAGGTGAACCCGAAGAGTTTGAACAGGTACTGGCCAGGCAGCTCACCCCCTAGTCAGTCCAGCCGACGGGGTGGCGACGGCCATACACCACCTTGACGGACGTGACCGGGTGGCCCTTCCCGTTTCCAGCTCACATCTCCGGCCGGAGGAGGATCGCCCCCCTGACGGCCATCCACCCGCGGCTCAGACAGGAGAGCGGCCGCCAAGGTACGGCGCCCACGAAGGGGATCCACAGCCAGGGAAGGAGGTGCAAAGGCAAAGCCCAGCGGCTCCAGCTCTACGTGCGCTTCCAGAACTGTGGGGTTGCCGCGCTTCAGTGGACAGTGTAGTGCTTGACAACTGTGCTGTCAGCGTGCCCGTGGAC
>JBNGCS010000006.1:0-96766 GCA_049975705.1 Candidatus Bipolaricaulaceae bacterium | reverse complement strand
CTCACTATTTCTTTCCCCTCCCCCTGGACGGGGGAGGGCCAGGGAGGGGGTGACAGGGTGCCAGGGCGGGGTAGGCAAGGAGAAACTGGAACATGGCAAGGCGGAACCTTGGCTCCCCGGGGAGGACTCGAACCTCCAACCCGCCGGTTAACAGCCGGCCGCTCTGCCTATTGAGCTACCGGGGACCGCAACGACATGGTACCCCGGCTGACGCGGGCGGGTCAACCCGGCTCACTTCCAGCGGGTTATGATCTCCTCTCGATGGAACAGGCGCACGGCGAGGAAGAAGATCGCCGCGTCCAGCAACACCAGTAACCCCCCTTCCAGAAAGACCAGGAACAGACTCACCGCCGTCTGCTGGGCGGAATAGACGATGAGGGGAACCAGTGCGGGGATCAGGGCCAGCCCGGAGAACTGGTAGGCGGCACGGGGGTCCGTGGTGCGGGAGGAGATCAGCATAGTCACCAGCACGGAGAACAGGGCGAGCAGCGGGGAGAGGGCAAACACGGACAGCAGCCAGGGGGCGGTGAGCACCCCGGGGGGAATCGTCCCCATCATGAACTGCACGGCAACCAGGAACAGCCCGAACACCCCCCAGGTGAGACCCAAGGCGGGGAGGACGGCGGCCAGCGCCTTGCCCAGAAACAGCTCCCGGTCGGTCAACGGGGTGGCCAGCAGGGGCTCCAACGTGCCCTGCTCCTTCTCCCCCACGATGGAGTACACAGCGATGGTCACCGGGATGAGCACCGGCAGGATGAGGAAGTACATCAGGGCGGTGTTGAACAGCGCGGCCTGGGCTCCCGGGGGCAGGTCGCGCCCCTGCCAGACCATGAACCCGGCCATACCGGCCAGGAACAACGGGAGGAACAGGGCGCCGTAGAGCACCATCTTGATCTTGAGGACCTCCTCCCATTCCTTCCGCAGGAGCACCCTAAGCCGCATCTTGGTCCTCCATCAGCTCCAGGTACACGTCCTCCAAGGTACGAGCCTGCTCGGTCACGTACTGGATCTCCGCCCCCAGCTCCACCAGCCGCCGCACCAGGCGGGGGTTGTCCCGCTCGGGCTCGTCCACCGCCACCGAGAGAGCACTCCCGTCCAGATCAACCTCCTTGACGAACGGCAGGGCCAGGGCGCCCACCAGTTCCGGCTTAGGGTTGGCCAGCTGCACGATCACCCGCCGCCCGAACAGCTGCTCTTTGAGCTGGTCGGGCCGTCCCAGGGCCACCAGCGTGGTCCGCAGCAGGGCGATGCGGTCGCACAGCCGCTCCGCCTCAGGCAGATTGTGGGTGCACAGCAGCACCGCCCGCCGCCGGCCGCGCAGCTCCTCGATGAACGTGCGCACCGACCGGGCGCTCTCCGGGTCCAGTCCCGCCGTGGGCTCATCCAGCAGCAACACCTGGGGCTCGTGCAGCAGGGCGCGAGCCAGAGCCAGGCGCTGACGCATCCCCTTGGAGAACTGGCTCACCGGGTCCGACCGCCGGTCCCACAGCTCGAACAGCTTCAGGTAACGCTCGGCTTGCCCCCGGGGGTTGGCCACGCCGTACAGCTGGGCGTAGAACTCCAGGTTGCGGTAGGCAGACAGCCGCTTGTACATCCCCGGGCTCTCGGTCAGCACCCCCACCTGGGCGCGAACCCGCGGCGCCTCCTCGGGGACGCGGTGGCCGGCCACCCACGCCCGACCACCGGTGGGAGCCAGCAGGCAGGACAACATCCGCACGGTGGTGGTCTTGCCAGCGCCGTTGGGGCCGAGCAGGGCCAAAACTTCGCCGGCCTTCACCTCCAGCGACAGGTCGTCGACCGCAGTGCGATCGCCGAATTTGCGGGTGAGGCCCTCGGTGCGAATCATGGCGACAGAATAAACGATCCGTCCGCGGTGGTCGAGGCGGCCCCTGGCCCCTCAGCTTATGATGGCCGGGCGGCACAGACAGGATCAGAAGGGGGAGCGATGTCAGCGTCGAACTCTCCCCGGGGGCAACACAGGCGATGACCGACCCAGCGGAGATGGTGATCTCGCCCGCGGCCCTGAGCCGGCTTCTCCAGCGGCGGGGCGTCCGGCTGCGCAAGGAGCTGGGCCAGCACTTCCTCGTCGACGAGGAGGTGCGCCGGTGCATCGTGGAGGCAGCGGCGCCCGCTGAGGGGGAGGCAGCGGTGGAGGTGGGGGCCGGGGTGGGCACGCTCACGTTGCCCGTCGCCCGGCTTGTGGGGCGATTGTGGGCCGTGGAGGTGGATCCCCGACTTGCCGCCATCCTGCGGGAGCACCTCCGCGCTTTCCGAAACGTGGAGGTGGTGGAGGGAAGCTTCCTCGACCTTGGCCTGGCCGCGCTCGGCCAGGACCTGTTGGTGGTAGGCAATCTCCCCTACCAGATCACCAGCCTCACCCTGGCCAAGCTCCTGCGTGAACGCGGGGCGGTGGGCCGGGCAGTGCTGATGGTCCAGCGCGAGGCGGCGGGCAAGTTGCTGGCACCGCCCGGACCTCGCACTTCCCGACTTGGGGTGCACCTGAGTGCCTACTTCCACCTGGAACTGGTCCGCCGCGTGCCCTGCAGCGCCTTCTTCCCCCCGCCTGACGTGGACGGTGCGGTGATCCGGCTGGCTCGGCTGGCTCAGCCACGCATCCAGGCCCCTGAGGAGACGTTCGCCCGCCTGCTGGGGTCCCTGTACGGGGCCCGCCGCAAGACGGTCCGCCGAGCGCTGGCCATCTCTCTGCCCCGCCGCCAGGTGGACCAACTGCTGGCCAAGGCGGATATTGACCCGCGGGTCCGCGGGGAGGCGCTGCCCCTGGCCGCCCTGGACCGGCTGGCCCAGGCCATTGCTGAATCCGGCCCCCGAGTTTCCCGGGGCGACTAGGTGCCCTGGCCGCCGCCCCCCTCCCTCGACGGCCCCGCTACTTCCCCCCTCACCCTGACCCTCTCCCGCGGAGGGGAGGGGGAACTGAGCGGTCGACGAACTGGTTGGGGATCAGGTGAGGCGGCGGGGGTCGGCGATGGTCCCCCACACCGCGGCGGCCGCGGCCACTGCCGGCGAGGCGAGGTAGGTCTCCGCTTCCGGCGAGCCCATCCGCCCCTTGAAGTTGCGGTTGGCGGTGGACAGACACACCTCCCCGGCGGCCAGCACGCCCTGGTGGGCCCCCAGACACGGCCCGCAGCCGGGGTTGAGGATCAGGGCCCCGGCCTCCACCAGCCGCTGGAGCAGGCCCTCGGCGGCCGCCTCTTCCCACACCTGGCGGGAGGCGGGCAGCACCAGCATCCGCACCCCAGGGGCCACCGGGCGGCCGTCCATCACCTGCACCGCCAGGCGCAAGTCCTCCAGCCGACCGTTGGTGCAAGTCCCCAGCAGGACCTGGTCCACTGGTTTCCCCTCCACCTGGCCCACGGGCACTACGTTGTCCACGGTGTGGGGACAGGCCACCTGGGGCTCCAGTTCCGACAGGTCAAACGACAGCACCTGCTCGTACTCGGCGTCGGGGTCGGGATAGACCGGCGCAGTCTCCCCGCCGGTGCGGGGGGCAAGATAGGCAAACGTGGTCTCGTCGGGAGCCACGTAGGCGTTCTTGGCCCCCATCTCCGCAGCCAAATTACACAGTACCAACCGGTCGGCCACCGACATCCCCCCCACCAGCGGGCCGGCGAACTCCACCGACCGGTACAGGGCGCCGTCGGCGCCCAGCCGCCCGATGAGGAACAGGGCCACGTCTTTGGCGGTCACCCCCGGTGATAGCTCCCCGGCCAGCTCCAGCCGGATGGTGGTGGGGACCCGCAACCACAGGCGGGAGGTGGCCCACAGGGCAGCCATTTCCGAGCGGCCGATCCCCGCTGCGAACGCGCCCAGCGCTCCGTAGGTGGGGGTGTGGGAGTCGGCCCCCAGTATCAGGCCGCCCGGGCGGGCCAGCCCCTCCTCCACCACCACCTGGTGGCAGATGCCCCGGCCCACGTCGTGGAAGGCGATCCCCTGCTCGGCGACGAATCGCCGGATGTCCCGGTGGTTCTCCGCGTACTGGACCTGGGCGGCGGGCACTACGTGGTCCAGCACCACCACGAACTTGCCGGGCTCCCGCACCCGGGCAACGCCGAGGCGGGCGAAGATCTTGGTGATGGCGGCCGTGTTGTCATGGGACATGCCCAGGTCGGGACTGGCCTCCACGATCTGTCCGGGGACCACCTTGGACAGCCCGGCCTTGGCCGCCAGCACTTTCTCAGCGAACGTCTTGCCCATGCTGTCCCCCCTTGCCGTCCGCAGGTCGATCCGTCATTTGAGGCTATCGAAACACGTGAAATCGGCGTGGTGGACGATGACCCCCTCCACGGTCCGGGGGTAGGGATCCCCCTCCTTGGAGTGAACCGCGATGATGTGCTGTACCTCTGGGGGCAGGCCGGCGGCCGCGGCCAAGGCCACCCCGGAGAAGGGGTGGCGCAGCACCTTGCCGCCGGGGGACTTGGCGAACCGTCCCTCCCGCTCCTCAACCTCCACCAGCTTGCCCACGTCGTGGACCAACGCCCCGGCCACCAACGCGTCGTGGTTCACGGTGATCTCCCCCCCGAACAGGTCGGCGAACGTGTCCGCCGCCGCCCGGGCCAGGCGGGTCACCGCCCGCACGTGGTCGGCGTAGGAGATGTCCGTCTGCTTCAGCAGAGTGAACGGCATCCGGGTCATGTCCGCCGGCCGCCAGCCGCCCTGGGCCAGCGCCAGCTGGTAGGCGCGGATAACTGCCTCCCGCAGCCCGGGGTCATCGATCCAATCCACCTCAGGCAGTACGGTGCGGATCTGCTCGTTTACTTCCATCCCTCCACCTTTCGCACCACGTCGATGACCGTTCCATCCCGCCACTGAATCACGGCCACCACCTCGTCGCCGAACTGTGGCTCCCTGCTCCGCCCCACCAGACGGGCGGTCTCGGCCCGCATCTCCTCCAGCGACCGCACCGGCAGCCCGGCTCGCCGGAGGTCCTCCTGCAGCTCCGGCCGCGCCGGGTTCACCGCGATCCCCCGCTCGGTGACGATCAGGTCCACCACCTCGCCGGGGGTGGTCACGGTGGTCACTTGCTCCCGGATGGTGGGGATGCGTCCGCGAATGGTGGGGATAGTGATTACGGTCACCTTGGCCCCCGCGGCCACGTCCTGATGGCCGCCGATCCCGTGGAGGAGCTGGCCGTCGGAGTGGGTATTGGCGTTGACGTTGAAGGACAGGTCGACCTCCGTGCCCCCCAGGAAGGCGAAGTCCAGCATGTAGGTGGCGCAGCCCAGGGAGTTGTAGTCGGCGTAGAAGCCGGGGGTGATGATCTGATGGCGGGCGTCCTCCCGGAGCGAGGAGACGGACTCAGGGTCGAACGCCTGGCCGTCCAGGATGGTCTCCACCAGCCCGGCGTGGAACATGTCCACCAGGAATCGGGTGGCGCCGCCGATGGCGAAGGCGGCCACCACGCCCAGCTCGCGCATACGGCGGGCCAGGTAGTCGGTGGCGGCCAGGGAGATGCCCCCTGCCCCAGCCTGAAATCCCATCCCGGTGCGCACCAGCCCGGCAGCCACCACCGCGTCCACCGCCAGATGGGCGATCTTGAGCTGGGTGGGGGAACGGGTCACCCGCAGGGTTCCGGTGAGGATGCCCCCGGGGTCCCCGACCTGATCCACCACGGCCACCTGGTCCACGTAACCCTGCTCGATGGTGGGAGGGAGCGCCGGATAGGGGACCAGTTGGTCGGTGGCCACGATCACGTGCTCGGCCTGCTGGGCGTCGATGGCGGAGAAGGCGATGGGGCCGCAGGGGTGGGGGCCGCCCAGCCCGTTGGCGTTGCCGTAGGCGTCGGCACAGGAGGCGGCGATGACGGCCACGTCGATGCCCACCTCTCCGCACTCCACCGCCCGCCACCGGCCGCCGTGGGACCGGAGGACCGCCGGCTCGGCCAGCTTTCCCCCTTGAGACACGAACGCCCCCACGGGTCCGTTCATCGACCCCTCGATGTGCCGCACTACCCCCTGCTCGATGTAGGGGATCAGGCCGCGATGACAAGGGAACAACGCGGTGGGGAACAGCCGCAGGTTCTCCACCCCCAGCCGGGCGGCCGCCTCCACCACCGCCAGCACCAGCCGGTCGCCGTCGCGAAATGCGTGGTGGAACGAGATAGTCATCCCGCTGGCCAAGCCCGCCGCCCGCAGGGCATCCTCCAGACCGGTGACCACCTTGTCCTGGCCCGGCCGGATCGTCTTCAGCGGCCCCCCTGCCCGTCGGCCGTGTGGCCGGGTGGCGAATGCCCCCTGGAACGGGCGGACCGGTCGACCGGCGATCTGCTCGGGCACCTCTCTGCCCGCGGCGTTATGCGGCATCGGCCACCTCCCTGCCCAGCTGCTCGGCCAGCGCCAACACCCGCCGGGCGCGGGCCAGCACCGGCCGGTCCACCATTTTCCCCTGGACGGCGGCCGCGCCCAGGCCCCGCTCCTCCGCCTCCCGCGCCGCCCGGACCACCCGGCCGGCCCACTCCACCTCCGCCGCCGTGGGGGCGAATGCCCGGTGAAGTCCATCCAGCTGCAGGGGGTGAATGGCGCCCTTGCCGTCGAAGCCCACCTGCTTGGCCCGCCGGGCCTCCGCCAGCAGGCCCGCCTCATCTTCCACATCGGGGAACACGGTGTCGGAGGCCGCCACGCCCGCCGCCTTGGCCGCAGCCACGATCTGGGAGCGGGCCCACAGCAGCGCCTCCCACGACCGGTCACAGCCCACCTCCAGGGTGTAGTCCTCGGCCCCAAACGCCAGGCACACCACCCGCTCGGAAGCCTGGGCGATCTCGAACGCCGACCACACGCCGCGGGGCGACTCCAGCACCGGCATGATCCACAACCGCCACGGCAGCCCGCAGCGGCCTTCCAGCTCGTACAGCAACCCGGCCAGCTGGGCCACCTGCACCGGGGACTCAGCCTTGGGCAGGCAGATCCCGTGCGGACAGCCGCCGACCACCACCCGCAGGTCGTCCTCCCCGCCCCGGTCCAACGGGTTGACCCGAACCCACAGCTCGGCCCCGCCGAACCTCATGGTGGCCAGCGCCCGGCGGACGAGGAACCGCGCCCCCTCCTTCTCCGCCGGGGGCACGGAATCCTCCAGATCCAGGAGCAGACAGTCGGCCCCGAACGTGTCGGCGAACGCCAGGATGCGCGCGTTGTTGCCGGGCACGTACAGCCGCGAGCGGCGCAGCTGGTCCTTGGCCGTGGCCGTCCGGCTCGCCGGCCGCGCCAGGGGCCGGGTGAACGCCTCCCCGCCCCGGCAGGCCCGGAGCAGGGCCCCCTCGAGCCGGGCGGCGATCACGTGGTCATAGGCTCCCTGCTCAACCACCTCCACTGCCGCCCCGGTCACCCCATAGCGGGCGAGGACCTCCCGGACCACTTCCTGGACGCGGTCCTCGTACATGGGGCCCGTCTTGGTGCTCACGCTCACCGTCAACCCCTGCCCGGGCCGCACCCGCACCAGGGCGTCGGATCGCTCCTCGCTCCCGCAGCTTGCCTCGGTCAGCAGTTCCACCACACCTCCTCACACAGCCGGCGCTTCCCGCCCCTCACGCCAGCAAGAGGGCCAGCACCGCCTTCTGGGCGTGCAGGCGGTTCTCGGCCTGGTCGAAGATGGCGGAAGTGGGGGCGCGGGCGGCCTCGTAGGTGATCTCCTCCCCGTAGTGGGCGGGCAGGCAGTGCATTACGAGTGCACCCGGCGCCGCGTCCTCCAGCAGCTCCAAGTCAACCGTATACCCGGAGAAGGCGTGCCGCTTCTGTTCAGCCATCCCTTCCTGCCCCATGGAGGCCCAGACGTCGGTGTACAACACGTCGGCCCCCCGGGCCGCCGCCCGCGTCTCCCGCACCACCTCCACCGGGCAGCCGCGCGCCCGCGCCCACTCCACCACCTGTGGATCCGGCTCGTAGCCGGCAGGACAGGCAATGGCGAACTCCAGCCCCAGGTGGGCGCAGGCGTGGATGAGGGAGTGGGCCACGTTGTTGCCGTCGCCGATGAAGGCCAGCTTGCGCCCTGCCAAGTCCCGCCGCTTCTCCCACACGGTCAACATGTCCCCCAGGGCCTGGCAGGGGTGAAGGAGGTCTGACAGGCCGTTGATCACCGGCACGGTGGCGTGCCGGGCCAGCTCCTCCACAATCTCGTGCTCGAACACCCGGGCCATGATCCCGTCCACATAGCGGGACAGCACCAAGGCGATGTCCTCAGTCGTCTCCCGCTTGCCCAGCTTGATGTCCTCCGGGCCCAGGTAGACGGCGTGACCGCCCAGTTGGGTCATGCCGACCTCGAACGACACCCGGGTGCGCAAGGATGGCTTCTGGAACACCATGCCCAGCGTTTTCCCGGACAGGATCTGCTGGTGGGCGATCCCCGCCCGTGCCTCCCGCTTCAGGTGGGCGGCCAGCTCCAACACCTTCCATATCTCCTCGGCGCCCCACAGGGCCAAGGACACAAGATCTCGCTTCACGGCACTAATCCTCCTCGGACTCGGGGTACTTGCTGGTCACGATGTGGGTGCTGGTGGCGAACACGCCGTCCACCTTGCGGATCTCCTCGGTGACGATGTGGTTCAACTCGGCGACCGAGAACGACGAGGGCAGCTCTTCGAACTCCAGGTAGGCGATGATGTCGTAATCGCCGAACACGGTGTCCACGCTCCTCACGTGCGGCTTGCGGTGGATCTCGCGGGCCACCCTGTCCTCCCTGCCGCCCCGGCAACGAATCAGCACATAGGCCGCAACTGCCATTGTTGCCTCCTTTCGCCCCATGTTAGCGTCCCCCCGGGCAAGGGACAAAAGCCCTTGGGGGGTCCAAGGGGCACCAGTACAATGGCCCCCCATGTCCGAGATGAGGGTAAGGTTTGCTCCTAGTCCAACCGGGTTCCTTCATGTGGGCGGTGCAAGAACGGGCTTGTTTAACTGGCTGCTCGCCCGCCACCACCGGGGAACGTTCATCCTGCGCATCGAGGACACCGACCGCACCCGGTCCACCGAAGAGGCCATCCAGCAGATCCTCGACTCCCTCAACTGGCTGGGCCTTGACTGGGACGAGCTGTACCGGCAGACCGACCGCGTGGACGCCCACCGCCAGGCAGCGGAGGAGTTGCTGGCCGCCGGGGCCGCCTACCGCAGGGAGGGGGCGGTGTGGTTCCGCGTGCCCACCAGCGGGGTCACGGTGGTGGACGACCTCCTCCTGGGACGGGTGGAATTCCAGAACCATGAGCTGAAGGACCTGGTGATCCTGCGGTCCGACGGCACCCCCACCTACAACTTCGCCTGCGTGGTGGACGACGCCGACATGGGGGTGACCCACGTGGTCCGGGGCGACGACCACCTGAACAACACGCCCAAGCAGATCCTGATCTACCAGGCGTTGGGGCGGCCGCTGCCGCAGTTCGCCCACCTCCCCATGATCCTGGGGCCGGACAAGACCAAGCTGTCCAAGCGGCACGGGGCGTTGTCGGTGCTGGAGTACCGCCGTCGCGGCTTCTTGCCCGAGGCGCTGGTGAACTTCTTCGCTCGGCTGGGCTGGGCCCACGGCGACCAGGAGATCTTCGCGCGCCAGGAGCTGGTGGAGCTGTTCGACCTGTCCGGAGTGGGCAAATCCGCGGCGGTATTCGACGAGGCAAAGCTCCTGTGGATCAACCACCAGTGGCTGAAGCGCGCCGACGTGGGTCGCCTGGCCGGCCTGCTGGAGGAGTTCTTCGTTTCTGAGGGCGTGGCCACCCCCGAACAGGTCCAGACGCTGGGGGGAGAGCGCCTGCGGCGGGCGGCCGAGCTCCTGCGAGAGCGGAACCGCACCCTGGTCGCCATGGCCGGGGCGGGGCGGTTCTTGTTCCCCGGCCCGGTGCCCCTCGACCAGGAGGGGCGGCTGGCCCTCCGGCCGGAGCTGGCACCGACCCTGCGTGCCATTGCGGCGTCCTTGGCCCAGGCTGACGATTTCTCTCCGGCCGGGGTGGAGCAGGCAGTGCGACGGTCACTGAGCGAGCTGGGGCTCCCGCTGAAGGCAGTGGCCCAGCCGATTCGGGTGGCCCTGACCGGCCGGACGGTCAGCCCAGGGCTGTTTGAGGTCCTCGCCCTGGCCGGCCCGGAGGTGGCGGTTGCCCGCCTGGAAGCGGCGGCGGAGTGGGCGGAAGGGAAGGAAGGAGAAACATGAGACAGTTGCTGATCCTGGCATTCGCCCTCCTGTCCGTCGGCGTCGCCGGACAGGAGGTACAGCTTTCGCCCACCGCGCCCGCCACACTGGGGGATTGGGCGCAAGTCGCCCTCCCCTTCCGCCTCCACCCGACGCTGGACCGGGACGTCAGCTTCCGCGGCCAGCGGCCGGCCATGACCCTGTGGGGAGACCTGGTCCTGGGGGAGGTCAACTACGCGGTTCTGCTGGGCGTTGGGGGGGACGGAACGCCGCGGCTGTGGATCGACCGCGACCTGGACGGGGTGATCCTCGCCGAGGAGGCCCTGCCGCCCAGCCGCCCCAGCGGCTACTTCCTGTGGTCGGTGGAGCTGCCGGCCCGGCCGGCGCCCGGGCAAGACTACCCCTACCCGCTGCAGGTGCTGTGGCCGGAGGGCCGGGGGTACGTGTTCCTCCAGGGCGGCGCCCCCCGCTCAGGGACGGCCAGCCTCAACGGTCGGGAACACGCCCTGGCCGTGGTGGACGGGGATATCGACGGGGTGTTCGGGAGCCGAGGCGACTACTTCGCCGTGGATGTGGACGGCGACGGCGAGCTGCACGGCGAACCCGGGGGACACGAGCGGTTCTCCATCCGGGAGGTGTTCACCGTGGCCGATAGCAGCTTCCGGATCGCCGAGCTGGCCCCGGACGGCCGGCGGGCGGAGCTGGCCCCTGCCCCCTACGTGCCGCCCAAGCCCCCGCTGATCCCGGGTCATCCCGCCCCCCAGTTCTCGTTCCGCCCCCTGCGCGGGGAGGAACCCATCGCCCTGTCCTACCTGGTGGGGAAGGTGGTGCTGCTGGACTTCTGGGCCACCTGGTGCGGGCCGTGCATGGAGGAGCTACCCAATGTGATCGAACTGTACAACCGCTACCACGACCAGGGGTTCGAGGTGGTGGGGATCAGCCTGGACACCGACGAGTCCGCTCTCCGCGCGGTGCTGACCCAGGAGAGCATCCCCTGGCCCCAGTGCTTCGACGGCCAGGGATGGGACAGCGCGGTCGCCCAGCTGTACCGGGTGTACGGGATCCCGGCCACCTTCCTGCTGGACCGGCAGGGAATCATCAACGCGCGGGACTTGCGGGGGGAGGAGTTGGCCGAGCGGGTGGCGCAGCTGCTGGCCGAGTCGGCTGCTGACCAGGCCCCGCCCACTGAGGTCACCCCCCCGGCCATGGCCAGGCCCGAGCCGATCCTGGAGCTGTCCGTCCCCGACAGGGTGGGAATCCTACCCGCTGGGGAGACGGAGATTCCGCTCCGAGTGGAGAACACCTCACCCCACCTGGCGGAGGAGGTCACCGTGGTGCCGGGGGAGCTGCCAGCCGGGATCTCCGCCCAGCGGCCGGATCCCCTGGAACTGGCAGGGTTCGCCAGCCGAACGGTGACCGTCCCCCTGCGAGCCGAGGAGCTGGCCCCGGGAGAACACCCGGTCGCCCTAGCGATCACCTACCACTACTGCATCGGGGAGTCCTGCTTCCAGATGAGCCAGCAGCTCCGGCTGACGTTGGCCGTGGGCGAGCCGCCCACCCCCCCGGCCCGGCCGGCGCAGCCGTGGTGGCTGTTGGTGGCACTGGGGGTGGGACTGGCCCTGGCCTGGCTCCTGCTGGACAAGGGGGGGTCAGCGCTGGTCATCGTCCTTGTCCTGGCTGCCGGAGCAGCGGTGGGGGTAGGACTGCAGCTCGGCCAGGCGCGGCAAGCTCAGCTGGTGGGAGCGGTGATCTGCACCTCCTGCGTGGGGATCGAGACAGCTCCCCCGGCGGAACCGCACCTGTCGCCGGCCACGGTGGCCGCCCTGAAAGGGCTGACCGAGCAGGTGCACCTGGTGGTGTTCCACGCCCCGTGGTGCCACTCCTGCCCGTACGCCATCGCCCTGGCCCAGGCGTTCGCGGAGGTCAACCCACTGGTGGAGGTGGAACTGGTGGACGCCGAGCAAGACCCGGAGCGGGCCCAGGCCGCCGGGGTCTTCCGCTCCGGCCGATTGGTGGTGCCCGCAGTGCTGGAATCCGGGTCCGGGCGGGCGGTGTTCGGGACCACTGACCTGGAGGCCCGCCTTCGCCAGCTGGTGGTGGGGGACTAGGGTGCGGCGCCGACTGCCGCTCCTGCGCCACGGGACCCAGTCGGTGGGAGTTCTGGTGGGGGTGCTGGGGGTTGCCGGGATCGGCATGACCCACCTGATCTTCCCGGGACTCCACTGCTATTCCTGCCCGCTGGCGGTGACCGTGTGCCCCATCGGGCTCATGCAGAACCTCGTCATCAGCGGCACGGTCCCCTTCTACTGGCTGGGTACGGTGGCCCTGTACGGGCTGGTCTTCGGCCGCGGGCTGTGCGGCTGGTTCTGCCCGTTCGGGGCCCTCAACGACCTGCTGTCCTTCCGCAAGGTGCGCTTCCTGCGGGCGCTGTCACCGGTTAAGTTCGCCGTGCTGGCGGGCACGGTGGTCGCCGCCTGGCAGCTGGGGGACACCTGGTTCTGCAAGCTGTGCCCGGCCGGGGGGCTGGAGGCCTCCCTCCCCTACCTCGGCCTGGGGGTGGCCAGGGTCAACGCTCCGTTTCTGGTCCACATGGGCACGTTGGCGGCCACCCTGGTGGGGATGGTGGTGGTGGCGCGGTTCTGGTGCCGCTACTTGTGCCCCATGGGCGCGCTGCTTGGGCTGTTCAACCGGGTGAGTTTGTTCGGACTGCGGCTGGAGGCGGGCCGCTGCCTGGACTGCGGCCGCTGCAGTCAAGCCTGTCCCATGGGCCTGGACCCTCAGCACCAGATCAACGCCACCGACTGCATCAAGTGCGGCGAGTGCGCCGCGGCCTGCGGGCCGCAGGCCCTGTCGGTCGGCTTCCACCTGCCCGGAAAGGAGGGCCGTGTACCGGTACGCGCTCCTGGGGCTGCTGCAAGGGCTGACCGAGTTCTTGCCCGTAAGTAGCTCCGGGCACCTGGTGCTGGCCCAGCGGCTGCTGGGCCTGGACCCGCCGGGGGTGGCCCTGGAGGGGGCGGTGCACCTGGGCACCCTGCTGGCAGTGGTCGTCTACTTCCGCAAGGATCTGATCTGGCTGCTGAGCGGCGTGGGCTGCCGGGAGGCTCGCCGGTATCTGGGCCTGCTCATGTTGGGGACGCTCCCGGTGGTCGCGGTGGGGCTGGGGCTGCGGGGGGCGGTGGAACAGGCGTTCTCCTCCGTCTCCCTGGTGGGGGCGCTGCTGTTGGTCACTGCCGCCGCGCTGGCGGGCGCCGATTGGGCCGCCGGTCGGGCCCGGCGGGACAGGGTGGGGCCGGGCGCCGCCCTGGCCGTCGGTGTGGCCCAAGCGGCCAGCTTGCTGCCGGGAGTGTCGCGGTCCGCGATCACCATCAGCGCCGGGATGTTCGCCGGTGTCCGCCCCGAGGCAGCCGCCCGCTTCTCCTTTCTCCTCGCCGTCCCGGCCGTGCTTGGGGCGGGCATGGTCAGCCTGTGGGACGCCGGCGCCGCCCCCCTCCCGGCCGGCACGTGGCCGGGCCTGGCGGTGGGGGCGGCCGTGGCCGCCCTCAGCGGCTTGGCGGCCATCCACGCCCTGCTGGCCCTGCTGCGACGGCGGCGGCTGCGGCTGTTCGCCGCCTACTGCGGGGCGGTGGGCGTGGCGGCCATCGCCTGGTCCTGGCTGGGCTAAGGCTTCCGGGACAACCGTCACCCGCGGGGCCGGCCCTGGTTCCGAGCGGCGATGCTCAGTTGCCCTCCCGGCAGGTGAACGGCGGCCACTCCTTCCCTCCTGCAGATCCGTCGTCCACAGAACAGAGGAGGTTGGGGGAGAGGGCCGGCCGCGGCACCCTAATCGCGACATGAAACAGAATGCGGGGGGGTGGCGATGAACCGCACCGGCCTTGTCCTCGTCCTGGCGCTGGTGTCCGCCGTGGCCTTGGGAGGGAGCGCCGATCGGGTGGTGCTGCGGGACGGGACCGCGCTCGCCTGCCAGGCCGTCCACCTGGGAAGCGGCTGCCTGGTGGTGGTGCGGGAGGGGGGGCTGGAGGCCATCCCCTGGGACGCCGTGGAACGCCTGGAGTTCGCCGCCCCCACAGGTGACGGCGGGGCGGGCGGTCCGCTGCAGTCAGGAGATGAGCTGACCTGGAACAACGACCTTCTGACCGCCCGCAGGCAGCTGGCCGAGCTCAACCCGTGGAAGGAGCTGTTGGTCAACGTGGCCGCGGCCTGGGCAGGGTTCGCCCTGGGCAGCTACTGGGAGGACCACTGCGGGGGTCCGGCCTGCCAGCTGGGGTGCACCTTGGGCGGCGCCGCCCTGGTGAAGGCAGCGTGGGATCTGCTCAGCTTTCCGCGCCGGTGGGCAGCCGCTCAGGCCGAGGTGACCCGCCTGGTGGAGGTGGGGCGGTCGCGCGGCTACGTCTATCGGGCGTGCTACGTGCTCTACCCCGGCGGGTGGGGGCAAGCCTGGAATTGGCAATGAAGGAGGGGGGAACAGTGAGGGCACTGGTGGCAGCGGCTGTCCTGGGCGCGCTTTCGTTCACCGGGACGGGGGCGTGGATGTACGCGGACGCCTTCTGGTGCTCCGACCCAGGGAGGGGGGGCTGGTCGACGGTGGGGCCCAACGACTACGCCCGGTGGGAATTCTCTTCCCTGCCCGGCTCCGGGGAACACGTGCAGGTGGAGCTGATGGTCAAGGTCCCCTCCGGGCAGCCGAGGTCCCTGACCCTGCTGGCGTCCACGCCGGCGACGACTGACTGGCGCCCGTACGCGGTGGCCATGCAGCTGGTCCAAGACGGGGGCGACGGACCGTACTACTTCGGCCAGCTGCAGCTGGCTCGTCGCGACCTGCGGCTGGGCTCCCAGCTCTCCCTGCGCCTGTGGGGGCCCGGCTGGGGGGCGATCGCCCTGCGGGAGGATTCCCTGCGACTGCGACTGGACGGGGCGTGGACGACCCAGACACTGGGCCCGTTCGCCATGGTGTGGTCGGCGCCCTACACGGCCCAGTGGCCCGCTATCGGCGCCCAGGCGGGGGACCGGCCGACAGCGATTGCCCCCGCCAACCCGCTGCCGGCGCCCCCATCGCTCGAGCTGCACCGCCTGCCGGAGACGGAGTCGGCCGCGGAGGCTCAGCTCCTCTCCCCAGGCACCTATCAGGGCGAGATCGGGTGGGCCGGGCCGAACAACGAGCCAGACGGGTACGACTTCTACCAGCTCAACCTGCAGCCCGGACAGAACATCCGAGTGACCGTGCGGACGGACGGGGGCGGGCTGTGCGGCCTGGACCTGTTCGATCCCCACGGCAGCTGGGTGGCGCAACTGGCCCCCACCACCTCACTGGGGCTCGGCTTCTGCGCGGACGCCCGGGGGCGGTGGACCATCTGCATCCGCGCCCAGGACTGCGGGCAGCTGGTACGCTACACGCTGTCGGTGGACATCTCGCCCACTTCCTAGCCGCTGGCCCCCCCGGCCGAGCAGGACCTGGCCGCGGTTTCCCTGCGCCTCCCCGCCTGCTAAACTCGGCCCGTGGGCGACAAGTTGACCGTGGCGGTGGTGCGGACCGTCCTGCACACGGGGTCCGGGCAGGTGGTGCACATCAGGGAGCTGGCCCGCGCCCTGGAGGCCCGCGGTCACCAAGTGACCGTGTTCGCCGCCCGGGCGGAGGAACGGCCCCCGGAGCTCGACGTCCGCGTAGTTCCGGCCCGTCGGGCCAGCGAGTTCGTCCCCCACCTGCGGGGTTTCGACCTGGTACACACCCAGTACCATCCCTGCCTGTACGTGGGCGGCCTGGCCCGCCGCCAGGGGATCCCTCACGTGTTCACCTTCCACGGCTTCGCCCCCATCCGCCACTGGAACTCCTGGGGCCAGCGGCTCAAGATGGTGCGTCGGCGGGTGGGGACGTTCCTCGCCCTGCGGCTGGGCGCGGACGGTTACATCGCCGTCTCCCGCTTCCTGGCCGCCGCGCTGGCCCGGCGGTACCGAGTGCCCGCCGGACGGATCGAGGTCGTCTACAACGGGGTGGATGTGGCTCGTTTCTCCCCTCAGGTGAAGGGGGAGGTAATCCGGGAGCGGTTCGGCCTGGGGGAGCGGCGGGTGGTACTGTACCTGGGCCGGCTCACCCGCTACAAGGGGGCCCACTATCTGCTCCAGGCAGCGCCCCAGGTCCTCCAGGCCGTCCCGGACGCCCACTTCCTGGTGGCCGGCTCTCTGCGCAACGACGTCCTCGACCTCCCCGGCCTGGCAAACCGGCTGGGGATAGCGGACCGGGTGACGTTCGCCGGCTTCGTGCCCGACGAGGAAGTCCCCGCCCTGTACCGGGCGGCAGACGTGTTCTGCTACCCGTCGCTGTGGGAGGGGTTCGGGCTCACTCCGGCCGAGGCGCAGGCCTGCGGGGTGCCGGTGGTGGGGTTCCGGTGCACGGCGGTGCCGGAAGTGGTCCGCCACGGCGAGACCGGGCTGCTGGTCGACCCGGGCCACGTGCCGGGATTGGCCCGGGCGCTGGCGGAGCTGCTGGCCGACCCCCGTCGGCGGGCGGCCATGGGAGAAGCGGGGCGGGCGCACGTGGCAGCCCACTTCCGCTGGGACCTGGCCGCGGAGGCCACTGAGGCGGTGTACCGGCGGGCCCTGACCAGGGGGCCGCGGTGAGGAGGCTCGTCCTGCTGGACATGGACGGCACGGTCCTTATGGGCAGATCACTACGCACCCTGGCCCGGGCGTTCGGTCTGGAAGAGGAGCTGGCGGCCATCGACCGCGCCAAGGGGGAGCTGGGCCTGATTGAGCGGGAGGTGGCCCGGCGAATTGCAGCTCTGTTCGCCTGCCGCTCTCTGCGGGACCTGTACGGCCCGTTCGACGCCATCCCCCTCACCCCAGGGGCAGCGTGGTGGATCCGCGGGGTGCGGGCCCGCGGGTGGCCGGTGGGCTTGGTCTCCGACTCCTGGCACCCACTGGTCGCTCGACTGGGCCGCAGGCTCGGGGTGGACGCGGTGTGGGCCAACCAACTGCCCACCAGCGGCGGGCACATAACTGGCCAGCTCCTGCCGCCGCCGTGCCCGGCCGAGCTCCCCCCGGGCTGTCGACAGCACGCGGCGTGTAAGCTGCACGCTCTGGAGACGCTGGCCGCCGAGTTCTCAGTGCCGCCTGAGCACGTGCTGGCCGTGGGGGACGGCGCCGTGGACGTGTGCATGCTCCGGCGGGCCGGGCTGGGGGTGGCGTTGAACCCCAAGGCGGAGGAAGTGGCCGCGGCGGCCGACCTGGTGGTCCACGGCGACTTCTACGACCTGGCGGAGGCCGTGGGGGTCAGCGGAAAGGAGGAGCCCCATGTCCAGGGTTCTCGACCTGGAGTCCTACCGTAGCTTCGACCTGGAGGAGTGCATTCAGGATAAGATCGAGACCCGCGTGGTGGACGAGACTGGCCTGCCCAGCCCCCTGTCCATCTCCCTGGTGGTCCCCGTCCGCTTCGGCCAGGTGAAGGGGGAGGAGGATTGGGGGCTGGAGGAGCGAACTTTTCACCGCATCCTGCGGGAAGTCTCCCAGCTGGTGGACCTGGGGTACCTGGACGAGCTGGTGGTGATCGACGGGACGATGGGTCCGGACCGCCGCCCGGACTTCCGCGTCCTCCAGCAGGTGGTGCGCATCGCCTACCAGGAGATCGGCCTGTTCCACGACCAAGTGGAGATGCTCAACCGGTACAAGATCCAGGGGGAGATGGCCCGACGCGGCTACGCCGACTCGTTCGTGAAGGTTGTCCACCAGTTCGACCGCAACCTTCAGAAGGTGCTGCTTCGTTATGGGGTGAGCGGCCTGGTGGGGGCGTTCGGCGTCCCCCGGGGCAAGGGGGCGGCGTTGTGGCTGTCGGTACCCATCGCCTCCGGCGACGTGGTGGCCTACGTGGACGCCGACATCGTCAACTTCCAGAAGGAGTTCGTGGTCGCCCTGACCCACCCCATCCTGTACTCATGGCACGTCGAGGAGCCCACGGTCAAGTTCGTGAAGGCGTACTACGACCGGGTCACCCTGGTGGAGGGCGAGGAGCAGGGGATCTACGGCGGGCGGGTGTGCCGGCTGCTGGCCCGGCCCCTGCTGACGCTGCTGTCGCAGCAGGGGATCCACCCGGGGATCGACGCCTTTCGCTACCCGCTGGCCGGGGAGTTCGCCATCGCCCGCGGGGTGGCCAAGCGGCTCCTGTTCACCAACGACTACACGATTGAGGTAGCCATGCTGGCCCAGCTGTACGAGCTGGTGGGGGCGGAGGGGATGGCCCAGGTGTCGCTGGACGTCTTCCACCACATCGGCCAACCCTTCCCGGCCCTGGCCCGGATGGCCGAGCAGATCGCCGGGTACGTGCTGCGGGAGCTGGTGAACGGGGGTGCTCGGCCGGCGGACATTGTGGCCGCCTTCCGGGAGGCGATGGAGCAGCGGATCCAGGCGGACGCCAAGGTGGCCGAGAGCCTGGCCGAGCGCGTCCCGGACATGCAACTGCACCACGCAGTAGAGGAGGACCGCCGCCGGGCCGAGGAGTACCTGGCCATCGTGCAGCGGCTGCTGGACAGAAAGGCCCCGGCCACCGAGACACACGTATTTCCGTCGTGGAGCGAGATCGACACCGCCACCAAGAACTACGTGCAGATCTCACGCATGCTGCGGCGGCGGGCTGTCCAGTCCACTTGGGCCCGGCTGGGCGAGATCGGCCAGGTGTAAACCTCACCCGGCAGCGGCCCAGTAGACGCCCACCACCCCGAAATACGTGACGGTCAGGCGTACGGCGGCCGCCGTGCCTGTGGCCACGGCGAAGGCCAGGGGGCGCCGTCCGGTGAGCGCCAGCAGATACACTCCGCCGGTGTCGGGGAAGCCCGGGATGAGCAAGCACAGAAACAGCGCCGGTGCTCCGAACCGATCCACCCACCGTTCTCCCCAGGCCAGCAACCTCCTGCCCCACCGCGACTGCCGGCGCCACACCTGAACCCGTGGCAGCTGTTTCAGGCGGTCGCCGATGAAGAACGTCAAGTAAGCCCCGACCGTCTTCCCCGCCACCGCGACCAGCACCACCGCCCAGGCCGGGGAGTAGCGGGCCGCGGTCAGCACTGCCTCCGTGGGGGTGGGCAACACCACGGAGGTCCCCACGGCGTACAGAAAGGCCAGGAACAGGGCCAGGACCATGTCGACTACTCAACCGGAGGGCGATTCACGCCCTGACAGCGCGGGCAGTAGTTGGTGCGCTGCCCCCCGAGCAGCACCTCCCCCACCGGGGTCCCGCAGACCCGACACGGTTGCCGGGCTCGGCCGTGGACGAACAGGAAGTCCCGCACCTCCCGGTCGAACAGCTCCGTCCTCACCCGGGAGCGGATGGCCTGGATGGCCTGCCGCAGCGTGCCGGGGACGGCCGTGTACAGGCGGGCCATCTCGTCTCCGGACAGCGTGTGGAGGTAGCGGAACGGAGACAGGCGGGCGGAGAACAGGATCTCGTCGGCGTAGGCCTCCCCCAGGCCGGCGACCAGCTGTGGGTCCAGCAGGGCACGTTTCAGTTGCCGCCGCCGGCCGGCCAGGCCCTGCCGGAAGGCGGCCAGGGTGAACTCCGCCGACAGGGGATCCGGCCCCAGCTCCTGGAGCGGCGCCGGCGGGGTGGTCCCCACCCACAGCCCGGTCAGCTTGCGCGGCCCGGGCTCGATCAGTCGCAGGTCATTCCCGTCGTCCAACGACAGCCTGAGCGCAGTGGATCGGGTGGGGACGTAGGCGGACCCGCCGTGCCACAGCCATCCGTGGTCCGCCAGGTAGAGTGCCAGCTGGACCCTGCCGGTGGCCACCAGGATCAGGTACTGCCCCCGCCGGTCCACCCCGGCCAGCCGCTGGCCGCGGAGAACGTCCGGACCCAGGTGGGGGGTGCGCCACAGGTCCGGCCGGCACACGTCAACCCCCCGGACGGTGCGACCGACCGTCCGGGGGGCCAGGTTGTCCTTCAGGACCTCAAGGTCCGGGAGCTCCAACACCGCCTAGGGACAACACCCCAAGCGGAACTGGACGCCGCAGCAGGGAGCGGTGCAGGCGCGTGACAGAACCACGTAAGGCTCACACCATTTCCGAGCGCAGGAGATGGACCTCAGGTAGCCAAAGGGCCACCAACAGCAGCAGCCGCCCTGCGGGCGGGCCACGATCTTCAGGGGGGCGACGTAGTCACCGTCAGTGGTGGTGACCACCGCCTGATAGAAGCCGGCCGCCACCTGGTTGCCCTGCTGGTCGGTCTGGTCCCAGACCGCGCTGAACTGTCGCGCCGCCTGCGGCGCGGACAACGTGGCTGAGTACACCACTCCCCCTCCCCAGGCCTCCACGTGCCACCCGAGGACCTCCGGACTGTCACAGCAACAGCAGCAGAAGCTGACCGGCGCCTTGAGCTCGATCTCCACCGCCTGCCCCACCCAGAACGCAGCGTAGCACTTGGGCCCGGTCGGCTGGGGGGTGACACAGCTACATTGGGCCAACGCCACCCCGCCCATGACGGCCACCAGGGCGATCACCGCCAACACTCTCCTGTTCACTGCCCATCACCTCCGCGCAAAACCTACCACCAACTCCCCCTCCCGTCTAGGGGGAGCACACCTCGGGGTTGGCCAGGTGCTGAGGCTCCCGGCCGGACAGGACCGCCAACACCGCCTCCACCGCCAGCTCGGCCATCCGCTGGCGGGTGGCCACAGTGGCCGAACCGATGTGCGGGGTGAGCACCACATTGTCGAGCTTCAGAAGATCGGGATGCACCCCGGGTTCACGTTCGAACACGTCCAGGGCCGCGGCCCGGATCGTTCCTCCCCTCAGCGCCGCGGCCAGCGCCTCCTCGTCGACCACCGGCCCTCGGCCCACGTTGACCAACACGGCATCCGGCTTCATGAGAGACAGCTCCGCAGCGCCGATCAGGTGGCGGGTGGCAGGGGTCAGCGGCAGGCACAGCACCACGAAGTCGCTGGCCGGCAGCAGCTCGGGCAGCGATGCGTACGTGGCGGCCAGCTCCCGCTCTGCTTGGGGCTTGCGGGTACGGCTGTGGTAGACGATGCGCATGGAGAAACCCCGCGCCCGCCGGGCGACCGCGCTCCCGATGCGCCCCAACCCCACCACCCCCAGGGTGTTGCCGTAGATGTCCACCCCCAGGTGGGGTGGGATCAGCGTCCACCCGGGGAACCCGTGCGCCCTGAGGTCCCTGTCCGCCTCCACGATTCGGCGGGCGGCGGCCATGAGGAGCGCCCACGCCAGATCCGCGGTGGTCTCGGTGAGCACTCCGGGCGTGTTGGCCACCCGCACGCCGTGGCGGGTGGCGGCAGCCAGGTCGATGTTGTCCACCCCCACCGCCAGGTTGGCCACCACCCGCAGGCGGGGAGCTGCAGCCAGCAGCTCCGCGTCCACCCTATCCGACAACAGGCAGATCAGGGCATCGGCGTCCGCCAGCCGCCCACGCAGCCGGCTGGAGGGCAGTGGGCCGTCGGCCAGCACCTCCACAGCGTGGCCGGCTGCCCGCAGCCTGTCGGCCGCCGCGGGGAAGATGTCCGTGGTGATCAACACCTTGGCCATGGACACCTCCTGGGGAAGTGTACCGCATTGCCCCGCCCCGGCGGGGGAGGCTATCCTGCCACCCGGAGGTGACACCATGCACACCATCCCGTGGCGTGACCACGTGTACACGCTGGCGCCCCGCATGCAGGCGGCCGCCACCGTCCACCCCGACCAGGTGGTGACCTTCGAGACTCAGGACGCCTTCGGCGGGCAGATCCAGTCGGAGGACGACCATCTGGCCGACGTGGATTTCTCCCGCATCAACCCGGCGACCGGCCCGGTCCGAGTGGTCGGCGCCGAGCCCGGCGACACGTTGGCCCTCCATTTCCGCCACATCCGCCTTCCGGAGCAGGGGGCCATCGTGGCCGGGCATGGCATGGGCGTGCTGGGGCAGGAGCTGGAGGGGACGGTGACCAAGATCCTCCCCATCCGGGACGGCACGGTGGTGTTCGATCAGCTGTCCCTGCCCTGCCGCCCCATGGTGGGGGTGGTGGGGGTGGCCCCGCACGACCAACCCTTCCCCACCGGCACGGCCCACCGCCACGGCGGCAACATGGACGCCAAGGAGATCGGCGAGGGGGCCACGCTGTACTTGCCGGTGTTCCAGCCAGGCGCCTTGGTGGCCATGGGCGACGTGCACGCGCTGATGGGGGACGGAGAAGTAGCGGTGTCGGCTTGCGAGGTGGCCGCCCAGGTCACCGTGCAGGTGCGACTGCTCAAGGGGGTGAGCCTCCCCTGGCCGGCGGTGGAGCGCGAGGAAGGACTGTACTTGCTGGTCTCGCTGCCCACCATCGACGAGGCGCTGGTGGAGGCCACCCGGGCCGCGGTGGACTTGCTGGCCCGCCGGCGCCACCTGTCCCGCCCCACGGCCACCTTGCTGGCCAGCTTGACGGTGGACCTGGGCATCTCCCAGCTGGTGGATCCCAACAAGACCGCCAAGGCTTTCCTGCCCCGCCGCATCATCGGGGATCGTCCGCTGTAGGCCGACACCGGGCCGGGGAGGCCTTCCCGGCGGGATGGACGTGCACGTGGACGTCACGGACGAGCTCCAGGCCGCCGATCAGGCTCTGCTCCACCTGGGTGGCGATCCGGTCGGCCTGGGCCACCGACAGGTCGGCCCCCAGGCCCAGGGTCACGTCGAGGACCAGGTAGGGGCCGAACCGGTGGGCATGGACTTCCTGCAGTTCCTCCACGCCGGCCACCCCCAGCACCAGCTCGCTGATCCGGCCGGCCAGCAGCTGCCCGGGCTGAGTGTCCATCAGGTCGGCCGCTGACTCCCGCACGATGTTGATCCCCGTCCACATGACGACCAGTGCCACCAGGGCGCCGGCCAGCGGGTCCACCCAGGGGTAGCCGGACCGGCCCAGATAGATGCCCGCCGCCGCTCCCAGCGCCGACAGGACGTCGTTGCGGTGGTCGCGCGCCAGCGCGAGCAGGGCCGCGTTTCGCGCCTGCCGCCCCACCCGGCGGGTGAACGCAGCCAGCCCCAACTTGCTGCCCACGGTGGCCAACGCCACCCACAGAGCGACCTGGGCTGCCCCGGCGGACTCCACCCGGCCGCTGACCAACTCGTACACCCCGCCGGCGGAGTCCCACAGGATGGCCATGGCGCTGGTCATCACGAATGCCCCCACCAGCAGGGCGGCGATGTTCTCCAGCCGGCGGTGCCCGAAGGGGTGTTCGGCGTCGGGGGGCTTGTGCGCCATGCGCAGAAAGGCGCCCACCACCAGGTTGTGGGCGACGTCGGCGGTGGAATTGACCCCGTCGGCCAGCAGGGCGGGGCTGCGGCCGAGGATCCCCACGGCGGTCTTCACCACGGCCAGCACGGCATTGGCCACCACGCCGAGCAACAACGTCCCCAGCGTGCGGCGCGGCCGTGGCCCGCCGCTCGCCCCGGACACCGATCGGGTCACGGCCACACCCCTGCTACGCGCCGGCCGGCGCGGCCCGGGCAGCCTACTCCAACTCTCGGCAGCGCCGGCACAGGCCGAACCCCTGAACCACGCCCTCCTGGAGCTGGAAATCGTGCCGGGCCGCCACGTCGGCCAGGAGGTCGCGGATGCGGGCCCCGGAGAACTCCACCACCTCGCCGCACCGCCTGCACACCAGGTGACCGTGATCGTCCCGCTCCAGGACGTGCTCGTAGTGGGCGTGGGCCTCGCCGAAGGAGACGCGCCGCACGAAGCCGGCCTGCTCCAACAGGTCCAGCGTCCGGTACACGGTGGCCATGGACACCTTCTGATCCCGCAACGCCTGCCACAACTCGGCGGCATCGAAGTGCCCGTGCAGGGAAAACACCGCCTGCACGATCCTCCGCCGCGTCTTGGTCACGTTGTGGCCGCGGGCCCGCAGGTAAGCCTCGAACAACTCCACAGGCGGCTTGGTGGTCATCTTCCTCCCCAACCACGGACAACTTTGCCCCGGCAGGGGGGCGGGGTCAACCGGCCTGGCCCGGGCCGGTGACCCCGCGGGGATCAGTCGCCGCTAAGGTCCAACTGCCTCAGGTTGTCGGGGATGAAGTAGTCGTCCGGGGGCTGGGCGGCAGACCGGTCAACGATGCGGATCTCCGACCGCTTGTCCTCCTCCAGGTCGCGCGTCGTGATCAAGGCGGCCCGCAGGCCCAGCTCGTCCCGGGCAAGCTCGGCGACCTCGATGACCCGGGCCAGCTCCCCGCCAGCGTAGAACTCGGCCCGCAGCACCAGGTAGCTCTCCTGGTCCACCCACAGCTCGACCTGGGACCACTCAGCAGCCTGATCCCGGGGGGAGAAACTCACCTTCCACGTGGGCCGACCGTTCACCTCCTCCTCCCCGACCAGCCGGGGCGCGTACTCGTCCCGGAGCTGGAACCCGGCCGCCACCTCCTGATAGGTGATCCCGCTGCCGGAGATGAACTCCCCTTCCCGGGACTTGCCCACCAGTTCCTTGAGGAGGTCCAGGGCAGGGAGGTACAGCCACAGCCGGCTCTCCCCCTGGGCGGGAGTGTGAAACAGGAACAAGGTCCCGGCCACCAGGTCCGGCTTCTGGTAGAGGATCAGGGTCTTGGTCACCGGCCCGTCCTCATCGTACTCGCGTGCCCACACGCGGAAGCCGTACTCGGTGGGCTCGCCGTCCTCCCAGATGGTGATCGTGAACGTCCCCGCCAAATTCCCGGTGGCGGACAGGAACCCCGTCTCCTCGACCTGATCCAGGATCTCGTCCAGGCTCGTCCCCAGGCAACCCGCACCCAGGGTCAGAGCCCCAACCACCGTCAAGCCGAAAGCTGCTAGCGCCTTCCTCACGTCAGTCCTCCTTCCCCTGTTGGGGATTGGCGGGCAGCCATTCCAGCCTCAGGCCGAACCGCCCCCCCCGGCCCAGGCATACCTGTGGGGCCAGCCACCTGGGCCGTAGCCATCCCAGCACCGCGGGGAGGACGAACATGGCCCCCACGGAACTGGCCACCATGGTCAGGGCGATCAGCCACCCGAAGGTGGCGATGGCCCCGAATCGCGAAAACAACATGACGAGAAAGCCGAACACCAACGTCAGGGCGTTGAACAGGATGCCCCGGCCAGCCGTCCGATAGGTGGCAGCCAGGGCTTGGGGATGAGTGCGGCCCTGCCCTCGGCTCCGCCGGTAGCGGACCAGGAAGTGGACCGCGTAGTCCACCCCGATGCCCACGGTCAACGAGGCGATCATCACTGTGGCCATGTCCAGGTCGGCCCCGGCGTAGCCCATGACCCCGAAGTCGGCGGCGATGGCCACGGCCAGCGGGATCAACGCACACAGCCCGGCCACCCAGGAACCCATGAGAATGGCCACGATCACCCCCACCACCGCCAGACTGGTGCCCAGGCTGACGATCTGGGATTGGACGAGCTTATGAGAGATTTGCACGTACAGGGTGGGGGTGCCGGTGACGTACGCACTCGCCCCCGGAGGCAGCTCCCGCGCCAAGAAGGCCTCCACCGAGCGGGTGAGGTCCGTATACCCGGCCATTCCCACCGAGGCCACCCTGGCGGTCACCTGCCCCACCGCGTAGTCCCGGCTGACGTACCGCCCCAGCACCTCGCCCCCGCCCATCTCGTACAGCAACAGCACCTGGGCCACCGCCTGGGGGGTGGAGGGGATGGCGTAGTAGGCGGGATCATCCCCTCGCAGGGTGAAGTAGGTCTCCTTGACCAGGTCAGCCAGCGATGCAGTCGACCCCACCTCTGGTCGCCCCTCCAAGTAGTCCTGCAGCCGGGCCACCAACTCCAACACCTGGGGATCGCGGAGCCCGTCCTTGCGGCCGGTATCGATGACCACGCTCAGTTGCTGGCTCCCCCCGAACTTCTCCTCCAGGAAAGCCACGCTCTGCATGACCGGCGAGCCGGCGCGGAAGTAGCGGGTGAAGTCGGCCTCCACCTGGAGCATGGGCACCCCGGCCAGCAGCACCCCCACTGCGGCCACTGCTGCGGCCACCGCCCACCCCGGGCGGCGGGCGAACCCGCCGGCGATTCGCCCCACGGCCCGGTCGAACCGCCCTCCTGCCCGGCGAACTCCGCGCCGGGGCGAGGGCAGCAGGACCAGCACGGCCGGGATGAAGGTCACGGTGAGCAGGAAGGCAGCCACCACCCCGAAGGCGGCGAACAGGCCGAATTCCTTCGTGGGCCCCAAGAACGAGCTGAGGAGGGTGAGAAAACCGGCCGCAGTGGTCAGGGCGGCCCCCAGCACCGGGGCGAACATCTCCCGCACCGCACCCTCCACCACGGCCCGGCGGTCCCCGCCCGTGCCCACCCGCTGCAGGTAGTCGTTCACCATGTGTATGCCGTAGGCGGAACCCACGGCCACCAGCAGCACGGGCAAGAAGGTGGTGATAATGGTGAGCTGAACGCCACAGGCCGCTGCCAGGCCCATGGTCCACAGGGTGGCGATCAGCACCGTGGCCAGCGGGAGAACCACCCCGCGCAGCGTACGGAAGCTGACCAGCAGTACCGCGGACACCGCAACCACCACGGCGGGCAGGAGGGACCTCAAGTCCCCCCGCATGTACCGGCTCATGTAGGCCATCAGGGCCCCGTCGCCCCCGATGTGAAACCGCTCGGGGCCGCCGTGCCGCCGGGCCGCCTGCTGGAGGGCGTCCAGCACCCCACCCAACACCACCTCGTTGGCCCGCACTCGGTGGTGGAGGTGGAGCACCACCACCGCGGCCGACCCGTCCGCGAGGATCAGGCTGTCCCGAACGGTCCTCTCCGCCAGCGCCCGCTCCCGGAAGGCAGCCACGTCCTGGGCCGACTGCGGGGGGCCACTCAGGATGGGACCCACCGACACGGCCGCCGCCGAGCCCTCCACCACCTCCACGGTGGCCGGCGAGGTGATCTCCTCCACCCATCCCCGGTCCACCAGCTGCCGCAGCTCGTCGGTGAGCGCGTACAACTTCTGCAATGAAGGGAGGTCAAACAGCGTCCCCCCCTTCTCGGCCACCATGGCCAGCATGAACACTGACTGGCCGCCGAACAGCTCCTGAGTGTGCCGGAACTGCTCCACCACCGGGTCGTCCGCCGGCAGCATCTCCGAGTAGTCCGTCTGAAAGGAGATGCGAGGCAGAAACGCGCCCAGGCAGGCGGCGATCGCTGCGACCGCCGCCAGCACGACGAACGGGTGGCGGGCCACCCTGCGGGCCAGCCAACTCACCATCTACGCCCCTCCCCGCAACACCCCGAGCCCCGCCAGGTGGGCGGACAGGAGCCAGGCCAGCAGGTCTTCACCCGGGGTGCGCACCGTCCGCCGCCCCCTGAACACCTCTGCAGCCGCCCCCTGCACCGCCCGGGCGGCCGTGGCCACTGCGGGGGACAGGTCGCCGGCCAAGGCCGGAGTGCACAGCCAGGCGTAGGGGCCGCGCGCGGGCAGCAGCAACACCAGGTCGAATCCCTCCCCCTCCCATTGCCGGGTGGGCAGGGTCAACGTGGCGGAAACTCGCACCCCGCCGGCGGCCAGCGCCCGGGCCAACACCTCCAGCCGCAGGGACTCCTCCACCGTCTCGGTCCGATCGATCACCAACAGGCGGACCTGACCCGCCGCCAGTCCGGCCAAAGCCGTCACCAACGCCAGCGCCACCACTGCAGTGCGGTGCATGATCAACCTCCGTTCTCAGGGCGGAGGGCCCGCCACGCCATCTCCGCCAGTTCCGTGGGCGCCTGCTCCATGAGCATTCGGGCCGTCTCGTCCCCGGCCAGGCAGCGGGCGGTTACCGCTTCGGCCATCCCCAGCAGGGCGTAGGCGGTGACCAGCGGCGGGCAACGCCGCAGCTTCCCCGCCGCCATCCCCTCGGCCAACAGGTCAGCCACGTAGGCGGCGAACTCCTGATACAGCGCCTGGGCCCGCTCCCGCAGGGCGGCACTGGCCGGCAGCCACGCCCGGCTCATCAGACGCACTGATTCGCCTCCCTCCCGCAACAGGTCGAAGTGCAGCCGCACTACATGGCGGATGGCCTGCTCGGCGGAGGGGTCGCGGGCCCGCAGGGTTTCGACGGCGGCCCGCCGTCGCTCCAGCTCCCGCCTGAGGATGGCGAAGTACACCTCCTCCTTGGACGAGAAGTAGTGGTAGATCGCCCCAATGGACACGCCGGCGGCCCGGGCCACGGCCCGCATCCCGGCGGCGTGGAACCCCTGCCCGGCGAACAGCCGGGCGGCTGCGTCCATGATCCTGTCTTCCAAGCTGGGTGTGTCGGCCATCGTAGAACGAACGTTCGTTCGATGACCATACCCGCCGCCGGGCGGCCTGTCAACCGCCCAGCTGTCCCCTTGGCGGCGATAACTTCGGTGTACTCTTTCAGGCGGAGGAGGGACGATGGCCTGGCTGCAGCTCATGGACGGCGCCGATTCCATCGGGGGGACGAAGATACTCCTGGACACCGGGCGGGCCCGCCTCCTGCTCGACTTCGGCCTCAACTACCGCCTTTACGGCGCTTACTTCGAGGAGCACCTGCGGCCGCGGCCAGCCCGCGGCCTGGTGGACTTGTGGCGGCTGGGGCTGATACCCCGAGCCGCTGACCTGTACCGCGACGACCTGTGGCCGGCCGACCTGTCCCCCAGTGGGCCGGCCCTAGAGGTGGACGAGGTCCTGGTGTCGCACGCCCACCTGGACCACTGCGGGCTGTTGGGGCTGGTGGACCCGGCCATCCCGGTGGTCGCCGCGCCGGCGGCCTGGGCGGTGATGAAATCAGTTCAGGATACCGGGGGCACCGATTTCTTCAGCGAGCTGGCCTACGTGACCCCCCGCGAGCCCCAAGCCGATCCCCGCGCCCTGGCCGCCGGCCGCTGGCAGTCCACCCCGTACCAGGGGCGGGCCGCCCGGCTGGCCGGGGGGGAGCTCACCAGCGACTTGGCCGCCTTCCTCTCCTCCCCGCCAAATCCGCGCGGCCGGCCGCTGCGACCCGGCTTGGCTGCCCCCCACCCGGGGACCTGCGGAGGACTGCAGGTGCTGGCCTTCCCAGTGGACCACTCCCTGCCCGGGGCGCTGGCCTATGCGGTGGAGACCGACGCCGGTTGGGTCGTCTACACCGGCGACCTCCGGCTGCACGGCCATCACCGGGAGGACACGGTGGCCTTCGTGGAGGCCGCGCGCCGCCTGCGGCCGGCGGTGCTGATCATCGAGGGCACCCGGGCCGGGCCGACCGGCGGCAAGGAGACCAGCGAACAGGATGTCTACAGGTCCGCCAGCCGCATTGTCCGGGACAGCCGGGGCAAGCTGGTGGTGGCCGACTTCAGCCCGCGCCAGGTGGAACGGCTGGCCACCTTCCTGCGCATCGCCCGGGAGAGCGGCCGGACGCTGGCCGTGCTGACCAAGGACCTGTACCTGCTGGAGGCGCTGGCCACCTGCCGCCCGGACGGCGGGCTGGTGGACGATCCACACCTGGCGGCGTTCAACGACATCTCCATCAACCCCCGTTTCTGGGATCAAGACCTGCGTCGGCGGCACGCCGGCCGGTTGGTCGATCCGCGGGAGGTGGGGGAGGACCCAGGCCGATTCATCCTGGCGTTCAGCTTCTGGGACCTGAAACACCTGCTTGACGTGGGGGAGACGGACGTGGTCTACATCTACTCCTCCAGCGAGGCCCACGGGGAGGAGCAAGCAATCGACCTGCGGCGGCTGTGGCACTGGCTGCAGTTCCTGGGCGCCGAGGTCCACGGCTTCGCCCTCACCCAACAGGGGGAGCTCGAGTTCACCGGCGAGCTGCACGCCTCCGGCCACGCCGCCCCTCAGGAGCTGCTGTGGGTGGCGCGCCAGATACGCCCCGACCGCCTGATCCCGGTCCACACCGAACGGCCGCGGTTCTTCGCCGACCACCTGGCCCAGGAGGGCCCGGCGGTACAGGTCATCGGAAACGGGGAGCGAGTCGAGTTTTGACGGCAGCGGGGCTAGCCCCCGGCCGCCGGCACGCGGGCCCGGGCCGCGATGTGGCGGGCCGCCAGGATGCCGGTGACCGCGGCAAACACGATGCCCCGCGAGTGTCCGGAGGCGTCACCGGCCACGTAGAAGCCCGGCAGGTCGGTCTCCATGCCCTCCCGGACTCGATAGCGAGTGTCGTAGAACTTGATCTCCGGGGCGTAGACGAGGGTCCCGTCGGAGTCCAACCCCGGGATGAGGCGGTCCAGGGCGGCGATGGACTCCACCACGTCCATGACCACCCGGTGAGGCAGGGCCATGGAGATGTCGCCGGGGGTGTACTCCGTCAAAGTGGGCTTGATGGGCACCCGGCGGATCCGCTCCTCGGTGGACCGGCGCCCCTGTTGCAGGTCCCGCAGCCGCTGCAGGATGGGCCGGCCACCGCCGATGGTAGTGGCCAGCTTGGCGATGGCCCGCCCGTACTCGGTGGTGTCCTCCACCGGATCGGTGAGCTCAATGTGCACCAGCAGGGCGACGTTGGTGTTCTCGGTCTTCCGCTTGTTCTCCGCGTGTCCGTTCACCAGCACGAAACACTCGTAGTCCTCACGCACCACAAATCCCCGGGGGTTCGTGCAGAAGGTGCGCACCATGTCGTCGTAGGTGGGCGGGCGGACCCGGAACTTGGCGTCGTACATGACCTGCTCGATGGGCGCGTACAGCTCGGCGGGGAACTCCACCCGTACCCCGACGTCCAAGGGGCCGAACTCAGGCCCCACCCCCAGGGAGCGGGCCACCTCCCGCAGCCAGTACGCCCCCACCCGGCCGGGGGCGGCGATAATGTAGCGGGCCGCGATCTGTTCCTCCCCCAGCTCCAGCCGGAAGGACCCGTCTACCGGGGTCACGGCCTTCACCTCCGTCTCCAGCCGAAACTCGACCCCCCGGCCGCGCAGGTCTTGGTACAGAGCATCGATCACCTCGCGGATGCGTCGGGTCCCGATGTGGCGCTGCCGGCCGGCAATGAACTCGATCCCCCCCTCGGCAGCGGCCTTCTTGAGCTGGGCGAGTGCCGCCTGGTCCTCGCCCGAGTAAGCGGGGGGGCCACCGTAGTCGGTGAACACCTGGTCCACATAGGCAATGAGGCCGGCCAGCTCGCTCAGCGAGCATCCGATGGCCGCCGGGTCGCCGCCGATGCGCGGCGTCAAGTTGAGCTTGCCGTCGGAGAAGGTTCCCGCTCCCCCTACCCCGCAGGTGATGCTGGTCCGGGCCTTGGGGGCGCGGCCTTTCTCCACCAGGACCACGTCCAATCCGGCTCCGGTCAGCTCCAGGGCGGCCAACAGCCCCGCCGGCCCCGCGCCCACCACTGCTACGTCGTATTCTTTCATCGCCGCCCCGCGAGCCGTGCCGCAGACGGGTCGGTTTCGTCCTCCCCGGGATTGGGATATCCTGCGACCAGCTCAACAGCCATCGTATCGCGAAACGGGAGGGGTGCAAGTGCGGATCATCGGCGGCGAGCGGCGCGGGCATCGCCTGGCCGAATGGCACGGGGCGAGGATCCGCCCGCTGCGCGACCGGGTGCGAACCGCCCTGTTCGACATCCTGGGCTCCCAGGTCCAGGGGGCAGCGTTTCTCGACCTGTTCGCCGGGACCGGGGCGGTGGGCCTGGAGGCCCTGTCCCGGGGGGCCCGCTGGGCGGCGTTCGTGGACGCTTCGGCCCGAGCGACGCGGATCATCTACAAGAACGCCCGCCGGCTCGACTACTGCCACCGCTGCGAGGTGCTGCAAGCGGACGCGGTGGAGGCGGTACACCGGTTGGCTCAGCGGAGAAGCCAGTTCGACCTGGCCTTCGTGGGGGCACCCTACGGGACGGGCCTGGCCCAGCGGGCGGCCGCAGCCCTGGGGGAGGGCGGTCCGTTGCGGGTCGGCGCCACTGCCGTGGTGGAGGTGTTCCACAAAGAGGAGGGGGCTCCTCGCCGCGGGGGGCTGGTGCTCACCTCGGCGCGCGACTACGGGGAGACGCGCCTGTTGCTGTACCGGTTTGAGGGCGAACCACTTGGACAGTAGAATTTCGCCCAAAAGGAGGTCCCCATGTCCAAGCCCTTCATCCTCCTCACCAACGACGACGGCTACCTGTCCAACGGGCTGTTGGCCCTGAGGACGGCGCTGGCCGAGGTGGGCGAGGTCTGGGTGCTGGCCCCGGACAAGAACTGGTCCGCTGCCTCCCGCACGCGGATCTTCCACAAGCCCTTGCGGGTGTCGGTGGCTCAGCTGCCGGGGGGGGAGGTGGTCCGCACCACCAACGGTTCCCCCTCGGACTGCGTGTCGCTGGCCCTGCTCGGCCTGGCCCCCCGCCGGCCCCAGGTGGTGGTGGCCGGGATCAACGGCGGGGCCAACCTGGGCCGGGACGTCACCTACTCGGGGACGGTGGCCGCAGCCATGGAGGGAGCTCAGGCCGGGGTCCCCGCGGTGGCCGTGTCCCTGGACCTGGGTCCGGAGGGAAGCGAGGAGCTGAGCCCCGACTACACGCTGGCCGCCCGGGTGACCGCCGACGTGGTTTCCTTCGTGCTCAAGGAGAGGACCCTGTTGCCCGGGACACTGCTCAACGTCAACGTCCCGCGGGGGCACCCGCGGGGGATCCGCACCACCCGGCTGGGCATCAAGACCTACCAGGACGAGCTGGTGAGGGGAAAGGACCCCCGCGGGCGCGACTACTACTGGCTCACCGGGGAGATGCTCACTGAGCCGCCGCCGGGGGAGGAAGACACGGACGTATGGGCACTGCTGTCGGGGTACGTATCCATCACCCCGCTGCAGCTGGACCTCACCGCCTACTCAGTGCTGAAGTCGCTCCGGCAGCGGGCCGAGGACCTTACCCTGCCCGAACGATAGTCCACACCCCGAAGGCGACGAACAGCCCGCCGGCCGCGTACCGCACCCACCGCAGCATCCCCTCCGGCAGGTGGCTCCCGATCAGCCCCCCCACCGCCGCGGCCAGCGCCGAGCTGATGGCCAGGGCAACCCCCGCCCCCAAGAACACCGACCACGGGCTCCGCTCGGCGGCCAGAGCCAGCACCGCCAGCTGGGGCTTGTCCCCCAGCTCGGCCAGCAGCACCAGCGTGAACGCAGCCGCCACCGCCCCCCAGTCCACCGGCGGTCACCTCCCCCGGCCGGCCGCCCGGAGCAGGCGAACTGCGGCCCGGCGGTCGGCGCCCGCCAGCTCCAGATCGGGCAGGTCCTGCCAGCGCACCCAGCGCAGCTCAGCGCACCCCTGCGGGCGGGGCTGGCCGCGGGGACGGCACGCCAGCAGGTGGAGCACGATGCGGCAATCGGGATAGCTGTGGGCGAGGGTGAGCACCTCCCCGTCCACGTCGACCTCCAGGGCCAGTTCCTCGGCGAGCTCCCGCACCACGGCCCGGGCCAGCGTCTCCCCCATCTCCACCGTCCCGCCGGGGAACTCCCAGCAGCCGCCCCGACGGTCGCCCGGCTGCCGCCGGGCCACCAGCACCCGCCCGCCCCGCTCCACCAGGGCGGCGACCACATGCCGAGGGGCGTCCCGGCACATCGCCCGTGTCTCCGCCATGGCCGAAAGGCTAGCGGCAGCCCGCCGGTCAGGTCAACCCAGCCCCAGGGCACGCCCACCCCGCCGGTATAATGCTCGGGCGAGGTGAACGCCGTGGGAAAGCTGATCATCGTTTCCAATCGCCTGCCGGTGAACATCGAGCGGGCAGGGGGCAAGCTGCGGGCCACCCCCAGCGTGGGCGGGCTGGCCACCGGGCTGGGGTCGTTCTACCAATCCCAGGACAGCGTGTGGGTGGGCTGGCCCGGGGTGGCCGCCGACGAGCTGTCCGAGCCGGAGCGGGCAACCATAGCCACCCAGCTGGAGCAGCACAGCTGTCGACCGGTGTTCCTGTCCCGCGACGAGTTGCAGAGCTACTACTACGGGTTCTGCAACACCACCATCTGGCCGCTGTTCCACTACTTCCCCCAGTACACCGAGTACCACCAGGACACGTGGGAGGCCTACAAAGGGGTCAACGCCGCCTTCTGCCAGGCGGTGGCAGAGTGTGCCGATCCAGGCGATACCATCTGGGTCCAGGACTACCACCTGCTGCTCCTGCCCGGGCTGATCCGCGAGCGGATTCCCCAGGCGAAGATCGGCTTCTTCCTGCATATCCCCTTCCCTTCGTCGGAACTGTTCCGCCTGTTGCCCTGGCGGAACGAGCTGATGGAACACCTATTAGGTGCAGATCTCATTGGGTTTCACACCTACGACTACGTCCGGCACTTCTTGGCCAGCGTGCGGCGTACGCTGGGCTACGGCCAATTCCCCGGGGGCCAGTTGCTGGTGCGGGCGGGGAGCCGGGTGGTGAAGGTCGACGCCTACCCCATGGGCATCGACTACGCCCACTTCGAGAGGTTGGCCGCCCAGCCGGAAGTCCAGGCGGAGGCGCGGCGGATCGGGGACCAAGTAGGGGGGCGGCGGGTGATCCTGTCCCTGGACCGCCTGGACTACACCAAGGGCCTGGTGGAGCGGCTGCAGGCGTACGACCATTTCCTGGCCGCCTACCCCCAGTACCGGGGGGAAGTGACGTTGGTGCTCAAGGCGATCGCCTCCCGCACCGGGGTCCCCCAGTATCAGACCCTCAAGGAGCAGCTGGACGAGCTGGTGGGCCGGATCAACGGCAAGTACGGATCGCTGGAGTGGGTGCCCATCTGGTACCTGTACCGCTTCCTCCCCGAGCGGGAGCTGGTCGCCCTGTACGCGTTGGCTGACGTGGCGTTGCTGACCCCGGTGCGCGACGGGATGAACCTGATTGCCAAAGAGTTCTTGGCAGCCAAAGCCGACGGCCGCGGGGTGTTGATCCTCAGCGAGATGGCCGGAGCAGCCAAGGAGCTGCCCGAGGCACTGATCGTCAACCCCAACAACCGCGAGGAGATCGCCCAGGCGATCCACACGGCACTCACCATGCCCCCCGAGGAGCAGAGAGAACGAAACGCGTCCCTGCGGAAGCGGTTGCGCCGGTACCACGTCGTGCGTTGGGCCCAGGACTACATGAGCGGCCTGGAGTCCGTGAAGCGGCTGCAGGGTAAGCTGGCCGCCCGCAAGCTGGCCCCCCGCTACCAGCAGCAGCTGGTCGACGCCTGGCCCGCCGCCCGGCGCCGACTGCTCCTCCTGGACTATGACGGGACGCTGGTCCCGTTCGCCGACCGGCCCCAGGCCTCGCAGCCTGACCAGGAGCTGCTGGCCGACCTGCGGGCCCTGGCTGCCATAGATGGGACCCAGGTGGTGATCATCAGCGGCCGGGACCGGGACACCCTAGACCGCTGGCTGGGGCCGCTGCGGGTGGGGATGGTGGCCGAGCATGGGGTGTGGTTGCGGGACAGCGGCGAGGAGTGGCGGACCATCGAACCCCTGCTGGCGGAGTGGAAGGATGAGATCCGCCCGCTGCTCCAGCTGTACGTGGATCGGACCCCCGGCTCATCTGTGGAAGAGAAGGACTACTCGCTGGTGTGGCACTACCGGCGAGTGGACGAGGCGTTCGCCCGGGTCCGGGTGGGCGAACTGCGGGAGGACCTGGCCCCGTTCATCACCGGCCGCAACCTGGAGGTGGTGGAGGGCAACCGGGTGCTGGAGGTCAAGAACGCCGGAGTCAACAAGGGGCGGGCGGCCGCCGAGTGGCTCTCCCAAGGCGACTGGGAGTTCATCTTGGCGGTGGGTGACGACACCACCGACGAGGACACGTTTGCCGCCCTGCCGGAGGGCGCCTACTCGGTGCGGGTGGGGGTGGTCCCCTCCCAGGCCCGGTTCAACCTGGACTCCCCCCGGCAGGTGCGGGAACTGCTGTCCCGCCTGAGGCGGGCCACCACCTGACGGGACTTGTCAACCCGGGCCGGGAGCCGGCCGAACCGACCATTCGCCTACGACCAGTCGTCGAACAGCCTCGGCGAGACGGCCTCGCCGGCCGGCCCCGGGGGGGGCTGAACTGCCCCCGGCGGCTGAACGACATTCTGCTCGCAGAACTCAGAGTAGGGGCAGTAGCGACACTGGTCGAACGCCCACTCCACCTTGTCGGGCAAGGGAGGCAGGCAGCGCCGGCCGAAGATCAGGTCCTTGAGGTGGGAGAAGCTGGCCAGCACCTGGGCCACCTGCCGGTCGTCCCGGGCCACGGCGAACTCCTTGAACTCCTGGTTGGCCTTGTTCTCGGCCAAGATGATCCCCTGCGGGATGTCCAAGTAGTGGAGGTACAGCTGCAGCTGGAGGTGGTGATCCTGCCGGGGCGCGACCGCCATCTGCTCGAAGCTGTACGGGTGGGCGGTCTTGATCTCCACCACGTAGTTCCTGCCGTCGAGGGAGACGATGGCGTCGGCCCGGCCGTGGAACAGGGGGTTCGGCGGGATGGGGGCCTCAGCGGCGACCACCACCCCCAGGCCGTACAGGGCTTGCAGGATCCGCTGGTGCGCCGCCTCCCCCACCGCCAGCCGCCGGGCCGTCTGCCCGTCCAACGGCGGGCGGGGGAACCCGTGGGCGGTGTAGAAGATCTGGCGCGGGCACTTGGCCACCTCACTGACGAAGAAGTAGTCGCGCTTGCGGGCGTGGTCCTCCCGCTGGAAGTAGAGCTCCAATCGCTCTTTCAGCATGGCGACACAGTCTACCCACCTCGGAGGGCGGGGGCAATGCAGGCCTATTCCCACTCGATGGTGGCGGGCGGCTTGCTGGTGATGTCGTAGACCACCCGCCCCACCGCGGGGATCCGCCGCACGATCCGGCCGGCCACCTGGTCCAGGAAGTCGGCCGGCAGGCGGGCCCAGTCGCCGGTCATCCCATCCACGCTGGTCACCGCCCGCAGCGCCACCACGTACCCGTAGCGGCGGGCATCCCCAGTCACCCCCACGCTGCGGCTGGGCAGAAGCACGCAGAAGGCCTGCCAAACTTCATCATACAGCCCGCACTCCCGCAAGGCGCCGCTGAAGATGGCGTCCGCCTGCCTCAGAATGGCCACCCTGTCCGCAGTCACCTCTCCCACCACCCGCACGGCCAGCCCGGGCCCGGGGAACGGGTGACGCCGGCGGATGTTCTCCGGGAGGCCGAGCAGGGAGGCCAGCTCACGAACCTCGTCTTTGAACAGGTAGCGGAATGGCTCCAGGAGCTCGAACTGGAGGGCCTCCGGGAGCCCGCCCACGTTGTGGTGGGACTTGATGACCGCAGCCCCCCCGGCCCCGGCCGACTCGATCACGTCCGGATACAGCGTCCCTTGGGCCAACAGGTGAAACGGGCCGCGCCGGTCGGCCACCTCCTCGAAGGTGCGCACGAACTGGCGGCCGATCCGCCGTCGCTTCTCCTCCGGATCGGTCACCCCGCGCAGGGCAGCGAGAAACTGGTCCGAGGCGTCCACCACGTGCAGGTTCACGCCCACAGGGCGGAGCGCCGCCTCCACCTCCTCCCGCTCCCCGGCCCGCAGCAGGCCGTGGTCCACGAAGACCGCCAGGTGATCCACCCCGGCGCGGGCCAGCAGCAGGGCCAGCGCGCTGGAGTCCACCCCCCCTGACACCGCCAGCAGCACCCGCCGGCCCCCGGCCCGGGCCTCCACTTCCGCCGCCAGGGTGTCCAGCACCTGGGTCGGGGTCCAGTTGAGATCCACCCCGGCCAGGGTGAGGAAGTTACGCATGATCACACCGCCCTGCGGAGTGTGGGCCACCTCGGGGTGGAACTGCAGCCCGAACGACCGGCCGTCCGGAGCGGCGATGGCCACCACCGGACAGTCCGCGGTGGCCGCCGCCACCTGCCAGCCCGGCGGGGGCACGCTCACCGTGTCCGCGTGGGACATCCACACCTGCGGCTTGCTGCCCGCCCCGGCAAACAGCGGCCCCCGGCACCACTCCAGGACAGCTTTCCCGTACTCCTCCGCCCCTCCCCGCTGCACCTGCCCGCCGAGGTGGTGAGCGATCAGCTGCATCCCGTAGCAGATGCCCAGCATGGGCAGGCCGGAGGAGAACAGCCCGGGGTGGGGCTGCGGGGCCTCCGGCTCGAGCACGGACCCGGGCCCGCCGGACAGGATCACCGCCTGGGGGCGCTCCGCCAGCACCTCGGCCAGGGGGGCCTGCCCGGGGAGCACCACGGAGCGGGCGCCCAGCTCCCGCAGCCGCCGGGCGATGAGCAACGTGTACTGGGAGCCGAAATCGAGTACCGCAACGCTCAACGCTACTCCCGAAACGTGATCTTCCCGCTCCCGGGGTCCATCCGCTCCACCTGGACCAGGGACACGATGGGGACCCCGAACCGCGACAGGACCCGCCGGCCGTCCCCGAAACACTTCTCGATGACGAAGCCGAAGCCCACCAGCTCAGCCCCCGCCTCCCCGACCATCTCTGCCAGGGCGCAGCTGGTCAGCCCCCGGTAGAGGAAGTCATCCACCGCCAGCACTCGCTGCCCGGGGGTCAGGTAGTCTGCCGACACCGCCAGCTCCGTGTCACCCCCCTTGGTGGGGGAGGAGACCTGGCGGGCCAACGGCGAGGACATGGTGGCGGCGCGGCCCTTCTTGGCGTACAGGGCATGGGCGGTCAGCCTCCTGGCCACCTCGTAGGCGATCACGTTTCCGGCCGCCTCGGCGGTGAGCACGCAGGTGACCCCTGCGGCGGCGAACGCAGCTGCCAGCCGCCGGCCCGCCTCCTCCACGAAGGCGGGGGCGATGCGATGGTTGAGGAACCCGTCCACCCGAAGGAACTCCGGGCCCACCACCACGCCCTCCTGCAGTACCCACTCCTGGAGCGATCTCATGTCCCCGGTCGGCCGGTGCGGACCTACCCCTCCCATTCGCTCTCCAGCACCGCCTCGGTATAGATCTCGATGTGGCCGATGTCCGACAGCACAAGCGAGGTGGTGACGGTGAAGTCCTGCTGGCCGCCCGGGGCAAGGTCGAACACGTAGGCAGACCGCTCGCCATGGAACGCCCCGCCCGGAGCGTAGAACCGCACTGCGATCCGCCCCTGGGCGATGGTCCGCTGGCCCACGTTCTCCACCTGGCCCTCCACCTTGCTGCCGAAGTAGTGATCCTCCAGCTCCCAGGAGAGCACGTCCAGCGGGTAGGAGCGGCCCACCTCCACCACCCCCACCGTGCTGGCGGACCCCCCGGCTTCGTCGGTCACGGTCAGGGTCACCGGGTAGCTCCCCTCGTCCCAGTAGACGTGCTCCACCTGGCGGCCCTCGCCGGTCTCACCATCGCCGAAGTCCCACTGCCGACTGGCGATCTGCCCATCCGGATCGGACGAAAGCGACGCGTCAAACCGAACCCGCAACCGGGCCTCGCCGCCTGACGGCCGGAAGCTGAACGCGGCCACCGGAGGTGTGTTCCGGGGACCCAGGCAACCGACCAACCCCACCAATGCCAATGCCAGAACCCATACCGCAACTCGTCTTGCCATCGCCATCTTCCCTCCTCCCGCCAGCCTCATTGTGTACCCGGCGGGCGCCGCCGGGCAATCGCCGCGCCGGCGGGCTCACCCCGGCCCACCCAACACCTCCAGCACGTCCAGCTGGCACACGCGGGCGGGGACGCCGACGAGCTCGGCCAGGCTGGGGCGGGTTCGCCCCTGGTCCCCGGACACCAACTCCTTTACGTACAGCCCGCCGTCACACACCACCTCGATCTCCGCCTGGCGGGGGGAGAGGACCTCGCCGGTAGCCTGATACACCCGCCGCCGTCGCACCCGGTCCGCCCGGCGGTGTGATACACGACTGGGGGTGCGTTGGGCGATCTCCCCCACCAGGCCGGCCACCGCCCGCCGCAACTCCTCCGGGGAGACCGGGCCGTCGAACGTGACCTGGGCCCGGTAGCGCTTCTCCGCCCGCAGCGCCTTGACCTGGGCCACCAGCTCGGCGGCGGCCGGCCGCAGGTCCGTCACCTCCACCCTGCCTTCCCCGTCCACAGCGATCCGGCGGGCCACCTCCGCCAGATCCAACCGCCGCACCTTGGGAGCGAGCACCTCCACCACAAACGGGCGGCCCCGGCCGAGCATTCGGGCATCCACGTCCTCGCGTCCGGCCCCGTGCAGGTGTCCACCCTCCCCTCGGCAAGCGGCCACGAACGCCGGCAGCACCAGCTCCTCCACCGAGGTGGGGTACTGTTTGCCGGTGAACTCACACCGCCGGCAGCCCCGTCCGCGGCAGGAACGACACGGCCAGTGGGTCTGGGGGATCCCCCGCACCAGCTTGCGATAACGGCCGGCGAAGTAGGCGGATGCCACGTGCAGCTCCACCCGCCGGGTGGCCAGATCCACGGTGAAGCGCACGTCCGGGCGGCGGAAGTCCACGGTGATCCGGCGGCCCTGCTCGGCAAGGGCCTGCTCGAACGCCCGGCCCAGCTCCCGGTTGATCTCCCGGCGCAGTGGCTCGGCCCACGGCGAGGGGAACTGCTGGTCAAGGAACTCCTGCACCGCCTCCAGGCGAGGGGTGGGGTGGACGCCAAACAGGAACGTGTCCAGCTCGTAATCGGCGACCGCGGTCGCCGCCCGCCCGGCGAGCCGGGGCAGCTCCAAGAACAACCCCTGACAGACCCAGCACCGCCACGGGGACGATCGGCCCCCGCCGGCCGCCTCCCGAATCAGCTGCCCTCGCCGGCGAGCCGACAGGCCCGTTCCCAACTTGGCCAGCTGGACGCCGAGGCAGCAGTCACACACCGGGCCGGCGGCCAGCAGCCGGCGGGCCACATCCAGGGGGTCCATGGGCCGATTATAGAGGACGACCGCTCGCTCAACGCCGGCCCCGCCGGGCCGACTAGCCGCAGATGAAATGGACCACGTCCCCGTCCTGGATCACGTAGTCCCGCCCAGCTCGCACCACCTTCCCCGCCTCCCGCAGGGCCCGCTCCGAGCCGGCGGCCGCCAGCTCGTCCACCCTCATGACCTCAGCAAGCACGAACCGATCACGGAAGTCGGAGTGGATCTGCGCGCCGGCGTCTGGAGCGCAGGTGCCCTGGGGAACCGTCCACGCCCGCACCTCCGGGCCGACGAACGTGTAAAAGGTCACCAACGACAGGAGCTCGTAGGCGGCCCTGACCAGCCGCGACAGGGCGGACTCGGTCAGCCCCCACGCGAGCAGGAACTGCCGGCGCTCGGCCTCCTCCGGGGCAGCCTCGGCCACCTCGGCCTCCAGCCGTCCCCGCACCATCACCCACCCCGCCCCCTGCCGGCGGGCGATGTCCCGCAGCGCCCGCGCGTGTTCGTTCTCCCCCTCCTCACCCACGTTGGCCACGTACAGCACCGGCTTGGCTGTCAGGGGCGTCGTGTCCCGCACCATCTCCAGCTGGTCGGCGCGCAGGTCCAGCGCCCGGATGGGCGTCCCGCGGCCCACCGCATCGATCAACGTCCGCAGAAGCTCCAGCTCCCGACCGGCCGCCTTGTCCCCGGTGCGGGCCAGCTTGCTGGTCCGCTCCCGCCTTCGCTCCAGGGTCTCCAGATCCTTGAGCAGGAGCTCGGCCTCCACCAGCTCGACATCCCGCCGCACGTCCAAACCCCCGATCGGATGGGCCACCTCCGGGTCGGAGAAGCAACGAACCACGTGGAGGATGGCGTCCACCCCCCGCACCTCCGCCAGAAACTGGTTGCCCAGCCCCTCGCCCCGGGCCGCCCCCTCCACCAGACCGGCGATGTCCACCACCTCTACAGTGGCCGGGACCTTGCGCTTGTCCGGGAACAGCCGGTGCAAGCTGTCCAGCCGTTCGTCCGGCACCCCGGCGGCCCCGCGGTGGGGGGCGATGGTGGTGAACGGGTACCCCTCCACCTTGGCGCCGGCAGCGGTGAGGGCGTTGAAGATGGTCGACTTGCCGGCGTTGGGCAGGCCTACCAGGCCGAAGCTGTTGCTCAAGGCAGCGACTCCCGGACCAGCTGGGCCACCTGGGCCGGCGTGCGGGCCACGGGGATGCCGCGCGCTTCCAGGGCGTGGGCCTTGGCCGCGGCCGTCCCCGCCGACCCGGAGACGATGGCCCCAGCATGTCCCATCCGCTTGCCCGGAGGGGCTGAGAAGCCGGCGATGTAAGCTACCACCGGCTTATCCACTTTGCCGGCCACGTAGTCGGCCGCCTCCTCCTCCGCCGTGCCCCCGATCTCCCCCACCAACACCACCGCCTCGGTCTCCGGGTCCTCGGCAAGCAGCGGGAGGAGCTCCACGAACGTGGTGCCCACCACCGGGTCCCCTCCCACCCCCACCACCGTGGACTGGCCCACCCCGGCTCGGGTCAGATGATGGGCAATCTCGTAGGTCAGGGTGCCGGAGCGGGAGACGATCCCCACCGGCCCGGGGCTGAACACCTCACCGGGCATGATGCCCACCTTGGCCTTGCCCGGCGAGATGACCCCGGGGCAGTTGGGGCCCACCAAGCGCACGCCGTACCCCCGCAGCAGGTGGAAGACCCGCAGCATCTCGTGGAGGGCAATGCCCTCCGTTATGCAAACCAGTAGGGGGACACCGGCGTCGGCCGCCTCCAGGAGGGCGTCGGCGGCGAACCGAGCGGGGACGAACACCACCGAGGCGTCCATGTGGTGGCGGGCAGCCGCCTCGGCCACTGTGTCGTACACCGGGATCCCGTGCACCTCCCCCCCGCCCTTCCCCGGGGTGACCCCGGCCACAACCTTGGTCCCGTAGGCGCGCATCTGGGCGGCGTGGAACGCCCCCTCCGAGCCAGTGATACCCTGAACAACAACTTGCGTCCCCTCGTCGATCAGGATGGCCACTTAGACGTTCACCTCGCTTGTAGGGAAGGATAGGTGGGCCCTGCGCCGGTGACAAGTCGCCCCCGGGTTGCCCCGCCGGGGGGCGGACATAGAATGCCCTGCGAAAGGAGGGCCCGTGGAAATCACAGTCCCGCCCCTGGGCGACGTGGAGGCGGTGACCGTAGTGCGCTGGCTGAAGGCGGCCGGCGACCAGGTCCGAGCTGGCGAGGCGGTGGCCGAGGTGGAGGCTGCCAAGGCGGTGTTTGTGGTGGAGTCCCCGGCGGGCGGACGGCTGACGGAGATCCGGGTACAAGCGGGGGACACGGCCCGGCCGGGCCAGGTGCTGGGGCTGATGGAGCCCGGATGAGGCAAGTGGGCCATCTGGCGTTGGGCCGCGCCGCCTATGGGCCGGTCCTCGGCCTCCAGCGTCGGCTGCACGAGCGGCGACGGGCCGGCGAGGTCGGCGACCTGCTGCTGTCGGTGGAGCACGACCCGGTGATCACCCTGGGCCGGGCAGCGAGCCCAGCCCACCTGCGAGCCGGCCGCGAGGAGCTGGACCGGCTGGGAGTGGAAGTGGTGGCCGTGGAGCGGGGGGGGGACGTGACCTACCACGGCCCCGGCCAGCTGGTCCTCTACCCCATCCTGGACCTCCGCCACTTCGGCCGCGACCTGCATCGCTACGTAGCCGGACTGGAAGAGGTGATGATCTGCACCGCCGCCGCGTTCGGCGCGGCCGCCGGCCGCCGGGCCGGCCTGCCCGGCGTGTGGGTGGGGGAGAGGAAGCTAGGCTCGGTGGGGGTCCACGTCCGCGGCTGGGTCACCTGCCACGGGCTGGCGCTGAACCTCCAGCTGGAGCCGAACTGGTTCTCCCTCATCGTTCCCTGTGGGCTGGCCGGGGTAGAGGCAGTGGACGTGGCCGAGGTCACCGGCCGGCCGGTGCCCTGGAACCGGGCGCTGTCGGCCGCGGTGACGGCGTTTTCCGACGTGTTCGGCGTCCGCGTGGTCCCCCTGGCCGAGGAGGCGGTCACGTCGTGGGCCAGGTGAGGCGGGATTGGCTGCGAGTGACCGTGCCCCCGGGCGCCGTGGCCGCCAGCGCCAGGATGGCCGCCCTGCTGGACCAGCTGGGGCTCCACACCGTGTGCCAGTCCGCCCGCTGCCCCAATCTCCCCACCTGCTGGGGGGCGGGCACGGCCACATTCATGCTGCTGGGCCAGGTGTGCACACGGGCCTGCCGGTTCTGCAGCGTGCCCACCGGCTGGCCGGGCGGCCGGGTCGACACCGGGGAGCCAGCGCGGGTGGCCCAGGCAGTGGCCGCCCTGGGGCTCGACTACGCAGTGCTGACCTCGGTGGACCGTGACGACCTCCCCGACGGCGGGGCCGGCCAGTTCGCCGCCGCCGCCACCGCGGTGCGCCGGGCAGCGCCGCAGGCCAAGTTGGAACTGCTGATTCCGGATTTCGGCGGCCAGCAATCCGCACTGGAGGACGTGGTGGCCACCGGCCCGACCGTGGTGGGGCATAACCTGGAGACCGTCCGCCGCCTGACCCCGCAAGTCCGCGACCCCCGGGCGGGCTACGAGCGGTCGCTGGCCGTCTTGCGGCGGGCCAAAGAGCTGGCCCCGGCGCTGGCCACCAAGTCCTCGCTCCTGTTGGGCCTGGGGGAGGGACCAGACGAGGTGGCGGCGGCGCTGGTGGACCTGCGGGCGGTGGGGGTGGACATCGTGGTGCTGGGCCAGTACCTGCGGCCCACCCCGGACCAGCTCCCAGTGGCCCGCTATGTCCCCCCAAACGAGTTCGCCGCCTGGCAGGCCCACGCCCGCTCCCTGGGCTTCCGCGCGGTGGTGGCCGCCCCCCTGGCCCGCACCTCGTTCCGCGCCGCCGCGGCCTACCGACAGCTCCGATGAGGGCCCTGGTGGACCTGGGCTTCCTCCCGCCGGCCCACAACCTGGCACTGGAGGAGGTCATCCTCGGGGAGGTGGCCGCCGGGCGGGCCCCTCCCACGCTGCGGATCTGGCGCAACCCCCGCTGCGTAGTGGTGGGCCGGGGCCAGCGGGCGGCCGAAGAGGCGGACCTTGCATCCTGTATGGAACTTGGCATCCCGGTCCTCAAGAGGGCCACCGGCGGGGGAGCAGTCTACCACCACCCGGGCAACCTCAACTTCTCACTGTTTCTGCCCCTGTCTGGGCCCTGGTCCACTGTGCGGTCGGCCCAGGACCGCCTGACCGGACTGCTGGCCCAGGAGATCGGGCGCCGGTGGGGCCTGGCTGCGGAGGCCAGGGGAGGTGCGGTGGTGGCCGCCGGGGTGAAGCTGTCCGGCTCCGCCCAGCTGCGCCGCCGGGCCCTGCTCCATCACGGGACGCTGCTGGTCAAGGCAGACCGCATCCCCATGGGAGCCGTGCTGCTCGCCCTGCGCCCCGGCTACGCCCCCAGCGGGGTCCCCTCCTGCCCCCATCCAGTGGGCGACCTGACCGCCCTGTGCGGCCGGGCGGTGTCCCTCGAAGAGGGAGTGCGCGCACTACTGCGTGCCTTCCGCCCCCTGGGCAGGCCGACCCCGGCGACCCCCTCACTGCGGGAGTGGGCCCTGGCCTGGGCGGCGGCCGCGCAATGATCCAGGAAGTGCCCACCGCCGGTGACCTCCGGGCAATAGCCCGCCAGATCGGGCGCCCTCCCCGGGGGGTGGCGGCCGTGGCCCGCCGCTGCCCCTACGGGTTCCCCCAGGTCACCGTGACCCGCCCCCTCATCCGGCAGGGAAAGGAGTTCCTGGTGTTCCCTACCACCTTCTGGCTGACCTGTCCGTTTCTGACCGCTGCCGTGGCCCGCCTGGAGGCAGCCGGGGGAGTGAAGGAGTTCGAACACCGCCTCCACGACGATCCGGAGCTGTTCTCCCGGTACGCCGACGCCCACCAGGCCTACGCCAGCGCCCGGTTGAAGCTGCTCTCCCCAGCCGATCGGGCGTTCCTCACCGCCCGCGGGGCGGGGGGATCGGTGAACTCCGGGGTGGGCGGCCTGACCAATTTCCGCCGGGTCAAGTGCCTACATGCCCAGCTGGCCCACTTCCTCGCCGGCGCGGCCAACCCCATCGGGGCCCAAGTCGCCGCCCGGCTGGGTGGCCTGTTCTGCCCGCCCACCCGCGTGCTGTGCCGTCAAGGCTCGAACACCGGGGGCACGAAGAAGTAATCGTCGCGGCGGTCAGGGGCGCTGGCCAGCGCCTCCTGCGCCGACAGACCGGGGGTCGGTTCGTCCGGCCGCGCCGCCCCCCGCCGACCTGGCAGGGGCTCGAAGGGCGGCACACCCGCGGTGTCCAGCTCGCCCAGCTTCTGGAAGTAGTTCAGGATCTTGCCCAGCTCCTCCTTCAGGGCCTGCCGCTGGGCCGGGGAAAGCTGCAGGCCGGCCAGGGCCTCGATCCGCACCATCAGCGCATCGTCGATCATCCTCACACCCCCATCAGCTCCAACGCCCCGCCGAACCGCCGCTCCACCTCATGCTCCAGCTCTTCCGGCACCTTCCCACGGGCAATCAGCCGCCGGGCTTCGCTGCGGGCGCGCTCCAGCAGGCCCAGGTCCCGGACCAAGTCCGCCACCCGCAACCGGGACTCGAACCCGTGCTGGGCCGTGCCCAACACGTCCCCCGGACCGCGGATGCGCAAGTCGGCCTCGGCGATCTTAAACCCGTCGGTCAAGTCGCGAAAGGCGGCCAGCCGGCGCCGGCCATCCTCAGTATGGGGGTCGGCCAGGGCGTAGCACGCCGCCGGCTGTCCGCCGCGCCCGATCCGCCCCCGCAGTTGGTGGAGCTGGGCCAGCCCGAACCGATCGGCATGTTCGATCACCATCAGGGAGGCGTCCGGCACGTCCAACCCCACCTCCACCACCGTGGTGGCCACCAGCAGCCGCAGCCGCCCCTCGCGGAAGTCGGCCACTGCCGCCCGCTTGTCCTCCGCGGACATCCGCCCGTGCAGCAGGCCCACCCCGGCGGCGGGGAACCGGCGGGCCAGCTCAGCGTGGGCCTGGGTGGCCGCCCGCAGGTCGAGCTCCTCGGACTCCTCCACCAGGGGAAACACCACGTACCCCTTCTCCCCGCGGGCCAACCACCGACCCACCTCAGCGTACACCTCCTCCCGGCGGGATTCCGACACCCACACGGTGCGCACCGCCTGGCGGGGGGCGGGCATCTCCTCCAGAACTGAGACCGCGAACTCCCCGTACAGGGTGAGGATCACTGAGCGGGGGATGGGGGTGGCTGACATGACGAGGATGTTGGGCCGCTGGCCCTTTTGCTCCAACGCCGCCCGCTGGACCACCCCGAACCGGTGCTGTTCGTCCACCACCGCCAGCCCCAGGTCGTGGAAGCCCACGTCCTCCTGGATGAGGGCGTGGGTGCCCACCACCACGTCCACCTGGCCCCGGGCCAGGGCAGCCAGGGCCCGCCGCCGGGCCCCGGGCGGCGTGCGGCCCACCAGCAACCCCACCCGCACGGGGGTGGAGCGGAGGAGCTCCCGGAGGACCAGGTAGTGCTGCTCGGCCAGGATCTCCGTGGGGGCCATGACCGCCGCCTGGCTCCCGGCCGCGGCGGCCATGGCACACGCCCCGGCGGCCACTGCCGTCTTCCCCGACCCCACGTCCCCCTGCAGCAGCCGCAGCATGGGCTGGGGGGACTGCAGGTCAGCGGCAATGGCCTGCAGGGCACGCCGCTGGGAGGGGGTGAGGGAGAACGGCAAGCCGGCCTCAAACCGGTCCACGATCGCCGCGTCGAACTCCAGACGCCGGCCCGCCGCCGGCCGGCGCTGCCGGCGGGCGATCCCCAGCTGCAGCAGGAACAGCTCCTCAAACGCCAACCTCCGGCGGGCACGCTCGAAGTCCGCCGGCCCGTCGGGGAAGTGAACGCGGCGGATGGCCTCCCCGCGGGGCATCAGGTTCAGCCGCTGCCGGACCTCGCCGGGCAACACGTCCGGGATCCGCCCGCCCAGCCGGCGCAGGTTGCGCCGGATGAGCACCCGAATGGTGCTCTGGCTGAGGCCCTCGGTGGCCGGGTAGATCGGCACCCAGCGGCCGGTGTGGAACTCCGCCCCCACCGGTTCCCACACCGGGTTGTCCAGTTGCAGCTCCCCATATCGGCGGCGCACCTGTCCAAACAGGGCATACGACTTGCCCTGGACCAGCTGGCGCCACAGCCACGGCTGGTTGAACCACACGGCGAACGCCACCCCGCTCCCGTCATCCACCGCCGCCTTGATCAGCTCCAAGTGCGGCCGGACCCGGACTCTGGACTTGGTCCGCAACACTCCCTCCACGGTCACCGACTCCCCGTCCTCGACCTCAGCGATCGGCTTGCGCGTGGAGCGATCCTCCAGCCGGCGGGGGAACAAGGTGAGCAGGTCCTCCACTGTCTCCACGCCCAATTTGCGCAGGTGGACGGCGCGCTGCTTCCCCACCCCGGTGGCCTCCTCCACCGGTCGGGCCAGTTCCTCCGGGCGGCCCTCCCCCCGCTCCAGCTGCACCACCAGCTCCTCCAACCGCTCCACCGCCTGCTGGCGGGCTGCCGGCTCCATGCGGTCATACCCGGCCACCAACTCAGCCCCCTCCGGCAGGTGGCGGCGGACGAACTCCGCCAAGCCTCCCACCGCAGCCTGGTCGGGGTAGCCCTTGCGGCGCTCCAGCCACAGAACCTTGCGCATCAACCCCAGCCGGGTGTCATCTCCCTGTTTCGTTGTGCCCATCGCTGAATCCACCTATAATAATGGATGTCTTGACCGACAACCTAGGAGGAGAGTTGATCCGCATTTACCCCGACCCGATCCTGCGGCGGCGGGCGCGCCCTGTCCGTCCCGGATCGGCGGAGGCCGAGGAAACCGTACGCCGACTGACCGAGGCGTTCTCCCAAGTGGAGGCGCTCGGCCTGGCCGCCAACCAGGTGGGGGCCCTGGCGCGGGTGATCGTGGTCCGCCTGGGGGAGGACGAGCAGACGTACGTGGTACTGAACCCCCAGGTGGTATCCCGATCCGCCGAGCTGACCGAGGACAGCGAGGGCTGCCTGTCTCTGCCCGGGGTGGAGGCCGACGTGCCACGGCCCCAGGAGGTCGTCGTGCGCGGCCAGTCCCCCACCGGGAAACCGCTGGAGCTGGCCGCCGCCGGGGTGGACGCCCGGGTGGTTCAGCACGAGATAGACCACCTGGACGGTGTCCTGTACGTCGATCATCTCCCGGTGGATCGCCGCAGGGCGGTGCTGCGCGCGTTCCGCCGTCGCCAGGCCGCCCTGGCCGCCACCCCAGCCAACGCGTGACCGCCCCCCGTCTGGTGTTCGCTGGGAGTGGGGGCTTCGCCGTCCCTACGCTGGAAGCGTTGGCTGAGCGGGGCTGGGTGGAGCTGGTGGTGACCCAGCCAGACCGGCCCGCCGGGCGGGGTCTGTCCCTGCGCCCCCCCCCGGTGAAGCAGGCGGCCGAGCGGCTGGGGCTGCCCCTGCTGCAGACGGCCAACGTCAACGCCGCTCCGGCCATGGACGCGCTGCGGCGGCAAGCGCCGGATGCGCTGGTGGTGGCCGCGTTCGGCCAGATCCTGCGGGGCCGTCTGCTGGAGCTGCCATCTTGGGGCTGCGTCAACGTGCACGCCTCGCTCCTGCCCAACTACCGCGGCGCTGCCCCCGTGGCCTGGGCCATCCTGCGGGGGGAGCGGGAGACCGGGGTGACCACCATGTTCATGGACCGGGGGGTGGACACCGGCCCCATCCTCCTCCAGCGGGCAACCCCGATCGGGGAGGACGAGACGCGCGGCGAGTTGGAGGCCCGGCTGGCGGCTCTGGGCGCCGAGCTGGCAGTACGCACGGTGGAGGGCTTGGCCGCCGGGGAGCTGGAGCCCACCCCCCAGCCCGAGGGTGGCAGCCTCGCCCCGCCGCTGACCAAGCAGGACGGGCGCGTGGACTGGACCTGGGACGCCGCCAGGGTCCACAGCTGGATCCGGGGTATGCAGCCCTGGCCGGGGGCGTTCACATCCTTTCGCGGCCGGAACATCAAGCTCCTCCGGTCCCGGCTGGCGGCCGCGCGGCGGCCCGACCAGCCCCCCGGCGTCCTGCTCACCGGGGACGGCCGGCTGTGGGTGAGCTGCGGGCAGGGGGCGGTGGAGCTTCTCCAGGTCCAGCCGGCGGGCCGGCGGGCCATGGGCGCCCAGGACTTCGTGAACGGCTACCGGGTGAGGACAGGCGACCGGTTCGCCTAGCCGTCCCCGGTTCGGTTGTCCCACCCTGCCCGGCCGACTACCATCGCTCGGAGGGGATTCGACGTGACGAACGCACGTGAGGAGGCCGTGAAAGGCGCCATCCTGCTGGAGCGGCGGGGCAAGTCATTCTACGAGCAAGTGGCCCGCCAGACAAGCAGCTCGGCCCTGCGGGAGATCTTCACCACGCTGGCCCGGGAGGAGGACCGGCATGCCCAGGTGCTGGCCGACCTGTTCCGCCAGCTGGCTGCCGAGAAGGAGCCCGCCTCCCCGCCGGCGGGCAAGCCGGCGGACATCGCCGGTTCGGTGCTCACCGACAAGGTCCGCGAGGAGATCGCCGCCGCCAGCTTCGAGGCAGCCGCCATCTACGCGGCCATGGGGCTGGAGGAGAGGTCAGCCGCGTTCTACAGGGACCAAGAAGCCAAAGCAGGGACAGAGGCCGAGCGCCAGCTCTACCGGTGGCTGGCGGATTGGGAACGCTCCCACCTTGAGCTCCTCATGGCCCTGGACGAGGACCTGCGGCACAAGGTGTGGCACGACCGTCACTTCTGGCCCTTCTGAACAGCTAGTCAGCCTCCTCCGGGTACAGGCCGGCCAGCCCGGTGGGCTCAGGCCGCCGGACCATGCGAACGTTCGGCAGCCTGTGAATGACCAGTTCCGCCGTGTTGTGCACAGTGGCCGACAGCAGATGCCCCCCCACCGCCGCCCCACCGCGCTTTCCGACCACCAGGTGGGCATGCACGATCACCTGCCCGTTCTGCTCTCCCAGGTTGCCCTGCAGGGAGAGCAGCTCCACGGGCTCGGGGAGGGGTTCCTCGAGGTAGGAGCTGCCGTCCCAGTATCCGAGGACCACGTCGCGCAGCATCCCCACTCCGCACACCAGGGCCGCCGCGCGCACCCCCAACCCGGCCAGGGCGTGGGGCAGGCGCTCCCCGTCCTGAAATCTGACCACCGAAAGACTGCCGCTGTCCGCCTTGATCATCGGTCCTCCCTTCCCACCAACACGATACACAGATCGGCCACGTTCGTCCCCGTGGGCCCGGTGATCAGCAGATCGCCGGCTGTGGACAGGGCAGTATAGGCGTCGTTCTGGGCCAGGCAATCCCATGGCTCCAGCCCAGCCCCCCGGATCCGCGCCGCGGTGCCCCCGTCCACCACCCCGCCGGCCGCGTCGGTGGGCCCGTCGCGCCCATCCGTGCCCACGGCGGCAATCACCACGCCGGGCTGCCCGGCGATTCCCGCCGCAGCGGCCAAGGCCAGCTCTTGGTTGCGTCCCCCCTTGCCGGGGCCGCGCACGGTCACCGTGGTCTCCCCGGCGGCCACCACCAGACCGGGCGCCGGGATCGGCCGGCCCCACCGGGCCATCTCGCGGGCCAGGGCGGCCACCACCCGGCCCACCTCGCGGGCCTCCCCCTCTAGGGTGGTGGTGAGGATGATCCCCGGATACCCCAGCCGCTCGCCCTCCTCGCGCGCCGCCTCCGCGGCCACGCCGCCGGAGCCGATCACCACCGTGTGCACCCGCCCCAAGTCCGGATCCCCCGGCTTGGGGGTCTCCGGCAGCCGCCCCGCCACCCCCGCGGCCAGCCGAGCGCGAACTGCGGCCGGCACCTGGTCCCACAGCCCGTGGCGGCGGAGGACCCGTTGTGCATCGGCGAACGTGGTGGGGTCGGGGACACACGGGCCGGAGGCGATGGCGTCCAGGCGGTCGCCGGGCACGTCGGATAGAATCAGGGCCACAACCTGAGCCGGGGCTGCCAGGCGGGCCAGCTGGCCTCCCTTGACCTGCGACAGGTGCTTGCGCACCGCGTTGACCTCCTGGATCCCGGCTCCTGATCGCAACAGGAGCTCGCCGGTGGCTTGAAGGTCCTCCAGGCTGACCCCATGGGCGGGCAGGGTGAGCAGGGCCGAGCCCCCGCCGGAGATCAGTACCACCACCAGGTCTTCCTCGCCGGCCCCCTGCACCGTGTCCACGATACGCCGACCCGCCGCCAGACTGCGCTGGTCGGGCACCGGGTGAGAGGCCTCCACCACCTCCACCCGCTGTGTGGGGACGCCGCAGCCGGCTGCGGTGACCACCACCCCGCCGGCAAGGCGGTCACCGAGGATCTCCTCCACGGCCACCGCCATGCGGGGGGCCGCCTTACCCAGGCCCACCACCCAAGCCCGCCGCAGCCGGGCGAGGTCATAACGACGGCCGTCCACCAGCAGCGCGTCCCTTGCTCGGTGCGCCGCCCGCCGCACGCAGCGGGCCGGCTCCACGGCCCGCAGGGCGGCCTGGATCACCGCCTGTAGCTGTTGGCGCATCCGCCCCGCCTTGTCCCGCTGGTCAGCCATCCCTATCCTCTCCCCGTGTCCGACGCGCTGGTTCAAGTTGCCGACCGACTCCTGCTCGCCCTCGGGCCACCGCCCCCGCCCCCGCAACGGGACCCGTTGGACCTGCTAGTACAGACCATTCTTTCTCAGAACACCACCGACCGCAACCGCGATCAAGCGTACCGGAAGCTGCGCCGCCGCTTCCCCACGTGGCAGCAGGTCCTGGCCGCCCCCGCGAAGCAGGTGGCCGAGGCCATCCGGCCCGCGGGGCTGCACCGCCAGCGGGCCGCCCGCATTCAGGCCGTGCTGGCCCGGCTGGCCGAGGAACGGGGCGAGCTCTCCCTGACCTTCCTAGAGCAGCTTGCCGACCAACAGGCCGCCCAGTGGCTCCTCTCCCTGCCCGGGGTGGGCAGGAAGACGGCCTACGTCGTCCTGCTGTTCGCGTTCGGGCGGCCGCTGTTCCCGGTGGACACCCACGTGGCCCGGGTGTCCCGCCGGCTGGGCCTGATCGGACAGGGGGGCGACCCCCACGCGGCGTTGGGCCCCCAGGTGCCCGCCGGCCGTCAGCTGGAGGTCCATTTGAACCTGATTCGCCTGGGCCGCACGGTGTGTCGCGCCGGGCGGCCCCGTTGCGCCCACTGTCCCCTGCCCGACCTGTGCCGGCAGGTGGCGTCCAAGCTGTCTCCCGCTCTCCGCCCCCTGCTCCGGGGGGGTCCGCCCACCGCGGCGCTCGTGCGGCGGGCCGGCGGGCGGACGGCCGCAGCCACCGTAGACCGCCACCGCCTGCTGGAGCTGGTCGCCGACCCGGGGGTTGAATTCCTGGAGCCAGCCAGCAAACTCTCCCCCAAGGAGGCGACATGACACGACAAGACGCCCTCGCCCTGGTGCAGGAGCGGGTCAAGACCAGGAATCTGGTGAAACACATGCTGGCCGTGGAGGCCGCCATGCGGGCTCTGGCCCCCCGCCTGGGCGGCGATCCCCAGCGGTGGGGGCTGGCCGGCCTGCTGCACGATTTGGACTACGAGCAGACCAAGGACGCCCCGGAGCGCCACGCGCGGGTCACCGTGGAACTGCTGCAGGAACAGGGGCTCACCGATCCGGAGATGCTGGGGGCCATTCTGGCCCACGCCGGCCACAAATCGCCACACACCACCATGGAGTGGGCGCTGTACTCTGTGGACCCGCTGACCGGACTGGTGGTGGCCGCGGCCCTGGTCCACCCGGGGGGGCTGACCGGCCTCACGGTGGACAACGTCCTCAACCGTTACAAGGAGAAGGCGTTCGCCCGCTCCGCCTCGCGAGAGAACATCGCCGGCTGCGAGAAGCTGGGGATGGAGCTCCCCGAGTTCGTGGCCGTTGTCCTGTCGGCCATGCAGGGAATCCACCAGGACCTGGGCCTGTAGGGGCCCAGGGGCCGGCCGCCCCAGTCCTCAGGCTAGATCAGGCCAAGCCGACGACCGCCCTCCTTGAGCGCCTGCACCGCGCGGTCCAGCTGATCGCGGGTGTGCTGAGCGCATATCTGCACGCGAATCCTCGCCTTGTCGCGGGGGACCATGGGGAAGACGATGGGCAGCACGTAGATGCCCTCCTGCCACAGGTAGTCGGCCAGCTGGCGGGCGGTCTCCGCCTTCCCGCACATGATGGGCACGATGGGGGTCTGCGTGTTGCCGGTGTCCAGCCCCAGCTCCTGCACCTGGTGCAGGAAGTGGTTGCGATTCTCCCACAACCGCTCCACCCACTGGGGTTCACTCTCCAACACGTCGATGGCCGCGATGCAGGCCGCCGCCACCCCGGGGGGCACGGCGCCGGACAGCAGCCAGCTGCGCGACTTGTTCAGGGCGAACTTCCGCAGCACCTCGGCCCCGCTGACGTGCCCGCCGATGACCCCGAACGCCTTGGAGAAGGTCCCCATCTCCACGTGTACCTGCTCGTGGGTCAGCCCGAAGTGGGAGACGATCCCTCGACCGCCGTCGCCCAACACCCCCTCGCCGTGGGCATCGTCGACGTACACCCCCGCCCCGTGCCGTTCGGCGAGCTCGGCGATTTCGGCCAGCGGCGCCAGGTCCCCATCCATAGAGAACACGCCGTCGGTGATGATCCAGATCTGCCGGTAGGGGGGATCGTGGTCCTCCGCCTGCTGCAGCACCTCCTCCAGGTGATTGGGATCCGCATGGCGGTAGATCGCCCGGTCAGCGCGGGAGAGCCGCACCCCGTCGATTATCGACCCGTGGTTCAGCTCGTCGGAGATGAACAGGTCCCCCTTGCCCGCCAGCTGAGGGATCAGGCCCTCGTTGGCCATGAACCCGGTCTGATAGGTCAGCGAGGCGGGGGCACCCTTGAAGGAGGCCAGCCGCCGGTCCAGCTCTTCGTGGAGGGCCATGTTGCCGGCGATGGACCGGTCCGAACCTGCCCCGGCCCCGTACACCCTGGTGGCCTGGATCATCGCCTCCACCACCTCGGGGTGGGTGGACAGGTTCAGGTAGTTGTTCGCCCCCAGCATGATGACCTCGCGCCCCTCGATCCGCGCCGTGGGACCATTGTGGGACTCCAGCACCTTGGGCTCCCAGGTGAGCCCCTCCCGTACCAGCCGTTCGTACTCCTGGCGCAGGTACTGCAGTGGATGTCGATCTTGATGCACATCTATCACCTCAGCGCGATTATGTAGGGCGAGTCCGCAACAGACAACCAAGGAGCGCTTTCGCCGGCCGCCCCGCTGCCGTAGAATCTCACCCCACACGAAAGGAGCTGGACGGATGACATCACTGATCAGGGTGTACGGCACCAGGAGGGCAACGTGAGGTGCCTGGTGACCGGGGCCACGGGACAGATCGGCTCAGAGCTCACACTGGCCCTGCGGGCCGGCCACGGGGAGCAGAACGTGGTGGCCGCCGGCCATCGGACGGAGCCCCGCCCCGCCCTGCGCGACTCGGGCCCGTTCGTGTACCTGGACGTCACTGCGGGGGACGACCTCCGGCGGGTGGTGGAAGAGTGGCGCGTGGACACGATCTTCCACCTGGCGGCCGTCCTGTCTGCCAAGGGGGAACAGGCGCCGGATCTAGCGTGGCAGGTCAACATGGTTGGCCTGCGCAACGTGCTCCAGCTGGCCAGGGAGCACAACCTGCGGGTGTTCTGGCCCAGCTCGATCGCCGTGTTCGGACCTCGCACGCCCCGCACCAGCACCCCTCAGGACACCGTGCTCTGTCCCACCACCATGTACGGGGTGACCAAGGCGGCGGGGGAGTTCCTGTGTGAGTACTACGCAACCGCCTGCGGAGTGGACGTCAGGGGCGTGCGCTACCCGGGGATCATCTCCGCGGAGACGCCGCCCGGGGGCGGGACCACCGACTACGCGGTGGAGATGTTCTACGCCGCAGTCCGTGGCGAGCCCTACACCTGCTTCGTCGGACCGGACACCGTCCTCCCCATGATGTACATGCCCGACGCCCTGCGCGCCGCCTGCCAACTCATGGACGCCGACCCAAACGCCCTCCAACACCACGCCGACTTCAACGTCACCGCGATGAGCTTCTCCGCCGCCGAGCTGGCGGCGGAGATCAAGCGCCACCTGCCCGGGTTTCGCTGCCGTTATCAGCCGGATTTCCGCCAGGACATCGCCGACTCGTGGCCCCGAACGATCGACGATTCCGCGGCGCGGCGGGAGTGGGGTTGGCGGCCCCAGTACGACCTGGCAACCATGACCGCCGACATGCTCCGCCGGCTGGGGGAGCGGCACGCCCGCGGCGAGCTGTGACCTCGGCTCAGTCCGGGCGGTAGGCCACCCCCGCCACCTCGATGCGCGCCCCCTGGGGCAGGGCGGCCACCTGCACGCAGACCCGGGCCGGCGGCGCCAGGTCGAAATACTGAGCGTAGACCCGGTTCACCTCCGGGTAGTCACCCATGTCGACCAAGAAGATGGTCACCTGAACTAGGTCCGCCAAGTCAGCCCCGGCAGCGGCGAGCACCGCGCGCACGTTCTCCAGACAGCGACGGAGCTGACCCTCAATGCCCCCCCGGACCAGCTCCCCGGCCTCGTCCACCGGGATCTGGCCGGAGACGAACACGAACCCCCCGGCCGCCACCCCGGGAGAGTAGGGGCCGGCCGTGCGCACCCCGACCGGCAACACGGGGCGGCCGGTCATCTCACACCCACGTCAGGCGGGCGGTCTCCGCCCCGTCGCCCCGTCGCGGCCCGAGCAAGAGCACCCGGGTGTACCCCCCGTCCCGATCTTGGTAGCGCGGCCCGATCTCCGAGAACAGCTTTTCAGCCGCGGCCTTGTCCTGCAACACCGCGAACGCCCGGCGGTGGGCCGCCTGGTCACCCTGACGGGCCCAGGTCACCAGCCGCTCCGCCACCCGCTGGGTTGCCTTGGCCCGGGCCGGCGTGGTGTCCACCTTGCCGTGAAGGATGAGTGCCTTCGCCTGCCCGGCCAGCACGGATCGGCGGCGGGAACTGTCCATGGAGAGTTTGGGAACCTTGCGCCGGTGCCGCATTTATGCCTCCCTTTCTGACCCCAGGGCATGGCCCAGCTCGGCAAGCCGCGCCTGCAGCCGGTCCAACGTCTTCTCCCCGAAGCCGTGGATATCCAGCAGCTCCTCACGGCTGCGGGCGAGCAAATCCCCCAAGGTCACGATCCCCTCTTCGCGCAGCAGGTTGCACGCGCGGGCCTCGAAGCCCAGCTCGACCAACGGCCGCAGCAGCTCCTCGGGCATTTCCTCCCCGGCCCCCACTCCTTCGGCAGGCATCTCGGCCCCGGCCAGGAACGCGACGTGGCGCTGCAGGATGTCCACCGCCTGACTCACCGCCGCCTGGGGGGACACGGCCCCGTTGGTCCACACGTCAAGTATCAGTCGTTCGTACCCAGACTTCCCCCCCACGCGGGTATCCTCCACTCGGTAGTTCACCCGCTGAACCGGGGCGAAGTCGGCATCGATGGAGATGAGGGACAGTGGGGCGTCCTCGCGCTTGTTCGCCTCCGCGGGCCGGAAACCGCGGCCCGCTTCCAGCTCCAACTCCATCTCAAGCTTGCCGTCACCGTCGAGGGTGGCGAGGTGATGGTCGGGGTTCACCACCTCCACCCCGGCGGGCACCTGGATATTTCCCGCCCGCACCTCGGCCGGCCCCTCCGCGTCCAGGTACAGCCGATGCAGCTCAGCATCTGCTGTCCTGAACACCACCCCGCGTATGTTCAGGATGATGTTCAACACGTCCTCGCGGATGCCGGGGATGGTGTCATACTCGTGGTAATGACCGGCGATGTTCACCCTGACCACCGCCGCCCCGGGGATGGAGGACAGGAGCACTCGCCGCACGGCGTTGCCAAGCGTGGTAGCGTAGCCCCGCTCCAGCGGCTCCACGACCAGCCGGCCGTATTCATCGCCGTGTTCGGTCCACCGCAGCGTCTCGGGAAACACGAACTCCCTCATGTCCCCTACCTCGAGTAGAACTCGACGATCAAGTTGGTGTTCACGGATTGATCGAGTTCCTCCAGCTTCGGCTCGGCGGCCATCTGGATCCGCAAACCCTCCAAATCGCGGGTCAGCCAACTGGGCACCGGCCGGCGCTCGGACGCCGACTTCACCAGTTCCCGCAGCCGATCACGCGACTGTGGCTTCACCTCCACCATGTCCCCCTCCCTGACCAGATAAGAGGGGACGTCGATCCGCCGGCCGTTGACCGCGAAGTGGCCGTGGCTGACCAGCTGGCGCGCCTGGTCACGGGAGAAGGCGAACCCCGCCCGGTACACCACGTTGTCCAGCCGTCGCTCCAGGAAACGCAGCAGCGCTTCGCCGGTGACCCCCTTCCACCGCTTCCCCATCTCCACATACCGGCGGAACTGGGCCTCCCGCACGCCGTACATCCGCTTGAGCTTCTGCTTCTCCCGCAGGTGGACGGCGAACTCGGTCGCCCGCCGCCGGTAGCGACCGTGTTGGCCCGGTGGATACGGCCGCCGGGAGATGGCACACTTGCCCGAATAGCAACGATCGCCCTTCAGGAAGAGCTTGACCCCCTCGCGGCGGCACAACCTACACTTGGCATCCGTGTACTTGCCCATCTCCATATCCTCCTAGCTGTGGGACACCGGGGTCACGTTCCTGACCTCCTCCACCTGGATGCCCCCCGAGCGCAGAGTCTGCACCACGGCCTGCCGTCCGGACCCGGTCCCGTCCACGGTCACCAGCACCGAACGGATCCCGAAGTCCTTCATCTCCTTGACCAGCTCCTGGCAGGCCAGCTGGGCGGCGAACGGCGTCCCCTTCCGGGACCCCGAGAACCCAGCCGTGCCGGGTGACTTCCACGTGACCACGTTCCCGTCCAAATCCGTCAGGGTGATGATGGTGTTGTTGAATGTCGAGTGGATGTGGACCCGGGCCCGCTCCAACTTCACGACCTTCTTCCGCTTGCGCTGCGTGGTACGCCTGGGCATGTCTATCGCTTCTTCCCGGCCTTGGCGGGGCGGGGGCCCTTCCACGTACGGGCGTTGGACTGGGTCTTCTGCCCCCGCACCGGCAGCCCCGTCCGGTGCCGCAGCCCCCGGTAGCAGCCGATGTCCTGCAGCCGCCCCACGTGCGCCCGTACCTGGCGGCGGAGGTCGCCCTCCACGGTGAACGCCTCCACCTCGCGGCGCAGGGCGGTCACCTCCTGCTCAGTCAGATCCATGACCCGAGTATCGCGATCCACCCCGGTGCGAGCCAGGATGTCCCGCGCCCGCGGGGACCCAATGCCATTGATGTAGGTAAGGGCCACCTCGATCCGCTTCTTGGCCGGAAGGTTGACTCCCGCGATTCTCGCCACTCGCCCCCCCTTATCCTTGACGCTGCTTGTGCTTCGGGTCGCGACACACCACCCAAAGCCGCCCTCGCCGCCGAATCACACGGCACTTCTCACATATCTTCTTCACCGAACTCCGAACCTTCATCCGCTACCTCCCGGTGCTACGTCTCTCGATAGACGATCCGGCCCCGATTAAGGTCGTAGGGCGAGAATTCCACCACCACCCGGTCCCCGGCCACCACGCGGATGAAGTGCTTCCGCATCCGCCCCGAGGTCTTGCACAGAGCCTCGTGGCCGTTGTCCAACCGCACCCGGAACATGGAATCGGGCAGCACCTCCAGAACCTCGCCCCGCACACGGATCACGTCTTTCTTCGCCAATACTCCTCCCAAATCCCGCCCGTGAGGACCCGCGGCCCGTCCGCGGTCACTGCCACCATCTCCTCGTAGTGGGCGGCTACCCCGCCCGTCGCAGTCACCGCCGTCCAGCCGTCGTCACGTATCCGCACCGGCAGATCATCCGCCTTCACCATGGGCTCCGGGCACAAAACCATCCCCTCACGTAGTCGCGGGCCCTGGCCCGGGGGGCCGAAGTTGGGAATCTGTGGGTCCTCGTGCAGCTCACGACCGATCCCATGCCCCACAAACTCCCGCACCACGTAGAAGCCACCCCGCCGGACGTACCCCGCAATGGCATGGGAAACATCCGAAAGCCGAGTGCCAATCCTAGCCAGGTCGATCGCCGCTTTCAAGGCGCCGTGCGCACTTGCCATCATTTTGCGCGCCTGCTCCGTCACCTGCCCCACGGCCACCGTCACCGCGGCGTCCGCGTAGTACCCCTGACGGCGCAGCCCCAGATCAAGGGACACCACATCCCCCTGTTGCAGGACCCGCCGGGGAGAGGGGATGCCGTGGACGATCTCCTCGTTCACCGACACGCACAACGTGGCGGGGAAACCCCGATAGCCCTTGAACGCTGGTTCCGCCCCCGCCGCCCGGATCAGCCGCTCGGCCGACTGGTCCAGCTCGCCCGTGGTCACCCCCGGACCCACCCGCAGGGCCACCTTCACCAAGATCTCGGCCAACAGCCGGGCGTTCTCCCCCACCACCGCCAGCTCGTGCCCCGTCTTAAGGGCGATCATCGCGGAGATGGTCCAAGGCGTCTGCGTACACCTCTTCCGGCGAGCGGCCGGCGTCCACCCTGACCAGGATCCCCTGCCGAGCGTAGTGCTCCACCAGGGGGGCCGACTCCTCCTCGTACACCGCAAACCGGCGGGCGATGACCTCCGGGGTGTCGTCCTCCCGCTGCACCAACTGCTCCCCACACCGGTCACACCGGCCCGGATCTTGCGGCGGCTGGGTGATCAGGTTGTACACCGCCCCACAGCGCGGGCAGACCCGCCGGGCCGACAGGCGGCGCACCACCTCGTCCTGATCGATCTCCAGCAACAGCACCAGGTCGACCGGGGCGAACTCGTCCAGGCCCTCGGCCTGAGCACGGGTACGGGGGAAACCGTCGAACAGCATCCCCGCCCCCGCGTCTACCCGCTGGCGGACCATGGCCAGCACCAACTCGTCGGGCACCAACTCCCCGCGATCCATGTACGATTTGGCTCGCCGCCCCAGGTGGCGACCCTGGGCCACTTCCTCGCGCAGGACATCGCCGGTGGACAGATGGACCAGGTTCAGCTCCGCGGCCAGCCGCTGGGCCAGCGTGCCCTTGCCTGCGCCCGGGGGGCCCAGCAGGACGACGTTCTTCCTCACCGCCCCCTCCGACCGCCCAGGAAGGCAGCGCCCTTCACCAGCGATTCGTACTGCCGCATCACCAGGTGGGCCTCGATCTGCATGATGGTGTCGATGCCCACACCGACCAGGATGAGCAGCGACGTCCCGCCCAGCATGAACGAGCGGATGTTGGACACTGACCGGAATATGTAGGGGAGAACGGCGATCCCGGCCAAGAACAACGCCCCCACCAACAGCAGCCGGCCGGTGACGTCGGACAGGTGGCGGGCGGTGGGGTCGCCGGGACGAACCCCGGGGATGAACCCGCCCGCCTCGCGCAAGTTCTTGGCCATGTCCTGCGGGTCGAAGACCAGCGATGAGTAGAAGTACGTGAAGAAGAAGATCAGCAACACGTAGGCCAGCAAGTACACCAGGCTTCCCGGGGCCACGTAATCCCGGAGCCACTGCAGCCCCGGCACCCAGGCGGCGATCGAGCTGGGCAGGGTGAGGATGGCCGAGGCGAAGATGATGGGAATGACCCCGCCCTGGTTCACCCGGACCGGCAGGTGGGCGGTGTGTCCCCCGTACACGCGCCGCCCGGCGGTCCGCTTGGCGTACTGAATGGGGATCTTCCGCTGGCCCTGCTGAATGATCACCGTCAAGGCAATCACCGCCACGAACACCACCAGCAACCCCACCGACCAGATGGGCGACACGGTGCCCGCCGAGATCTCCAGGTACGTCTGCTGGATCTGCCCGGGAAACCGGGCCACGATCCCGGACATGATGATCATGGAAATGCCGTTGCCGATCCCGTTCTCCGTGATCCGCTCCCCGATCCACATCAGGAAGATGGTTCCCGCGGTCAGGGACACGATCGACGTCAGGATGAATCCGGGCGTGAATTCCGCCAACCCGTAGCGGACCACCAGATAGCTCATGGCGTAGGACTGGACCAAGGCCAGCCCCACCGTGCCCCACCGGGTGTACTGGGTGAGCTTGCGCCGTCCCTCCCGCCCCTGCTGCTGCATTTCCTTCAGCTTGGGGAACACCGGGATCAACAAAGACAGAATAATGGACGCGTTGATGTATGGAATCACGCCCAGGGCGAACAGGGAGAACTGCTGCAGGGCCCCCCCGGTGAACAGGTTGATGAAGTCGAACAGCCCGGCCCCGAACGCCCCAGACAGCACCTCGCCCAGCTGGGAGGTGTCCACCCCGGGCACGGGGATGTGGGCCCCGATGCGGAACACCAGCAGCATGCCCAAGGTGTAAAGGATGCGCTTGCGGAGCTCCTCGACGGCGAACAGCTGGCGTACCCTGTCCAGCACGGCTAGGCCTCCTCCACCTGGCCGCCGGCGGCCAGGATCTTCTCACGGGCCTGGCGGCTGAACTTGGCGGCCTTGACGGTGAGGGCCTTGGTGAGCTCCCCCTCTCCCAGCACCTTGAGACCGGCCTTGCGGTCCTTCACCACCCCTCGGGCGCACAGGACCTCCAGGGTCACCGTGTCCCCGGCCTGGAAGCGGTCATCCAGCTGGCCGACGTTCACCACTGCGTACTCCACCCGGGTGGGGTTGTTGAACCCTCGCTTGGGGAACCTCATCCAGAACGGGGTCTGTCCGCCCTCGTAGCCGGGACGGGTCCCGCCCCCGGAGCGGGAGTTCTGGCCCTTGGTGCCCCGACCGGACTCGTGCCCCCCGTGGCCCGAGCCGTAGCCGCGCCCCACCCGCTTGCGGCGCTGCCTGCCACCCTGGTTGGGCCTAAGATCGCTGAGCTTGAGCACCCTCAACCTCCACGATGTCCTCCACCGCCTTGCCGCGGCGGGCCGCCACCGCCTCCACGGTCTCCAGCTGGCACAACCCGTCCACCGTGGCCCGGGCCAGGTTCAGGGGGTTGGTCGAGCCCAGAGCCTTGGTGAGGATGTCGCGGATGCCGGCCAGCCGGCAGACTGCACCCACCGTGCGGCCCGCGATCACCCCGGTGCCGGGGTAGGCAGGCTTGAGGAGGACGCGGGCCGCCTTGAGCTCGCCCACCACCTCATGGGGAATCGTCCCCCCCACCATGGGCACCTCCACCATGTGCTTGGCGGCGTCCCGGATGGCCTGCTGAATTGCCTGGGGAATCTCCACCGATTTGCCGCTGCCCACGCCCACGTGGCCGGCCTCGTCCCCGACGACCACCACCACCCGGAACCGCAGACGCTTGCCTCCCCGGGTTACCTTGCCCACCCGGCTGATATCGATGACTTGGTTAGAAAGCTGTTCTGGGCTTGCCTCGGGTGTCAAAATACCAGCCCCCCTTCGCGCGCCGCCTCGGCCAGCGCCTTGACCTTCCCGTGGTACGGGTAGCCCGCCCGGTCAAACACCGCCCTGCGGATCCCCCGGGCCAGCGCCCGCTCGGCGATCAGACTCCCCACCAACCGGGCGGCGTCCGTGTCCGGGGAACTGACGTCCGCGCGCAGCTGGGGCTCCACCGTGGAGGCGGCCGCCAGCGTATGCCCGCACGTGTCGTCCACCAGCTGGGCATAGATGTGCCGCGCGCTCTTGTACACGCACAGCCGCGGGCGTTCCGCCGTCCCGCTCACCCGCCGGCGCACCCGCCGGTGTCGCTTCTGCCGCTGTAGGTTCCGGTTTGCAGCCATGCTCATGCGGGCGGCCATCACTTCACCCCGAGCTTGCCGGCCTTGCGGACGATCTCCTCGCCGCGGTAGCGGACCCCGGTGCCCCGATAGGGCTCCGGCGGCCTGAACTTGCGGATATCCGCGGCCACCTGCCCCACCCGCTGCCGGTCCACCCCGCGCACCACGATCTTCTGCTGGTCGGGCGCCTCCACCTCCACCCCGGCCGGCGGCTGGTAGCGGATGGGATGTGAGTACCCCAGCTCCATGACCAACGTCGTCCCCTCCATGCGGGCCCGGTACCCCAGGCCCTGGATCTCCAGGTGGCGCTCCCACCGCTCGCTGACCCCGCGCACCATGTTGGCGATCAGGGCCCGATACAGCCCGTGGCGGGCCCGGAACGCCGCCCGCTCGCCCCTGCGCTTCACGTGAACCGCGTCACCCCCGACGTTGATTTCCACGTAGTGGGGTTCGTACGGCTGCTCCAGCCGGCCGTGCGGCCCTTCCACCACCACCCGGCCGTCCTCCACCACCACGCGCACACCGGCAGGGAGAGGTATGGGTCGCTTGCCGATCTTAGACATGTCCGCTCACCTCACCACACCTCGCACAGAAGCTCCCCGCCCACGTGCCGCGCCCGCGCCTCCCGCCCAGTGAGAATCCCCTGGGAAGTCGACAGGATGCAAATCCCCAGTCCCGCATGGGCGTTGGGGACCTCGTCGGCGCCCACGTACACCCGGCGTGCCGGGCGGCTGATCTTCCGCAACCCCCGGATCGCCGGCTGACGGATCCGCGGCCCGCGTTGCACGTACTTGAGGCGCACCCGCAGGACCGGGTGCCCCTCCCCTTCGTCCACCGTATAGCCTTCGACGTAGCCTTGCTGGGCCAGGATCCGCACCACCTCTTCCCGCAGGCGGGAGGAGGGAACGGTCACTTCCTCGTGCCGCCGCTCTCCGGCGTTACGCAGGCGGGTGAGCATGTCAGCGATTGGGTCCGAGACCGTCACGGCATCCTCCTCACCAGCTCGCCTTCTTGACCCCCGGGATCTCGCCCTCCAGGGCCAGCTTCCGCAGACAGAGCCGGCACAGGCCAAAGTCCCGGATGTACGCACGCGAGCGACCGCACAGCTTGCACCTGTTCCGGTGCCGCACGCTGTACTTCGGCACCCGCTGCGATTTCAGCAGCAACGCCTTCCTCGCCATCTCGCCCCCTAGTCCTCTCGAAACGGGCAGCCCAGGGCCCTGAGCAGGTGATAGGCTTCCCGGTCGGTCTCCGCGCTGGTCACGATGGTGACGTCCATGCCCTGAATCTGGACCACCTCGTCGTAAGAGATCTCCGGGAACACCAGCTGTTCGGTGATCCCCAGGGAGTAGTTGCCCCGCCCGTCGAACGAGGCTCTGGACACCCCTTTGAAATCACGAATCCCGGGCAGGACGACGTTGAACAGCTTGTTCAAGAACTCGTGGGCCCGCGCCCCGCGCAGGGTCACCCGACAGCCGATGGGGTCACCCTTGCGGATCTTGAAGTCCGAGATGGCCTGCTTGGCCCGCGTGACCACCGGGCGCTGTCCGGCCAGCTGGGCCAGGTTGCGCACTGCCCCCTCCAGCACCTTGGGGTCGTCGTGCTTGCCCACGCCCATGTTCACCACCACCTTGGCCACTTTGGGCACCTGCATGACGTTCTCATAGCCCAACTCCTGGACCAGGTGGGGAACGATCTCGCTGCGGTAACGCTCAGCTAACAGCATGGCCTCACTCGAACGTAGCCCCGCACCGCTTGCACCGGCGGAGCTTCTGGTCCTCCGCCACGCCGAACCCCACCCGACTGGGTACGCCACACTCCGGACAAATCACCCGCACGTTGGACACGTGAACCGGGGCCTCCCGCTTGATGATCCCCGGCTCACGGACCGTCTGGGTGGGGCGCTGGTGCTTGGTAACCACATTGACGCCTTCCACCAACACCCGCCCCCGGCCCGGCAGGACCCGCAACACCTTGCCAATCTTCCCCCGGTCCTCGCCGGCGATCACCTTGACGCGGTCGCCCTTCCTCACCTTGCGCATCGTCCGTATCCTCCAAACTAACGTCCTCGAGCCTGCCCACATTGTGCACGGGACCCAACGGCCGCAGGCCAAGGTCCCCAAGGGGTCGAAGCCCGTTAGGATATCCTAAACTACCTCAGGGGCCAAGGAGATGATCCGCATCAGCCCCTGTTCCCGCAGCTCCCGAGCCACTGGGCCGAACACCCGCGTCCCGATGGGCTGGAAGTTCTTGTCCACCAGTACCACAGCGTTGTCGTCGAACCGCAGCGTGCTGCCGTCACTCCGCCGGAAGGCCACCCTGGTTCGCACCACCACGCCCCGCACGATGTCGCCCTTGTCGAAGTCGCAGGTGGGTATCCGCCGCCGCACGGAGCCAACCACGATGTCGCCGACCCGCCCCCGCCGCCGCTTCCCCAGGACGCTGATGCACTTGACCTCTTTCACCCCGGTGTTGTCCGCAACGTTCAACCGCGTCTCGGGCAGGATCATCTCAGGCCTCCGCTCGCTTGACGATCTCCACCAGCCGCCAACGCTTCAGGCGAGACAGCGGGCGGGTCTCCTCGATTCTGACCACGTCACCCACCCGGGCCTGCTGGTCCGCGTCGTGAACGTAGTACTTGGTCCGACGGCGGACGTACTTCCGGTAGCGGGGGTGCCGCATCAACCGGTCCTCCTCTACCACCACCGTCTTCTGCATCCGATCGCTGATCACGCGACCAACCCTCTGTTTACGCATCGCCTTCCCCTGCTCCTTCTCGCTCCCGGAGCACCGTGTACGCCCGGGCGATGTCCCGCTTGGTCTTCTCGATCTCGGCCGTGTTCTGGAGCTGTCCGGTGGCCAACTGGAACCGCAAGTTCAGCAGCTTGCGCTTCCACTCCCGCAGGTTGTGATGAAGCTCGTCTGCGGACAGCTCGCGCACCTCCCGCGGCTTCATCGCTCCCCTCCCAGGTGGAACCTCTCCCGCAGCCGGGTGGGGATGGGGAACTTGTAGCTCACCAGCTGGTGAATCCGCTTGGCCTCCTGCTTGTCAACCCCGGCGAACTCGAACATGATCGTTCCCGGCTTGACCACGGCCACCCAGTTCTCCACATTCCCTTTCCCTTTGCCCATTCTCGACTCGGCCGCCTTCCTGGTGTACGGCTTGTCGGGGAAGACGCGGATCCACACCTTGCCCCGGTGAGTCGCCCGGGCCAGGGTGGTGCGGGCAGCCTCAAGCTGCTGCCGGGTGATCCACGCCTGCGCCAGCGCCTGGATCCCGAAGTCTCCGAACACCACCTCGGTCCCCCGCGTGGCCCGTCCCTTCATCCGGCCCCGGTGGGTCTTCCGATACTTGGTCCGCTTGGGGAACAATAGGGGCATCTACCTCACCTCTCCCGCCGTTGGTCTTTCGGAGACCACACCTCGCCCCGGAACACCCACGCCTTCACACCGATGACCCCGTACTTGGTCTTGGCCTCGGCCAGCCCGTAGTCCACGTCGGCGCGCAGCGTCTGCAGGGGGACCCGCCCCTGCTTCATCTCCACCGCCCTGGCGATGTCCGCCCCGCCCAACCGTCCGGAGATGCGCACCTTCACCCCCTGGGCACCGGCCGCCATCACCCGACGCAGGGACTCCTTCATCGCCCGATAGGGGTTGATGCGGTTCTCGATCTGGAACGCCACGTCCTGGGACACCAGCGGCGCCTCCAACTCCGGCCGTTCCACCTCCATCACTCCGATGCGCACCTGGCGCCCCGTGGCCCGAGACAGCTCGTCCTGCAGCTTCTCGATCTCCACCCCGCCCCGCCCGATGATGATCCCCGGCCGGGCCGCGCGTACGGTCACCGAGACCCGATCGTCCACCGCCCGCTCCACGAACACCTCGGCAATGCCCGCCCCGCGGTACGCCCCGCGGATAACGCGGCGGATCTTCTGATCCTCGACGATGTACTCCGGCACCTTGGCGTCCGGGGCGAACCAGTTGGAGCGCCACTTGCGCAGCACCCCGATGCGGAAACCCACTGGATGAGTCTTCTGGCCCATCAATCCTCCCTCTCGGCGACCACGACTGTGATGTGACTCAGCCGGCGCTGGATGATGTCCGCCCGGCCGAACGCCCGGGGCTTGAGCCGCCGCAACCGGGGGCCTTCGTCCACGTACGCCCGCGCCACCACCAGCCGGTCCGGGTCCATGTCGAAGTTGTTCTCCGCATTGGCCACTGCCGAATCCAGCACCTTGCGGATCAGGGCCGCCGCCCGCTTGGGGGAGCCAGCCAACACCCGCTGGGCTTCCCCCACCGCCTTGCCCCTGATCTCGTCCGCCACCAGGCGGACCTTCAGTGGGGACATCCGCACGAACCGCGCCCGGGCCACCGCCTCCCTCATCTGGCCACCTCGCTCACTTGGGGGTCGGCGCCTTCTTGCGGGCGCCGCCGTGACCCCGGAAGGTGCGGGTGGGGGCGAACTCCCCCAGTCGATGGCCGATCATCGCCTCGGTCACCCGCACGGGCACGAAACTGCGGCCGTTGTGCACCCGGATGACCATCCCCACCATGTCCGGCGTGACCATGGAAGCGCGCGACCAAGTCCGGATCTCGGAGATCTCGCCCCGCTTGGCCCGCTCCACCTTCTGGACCAGCTTGGGGTGAACGTACGGTCCCTTCTTGCTCGGTCGCACCATCACTTCCTCCTCTTGATGATCAGCGCGTTGCTGGGCTTGTTCCGCTTCCGCGTCTTGTGGCCGCCCTTGGCGAGCCAGCCGTAGATGGACTTCGGCGGCCGCCCCTCCCCGGTGCGGCCCTCGCCGCCCCCGTGGGGGTGATCCACCGCGTTCATCGCCACCCCGCGCACTTTGGGCCGGCGGCCCAGACGGCGCACGCGGCCGGCCTGGCCGTGGCGGATGTTCTTGTGATCCGGGTTGCTCACCCGGCCCACCGTGGCCACGCAGTCCACCGAGAAGGCTCGCACCTCGCCGGAGGGCAGCCGGACCACGGCCCGACTTCCCTCCCGGCCAATGAGTTGGGCGGCCGTACCGGCCGCCCGCGCCACTTTCCCGCCCGAGCCCGGGGAGAGTTCCACGTTGTGAACGAACGTCCCCACCGGGATGCGCGCCAGGGGGAGGGCGTTGCCCGGCCGGGGCTCGGCATCCGGCCCGGCCTCCACCACCTCGCCCACCCGAAGCTCCACCGGTGCCAGGATGTACCGCTTCTCACCATCTGCGTAGGACAGCAGGGTGATCCAGGCCGACCGGTTGGGGTCGTACTCCACCGCTACTACCTTGGCCGGGACGCCGTACTTGTCGCGTCCGAAGTCCACCAAGCGATAGCGGCGCTTGTGCCCGCCGCCGCGTTGGCGGGCAGTCACCCGCCCGTGACTGTTGCGCCCCGCGTGACGCTTGATGGGTACCAGAAGCGACCGCTCCGGCTCCTTCTTCGACAGCTCCTTGTAGTCGGGCAGCACCGCATGGCGGGCCCCTGGCGTCACCGGGTTTCGCTTTTTCAGTGCCATCAAACTCACCCCACGATGTCGATCTTGTGGCCAGGCGCCAGCTTGACCACCGCCCGCTTCACGCCCTTGGTCCGGCCGAACCGCCGGTCCATCCGCATGCGGCGCGGCTTACCCGGCCGGCGCAGGGTCCAAACGGACTCAACCTCGACCCCGAAGGCATCCTCTACCGCGTGCCGTACCTGAACCTTGCTGGCACGGGGGTGGACTTCGAACGTATACTTCCCCTCCTCCATGTCCCGCCACGTCTTCTCGGTGAGCACCGGGCGCAGGAGGACGTCGCCTTGGTAGTTAACCCTATCGACCATGGTCCACCCTCTCCGCCAGCTGCTGGGCCGCTGCCTGCGTCAGCACCAGCTGCGGGTGCTCCACCACCCGGTAGGGGGTGAGGGCATCACTCCGTACGCAGGTCACCCCGGGGAGGTTGGAGAAGCTCCGCACAACCGCCAGGCCGTACTCCTGGGGCGCCACCACCACCAATGTCTTGTCGGTGCACCCCAGCTTCTCCAGCAACGCCAGCCCGTCCTTGGTCCGGGGGCGGGGAAAGGCGAGGGCGTCGACCAGTCGCAGCTCGCCCTCGGCCAGCCGGGCCGACAGCGCGCAGGCCAACGCTTGACGCCGCATCCGTTTGGGCAGCGCCAGCCGGGTGCTGCCCGCACGGGGGCCGAAGATCACCCCACCGTGCCGCCACAGGGGCGACCTGATGGACCCATGTCGGGCCCGACCGGTCCCCTTCTGCCGCCACGGTTTACGCCCCCCGCCCGACACCTGAGCCTTGCTCTTGGCCTGGGCGGTCCCCTGGCGCCGGTTGGCCAGTTCCACCCGCACCGCCCGGTACAGCAGGTCTCGGTTCACCGGCTGGCCAAAGGCGGCCGCCGGAAGCTCCACCTCCTGGGGAGGCGCGTCCAAGTCCGCGAACTGGTAGAGCTTGGCCTTAGGCATGCGACCTCACCCTCACCAGCCCCTTGACCGGCCCGGGCACCGAGCCCCGCAGGACGAGCAATCCCCGTTCCTCATCGACCTTGAGCACTTCCAGGTTTCGCACGGTCACCCGCTCGCCGCCCATGTGGCCCGGCATCTTCTTCCCCTTGATGACCTTGCGGAACCCGGTCGGACCCGCAGTCCCCGGGCGACGGATCAGCTTGTGGCCGTGGGACTTCGGCCGGTAGCCAAACCCCCATCGCTTGACCGTACCCTGAAATCCGCGCCCCTTCGATGTCCCGATCACGTCCACCCGCTGCCCTTCCGAGAACACCTCCACGCCGATCTCTTGCCCCACCTGGAACGTCCCCGGGTCGGCCACCTTGGCCTCGTACAGCCGTCTACGCGGGGAGACCCCCGCCCGGCGGAAGTGTCCCAGCAGCGGCTTGGGAGCACGTCGCTCGTTGACCTCCCCATGCCCCAGCTGGACCGCCCCGTACCCGTCCCGTTCCGGATGTTTCACCTGGACCACCGTGGAGGGCTCGACGTGAACCACAGTAGCGGCCACAGCCCGGCCGCCGCCGTCGAACCATTGCATCATCCCCACCTTCTTGCCCAGCAGTGCCAGTGCCATGGCCCCTCCCTCAGAGCTTGATCTCAATGTCGATCCCAGTGGGGAGCTCCACCTCCATCAGGGCGTTGATGGTCTCCGCCGTGGGCACCCGGATGTCGATGAGTCGCCGGTGGACCTTGCGCTCGAAGTGCTCCATGGACCGTTTGTCCACGTGCGGGGAGCGGAGCACGGTGTACAGGCGTTGACGGGTGGGCAGCGGGATGGGCCCCGCCACCTTCGCCCGGGTCGCAGTGGCCGTATCCACGATCTTCCGGACCGCGGTGTCCACCAGCTCATGATCGTAGCTCTGCAGCCTGATCCTGATCTTCTCCCTAGCCATGTTCGTATCCCCTGCTCCTCAGCACTTCCCGGGCCATCTGCTCCGGGACCACATCATAATGGGTCACCCGAAGGGTATACGCCGCCCGCCCCTGGGTGAGCGAGCGCAGGTGCGTGGCGTACCCAAAGGTCTCTACTAAGGGCAGCGCCACACGAATGACCTCGACCGGCCCCTTGGGCCGTATTGATCGGACCTCGCCCCTCCGGCGACCCAGATCCGAGACGACCTCTCCTAGGTACTCGCTGGGCGTGATTATATCACCCTCGGCGACCGGTTCCAACAGCACCACCCCGCCCTGTTCCAGCCCCCGGCGCAGGGCGGCCGTGCCGCACGCTTCGAACGCCATCTCCGTGGAGTCCACCGGATCGTACGCCCCTGCCGTAACCTCGACGCTCACGTCCACGACTGGGAAGCCGCCCACCGGGCTGGCCAACAGCGCCCCCTCGATCCCGCGGCGGGCGGCGCTGACAAACTGTGCCGGCAGCTCCTCCTCGCCGACGCGGCAGGCGAACTGGAACCCAGCTCCGCGGGCCAGGGGGGCCAACCGCAGGCGGAGCCGGGCGTACTGGCCCCGCCCGCCCAGCGTGCGTGCCAGCTCCTCCTCTACCTCCACGGCGCGCCGCAGGGATTCCTTGTATGCCACCTGGGGCCGGCCCACCCGGTGGGCCACCTTGAGATCATCCCGCACCCGCCCCAGCTGTATCTCCAGGTGGAGCTCCCCCATCCCCCCCACCAACAGCTGGCCGGTGGCCTCGTCCGGCTGCACGTGGAAGGTGGGATCCTCCTGGGCCACCTTCTCCAAGGCCTCCAGCAGGGCCGGCGCCTCGGCCTCGGACCGGGGCTCCACGGCCATGAATACCACGGGTTCGGGGAAGGTGATCGGCTCAAGCTGGATGGGCTGATCCGCTGTGCACAGGGTCTCCCCGGTCAGCACCCGGTCCGAGGTGGTCACCCCCACTATGTCCCCCGCCCACGCCCTATCCAGGCGTTCGCGGCGGTTGGCGTGCAGCCGGAACACCTTGGTCACCCGCACCCGCTGGCCGGCGTTCGCCGCCCACACCACCTGCCCTTCGGACAGCGTCCCCGAGTAGACCCGGGTGTACAGCAGACGGCCGGCGTAGGGGTCGGCCGCCACCTTGAACACCAGCGCCGCCAACGGGTCGTCAACGGAAGGGCTGCGCACTTCCTCCCCGCCCCCGGGCACCACCCCGTGCACCGCGGGCACCTCCAGGGGAGAGGGAAGGAAGTCGACCACCGCATCCAATACGGGCTGGACCCCGATGTTCCCCAGGGCGGCGCCGCCGAGAACCGGGACCCACCGCCGCTCCACCGTCCCCTGCCGGATCAGGGGAATCAGGGTGTCGGGGGGGATGGGCCGGCCGGCCAGGTAGGCCTCGGCCAGCTCGTCGGACAGCTCGGCCAGCTGCTCCAGCAGCCGCTCCCGCTGCGCCTCCCACGACGTGGCCAGTTCAGGCGGCAACGGGGCCCGGCGGTACCGCTTGCCGTGCTCGGCCTCCTCCCACCGGATCACCTCCCCGCGCACCACGTCCACCATCCCCAATAGCCGCCCATCCGCATCGCGCCAGGGAAAGAACAACGGGAGGACGACCGCCCCCAGCCGCGACTGCATGGCCGCCACCGTGCCGCGGAAGTCTGACTCCAGACGGTCCAGTTTGTTCACAAACGCCAGCCGGGGTACCCGGTAGCGATCGGCCTGCCGCCATACCGTCTCCGACTGGGACTCCACGCCTTCCACCCCGGAGAACACGACCACCGCCCCGTCCAGCGCCCGCAGGGAACGTTCCACCTCGGCAGTGAAGTCCACGTGCCCCGGGGTGTCGATGATGTTGATCTGGTGTCCCCGCCAGGGCACCGTGGTGGCCGCCGCGGTGATGGTGATGCCCCGGGCGCGCTCCAGGGCCATCCAGTCCATCTCCGCAGTGCCCTCGTGCACCTCCCCCATCCGATGGATCTTGCCACAGTAGTAGAGGATCCGCTCGGTGAGGGTGGTCTTGCCCGCATCGATGTGCGCCACGATGCCGATGTTCCGAACCCGGCAGACGTCAAAGCGGGGCCCGTCCATCGGCGTCCTGACGACCTCGGATTACCAGCGGTAATGCGCGAAGGCGCGGTTAGCCTCCGCCATACGGTGGGCCTCTAGTTTCTTCTGGTAGGCGCCGCCCTCGCCCCGCGCCGCCTCGGCGATCTCCGCCGCCAGCCGCTCCGGGAACGTCCGCTCTGGCCGCCGGCGGGCGGCCTGGACCAGCCAGCGCAGGGCCAACATGGTCTGTCGATGGGGGGTGACCTCGAACGGCACCTGATAGGTGGCCCCTCCCACCCGGCGTGAGCGGACCTCGAGCTTGGGGGCGCAGTTCTGGACCGCCTTGAGGAATGCCTCCAGCGGAGCCCCCTCGCCGCGCTTCTCCAGCACGGCGAACGCCTGGTACACGGCCCGCCGGGCCACCGACTTCTTGCCATCCCACATGACGTAGTTGATCAGCTTCTCCACCAACTTGGAGCCGTACCGCACGTCGGGGGAGACGTCGCGACCAGGGATGACGATGTCGAAGGTGGACATGTCAGGCCTCCTTGGGGCGGCGCACCCCGTAGCGAGAGCGGCCTTGCCGGCGGCCCTCCACGCCGGCGGCGTCCAGCGCGCCGCGGACGATGTGGTACTTGACCCCCGGGAGGTCCTTGACCCGCCCGCCCCGCACTAGCACGATTGAGTGTTCCTGCAGGTTGTGCCCTTCCCCCGGGATGTAGGCGCTAACCTCCCGGCCGTTGGACAGGCGCACCCGGGCCACTTTCCGCAGGGCGGAGTTGGGCTTCTTGGGCGTGCGGGTGAACACCCGCACGCACACGCCCCGCCGCTGGGGACACTGCATTAGGGCGGCCGACTTGCTCTTGGCGAGCTTCGGCTTGCGTCCACGGCGAACGAGTTGGTTGAACGTCGGCATATTACCTCCCCATCGTGATGAGCATTGTAGACCCCGGCGCGCTGGGGTTCAACGTTCCTGCTCCTCCTCTTCTTGCTGTTCCTCTTGTTGTTCCTCTTCCTGGAGCGGGAAGGCAGTCCCCACCGGGACCTTCTTCCCCACCATCAGACACGGCTTGAGGCCCTCCAGGTGGTCCTCCTGTCCGCGCAGGGCGGCGTCGGCCAACACCTTGGTGGTCCGCTCGAAGGAAGCAGCGGCCAACCACGACTTCCTCAGCAACGCCGCGCGAGATATCCGCAGCAGCTCCCGCTCCCCCTGGGGCAGCCGGTACTCGGAGATGCGCACGGTGCGCGGCTCGCCGTGCACCTCCACCCGCACCTGGCGGACGTTCAGGGCCACCAGCCGCTCCAGCAGCCGGGCGGTGATCTGCTCACCCGCCTCGGCCACCGTCATCCCCCCCCGGGTCACCGCGGCCACCAAGCTCGCGCCCACCAGTTCCTCCCGCGTGCGACGCACCCGCTCGTTCTCCTCCGACAACCGACGCACCTCCGCCTGGAACACCTCCAGGGGCACGATGTCGTTGAGCACGAAGTTGGACTCCCCGGGGTCCTCGATGCGTACGTTGTTCAAGATCTGGCGAATCACCACTTCGAAGTGTTTGTCATTGATGTCTACACCCTGCGACTTGTAGACCTTCTGTAGCTCGGTGAGCAAGTACTCCCTGGTCTTCAGCACGCCGGCCACTTCCATCAGGTAGTGAGGGGGGATGACGCCTCTGGACAGCGCCTCCCCGCGCTCCACCTTGTCCCCGGAGCGGATGACCACTGCCTCCTGGCACTCCACGCGGGCCCGGTACCGCAGCCGCACGGTCGCCAGGTCCCCGTCCACCGCGACCCGATCCACCACAATGGCCTCGCCGTGGGGCAGGTTCAGCCGCGCGATTTCCTGCCCCTGCCGTACCGGAGCGCCGTGCTCCACCACTGGCAACAGGTCATCGGTCAGCGGCAACACCGTCCCCCGCCCCTCGGGGGACAGCACGGCCGCGCTGTTGGCCGACAGCAGAACCGTGCCCCCGGTCTCCGCCCGCACCGCCAACGGCCGCGACCTGGTGGTCAGCTTGTGTCCCACCTCCACCTCCTGGCCGTCGTCGACCAGGACCTGAGCCCCATAAGGCACCTCGTACTCCCGGACCTCGCCACGCTCGTCCCGCACCACTACGTAGCGAGCATTGCGAGACTTGCGCACTTCCACCACGCCCGCGATGTCCGCCTGCGGGGCGCCCACGTTGTACTCCTCGGTGATGGGCTGCTCCTCCGCCACCTGCCCCCGGTGCTCCACCCGCAGCCCCACCCCTTCGGGCAGGGCGTACACTCGGTCCAGCCGGGTGGTGTCAAGCAAGGCCAGGAAGCGACGCCCATCCTCCTCGAAGAAGAACGCCGTGCTGTCCAGCGGGGCGCGCAGCGACAGGAACCGGGCCGCGTCGATCTCCTCCCCTTCCCCCACCTGCAGCAGGGCGGCGGGTAGGCGGACCGTGCGCGGGGAGGAGGTGATCTCCACCCGCTCCCGGCCCGTTCGCGTGGTCTCCACCGCGGTGATGTGGCCCCCCAGCGGGGCCACCGCGGCGTGGGCCGCCTTGGTGGTCTTGCGTGCCTCGAACAGTTCCTCGGCGCGGGGCAGGCCCTGGGTAATGTCAACCCCGGCCACCCCCCCGGTGTGGAAGGTTCGCATGGTCAGCTGCGTCCCCGGCTCCCCGATTGACTGGGCCGCGATCACCCCCACCGGGGTGCCCAGCTGCACCAGTTGGTGGAAGGCCAGCTCTACGCCGTAGCACAGCTGGCACATACCCTCCGGGGTCTGACAGGTGGTGGGGGAACGGATGACAATGCGGGGGCGAACCCGGACCTGGGACACGCCGGCCGCCCGTAGCTCGTCCACGAGCTCGGGCCCCAATGACTCGTCCCGGCGGACCAGGATGGCTCCGGTGTCGGGGTGGCGAACGTCCTCCACCGCCTTGGCGAACGCCGCCCGCTCCCGCACGCCGTCCTCGGCCAGCTCCAGCGTCACCTCCAGCTTGCCCACCCGGTCGGCGGCCACCCGGTCGATCAGCTGGTTCCTGCCCACCACCGCTTCTCCGGTCTCCGGGTTGCGGATCGGCTCGGCGGCCACCCGGCCGTAAATTCGCTCGGGGATCGGCTCCATGATCTCCCCGCCGGCGAAATACAGCGGAGTCACCTCCACCCCCTGCCGGGTGCCGCAGTCGTGTTCCTTGACCACCACGTCCACACAGGCGTCCACCAGCCGTCGGGTCAGGTACCCAGCGTCCGCAGTGCGCAGGGCGGTGTCAGCGGTCCCCTTCCGGCCGCCGTGAGTAGAGATGAAGTACTCGATGATGGACAGCCCCTCCCGGAAGTTGGACACCACCGGCCACTCAATTGTCCGCCCCTGCGGATCGGCCATGGGACCCCGCATCCCCGCCAGCTGCTTGATCTGGGAGGAGGACCCGCGGGCGCCGGAGGCCACGATGCCCCACACTGGGTTGAACGGGTCGCGGGACAGATGGCGCATGGTTGCCCGTTCCACCTGGTCCACGATCTCCCGCCACACCCAGATCACGGCCTGGAATCGCTGCTCCTCGCTGGCCAAGCCCCGGTCAAACATGTGGTTGATCCGCTCGACTTTCTCCCGGGCGGCCCGGATCAGGTCATCCTTCTCCGGGGGAATGGCGCAGTCGGGCACGGCAATCGTCAGCCCCGACTGGGTGGCGTAGGTGAACCCCAGCTCCTTCATCCCGTCCAGCAAGTCCGCGGTCCGCTCCCAGCCGTACCGCAGGAAGCACGCCAGCACCTTCTGTCGGGTCCGGCGGGAGTCGAACGTGGCATCGTACTCGCGCAGGTCCGGGGGCAGGGTCTGGTTCAGCAGGGCCCGCCCCAGGGTGGTGTCCACCACCGCCCCGTCCACGCGGATCTTCACCGGCGCGTGCAGGTCGATGACCCCGTGTTCGTAGGCCTTCTGCGCTTCCTCCACCGACCGGAACGCCTTGCCCTTGCCCTTGCCATCCTCGTCGCGCACCGTCAGATAGTAGAACCCGTAGACCTGGTCCTGCGTGGGCAGGGCCAGCGGGCCCCCGTGCGCCGGCGACAGGATGTTCTTGGCCGACAGCATGAACTCCTTGGCCTCCCACACCGCCTCCTTGGACAGGGGGAGGTGCACCGCCATTTGGTCCCCGTCGAAGTCGGCGTTGTAGGGTGGGCACACGTGGGGGTGAATCTGGATGGCGTCGCCCTCCACTAGCACTGGCTCGAACGCCTGGACGGACAGGCGGTGCAGGGTGGGGGCCCGGTTCAGCAGCACGGGGTACTCCCTGATCAGCTGATCCAGGATATCCCACACCTCGGGGAGTTCGCCGGCCAGGGCGCGGTTCTTGACTTCGTCGTAGTCGGAGTAGGTGACGTTCTCCAGCCGGGCCAGCACGAACGGCTTGAACAGCTCCAACGCCATCTTGCTGGGTATGCCGCACTGGTAGAGCTTCAGCTTGGGGTTGACCACGATGACCGCCCGCCCCGAGTAGTCGACCCGTCGGCCCAGCAGGTGGCGGCGGAGCCGCCCTTGCTTTCCCTGGATGCGCTCGGACAACGACTTCAGGGGCCGGCCATCCCGGCCGCGAATTGGGTTGTCCTTCTTCTCGTTGTGGATCAGGGCGTCCACTGCCTCCTGCAGCATCCGCCGCTCGTTGCGCAGGATGATCTCCGGGGCGCCCATCTCTTTGAGCTTGTTCAACCGATTATTCCGGTTGATGATCCGCCGGTACAGGTCGTTGAGGTCGGTGGTGGCGAACTTCCCCCCCTCCAGCTGAATCATCGGCCGGAGGGCCGGGGGCAGGACCGGCAACACCTCCAGCACCATGTCTTGGGGGGGATTGCCGGACTGCTTCAGCTGCTCCACCACCTCCAACCGATGGAGAATTCGTCGGCGCTCGGTCTGGTTGGCCGTCCGGTCCAGCTCCTCCCACAGCTCCTCGGTGAGCGCACTGAGGTCCAGGTTCTCTAGCAGGCCTTTGATGCCGGCTGCCCCGGTGGCCGCCTGGAACGCCCCGGGGAACGCCCGTTCGTAGGCGCGCAGCTCCAGGGCACTGATCTGCTGCCCCACCCGTAACGGGACGTCCTTGCGCACGTGCGTGACCAGGAAAGCCAGGTTGTCCACCGGCTCCTGGATCGCCCCCCCCTCTACGCCCTCGTAGCGGGCCGACAACATCTCGAACATCGTCTGAGAACAGATCTCCCCCGCCGGGCGCTCGCTGATGAGCTCCCCCCCCTGTACCTGGTCCCCATTCTCCACGAACACCTCTGCGTCCGGGGCCACTGGGTACTCGTGACGTCCCACCGCCACCACCAACAGGGGTTCGCCATTCTGCAGCTTCCGCTCTTCGATGCGAACCTGGCCCGCCTCCTCGACCACCAACCGGGGGGCGCGTTCCACCAGAAACGCCCTCTCCACCTGGAAGCTGAACGCCGAGGACAGAATACGCACCTCGGTGCCGTACAGCGGTTCGCCCGCCTTGACCTTGGGGGTGGCGGTCTCGGTGACGATGTACAGGTCCTCCCGCGTGGTCTCCGTCTCGTAGTAGGCGATCCGCCGCAGATTCCGCCGCTTGATCCCCAGCAGACGGGACAGGGGACTGGCCACCCCCTTCAGATACCAGAAGTGGACCACCGGGCTGGCCAGGCGGATGTGGCCCATGTTCACCCGCCGCACCGTAGAATCGGTCACCAGCACCCCACACTTCTCGCAGGTGATCCCCTCGTACTTCTTGCCCCGGTACTTGCCGCACCCACACTCGTAGTCGTTCTCGGGGCCGAAGATCTCCTCGGCGTACAGACCCCCGCGCTCCGGCTTGTGAGTCCGGTAGTTTATGGTCTCTGAGTTGCTGACCTCGCCCCGGGACCAGGACAGCATCTCCTCCGGAGATGCAAGCCCCAAGCGGACCTTACTTATGTCGTCACCGGAAATGGCCACACACCTCACCTCGCTGGACACAAACTGACCCCTGGGGGCAGCACGCCCCCACAACCGGCCGCCTGCGGGGTACCGGCTACGTCCCCTCCCCCGACTTGGCCGTGCTGGTGGTCCCCTCAGCCGCGCCGCCCTTCCGGCGGTACTCCGTGGTGTAGAACCCGTTGCCTTTGTAGACGACCCCGAAGCGGGAAAGCAGTCGGGTGACCTCAGCGCACCCACAGCTGGCGCAGCGGACGGCAGCGCCGTCGCCGCGGGCCACCAACTCCCTGAACTCCGCTCCGCAGCGCCCACACTTGTAGCGGTAGATCGGCATCGCACACCCTCCTTGCGTGAGGTAACCCTTGGAGTTAACCGCAGGCATCAACCGAGGGAGTATACTTCCGCCGGCGCGGACATCAAGCTGCACTCGCCCAGCGTCCCCAGGTCCTGAAGGCCGGGCGAGGTGGCCACCAGGCGCTTGGTCTCCTCCTCCCACTCGAACCGGAAGCAAACCCTCTCCGTCTCCCCCTGCTGCCGGCCAGCCACCGCCAACGTCAGCTGGGCGGCCCACCCCACGGCCCGCATCCGCTCGGCCGCGCTGCGGCGCGACCAGTCGGCCCGCACCAGGGCCAGCGGGGAGTTGGGCACCGGAAGGTAGAGGCGCACGTCGGTGGGCAGAAACAGCGTCTGCAGGCTCTCCAACTCCTCCCGGGCCGTGGCCACCACCACTTTGATGTCCGGACGCAGGTGGAAGAAGTGGCGGAATTCCAACAGCCGCAGGGCGTTCACTGTGGGAGGGCCCTCGGCGAGCAAGCTGGACAGCCGCTGGACGAAACCGGGGTCGGTCAACCGGCAGCGGCGGTCCGCCCCCACCCCCTCGCTCACCCCCAACCGCCGCCCCAACCGGGCCAACTCCTCCTCGTCGCCGGCGGCGAACCCATACCCCCACTGGCGCGGCGCCCAGCGGGGGGCGGGCAGCAGCTGGGCTGACAGCGGGCGCAGCACCCGCCCGGACAGACCCACGCCGCTGTCCAGCGCCATCAGCTCCTCGGCGCCCATGCCGCCCCGGCCGACCACTTCCCCGGTGATCACGAAGCCGGCGTGCAATCGCCGCGCGGCCCGGGCGGCCTTGCGCAACAGCACCCGCCGGCAGGCCCCGCACGGGAACGGCAGGCCCGTCCCGTCCGCGGCGATGTGGAGGTACTCCCGCTTCAGGGTGTGGGTGCGAAAGGGAATGCCCGGGGCCAGGCGCTGGAGGTGGTCGCGCACCTGCTCGCACGCCGCGAAGAACGGGGAGCGGAAGTGAACCACCTGCAGGTCAAACGCCCCCGCCGCCTCGGCCAACCGCAAGGCCAGCTGACTGGCCAGGCTCCCCGAGAACAAGACGAGGGCCCGGTTCATCCCTCTCCTTCCTCACCGCCGTGGCAGGATGAGCCCGTACTCACCGTCTCCTCGCCGGTAGATGACCGCAGGGCTGTCGTCCTGCGCGTTGAAGAACACCAGAAACTCCCGCCCGCTGGCCTCCAGCTGCAGGGCGGCCTCTTCGGGGGTCATCGGCTTGCGGAAGTAGGTCTCCACCCGGGTGATGTTGGGGAATTCCTGCTGCTTCGGCTGGGGGGTCGCGGTCGGAGGGCCGTCGGACTTGCGCTCCTCGCGGAGCCGCTCCTTGTAGCGCACCAGCTGTCGCTGCAGCTTGTCCACCGCCTGGTCCACGGAAGCGTACATGTCGTCGGTGACCGCTTCAGCCTTGATGATCTTGCGGTTCACCAGATGTCCGACCATGTCCACCTTGTGCCGCTCGTGTTCCACATCCAGCACGATCTCGATGGAGATGATCTGGTCGAAATAGCGGGACAGCCCGTCGACCTTCCGGAGCGCGTAGTCCTTGACACTGTTGGAGTCAGAGTCGTAGCGTTCGACGATGCGAACTTTCACCTAGTCCCCCTTTGGTGGAATCCTAACATAGGGGGAAGGTATCCGTCAAGGTATGTGATGAAAATTACGTTCTGGTACGTAAAGGGCGGCCAGCCGCTCCCTCAGGTGGGCGGCCAGCAGATGGGTCCCGTTCGGCCCCAGGTCTTTCAGGAAGCCGGCGAACCGCTCCTCGACGAACGCCCGCAGCCGCGCTCGGTAAGTGGTGCCCCGAGCGAACCGCTCCCGGGCCACCAGGCCCAGCTCCACCAGCGCGGTGGGGGGCTCGGCCCGCAGCACCGGGGGGGCGCAGTCGATCCAGGCGGCAATCTCCCGCGCGGTGTAGGCTTGCGGCTCCCGCCCGGCCAAGAAGCCCATCAGCCGCTGTTCGTGGACCGGGCGACGCCGGAGCCTCCGCACCAGCCGGTCCACTGCCCGCCGGACCTCGATCGGCAACCGGTGATCCTCGCTCCCGCCCGCCTCCTGGTCGGCCGGCCGCGGCGCCTCACACTTGGTCAGGGTGGCCACCGCAGCGGCCCTGGCCTCCCCCCCCTGGAGCCGCCGCTCCAGCTCCCGGATCCGCGCCTCGCGCAAGGCCAACTCGGCCTCCAGGCGCTCCAGCCGGCTGCGCAAAGCTGGCCCGGAGCCGGGCGCGGGGCCATCCCCGTCCCGGAACTGCTGGATGGCGGCCAGGATCTCGCCCCGCACTTGGCGCAGCTTGGGCGTCTCCACCGGCTGGAAACTGGGGGTGAACCCCCCGTGAAAGGTCTCCCGCGGGCGGATCCGCACCTTGCGCACTTCCTGGCCGGACATGAAAATGCACTCCCCCACGCCCAAGCTGGTGACCTGTTCCTTGGCCTCCCCCCGGGGCCAGGGGAGCAGTTCGCCGTACACCCGCATGTCCACCTCGTGCACCACCCGGTGGAGAAACAGCATCCCCGCCTGGGTCAGCACGTCCTTCTCCACCTTGGCCGACCGCTGGGAGATGATGACCGCCCCCAGCCCCCGCTTGCGGCCCCGCAGGGCGATGCGGGAGATGACCTCCTTCAAGTCGGTGCGCACCCCTTGGGGAATGAACTCGTGGCACTCCTCAATGCCGATCATGTACGGTTTGCGCAGCTTACCGGCCAAAGACCAGATCCGGGTGAGGTACTCCAGCACGAACAGCTCCCGCTCGTCCACCAACATGTCCGACACGTCCAGCACCACCGGCACGCCCTCGCGCAGCGACAGTTCGGCCACCCCCCCGGCGGCGGCCGCGTCCACCTCGATATCCACGTTCTCCCCCGCCCCCACCACAAGCAGCTCGTATTTCTCCTTCAGCCCGAAGTACTCTCCGTCGATGTCCACAATAGACAGAGGGTAGCGGGCAGTGAGCAGCTCCTCGAAGATGACCCCGGCGGTATTGGACTTGCCCGAGCCGCGGATTCCCAAGATGGCCACACACTGGCCGATGACCTCCGCCAACGGGAGGGCGAGCTCCGGTCCCAGTTGCAGCTTGTGCCCCATGTGGGCCACTGTAGGAGAGCGCCCCGGGGGAGGGCCAGGGAACGGGAAAGCCCGCCAGGGGACACGCGGGGTGTGGCGGCCGTTACGTTTGACCTTTGAGCAACCGGGCGGCAAGCGCCAGCGCCTCGTCCCGGGTGACCACCTCGCCGGCGAGGATGCGCTCGTGAACAGCAGACAGAACCCGCCCCAGCCGCGGTCCGGGCGGCTCGCCCAGGGCCAGCAGGTCGTGGCCGGTGATGAGCTGACGGGCCCGCCGCATCCCCTGTACCCGGCGCACGTGGAGGAGGAGTCGCACGGTGTGGGAAAGGAGCGGGCGCCAGGCCGCGGCCCGATGGGCCGACGCCTCAGCATCGCAGATGAACAGCCGCAGGAGGTCAGCGAAGTCGGGAAACCGACCCGGCAAGTCCTCGTAGGGTGCGTCCTCCTGCTCGCCCACCCCCAACAGCCGTACCTGCTTGCCCATCCCCATGTCCGGCAACCGCCCCAGCCGCATGTGCTCGGAGACCAGAAAGCACACCCGCCCCACATCCCGGGCAGGAAGCCGTAGCCGGCGCAGGGCAGCGGCGGTGAGCTCGCTGCCCACTGCCTCGTGGCCCCCCGTGTGCTGGCCCCCGGCCCGGGTCAACGCTGCCGGCTTGCCCACGTCGTGGAACAGCACCGCCAGCTTCACCACCGGGTCCAGCGCCAATCGATCGGCCACCGCTACGGCCAGCACGGTGTGTTCGAACACGTCCCCCTCGGGGTGGTACTGGGGCGGCTGGGGCACCCCCTGCAGCGCCTGCACCTCCGGGAGCACGTGGGCCAGCAGCCCCAGGTCCGCCAGAAGCAGCAACCCCTGATGGGAGCGAGGGGTGGCCAGCACCCGTAGCAGCTCATCCCGGATGCGCTCCCAGGAAATGCAGCTGATCTGCCCGGCCTGGCTGCGGACGGCGGCCGCCGTTCGCTCCTCAATGGCGAACCCCAGCTGGCAGGCCAGGCGCACCGCCCGCAACATCCGCAGGTAGTCCTCCGACAGGCGCGCGCGGGGGTCGCCGATGGTGCGGATCAGCCCGGCGGCCAGATCGTCCAGCCCCCCCACCAGGTCCAACACCTCTCCCTCCAGGGTGGCAGCCAGGCCGTTGACCGTGAAGTCCCGCCGGCGGACGTCCTCGGCCAGGGTCCCCCACCGCACCCAGTCGGGCCGGCGGCGGTCGGTGTAGCCGGCTTCAGTCCGGAAGGTGGCCACCTCGTACTGCCGCCCGTCTGGGGCCACCACCACCATCACCCCGAACGACTCCCCCACGGCCAGCACCTTGTGGTCCGAAAACAGACCACGGATCAGGTCTGGAGGGGCGGAGGTGGCGATGTCCACGTCGTCGGGCACCTCGGACTCCCTGGCGCGGGCGGCCAGCAGGAGATCCCGCACCGCTCCGCCCACAATGACTGCCTCATGTCCGGCCTGCCGCAACCGCCGCAGGATGTCCCCGGCAAACGGGTGGCGCGCCAACAGGTCTGCCATGGGAATGCGCATGCCCCCATTATGGCCGACCCCGCCTGCTGGACACAGCCCGTCCGCCCCCGCTCCGGGCTGACAGGCCGGAAGTGGCGAGCAAACTTGCACTCCCCGAGGCTGAAGGCTAGGATTCGCGGAGGTGTTGCCCATGGAACACGAGTTGCTGCGCGAGGCCCAGGCACACATGCAGAAGTCGCTGGACGTCCTCAAGTCCGAGCTGGCGAAGGTCCAGACTGGCCGGGCCAACCCCACCGTGCTGGAGGACGTCAAGGTAGACTACTACGGCACCCCCACCCCGCTCAAACACGTGGCCAACGTGGTGGCCCCGGACCCGGACATGATCGTGGTGCGCCCGTTCGACCGGTCCCAGATCGCGGCCATCGAGCGAGCCATCATGGCCGCCGACCTAGGCCTCAACCCGCAGAACGACGGGCAGCTGGTCAGGGTCAAGGTCCCCCGGCTCACCGAGGAGCGAAGGAATGAGCTCATCAAGCTGGTGCGAGCCCGCGGCGAGGAAACCAAGGTGGCCCTGCGCAACATCCGCCGCGACGTCCGCGAGCGGCTGGAGGCGATGAAGGACGACGGTGGCCTCGACGAAGACACCTTTTTCCGCCTGCGGGACCGCCTGGACGACCTCACCGCCGAGCAGACCAAGGGGGTCGACGAGGTGGTGGAGCGGAAATCTCAAGAGATGCGCACCCTTTGACCCGTGAAGTGAGAGGGGCCGTCTGGATCGGGATCCGCGAGGCCGCCGTGCTGGCGGTTCCGGTGGGCGCGGCGCTGCTCGCCCTGGGGCCCCGCTGGGCGGGCGGCCTAGTGTGGGGGGTGGCGGCCGTGACTGCCGGCCGGCTGGCTGGATGGTGGAGCTGGCAGCTACTGCGCGACGAGGGCCGACCCGCGGTGGGAGCCGGTCTGTCGGCGCTGGCCCGGCAGCTGCTGATGGGGGGGCTGGCCGTGGCCGGGATCGCGGCCGGGTTGGCCCCGCTGGCGGTGGCAGCGGGGCTGTGCCTGCCCCCGCTGTGCCTGTGGGCCGCCCTGCTTCTGGGCATGAGGGAACACCCGTGCTAGAGACCCTCGGCAAGAAGCTCATCCTGACCTTCCGCATCGCCGGGGTGGACATCGCCTTCGACCTGGCGGCCATGGCGGCGGCAGTGGGGGTGACGGGGGCACTGGTGGGACTGGCAGTGTGGCTGCGACGGGGGCTTCCCGCCGACCCTGAGGCCCGGCCGACCCGGCGGGCCACCTTCCTGGCGGCAGCGGCCGACTTCGCCCACACACAGCTACTGGGCGGCTTCTCCCCCCGGCTGGCCCGGGCCCTCCTGCCGCTGGTAACCACCATCTTCCTGTACGTCTTGCTGTGCAACTGGGTGAGCGTGCTTCCCATACCCTATCTCGTCTCGCCCACCCAGGACCTGAACGTCACCTTGGGGTTGGCCCTCCTGGTGTACGCCATGGCCCACGTGTACGGAGCCCACGAGCGCGGCCTGGGCAAGCACCTGCGCAGCTACCTGGAGCCCTACCCATTCCTGCTGCCCATGAATCTGGTGGGTGACTTCGGGCGCACCCTGTCCCACGCGTTCCGTCTGTTCGGAAACGTCCTCGGGGGGGCCATTCTGACCGCGGTCATCACCGCCAAGTTCGCCCCGGTGGTCCTGCCGGTGGGGCTGCACATGTTCTTCGACCTGTTCGTGGGGGGGATTCAGGCACTGGTGTTTGCGCTGCTCGCGTCGACGTACATTAATATCGCGGTGGAGTGAACCGTAAGGAGGTCGAGGATGGACATCAGCGGAGCTGACATCATCGCCGCGGCCAGGTACCTGGCTGCAGGGCTTTGCATGGCGATCGGGGCCATTGGGTCGGCGATCGGCGAGGGGATCGCCGCCGCCCACGCGCTCGACGGCATGGCCCGCCAGCCGGAAATGGAGGCCCCGCTCCTCAGGACCATGATCATCGGCCAGGCCATCACCGAGTCCACGGGGATCTACTCGCTGGTGGTGGCCATCATCCTCATCTTCGTGGCTTGAGGAGGACGAATTGAATTTGGAGTGGGGGACCATCGTCAAGTCCATCAACTGGACCCTGGTCTTCAACCTGGTCAACTTCGCCCTGCTCCTGTGGGTACTCAAGCGCCTGCTCTACCGCCCGGTCCTGACATGGCTGGACCGCCGGCGGGCGGCCGAGGAGCGGCGGCTCCGGCAAGCCGCCCAGGCCGAGGCCGAGGCGCAACAGCTCCAGCAGGCCCGCGAGGCGGAGCTGTCCCGTGCCAACCGCCGCGCCCGAGAGATCGTCGCCCAGGCCGAGGCCGAGGCACAGCAGACCATCCGCCGGGCCAAGGACGAGGCGAGGCGGCAGGTTCAGGTCATCCTGGAGGACGCCGAGCAGGCGGCCCAGCGCCTCCAGGCCGAGGCGATGGCGGACCTGCGCCGGGCCTATGCCCAGCTGGTGGTGGCCGGGGCCACCCAAGTGTTGCGGCGGGAGGTGCAGCCCGCCGATCACCAGCAGCTGATCGCCGAGCTGGCCCAGCGGATCCCTGACCAGCTCCGCGGATGACCCCTGCGCAGCACCGGGCGGTCAGGCCCTATGGGGAGGCCCTGCAGCAACTGGCCGCCGGGGAGGGGGGCGAAGCTGAGATGTGGAAGGATTTGGAGTCGCTGGCCCAGTTGTGGGATCAGCTGCCCGAGCTGGATCGGCTGCTCACCCACCCCGGGGTGGCCCCGCAAGTGAAGGATGCCTTCCTGGTGGCCGCCCTGACGGAGAAAGTGCACCCCTACGTGCTGAATGCAGTGCGGCTTCTGGTGCGCCGGGGGCGGGCAAGCCTGGTGCCGGCCCTGCGCACCTGCTTCTTGCAGGTGACCGAGGAGCGGGGTAGCTTGGTCCGCGTGGTGGTGCGCACCGCGCGGCCGCTTCCCCCCGCCGGCCAGGACGAGTTGGCCCGGCGCCTCGCCGGGGCGTTGGGCAGGCCGGTGGCGCTGGAGGTGGAGGAGCAGCCGGAGCTGCTCGCCGGCGCGGAGTTGGAGGTAGCCGGCCGGCGGCTGGACGCCACGGTGGCCGGGCGCCTGTCCCGGCTCGCCGCCCAGCTCAGGGGGTGAGAGGAAAAGTGGACGAGGTGCAAAGAGGCGAGATTGCGGCCATCCTGCGCCGACAGATCCGCGAGCTCGACGCCGACCTTCACATGGAGGAAGTGGGCGTGGTGGTGGAGGTGGGCGACGGCATAGCCCGGGTGTGGGGGTTGGAGTTGGCAGTGGCCTCTGAGCTGTTGCTGTTCCCGGGGGACGTGTACGGGCTGGTGTTGGACCTGCAGGAGGACTCGGTGGGGGTGGCCCTGCTGGGTTCCGATCAGCACATCAAGGAGGGCGACGAAGTGCGCCGCACCAGCCAGGTCCTTCAGACCCCGGTGGGGAAGGGCTTCTTGGGTCGGGTGGTCGACCCGCTGGGTGCTCCCCGCGACGGGGGAGGGCCGATCGAGCCGGAGGGCTACCGGCTGACCGACGCCAAGGCCCCGGGGGTCATCGCCCGCCAGCCGGTGGACGCCCCTCTGCAGACCGGGATCAAGTGCATCGACGCCCTCACCCCCATCGGCCGGGGCCAACGGGAGCTGATCATCGGGGACCGGCGGACCGGAAAGACGGCCATCGCCGTGGACACCATCATCAACCAAGAAGGGCAGGACGTCGTCTGCATCTACGTGGCCATCGGTCAGAAGTCCTCCACCATCGCCAAGGTGGTGGACGCCCTCAAGCGCTACGGAGGGCTGGACCACACCGTGGTGGTGGCCGCCGCCGCCGAGGACCCCACCCCCTTGCAGTACATCGCCCCCTACGCCGGCTGCGCCATGGGGGAGCACTTCCGCGATCGCGGGCAGGACGCCCTCATCGTGTACGACGACCTGTCCAAGCACGCCGTCGCCTACCGGGAGATCTCCCTGCTCCTCCGGCGGCCGCCGGGGCGGGAGGCTTACCCTGGGGATATCTTCTACACCCATTCGCGGTTGCTGGAGCGGGCGGCCCGCCTCTCCGACCCGCAGGGCGGGGGGTCCCTCACTGCGCTCCCCATCGTGGAGACCAAGGCCGGGGACATCACCGCGTACATCCCCACCAACCTCATCTCCATCACCGACGGGCAGATCTACCTGGAGGCCGACCTGTTCAACAAGGGACAGCGCCCGGCGATGAACGTGGGGCTTTCGGTGTCCCGGGTGGGGGGGGCAGCCCAGATCCCGGCCATGAAGGAGGTGGCCGGCCAGCTGCGGTTGGAGCTGGCCCAGTACCGCGACCTGGCCGCGTTCGCCGAGTTCGCTCAGGAGCTGGACGAGGCCTCCCAGGCCCAGCTGGCCCGCGGGGAGAGGGTGATGGAGACCCTCAAGCAGCCCCAGTACGCGACCATGCCGGTGGCCCACCAGGTGGCCAGTCTGTACGTGGCCGTCTCCGGCTACCTGGACGGCCTCCCGGTGGAGGCGGTGGAAGAATTCGAGCAGCAATTCCTGAGCTACCTGGAGAAGGAGCGGCCGCAGGTCCTGGACACCTTGCGCCGGGAGCGCCACATGACTGAGGACGTCCGCGCTGGCCTGGAGCGGGCCGCGCGCGAGTTCCGGGAGACCTTCCGGGCGTGATCCCGCCCACCACATGCCGGCCGGGAGCCGCCCCCGGGGCGGGGGAAGATGGCTAAGAAGACGCGTCAGATCTACCGTCGCATTCAGAACGTCCGCCACGTGCGCCAGATCACCAAGGCCATGTATGCCATCGCCGCCACCCAGGTCATCCAGCGCAAGCGGGCGCTGGCCGCGGCCCGCCCGTTCGGGGAGGCCAGCGAGGGGATACTGGCCGAGCTGTGGGCGGCGGCCCAGGCCGCGGGGCTGAGCCATCCGCTCATCTCGCCCGGCCGCGGCAAGGGCATCGCCCTGTTGGTGGTCAACGCCGACCGCGGCCTGTGCGGCCGCTACGTGGGGGAGGTGAACCGGGCGGCGGAGCGGCTGGCCGCCGAGCGGGGGGAGGTGGTCATCCTGGCCGGCGGGACCAAAGCTTGGCGCCACTTCCACCGCCGACCGTGGCCGGTGGAAGCCCAGTTCGTGCACGCCTACGACCCGCCGCACCTGGCGGCGGCGATCCACATCCAAGATGCGATTCTGGACCTGTTCCCCGACCGGGTGCGGGAGGTATGGACGGTCTACATGCACTTCCGCGGGGAACTCGCCCAGACAGTGCGGGTCGACCAGCTGCTGCCGCTGCGGCCGGCGCCCGCCCGTCCGAGCCAGCCGCTGGCCGAGCCGGAGCTGGCCCCGCTGCTGGACCAAGTCATCCGCCTCCATCTGGTGGGCAGAATCTTGAGAATCCTGCTGTCGGCCAAGGCCGCCGAGCAGGCGGTCCGGCGCCAGGCGATGAAGGCAGCCACCGACAACGCTGACGAGCTCCTGGAACGGCTGTCCGTCCGCTACAATAAGGCCCGCCAGCAGGGGATCACCCGCGAGATCCTGGACATCATGGGCGGGGTAGAAGCGCTGAGGAGGGGTTGAGGTGCCGACACGTGAGTACGCCGCCACAGGGACGATCACCGCCATTCGAGGGCCGGTGGTGGACGTGCGGTTCCCCCGGGGGAAGTTGCCGCCCCTGAAACAGGCCCTGGTGGTGGAGCGGGAGGACAAGGACCTGGTGCTGGAGGTCTCCCAACACCTGGGCGACGAGGAGGTCCGGGCCATCGCCATGGACTCCACCGACGGGCTGGCCCGGGGCCAGCAGGTGGGAGACACCGGGCAGCCCATCTCGGTGCCCGTGGGCCCGGCCACGTTGGGACGGATGTTCGACCTGGTGGGCAACCCGATCGACGACCAGCCGCCACCGGAGGTGGAGGAGCGCCATCCCATCCACCGCGATGCCCCCACGCTGGTCGACCTGGAGGTGGAGGACGAAGTCCTGGAGACCGGGATCAAGGTCATCGATTTGGTCAGCCCCATCCCCCGCGGGGGCAAGGTGGGCCTGTTCGGCGGAGCGGGGGTGGGCAAGACGGTACTCATCATGGAGCTCATCCGGGCGATCGCCTACGAACACCAAGGGTACTCGGTGTTTGCCGGGGTGGGCGAACGCTCGCGGGAGGGCAACGAGCTCTACTTGGAGATGAAGGAAGCCGGCGTCCTCCCCAACACCGTGCTGGTGTACGGCCAGATGAACGAGCCCCCGGGGGCCCGGTTCCGGGTGGGCCTTTCGGGAGTGACCATGGCCGAGTACTTCCGCGACAGCGAAAGAAAGGACGTCCTGCTGTTCATTGACAACATCTTCCGGTTCGCCCAGGCCGGCTCCGAGGTCTCCGCGCTGCTGGGCAGGATGCCGTCCGAGGTCGGGTATCAGCCCACCTTGGCCACCGAGATGGCCGAGCTGCAGGAGCGGATCACCTCCACCCGGCGGGGGTCGATCACCTCCGTCCAGGCCGTCTACGTGCCCGCCGACGACTTCACTGATCCGGCGCCGGCCACCGTGTTCTCCCACCTGGACGCCACCATCACCCTGACCCGCGAGCTGGCCGAGAAGGGGATCTATCCAGCAGTGGACCCGCTGCAGTCCGACTCCCGGCTTATGGACCCGCGGATCCTGTCCCCCGAGCACTACGAGGTGGCCCAACGGACCAGGTCTATCCTGCAGCGAAACCAGGATTTGCAGGACATCATCGCCATCATGGGCATGGAGGAGCTGTCCGAAGAGGACCGCACCGTGGTCATGCGGGCGCGCAAGATCCAACGCTTCATGTCCCAGCCGTTCCACGTGGCGGAGCACTTCACCGGCCGGCCCGGGGCTTACGTGCGCCTCCAGGACACCGTACGCGGCTTCCGCATGATCGCGGACGGGGAACTGGACGACGTGCCCGAGCAGGCCTTCTACATGGCGGGAACCATCGACGAGGTGCAGGAGCGGGCCGAGGGCTGACCCCCGACTGCCCGGTTATACTGGCCGCTCGGTGATGCGAACATGGCCGATGCCGGCATGGTCAAGGAACTGATCGTCCAGTGCGAGAACCGGCCCGGGCTGCTGGCCCACGTGGCCCAGCTTCTGGCCGAGCGAGGCATCAACATCCTGGCCGTGCACGTCGAGGTCAGGGAAGACGAAGCCGTGTTGCACCTGGTTACCTCGGCCCACCTGCACGCCCGCGAGGCCCTGCGGGCCGCCGAGCTAACCCCCGGGGAGCGGGAGGTGGTGGGCGTGGAGCTGCCCAACCGCCCGGGTTTCCTGCGCAAGATCACCGACGCCCTGGCCCGGCAGCAGTTGGACATCCACTACCTCTATGCCACCGCCGCCGAGGGGGCGAGCAAGGCCCTGGTGGTCTTCTCTTGCTCCCACAACAGCAAGGCTGTCCTTATGCTGCGGGAGCGCTGATGGCCGCCGATCCGGGCAAGCGGGGGGACAGGTCACGGGCCAGCTCGTACGCGCCGCAGGCGGCCAAGGGACCGCGCCACGGGTAAGGGAGCGGGCGGAAGGCGGTCACCTCGAACTCCAGCCGCTGGTAGAAGGGCAGCGCTCGCTCATTCCCCGCCGCCACCTGCAGGCGCGCTCGCCGTATCCCGCAGCCCGCCAGACGGGCCAGGGCTGCGCCCATCAGCTGGGTCCCCACCCCCTGTCCCCGCCAGCCCGGGGCCACCGCCACCGCCTCCACCCAGGCCTCCGCTGGCCCGGCGCGATTGGCCAGGGCCGCCCCCACCGCGGCGGCGCGCAACAACTCCCACCCCATCTCCACCACCGCGCCCCACAACCCCAGCTCAAGAAAGCGATGGCCGGCGTAGTTGAGCCCGCAAACCCCAATGACCTGTCCGGCGGCGGTGGCCACCACCACCCGGTCGCCCCGCAGGCCGCGGGCGATCACCCCCACCGCCCGCTCCGGCGGGCCGAACACCGGTCGCAACTGGGCAGCCAGGCCGGCGTACAGCACCTCCGCTGCCGGCCGCCTGTTGGGGGCGGAGAGCCCAACCGTAGTCACCACCTCGCTCCTCATCGTCCGTTCCTCGCAGTCGCCGCATGAGCGCGGGACAGCCCTGCCGTAGAATACGGCATCGCCGGCCGGTCGCCTGGAGGTGACGTGGTGAACCTGTTGAGAACAGTCTACTACGGCAACCCGGTGTGGCTATGGATGTTGGCCGCATCCATCGTGGTGGCGGTCTTCTTGGCCCTGCGCCTGGCGCGTGGCCTCCTGCTCCGCCGCCTGCGGCCCCTGGCCGAGCGCACCAAGACCGACCTGGACAACTTCTTGGTCGACCTGGTGCGCCAGACCCGGCTGTTCTTCCTGGCTTTCCTCGCGCTGTACGCCGGCACCCTGGCCGTGGACATGCCTGCAGTCGGCGGCGAGGTCATCGCGCGGCTGGTTCTGCTGGCGTTCTTCCTTCAGACCGGCTTCTGGGGCAATGCCGGTGTCGGCTACTGGGTGGCCCGCACCGCCAGGCGCAAGCTCGAGCTCGAGGAAGACGCCGCCACTGCCACCACCGTGCGGGCACTGGGCGTGATCGGCCGCATCATCCTGTGGACGATCCTCCTGCTCCTCGCCCTGGACAACCTGGGGGTGGAGATCACCTCACTGATCGCCGGGCTGGGGATCGGGGGAATCGCCATCGCTCTGGCCGTTCAGAACGTTCTCGGGGACCTGTTCGCTTCGCTGTCCATCGTCCTGGACAAGCCATTCGTCATCGGCGACTTCATCATCGTGGACCAGTTCCTGGGCACGGTGGAGAAGATCGGACTCAAGACCACGCGGGTGCGGAGCCTGGGGGGCGAACAGCTTATCTTCTCCAACAAGGACCTCCTGCAGAGCCGTATCCGCAACTACAAGCGGATGTTCGAACGGCGGATCGTGTTCAGCTTCGGGGTGACCTACCAGACCCCGTACGAGAAGCTCCAGGCCATCCCGGGAATGGTCCGCGAGATCGTGGAGGCCCAGCCCATGGCGCGATTCGACCGCGCTCACTTCAAGTCGTACGGCGATTTCTCCCTGAACTTCGAGGTGGTGTACTACATGCTGAACCCCGACTACAACCTGTACATGGACACCCAGCAGGCGATCAACCTGGCCTTGCACAAAAAGTTCGCAGAACAGGAGATCGACTTCGCCTACCCCACACAGACTGTGTACGTTCACACCCAGCCCCCCCGCAGCCCGCAGGCCCCCGAGCAGGGCTGACCGCGGCGCCGGGGCCGGGCAATGGGTTGCAGGCGGAAACCGATGGAAGTAAATATGGTCCGCCATGGTCACCATTAAGGACATCGCCACGGCGGCCGGGGTGTCGCCGTCCACCGTGTCCCGGGCCCTCAACGACTCCCCGCTCATCCGGGCGGAGACCAAGGCCCGCATCCGCCAGCTGGCCGATCAGCTGGGCTACGAGCGCAACGAGCTGGCCCGCGGGCTGGTGATGGGCTCCTCCGGGGCGGTGGGTCTGCTCATCCCGGACATCACCAACCCCTTCTTCGCCGAGGTAACCCGCGGGGTGGGCGAGGTGGCCCACAACCGCGGCTACGGGGTCGTGCTGTGCAACACGGCCGAGGATTCCGAGCGGGAGCGGAGCTACGTACGGCTCCTCCGCCGCAAGCGGGTAGACGGGCTGATCCTCACCTCGGTCACCGTCGACGACCCCTACCTGCGGGCGCTGGCCCGTTCCAAGACCCCGTTCGTGCTCGTCTCTCGCCTTTCCCACTCTGTGGATGCCCCGTTCGTCATCGGCGACGACCGGGCCGGCGGGCGGTTGGCCGTGGAACACTTGGCCGAGCTGGGCCATCGCCACATCGCGTTCATCGGCGGACCGGCCGACGTCCAGTCCAGTCAGGACCGATTCCTGGCCTTCAAGGAGGTGTTGGCTGAACGGGGGCTGCCCCTGCGGAGGCCGTGGGTGTGCTTCGCCGATTTCACCAGCCAGGCCGGCTACCGCACCGCCCGTGCGCTGCTGTCCCGGAGCAGGCATCCCACCGCCGTGTTCGCCGCCAACGACGTCACCGCCCTGGGGGTGCTGCAAGCTGCCGAGGAGCAGGGCATCTGCGTGCCAGGGGACCTGTCGCTGGTGGGATACGACGACATTGCCTACGCCGCCCTGCCCCGAATTGAGCTCACCACGGTGGCTCAGCCGTCGTTTGAGATGGGCAAGATCGCCGCAGAGTGGCTGCTGTCGGCCATCGAGGGGGAGAGGGTCCGCAAGCTGCGCCGCCTGCTGGAGCCGCACCTGGTGGTGCGGCGCACCACCGCCCGGCCCCGCTGAACCCACCGCCGGGGCGGCCCTGGGGAGAAGAGGAAGGAGGCGCGACCACGGTGAAGAGCTACGACGTCGTCTGCGTCGGCCACCTGGCCAAGGACCGCAATGTGGTGGGAGCCCGCAGCGAGTCGGCAGTGGGCGGGGCCGTGCACTACGGGGGCGCGGTGCTGTTGGCCCTGGGACTGCGGGTGGCGGTGGTGACCCGCCTGGCCCGGCCGGACTTCCCCCTGCTGGACGCCCTGCGGGAGCGCGGCGGGGAGGTCTTCCCCGTGGAGGCCCCGCAGACCTCGGGGATCGAGAACGTCCACCCTGATCCCGGCTCTGACCAGCGGATCTGTCACCCGCTGGGGTTCGCCGGACCGTTCCGGCCGAGCGATTTGCCCCGGCTCGCCGGCCGGCTGTACTACCTGGGGCCGATCATGCCCGGCGAGATGGACGTAGACTTCCTCCGGACAGTCGCCGCCCGCGGCCCCCTGGCCCTGGATCTGCAGGGGATGCTGCGCCGTAAGGTGGGCGACCGGCTGGTAATCGACGGCTGGCCCCAGGCGGAAGACGCCCTGCCCCTGGTTCGCTTCCTCAAGGGGGACGACCGGGAGGCGGCCGCCCTGACCGGGACCAGGGATCTGGATCGGGCCGCCGGCCTGTTGGCCGCCGCCGGCCCAGCGGAGGTGGTCCTCACCCACCGGGACGGGGTGGTGGTCCACGCCGCTGGCACCGTGTATCGGGCCCCGTTTCGACCCGCGTCGCTGGCCGGCCGCACCGGGCGCGGCGACTCCTGCTTCGCCGCCTACCTCGGCCGTCGGCTCTGCGGGGACCGCCCGGGCCCCGCCGCCCGGTTCGCCGCCGCCCTGACCACGCTGAAGCTGGAACGGCCCGGACCGTTCCAGGGCAGCCTGGCCGAGGTGGAGCGCCGGGCGCAGTGCCTGTGAACGCCGGCTGGCAGGGGCGGGCGCTCACGGTCCGGGTGCTGTTCAGCCAGGCGGGGGTGGCCACCCAGATCCTGGTCGCATGCGCGGGACAGCGAGCGCTGTTCGACGCGGGCGACGGCACCTTGCGGGACCTGCTGGCCAACGGGGTGGACCCTGAGTCACTGACCCACCTGCTGTTGACCCACGGCCACGCCGACCATGTGGGCGGCCTGTATGCGCTGCTCGGCTACCTGCGCGCCCAGGGTCACACGCGCGGCTTGTCGGTGTGGGCGCCCCGCGGCAGCCACGAGGCGGGCGAGCTGGTGGCCGCCTTCCGCCGCTGCCATCGCCATTCGCTCCCCTACCCCCCTCCACGAGGGGTTCCTGGGGGACGGAGATAGCGTTCACATCGGCCCTCTCAGCGTGGAGGCACACCAGGCCGAGCACTGGCACAGCGTGGGCGGGCGACCGCTGTCGCCGGCCCCCGCCGTCAGCTACCGGCTCACCTGCCGGGGGGACACGGTGGTCCTCTCGGGAGACACCGCCGCCAGCCCGAAGCTGGAGGAGTTGGTCAGGGGGGCTGACCTGGCCGTCCTGGAGGCCACGCTGGACGAGGATGCCGGCCAGACTGCGCGATCCCGCCTCCACATGACCTGCCGCGACGCCCGTCGGCTGGCCTCGCTGGCCACCTCCGCCCCCCTCGTCCACCGTCCGGACGGCCGCGTGCTTCACGTGGCCAACACTTGACCTGGCTGAGGTCAGGACATGGGATCATACGCAAACGTGTGTGGAAAGGGGGTGATGCAGGGGAAAACGCAGCTTGGCCAGGAATCGCACGTGGAGCCAACCTGATCAGGGAGGTGTGCGATGACAAGGAAGCTAGTGGTCCTGCTGTTGAGTTTGGCAGTGGTGGGGGCGTTGGCCGGCGCGGACACCACCATCGTGGTCGCCGGCCGTGATGGTGGCTACGGGGAGACGCTTCAGCTGGCCGTGGCCATGTACACCGCCCGCCACCCGGACGTGGAGATCGAGCTGCTCAAGCTCCCCTACGCCGGCCTGTACGAGAAGCTGGTCATCGATCTGGCCGAGGGAATCGGGGCGTACGACATCGTGATGCTGGACGACACCTGGGCCACCGAGTTCATGAGCCAGGGTTGGCTGGCCGACCTGGAGGCGCTGGGCTATACGCCGGACCGTGACTTCGTAGACAGCGCGTTGGCAGTCGGCCGCTATCCCTATCCCAGTGGGGCGCTGTACGCCCTTCCCCACGTGGGTAACGTCGAGCTGTTCGCCTACCGGAAGGATCTGTTCGAGGAGTATGGACTGCCCACCCCACCGGCCAGCTGGCTGGAGGTGCTGGGGGCGGCCGCGCTGATTGACGCCCAGGAGCCTGGTGTGAACGGCGTCGTGTTCCGCGGCCGCAAGGGCAACCCCGTGGTGACCGGGTTCTTGCCCATCTTCTGGGCCTTCGGCGGGAAGATCGTCGATGACGGTCACGCCGCGGTGGCCTCCCCGGCCGGGGTCAGCGCCCTGAAGCTGCTGCTCACCCTCAAGGACTACGCGCCCACCGGAGTCGAAGTGTACGACTCCTCCGAGGTCAAGGACGCACTGCTAAACGGCGACGTGGCCATGGCCATCGAGGTGTGGCCCGGCTGGGTCCCCGCCCTGGACGACCCGGCCGAGTCCAAGGTGGTGGGGAAGGTGGAGATCATCCCCGCCCCGGGCCTGGTGGAGAAGTCCTCGCCCATGATGGGTACCTGGCTGCTGGGCCTGTCGGCGGCCTCGGCTCACCAGGACGTGGCCTTGGACTTCCTCACGTTCGTCACCTCGGCCGAGGTGCAGCGGCAGCTGACCCTGCAGACCGGCCACCCGCCCACCCGGGCCAGCGTGTACGAGGACCCCGAGGTGGTGGCCAAGTTCCGCTGGTTCCCGGCCCAACTGCAGGCACTGCAGAACGCGGTGCCCCGCCCCCGGGTGCCGGTGTGGAACGAGATCGAGGGAGTGTTGGGTGACTACCTGCAGCTGGCGTTGGTGGGCGAGATGAGCCCCCAGGCCGCGCTGGAGGCAGCCCAGCAGCGGATCGAGGAGATCCTGGTCCGCTAGGGTCGATCGCTGGGGGGGGGGGGGG
>JBNGCS010000005.1:0-107343 GCA_049975705.1 Candidatus Bipolaricaulaceae bacterium | reverse complement strand
CTTGAGCGCTTGCGGGGACAAGTTCTCCAACCGAGGATCGGGATTGGGGCGTTGACCTGTTCGAGCTCCGGCACCCGGGGGCTGATCAAGGCTTGGCGTCCCCAGTCGCACACCCCAGGGAGAAACCCTCCCAGGGCTGAGCGGAGCTTGGAGGCGCTGTGGGGGGGAAGACGCCGGGGCAGGGGATCGGCGTGGACGCCGGTGGCATCCACTGCACCACGATGCAATCGTGACTCGGAAGATGGGCTGGGGCGAGCAAGGAGCGTTCGATTGAACGACCTGCCCCCCCTGTCCTTGCAGGTGGAGGCGGCGTGGCGGGGTATGATGATCTGGGGGCGGCCCGTGGGGCGTGGGCGTTGGTTCCTGGCGGAGGGCTCTGATGAGCAAGAGGACGCTGGGGTACCGGCTGTTTGGGCTGGGACGTCTCGCGGCTCGGAGGCGGGCGGCGTTCCACCGTGAGGGGGTACGGATTCTCGAGGAGGGAATCAGGGTCCGGATCACCTACCGCCACCACGTGGCACCTGGGAAGCGGTTCTCCTGGCGGCGAAGTGTGGGGAGCGGGGCCATCGCCCTCACCCGCAGGCGCCTCGCCGCCTTCTACCACTGGCGGCCGATTCTGGATATGGAGACGGAGGACGCCCGCATGGAGAAGCTCCGTATCTCTGCCCCCGCTGCGCATACGCTGGCCATCTCCTTCGCCGCCGGTGACCCTGGAATTCCGCACCGACCAGGCCGGGCAGCTGGTGAGCGCCCTGTCCGGTCGGACTGAGGAAGCAGCATGAGTCAGACCCGCACGCCCTCACTCACCGGGTCGGATCCTCCCACTGGCCGCCAGCTTCGAGGGGTTGACCTGGGAGGGCCTCCGCCCCGGCGCCAATCCTCCAGCGGCCGGGCATGCGCGGGGCTTGCCAGAACGGACCCGGCCGGAGGAGCGATGGGCGGTGGATCGGCAGACCTGTCTCGCTGGACAGCCGCTGTCTGGAACGGGGCTGGTGCTTGGGTGGCGGCGCAGCCGCCCTGCCGTGGAGGCCCCTCCGTTGGGGCCTGTGGGGGTCTGAGCCGTAGTCAGCGCCAGCGGATGACGATCGACTCGCGGTCGAACAGGCGCACGGCCACCCGCACCAACAGTGCATCCACCGCGATCAGTCCCAGCGAAAGCAGCGCCGTGGAGAGGGCTGTGAACCAGATGAGGCCGGTGACCTGAACGACGATCAGCGCGAAGATGGGGAAGACAACGATCACTGCTAGGTTCTGGGCTGCCTTGGCGTCCTGGGCGCGGGACGAGCCGATAACCCCGATCACGAAGCTGAGCAGGGCGACCGCGGGCATCAGCAGCAGTAACGTCACAATCCACCCCGGTGTGATGACGTAAGGGAAGAGCCTCCCCCATCCCAGCAGCCACGCCAGGAGGACGAACAGCCCGGTGCTCGCCCAGGCCACCACCAGCGCCGGAATGGCTCCCGCCAGGATCTTCCCCACCAACAGCTCCCAGGTGCGCACCGGCGTCGCCAACAGCGGCTCCAGCGTCCGATTCGTCTTCTCCTCCACGATGCTGAGCGTGGCGAACACGTTGGCCACCATGGCCGGGATGAGCAGGACGAAGAACTGGAACTGTCCCAGGACGAGCAGGCGGAAGGCCTCTTGCGGATCCAGGCTTTCCGTGCCGGGAGCCTGGGCGCCGATCAGGGCGGGGTTGATGAATCGAGGCAGAATCCAAGACAGGAACAGCGCCTGGCCGACGAGGAGAACGGGGACCACCACCAGGTAGAGCAGGTTGCTCGGGGTGTGCGCCATGCCTGCCCATTCCATGCGGAGCACGTTTCCGATGCGGCGCCTCATTCCTCTTCCTCCTGCACCAACTTGAGATACGCATCCTCGAGCGACTGCTCCTCCACGCGGACGTCCAGTACGTCTGCGCCGAGAGCGACCAGCCGGGAAACGAGCGCCGCACGGTCGCGCGATAGGTCGTGCAGCCGGACCTGCAGCATGGTGGGATCCTCGTGGTTGCGGGATGCGGATTCCACGATCGGTTCGCGGGACAGGGCTGTGACCAGCTTGTCGCTCAGGTTGCCGACTCGGACCCGGACCTGGGGGGCGAAGTGCTGTTGGCGCAGCTCCTGCGCCGTGCCGAGTGCGACCAGGCGCGTGCGGAGGATCGCGATGCGATCGCACAGCGCTTCGGCCTCGGCCAGGTTGTGCGTAGAGAGCAGGATCGTGCGCCCTGCACTCCTGAGCCTGATGATCAGATCGCGGAGGTGCTTGGCCACCTGGGGATCAAGTCCCGCCGTCGGTTCGTCGAGAAACAGGATCGGCGGATCGTGCAGCAGTGTGCGAGCCAGGGCGAGTCGCTGCTTCATCCCGTTGGAGAAGGTACCGACCCGGTCTTGCGCGCGATCGAGCAGGCTCATGGCGCTCAGGCATCTCTCCACGGAGCGGCGGACATCAAGCCCTTGGTAGAACCCGGCGAAGTAGGCCAGGTTTCGGGCTGCCGACAGCCGCTCGTAGAACCCCGGTGCTTCGGTGAGAAGTCCGATCTTCTCATGGGCGCGCTCCGGTTCGCAGGCGGGGTCAACGCCGGCCACGGACGCCGCCCCGGACGTCGGTGCGATGATGCCCGCCAGCATGCGAATGGTGGTGGTCTTCCCGCCCCCGTTCGGCCCCAGGAGGCCGAGGATCTCCCCCGGCCGCGCCTGGAAGGACAGATCATCGACTGCCATGCGCTCGCCGAATCGGCGGGTCAGATGCTCGGCTCGAATCATGCTTTTCCACTCCTTCGCCGGAGACGCCCGCGACGTATGGTACTCGCTTCACCTGCGGGATGCCGGAGAGAAGAGTGCAGGTGTGTGGTGTCACCGCTTGGCGAAGGGACGGCATGCGGGAGACGACGGCCGCTTCGGACTGCCGCACCTTCTCGGGAGGCCGGCGGACCTGGGGCGCAGCGGACCTCGTCTCCCGGAGGGCTTTGCGCTGGGGGGCGGGTCCAGCTATAGTGGGTCAGTGACATGGCCAGTCCCCTAGACGTGCTCGTCCTGGCCGCGGGGAAGGGGACCCGGATGCGCTCGCGCATCCCCAAGGTGCTTCACTGTTTGGCCGGGCTGCCGTTGCTGGAGCACGTGATCCGCAGCGCGGAAACGCTCTCTGGGCCCCGCATTGTGGTGGTTGTGGGGCACGGGGGCGGCGAGGTGCGGAGCGCCTTCGCCGAACGAGGCCTGACCTTCGTGGACCAAGGGGAGCCGTTGGGCACTGGGCACGCGGTGTTGGCCGCCCGGCCGGCGATCACCGCCCCCCGGTTCCTCGTCCTGCCGGGGGACGTGCCGCTCGTCCCCTCTGAGGCGTTGACCGCCCTGCTGGATTTCCACCGGCGGGAGGACTTGGCTGTCTCCTTCCTATCCATGCAGCCCCCTGAACCGGTTCACTACGGCCGAGTGGTGCGCGAGCGGGGCCGGGCGGTGCGGATCGTGGAGGCCGACGACGCCTCGCCGGAGGAGCGGGCAATCAAGGAGGTCAACGCCGGCGTCTACTGCCTGGAGAACCAGCCGGCGCTGTGGGAGGCGCTGGCCGACCTGCCGGCGGAAAACGCGCAAGGGGAGTACTACCTGACCGATCTGGTTGAGCGCCTCGCCCGCCAGGGCCGGGCGGACGCCCTGGCCTGGAAGGGTTGGCAGGACCTGCTGGGGGTGAACGACCGGGCGGACTTGGCGCGCCTGGAGAGCATCCTGCGGGGGCGGATCGCCGCCCGCCTCATGCGGGCGGGGGTGACCATCGTGGATCCGAACGCGGTGTACCTGTCCCCTGACGCCGAGGTGGGGGCGGACACCGTCCTTCACCCTGGAGTCCACCTGGCGGGGCGGGTGAAGGTGGGGGAGGGGTGTGAGCTGGGCCCGGACGCCTACTTGGTCGATTCTCAGGTGGAGGCGGGCGCGCGGGTGTGGTACGCGGTCCTCGAGGGGGCGCAGGTGGACCAGGGGGCGCGGGTGGGACCGTACGCGCACCTGCGCCCGGGGGCGCGGATCGGGGCGGGAGCCCGAGTGGGCAACTTCGTGGAGGTGAAGGCCGCTCAGTTGGGCGAGGGGGTGCGGGCCAGGCACCTGGCGTACATCGGGGACGCCGAGGTGGGCCCGCGGGCCAACATCGGGGCAGGGGCGATCACCTGTAACTACGACGGGGTGAGGAAACACCCCACCAAGATCGGCGCGAGCGCGTTCATCGGGAGCAACGCGGCGTTGGTGGCCCCAGTCAGCGTGGGTGAGGGGGCCTACGTGGGTGCCGGCTCGGTGATCACCGAGGACGTTCCCCCCTACGCGCTGGCCTTGGCTCGTCCGCGCCAACGGGTCAAGCCTCGGTGGGCCAAGGAACGGGAGGCGAAGGCGTGAACGAAAGGCTTGGACTGGTCTCTGGGTCCGCCAACCCGGGCCTGGCGGAGCGGGTGGGGGAGATCCTCGGGGTAGCCCTGTGCGAGGCCCGGGAAGGGGCACGTACGCCGGATCGCTTCCCTGACGGGGAAGTGAGGGTTCAGATCCAACAGACGGTGCGTGGCAAGGAGATTTTCATCCTCCAGCCCACCGCCCCGCCGGTGAACGAACATCTGATGGAGCTTCTGCTGGTGATCGACGCTCTGAAGCGGGCGTCGGCCCAGATGGTGTGCGCGGTAATCCCCTACTTCGGCTACGCCCGGCAGGACCGGAAGAAGAAGGGGCGGGTGCCCATCTCCGCCCGGCTGGTGGCCAACCTGCTGGAGACCGCCGGCGTGGACCGGGTGCTCACCATGGAGCTGCACGCCGGGCAGATCCAAGGGTTCTTCAACGTGCCGGTGGACCACCTGCGCACCGACAAGCTGCTCGCCGACGAGATCAGGGCCCGTCATCCCGAATGGCTGGACGACTTGGTGGTGGTCTCCCCGGACCTGGGCGGGGTGTGGCGGGCCCGCCGGGTGGCCCGGGAGGTGCACCGACCGCTGGCCATCGTGGAGAAGCACCGGGCCAACTCGGGGGACGAGGACCCGGAGGTCTACCACGTGATCGGGGACGTGGACGGACGTAACGTCCTGTTGGTGGACGATATCTTGGCCACCGGAAAGACGTTGGTCCGGGCCGCTGAGCGGCTGCTGCAGGCCGGCGCCCGCCGAGTGTACGCCGCCTGCAGCCACGGCCTGTTCACTGGCGACGCGCTTGACTATCTGGAGGATTCCTGCTTGCAGAAGGTGTTGGTAACCGATACCATCGCCCACGACGAGAGGGTCATCCGCCATGCCAGGGTCGAGGTGGTGACTGTGGCCCAGCTTCTGGCGGATGCCATCCAGCGAATCCACAGCAGGAAATCGGTGAGCGACCTGCTGGTGCGCAGCTAGGACGCAGCCGAAGGAAGGCGTGACCTCCCGGAGGCGATGGGCAGGAGGTTTTCCCAATGATGGTGAAAGCGAAGCCACGTACCCGGCGGGGCAAGGCCCGCAGCCTGCGCCGCCGCGGCCTGATACCGGCGGTCATCTACGGCCGACATGTGGACCCGGTCCACATCGCGGTGGTGGAGGACGACCTGGAGGACTTGTTCCGTCACGTCACCCGCTCCACCACCGTGGAGGTGAAGCTGGAGAACGGGGAGTCCTACCACGTGTTCCTCAAGGACATCCAGGTGGACCCGATCACCGAGCGGTTCCTCCACGTTGACTTCTACGTGCCCGAGCCGGGCCAGATGCTCACCATCCCGGTGCCGGTGAAGATCGTGGGCTCCGCCCCCGGAGTCAAGGAGGGGGGAATGCTGGAGCATGTCCACGAGTACATCCAGGTTGAGGGGCTGCCCCGGCGGATTCCCCCGTACTTCGAGGTGGACATCTCGGGTGTGGGCATGGGCGAGTCGCTGCTGGTGAGCGACCTTCCCTGGGACGATGCGCTCCGCCCGCTCCACCCGCTGGACGACCCCATCGTGACCGTGGTGCCCCCACGGACTGTGCGGCTGGAGGCGGCTGAGGCCGAGGAGCTGGCCGAGGTGCCCGGCCTCGCTGCGGAGCTGGAGGAGGAAGAGGAAGGGGAGGGCGAGGCGCCGGCTTGAGGACGGTGGTCGGCTTGGGCAACCCCGGCCTCCGCTACGCCCCTACCCGGCACAACCTGGGGTACTGGGTTCTGGAGAGGCTGCTGGCGGCTGGCGTTTGGTCCCGGGCCCGCTACGCGTGGGGGGAAGTGTTCTCCGGCCCGCGGGGGCGACTGCTGCGCCCTCTGACCTACATGAACCGTTCCGGGGAGGCGGTGGCCGCCTACCGGAATCTCCATCGGACCGAACTCGAGGAGCTGCTGGTGGTCTACGACGATGTCGACCTCCCGGTGGGGGAGGTCCGCTTGCAGCCGCGCGGGGGTCCGGGCAGCCACCGGGGAATGCGGTCGGTGGTGAGCTGTCTGGGAACGGAGGACGTCCCCCGCCTGCGAGTGGGGGTGGGAGCGCCGCCGGCCGGGGTGGACCTGGCCGACTACGTTCTCGCCGCCCCAGCTGGTGAACAGGTGCCCGCGTTGGCGGCGGCGGCCGACCTGGCGGCGGAGTTGGCGGGCCACTTCCTCGCCGTGGGGTTGCGGGGCGCCTTGGATGCGTTCGCCCGCGCCCGCCAGGAGTAGCTGGGTATAATTTCCAGGGAGGCAGATCGCCCGATGTACGAGAAGTTCTCCAAGCAAGCCATGCGGCTACTTGCCGCTTCCCAAGAAGAAGCCGGCGAGTGGCGCCACCGTTATGTGGGGACCGAGCACCTGCTGCTGGCGGCCCTGCGGATGGAAGGGGCGCGGGTACACAAGTTCCTCGTCGACCACGGCCTGACTTACGAGCGGGTGGCACGTGTCGTCGAGCGGCAGAAGGGCAAGGGCAAGCTCCACCTGCCCCCCGATGATCTGGAGCCCACCCAGCGGCTCCGCCGGGTGATGAAGCTGTCTTACGAGGAGGCCCGGCGGGCGGGCTCGGAGACCATCGAACCCGAGCACCTGCTGCTGGCCGTGCTGAGGGAAGGTGAGTGCACGGCTGCGGAGATACTGCGGGGCCACGGGGTGGACCTGCGTTCGGCCCGTTCCTACTTCACCCCTCGCCGTGGGGGGATCCGGGTCCGTGCCAGCCGTACCTCCCGCCTGCCGGGGGAGCTGGGGGAGTTCGGGCGCAACCTGGTGGAGGAGGCGGAAGCCGACCACCTGGACCCGGTGATCGGCCGGGAGCGTGAGCTGGAGCGGATCATCCAGATCCTGTGTCGGCGGAAGAAGAATAACCCTGCCCTGATCGGGGAGTCGGGCGTGGGCAAGACGGCGCTGGTGGAAGGGCTGGCCCAGAAGATCGCCGCCGGCGAGGTCCCGCTCATCCTGGCCGACAAGGAGATCGTGGAGCTGGACATGGCAGGGCTGGTGGCGGGCACCAAGTACCGAGGGGAGTTCGAGCAGCGCCTGAAGAACATCCTCAACCATGTCATGTCCGCTGACAACATCATCCTATTCGTGGACGAGCTTCAGACCGTGGTCGGCGCGGGGGGGGCGGAAGGGGCGATCGACGCCTCGTCGATCCTCAAGCCGCCGCTGGCCTCCGGGGCCATCCAGTGTATCGGCACCGCCACCCCGGACGACTACCGCAAGTCGGTGGAGAAGGATCCCGCGCTCAAGCGGCGGTTCAAGACAGTGTACGTGGAGGAACCGTCGGTCGACGACACGGTGAAGGTCCTCAAAGGGCTGCGCCACCGGTACGAGCAGCACCACAACGTGCGGATCACCGACGACGCCCTGTGGCAGGCGGCCCGGTTGGCTGACCGCTACATCACCGACCAGTTCCTGCCGGACAAAGCGATCGACTTGGTGGACGAAACTGCGGCCAAGGTCCGACTTACCTCCGCCGAGCTGCCGCCGGAGGCGCGGGAGCTGGTGGAGGAGATCTCCGCCCTGGAGGAGGAGGAGGGGGAGGCGGTGGCCCGCCAGAATTACGAGCTGGCCGCCCGGCTGCGAGATCGCCGTGCGAGTCTGATCGAGGAGCTCAAGGGGTTTGAGGAGGCGGCCCAGGGGGAGGCCGAGCCGCCTCAGGTCACCGGGGAGCACATCGCGGCCACGGTGTCCTCCTGGACCGGCATCCCCATCCGACACCTGCAGGAGAAGGACACCGCCCGGCTGGTGCACATGGAGGAGAAGATTCACCAGCGCCTGGTGGGCCAGGAGGAGGCGGTGAAGTCGGTGTGCCGGGCCATCCGCCGGGCCTACGCCGGGGTGAAAGACCCCCGCCGGCCCATCGGCTCCTTCCTGTTCTTGGGACCCACCGGGGTGGGCAAGACCGAGCTGGCGCGGACGCTCGCCGAGTTCCTGTTCGGCGACGAGGACGCCCTGATTCGCATCGACATGTCCGAGTACATGGAACGGTTCGCGGTGTCCCGCCTCATCGGGGCGCCCCCGGGTTATGTGGGCTACGAGGAAGCGGGGGAGTTGACCGAGGCGGTGCGCCGGCGGCCCTATTCGGTCGTCCTGTTCGACGAGATCGAGAAGGCCCACCGGGACGTGTTCAACATCCTCCTCCAAGTGATGGACGACGGGATCCTCACCGACTCGCAGGGCCGCAAGGTGGACTTCCGCAACACGGTGCTCATCATGACCTCAAACATCGGCGGCAAGCTGATCACCGACCGGACCAGCTTGGGGTTCAGCTCCGAGGAGATCGAGTCGGCCGAGGCGTACAAGGACATGAAGTCCCGGGTGATGGGCGAGGTGCGGCGCCTGTTCTCGCCGGAGTTTCTCAACCGCCTGGACGACACCATCGTGTTCCACTCCCTGACCAAGGAGCAGGTGGGGGCGATCGCCGAACTGCTGCTGAGCAGGCTGCGGGGGCGCCTGCAGGACGAACACCAAATCGAGCTGGTCCTCACCGACTCGGCCCGCGAGCTCCTCATCGAGCGGGGGTACGACGCCAAGTACGGGGCCCGGCCCATGCGCCGCACCATCGAACGGCTCATCGAAGATCCGGTCTCCGAGAAGATCCTCACCGAGGAGTTCCCCTCCGGGTGCACCATCATGGCGGAGGCCGTAGAAGGGGAGATGGTTTTCCGGAAGGAGTGATGCCCTACCGCTGCCAGTCGTGCGGGTACCAAACGCCCAAGTGGCTCGGCCGCTGCCCGGCATGCGGCGGCTGGGACACCCTGCAGGAGGTGCCCCCCCCGGCGGAAGCGGCCGACGATGACCCCGGCTGGATCGGGGCCAAGCCCCAGGCCCTCGCCGAGGTGGAGCGGGGACCCCGTCCGCGGCTGTCCACCGGCCTGACCGAGGTGGACCGGCTGCTGGGTGGGGGGCTCATTCCAGGCTCGGTGGTGCTGTTCGGCGGCGAGCCGGGGGTGGGAAAGTCCACGCTGCTTTTGCAGATCGCCGGCCGGCTGGCGGGGGGGGCGGGCAAGGTGCTCTACGTCTCTGGCGAGGAGGCCCCGCCTCAGGTGAGGCTGCGGGCCGAGCGGTTGGGGATCGCCGGGGACGGGCTGTATCTCCTCTCCGAGCAGCACCTGCTGCGCATCGTGCGGGCGGTGGAGGAGCTCAGGCCGGTGGCGTTGGTGGTGGACTCCCTGCAGACCACCATGGCCCAGGCCGACGGGGGGGAGATCGGGGGGGTGCAGCAGGTGCGGCGGGCCGCGGCCCAACTGGCCAGGCTCGCCAAGGCCATGGACATGACCTGTTTTCTGGTCTCCCACATCACCAAGGGGGGCGAGTTCGCCGGGCCCAAGACGGTGGAGCACCTGGTGGACGTGGCCATCTACCTGGAGGGGACCCGCGAGGGGGACCTACGGCTGTTGCGGTCGGTGAAGAACCGCTTCGGCTCCACCCACGAGGTGGCGGTGTTCCACATGGACGAGCGCGGCCTGGTGGAGGTCGCCAACCCATCTACCTTCTTCGTCTCCCCGGACCGATCCCCCAAGCCGGGCGCGGCCATCGTCCCGGTGCTGGAGGGGTCCCGCACGTTGCTGGTGGAGATCCAGGCCCTGGTGGCCCCATCCGGGGGTTACGGCCCGCCGCAGCGGCGAATGGCGGGGCTGGACTACAACCGGGTGCTGGTGCTGTTGGCGGTGGTGGAGAAACGGCTGGGGGCGCACCTGGGCACCCAGGACTGCTACCTGGCGGTGGCCGGGGGACTGGAGGTGAGGGAGCCGGCGGTGGACTTGGGCGTGTGCGTGGCGGTCCTGTCCAGCCTGCGCGATCGCATCGTCCAGCCGGACACGGTGATCCTCGGGGAAGTGGGGTTGGCCGGGGACTTGCGTCCGGTAAGGAAGGCCCCGGAGAGACTCCGTGAGGTCGCCAAGCTGGGCTTTCGCAGGGCGGTGATTCCGGCCCAGTCGTTGCCCAAGGGGATAAAGTTGGAGGTGACGGCCGCCCGCAGCGTGGAGCAGGCCGCGGAGGTGCTGCAGCTGGTGTAACCATGGACGGCATGCGCGACGACCGACTGGACATCCTGGAGCGGACTGCCCCGGGGACCCCGCTGCGGCAGGCGATTGACCTTATCGTGCAGATGGGGCAGGGCGGCCTCATCGTCATCGCCGAGCGGGAGGTGATCAGCCCGCTGATCGCCGCCGGGTTCGAGCTCAACGCGCCGTTCACCGCCCAGTCGGTGACCGAGTTGTCCAAGATGGACCGGGCAGTGGTGGTGGACCGGGCCCTGCGCACCATCCTGTACGCGAACGCCCATCTGGCACCGGACCCGTCCATCCCCTCGGCCGAGACCGGGACCCGGCACCGGGCAGCCGAGCAGACCGCCAAGCAGATCAACCGGCCGGCGATCGTCATCTCGGAGGAGCGGCGGTGGAGCACGATCTACCTGGGGGAGTGGAAGCACGAGCTGCAGGACCCCATGTCCTTGCTGAACCAGGCCTCTCAGGCCTTGCTCATCCTGGACCGCTACCGCAACGAGCTCAACGAGCTGCTGTCCGAGCTGGGGCCGTTGGAGTTCGAGCGGCGGGTGTTCCCCTATCATGTGGCGGCCACCGTGCAGAAGATGGTGCAGATGATCGAGCTGGAGGGCGAGCTCAAGCGCTTGTTCGTGGAGCTGGGGGTGCACCGGGCGCTGCCTGAACGCCAGTTGCGCGGCCTGATGCGGGGGGTGAGCGAGGAGCTGGAGCTGGTGATCCGTGACTTCCAGAAGGACCCCTCCCGGCCGGCGAAGCAGGTGCTGGATGAGATCTTGTCGCTCTCCTCCGAGGAGCTGCTGTCCCCGGAGGCCGTGCTTCGGCCGCTCGGCTACGATGAGGAGGAGGATTTGGAGCGGCCGTTGGCGTCACGGGGGTATCGGTTGTTGTCCAAGATCCCCCGGCTGCCGATGTCGGTGATCGAGCGGCTGGCCGAGGAGGTAGGGACTTTGGACAAGGTTGAGCGGGCCAACCGCCGGCAGCTGCAGCACATCAAGGGGATCGCCGAGGTGCGGGCCCGGGCCATCAAGTCGGGCCTGCGACGGTTTCGGGCGGGATACGCCACCAATCTGGAGGGCTTCTAGCCCCCGGCCGGGGCTCGGCCGATCTCGCCGGCGAGGAGTGTACCTGTGGACATGATGGAGCGCATCGGCCTGGCGGCAGCCAAGCTCGGCGAGCTGGGGGAGCCCCGCGTGGCGGCCATCTTGGGGTCCGGGTTGTCGGACGTCCTGCCCCTCCAAGGCGAACGAAAGCTTGCCTTCTCCGAGGTGCCTGGGTTCCCCGCCCCCAGCGTCTCGGGCCACGCTGGCCAGGTGGCGGTGGGGACCGTCGGAGGGCGGACGGTCCTGGTCCAGCGGGGACGGGTGCACTACTACGAGGGGGCGTCCCTGGCGGAGGTGGTGTTCCCGGTGCGCGCCTACGCGCGGCTGGGGGTGGAGACACTGGTCATCACCAATGCCTGCGGGGGCTTGGGGGAGGGGCTGCAGCCGGGCGACCTGGTGCTGATCAGCGACCACATCAACATGCTGGGCCAGAACCCGTTGCGCGGCCCCAACCTGGATCAGCTGGGTCCCCGCTTCCCGGACATGTCCTCCGCCTATGACCCCCAGCTGAGGGAGCGGGCCCGGCAAGTGGCCCGGCGGCTGGGCATACCGCTCAAGGAAGGGGTGTACGTGGCCACCATGGGGCCTTCCTACGAGACCCCGGCGGAGATCCGGGCCTTCCGTGCCCTGGGGGCAGATTTGGTGGGGATGTCCACTGTGCCGGAGGTGATCGCCGCCCGCCATGCCGGCATGCGGGTGGTGGGGATCTCCTGCGTGACCAACTACGCCGCCGGGGTGACCGAGGCGCCCCTCTCCCACGAGGAGGTCATCGCCACCACCCGCCGGAAGGCGGCGGAGCTAGGTCGGCTGCTCCTGTCCCTGCTCCCCGAGCTGTAGCAGGGTCAACGCGGCCAGCGTCTTGCCGTCCCCCTGGCCGGCGCGGGCCAGGGCGACGATCTCCGCAGAGGAGAAGTAACCGACCGCGGCGATCTCCGCTTGAGGGGCGGCCGTGCCCGTAGCCTGAGCGGCGAACAGGAAGATGCGTTCGGCTCCGTACCCCGGGGTGGGGTAGATGGTGCCCAGGTAGCGCAGCCGATCCGCCGCCAGCCCTGTCTCCTCGGCCAGTTCGCGCCGGGCGGCCGCCAGGGGACGTTCCCCGGGTTCCAGCGTCCCGGCCGGGATCTCCCACAGCGGACGGTTGGCCCCTGGGCGGTGTTGGCGCACCAACAGCAGCTTTCCGGCCGCGTTCCGAACGGCCACGGCCACCGCGCCCGGGTGGTCCACCACCTCCCGCTGCCCGCGGGGGGTGGACACCAGCCGTACTGAGATGACCCGCCCGCGGAACACCTGGTCACCGCCGGCCACGTACGAACCCCGGTCAGTCGCGGCCGCCTGCGGCCTCTTGCCAGCCCCGCTTCAGGGCGTTGCGGTTGACCTCTACCAGGCCCTCCCGGCCTCGCTCCCGCAGCTCTTCGGCCATGGCCGCTACCGCCGCCTCCAGGGGGACGGAATCCAGCGCCCCCAGCAGCGCCCCCAGGGCTACCATGTTGAGGGCCCGTGGCTCCCCCAGCTCCCGCGCCAGGTCACCGGCGGGGATGGGAGTCCCGCGGAGGTCGTCCCGCTCGAGGTCCCGGGCGATGAGCGAGCGGTTCCACACCACCACCGCCCCGGGTGCCAGCTGGGGCTCGAAGCGGTCCAGTGATGGGAGGTTCATGGCCACCAGCGCGGTGGGGGCGTCCACGATGGGCGAGCCGATGGGCCGGTCGGACAGGACCACCGTGCAGTTGGCAGTCCCCCCGCGCATCTCTGGCCCGTAGGAGGGCAGCCAGGTCACCTCGAGTCCCTGCTCCATGCCCGCCCGGGCCAGCACCTTGCCGGCGAGCAAGATCCCCTGCCCCCCGAACCCTGCAAAGATGACCCCAGTCTCCATACCTACCTCCGTGGTCTGCCGCCGCCGGCCCGCGACGGGCCGTGCAGCGGGGATGCGCGCCCCCAGCTTGGTCGGCTCATCAGTGGTCGCGCACCTTCAGGTCGCCCAGTGGGAAGTGGGGCAACGCCTTCTCTGCCACCCAGCGGTTGGCCTCCGCAGGGGGCATCTTGAAGTTGGTCGGGCAGGCGGCCACCACCTCGACCATGGAGAACCCCTTACCTTCCACCTGGTTGCGAAACGCCTTGACGATGGCCTTGCGAGCCGCCTGGATGTGGCGTACGTCGTGCACCGACTGGCGGGTGATGTAGGCGGGCCCGTCCAGCTGGGCCAGCATCTCCGAGATCTTCAGCGGGTAACCGGTGAGCTTGACGTCCCGGCCCTCCGGGGTGGTGACAGTGCGTTGTCCCGGCAGCGTGGTGGGGGCCATCTCCCCCCCGGTCATGCCGTAGATCTGGTTGTTGATGAAAATCACGGTGATGTTCTCGCCGCGGTTGGCGGCGTGTACGGTCTCCGCGGTGCCGATGGCCGCCAGATCGCCGTCTCCTTGGTACGAGAACACGACCAGGCGGGGGTCGGCCCGCTTGAGGCCGGTGGCCACCGCGCAGGCCCGACCGTGGGCGGCCTGGGCGAAATCGCAGCGGTAGAACCGATACAAGAAGACCGCGCAGCCCACCGGGGCGATGCCCACCGTGCGCTGGCGGACCCCCAGCTCGTCGATGGCCTCGGCCACCAGCCGGGTGACGATCCCATGGTGGCAACCCGGACAGTAGGTGAACAGCGCGTCCGACATGGACTCCGGGCGCTTGAACACCTGGACGTAGCCTTCGGGGATCTTGGTCTCAACCGCGGACATGTTTTCTCACCTCGCTCAGAATCTGGTTGGGGGTGGGAACCACACCGCCCAGCTCCCCGTAGAACGGGGTGTCCGCCCTGCCCTCCACGGCCAGCCGCACGTCCTCCCACATCTGGCCGGCGGAGAGCTCCACGGTGAGCACGGTGGCCACCCGTTCGGCGAGGCCGCGCAACGGCCGGTAGGGGAACGGCCACAGGGTGATGGGCCGCAACAGGCCGACCTTGAGCCCCTCCCCCCTGGCCAGGCGGACCACCGTCTTGGCGATGCGGCCCATGGTCCCGTACGCGACCAAGATGATCTCGGCATCAGCGGTCTCCACCTCCTCCCACCGCACCTCGTGGGCCTCGATCTCTCGGTAGTGGTGTTGGAGCACGCGGTTCATCTCTCGCAGCCCCTGGGGCGACAGGTCGAAGCTGAGCACCACGTTGGGCTCGCGTCCGTCGGCCCCGGTCAGCGCCCACGGCTTGTCAGCGAACTCCTCCTGGTCGGCCGGGGGCGGGAGTTCAACTGGCTCCATCATCTGTCCCAGCATCCCGTCGGCCAGCACCATGGCCGGCACCCGGTACCGGTCTGACAGCTCGAAGGCCAGCATCACCAGCTCAGCCGCCTCGGGGACCGTGGCCGGGGCCAGCACGATGAGGTGGTAGTCGCCGTGCCCGCCGCCCTTGGTGGCCTGGAAGTAGTCCCCCTGGGCGGGGGCGATGTTCCCCAGACCCGGTCCGCCCCGCATCATGTTCACGATCACGCACGGCAGCCGCGAGCCGGCCAGGTACGAGATCCCCTCCTGCTTGAGGCTGATGCCGGGGGAGGAGGAGGAGGTCATGGTCCGCACCCCGGCCGCCGCTGCCCCGTACACCATGTTGATGGCGGAGACCTCAGATTCCGCCTGCAGGAAGGTGCCGCCCCGTTGGGGAAGGTGCTTGGCCATGTACTCCACCAGCTCGCCCTGGGGGGTGATTGGGTAGCAGAAGTAGCACTTGCAGCCAGCGCGGATGGCCGCCTCGGCGATGACTTCATTTCCCCGCATCAACAGCCGACTCATGCTCCCCCTTTCGCCTTGTCGAGCTGCAGCCGATGCACCTCGATGGCTACGTCCGGGCAGGTTTGGGCGCAGATGGCACAGCCCGTGCACTTGTCCGGCTGGACCATGGTGACCACGTTGTAGCCCGAGCTGTTGTAGTGATCGGAGAAGCCCAGCACCCCGAACGGACAGACCGCGATGCACAGCCCACAGCCCTTACACCGCTCACTGTCGATAACCACCAGCCCTTTGGCCATATTGCCTCCTAGTCGGTGTAGAACCGCTCGGATAAGCGCTTTGCCCGGTTCTTCTGCAAGCGGGTCAGAGAGGACCGCGCTTCGTTCAGCCACCGGGCGAGCCGCCACTCGATCCGATCCTCCGGAGACCTCCGCTCGGGCAACACCACCGAGCGGCCGGCCAGGCTAAACCGCATCTGCACTACCTCTTGGTGGAACTCCACCGCCTCCCGATCTCGGGAGGTCACCCGCCGCAGGGACAGGGAGGGCCGGCCCAGCCGGTCGTAGCCGATGACCTTGGCCAGAACCTCCTGCCCTTCGCACAGCTGCTGGTCGGCCCGGCAGGTGCCGGCCTCGCTGAGCTCGGTGATGTGGATGAAGCCGCTCTCCTCTCCCGCCAAGGCCACCAGTGCCCCGTTGGACCGGAGCTCCACTACCTTGCCGACTACCAGGTCACCGACCTTCAGTTCCATGGCCCTCCTCCCGCCGGGGCACAGCGGACCCAGGCCAGTGCCTCACACTTTCTGGACCTTGCCCGCCTTCAGGCATCGAGTGCACACGTTCAGGGTTCGCCGCCGCCCGTTCACCACCGCCCGGACCCGCTGCAGGTTGGGCAGGCGAATCCGCTTGGTGTGCTTCCCAGAGTGGGAGACTGTCTTGCCGTATTCGGGACGGCGACCGCATAGTTCACAGACTCTCGGCATCTTGCCTCCTTGTTCCCCCCACGGGGGCTTGGATGTAGTATGGTTCAAGGGCCAAAGGGTCATCCGGCCCCGCGGCGCGATACCGCGCCCACCCCTGGCTGGCCACCTCCGCCGCACGGGGATATGCCCAGTGGCCGCCGGCGGTTCGCACGTCCGGAGCCTCCTGCCGGATATGGTCACGGAATCGCAGCCCCCCGCTGCCGACCACCAGGGCGTCCGACCGCCCCTTCAGCTTGGCCGCGGCCTCGGCGAGGCGTACTACGGCGGTGTTGCCCACCTGGTCACCACTCACCCAGGTCAGGTACAGGTAGTCCCGTCGATCGTGAATCCACACCACCACCCGCCCCGGCCACCACTGGGCAACCGGAAGGCCGACTACGGCCGCCTGTTCGACTCCCACCAGCGGGATGCCCAGCGATTGGGCCACGCCCTTGGCGAAGGCCAAGCCGATGCGCAGTCCGGTAAACGACCCCGGCCCGCGATCCACGGCCACCAAACCCAGGTCCTCCGGCGCCAAGCCAGCCAGGGTCAGGAGTCTGTCCAGTGCAGCGGGGAGGAGTTCCAGGTGCCGGCGCCCGGCGGGGAAATTCACTTCCCAAGTCTCTCCCTGCGAGCTGACCAGCGCCACCCCGCCGTGGTCGCCGGCCGTCTCAACCCCCAACATGATCACTGGAAAACGATGTTAACGGGGCTGGTTGGTGCGTACAAGGACCGGCTGAGGGGGCGGCCGACCGGACAGGGCCCGCTGGGCCCGCTCCCGGTCGCGTTGCAGCTGGGCGGTCAGGGCAGCCTGGTTGGGGAAACGCTGGTCGCCTCGCAGGAAGGCCGCCAGGGCCACCTCCACCGTCCCCCGGGGCCGCTCCGGCGGGGGGGCGAACAGGTGAAGCTCGGCCGATGGGCCCAGTTCGGGGAACGTGGGCCGGTCGCCGCGGTAGAACAGTCCTGACCCGCTCCCCCCGCGCCAGCTGGCCCACGCGGCGTACACCCCCGGTCCCGGCGGCACCAGCCGGGGGGGAAGCTGCAAATTCACCGTGGGAAACCCCAGCGCTGTGGCCAGACCGGCGCCGGCGACCGGGCAGCCGAACACGATGGGAGGACGGCCCAGCAGCCCGGCCGCCTCCTCTACCTGTCCGGCCCGGACCAGGTCGCGGATGCGGGCTCCGCGAACCACCGTCCCGCCCAAGCGAAGCGGCTCTACCAGGTGAACGGACAGGTTCAACCTGTTGGCCAGCTGGCCCAGCAGGGCGGCGTCGCCTCGGGCCCCGGCCCCGAAGCGGTGGCCGGGCCCGATGACCACCCCGCGGGCCCCCAGCCGCCCGACCAGCTCCCGCTGCACGAACGCCTCCGCCGATGTGGCGCGTACCTCCTCCCACCGCCGGACGATGACCTCGTCGGCGTGGGCGGCCAGCAGACGACGCTTGGCAGCCAGGGGCAGCAGCGCCTCGGTACGAGGGGGGAAGGTGTAGACAGCCAGTGGTATACCGTCCTGCCCGGCCCGCTCGCGCCCGGCGGCCAGCAGGTGCTGATGCCCCAGGTGGACCCCGTCGAATCTACCGACCGCCACCCACCGCATTCAGTAGGTGCCCTCGGCCAAGATCACCCAGCCGTCCGAACGGCGGGAGGCGAACGCAATCCGGTCCCCCTCCGGGGACCAGGCGGGAAAGGCGTCCCGCCAGGGGTCGTAGGTGAACGGGGTGAGGTCGGTGCCGTCCTTGCGCACTACGTAGATGTCCGACCGGCCGCCGCGGTCGGTCTCGAAGGCGATCCACTCCCCGTCCGGTGAAAACCGTGCTCCCCAGTCGAAGAAGGAGTCAGCGGTGAGTTGCTCGATTCCACCGGTCTGCAGGTCGATGATGAACAGGTCCCAACTGCCGTCGGCTTCGTCCGGCCACAGCCCGACGAACAGGAGGAGGTCCCCGGTGGGGGAGAAGTCGGGGCAGGCCTCCTGAAATGGGGTGCGGGTCAGCTGCTCCTCTTCGCCACTGGCCAGGTCGACCAGGAAGATGTCTCGTTGGCCGTCGCGCTCTGACAGGAAGGCCACCACCTCCCCGCCGGGGGCCACCGCGGGCTGGAAGATGGGGTGGGGGGAGAAGTACAGCTCCTCGGGTTCCTCCCCGATTCGCCCCCGCCACAGTGCGTACCCTCCCTCGGCCGGGGTGGCGAACACGAACCACTCCGAGCTGGGCCCGAAGCGCCCCCATGTCACCTGAGCGGCCTCCGGGGTGACGCGGACCGGGTCGCGGCCGTTGGGCGCCTGACCGACATAGAGCGCCCCGGCTTGGGCGAACAGCATGTACTGCCCGTCCGGGGACCAATCCAGGCAGGTCAGGTCGACGAACCCCGCCGCTGCCGTCCAGGAGATCGCGGCCAGCAAAGCCAACATCCACCGCATGGTGCTGGGATTGTAGGCCCCGCATGGAAAGGGGACAAATCGTTGCACCCCTCCCGGTGCACACTACAATCGTGTCGTCTATGGAAGATGAGCGGTGGGCCACGCCCGACGTCCAGCGGACCGACGCGGGGATTCGCACCCTGCGGCCGACGAAGCTGGATGAGTTCGTCGGGCAGGACAGCATCAAGGAGCGACTGCGGATCTACATCCAGGCGGCCAGAAGCCGGGGCGAGCCGCTGGACCACGTGCTCCTGCTCTCTCCGCCAGGGCTGGGGAAGACCACACTCGCCCACATCATCGCCCACGAGACGGGGGTGGACATCAAGGTGTCCTCCGGGCCGGCCATCGAGCGCCCCGGCGACCTGGCGGCCATCCTCACCCGGCTGTCGCCCGGCGACGTGTTCTTCATCGACGAGATTCACCGCCTCCGGCGCCAGGTGGAGGAAGTGCTTTACCCGGCCATGGAGGAGTACAAGCTGGACATCGTGCTGGGCGAGGGGCCCCGCGCCCAATCGATCCGGCTGGATCTAGCCGCGTTCACTTTGGTGGGGGCCACCACCCGGGAAGGGCTGCTCACCTCCCCCCTGCGGGATCGGTTCGAGGTGAGCTTCCGGCTGGAGTTCTACCGGCCGCGCGAGCTCCAGGAGATCATTCGCCGCGCCGGGGCGCGGTTGGGGGTGGAGGTCACCGAGGAGGGGGCGTGGCAACTGGCCACTCGCGCCCGCGGGACGCCCCGCATCGCCTTGCGGCTGCTACGGCGGGCCCGGGACGTGGCCCAGGTGGCTGAAGCGCCGGCGGTGGACGCCGAGATCGCTGCCCGCACCCTGGAGATGTTGGGGATCGACGAAGTGGGCCTTGACGGGCTGGATCGGAAGATACTGGCTGTGATCGTGGACCGGTTCGACGGGGGCCCGGTGGGCCTGGAGACGCTGGCCGCGGCGTTGGGCGAGGACAAGGACACCATCGCAGACGTCTATGAGCCCTACCTGATCACCCAGGGGTTCGTCCGGCGCACTCCACAAGGCCGGCAGGCCACCGATAAGGCTTACCAGCACCTGGGTCGCACTCCGACCCGCCTGCTCTGACGGCCACCGGAACCGCCGCGGGGCGGCCTACTTGAGCTTGGCGATGAACTCGTCGATGGGGATGGCCGGCAGGGTTTCGATCTTGACCGTCCCCCGACAGCCCAGCTCCACGGACACCCTGGCCACCGTCGCCGGGTCGGGGGCCTCCACGATGCTCACGAAATCGTAGCGCCCCAAGGTGGCGTATTGGTGCACCACCCTTGCCCCGAACCCCTCAATCTCCTGGTTGACCTCCTTGATCCGGCCCGGCTTGCCCTTGATGGTCTTCGCACCTTCGTCCGTCACTCGGCTCAACAGCACATAGGTGGGCATGAACACCTCCTGCTGACCATCGTAGTCCTGTCCGGGGGGGGCAGACAAGGCAGATCTGAATTTCCCCCCGGGCGGCCGCTCTCGGGGGTGTAGAATGCAGATGGGCCGTGTTGAGCGGTGTCCAGCGGGGCGATGAGGAGGAGGCTGATTGGGAACGGCGGGGGGAGAGCTGAAGGAGTACCGGGAGAGACGAAACCTGGGAGCCACCCGGGAACCGGGTCCGGCAGCGCGCGAAGTGGCCTGGATCGACCAACGGCCCGTGTTCGTCATTCAGAAGCACGCGGCGTCCACCCTACACTACGACTTCCGCATCGAGATCGATGGGGTCCTGAGATCGTGGGCCGTGCCCAAAGGGCCGTCCACCGATCCCAGGGAGAAGCGCCTGGCCATTCCCACTGAGGACCATCCGCTGGCCTACGCCGACTTCGAGGGGGTGATCCCGGAGGGGGCCTACGGCGGGGGCACGGTCCTGATCTGGGACCGCGGCAGTTACCGCAACCTGAAGGAGGACGAGGAGGAGCCGAAGTCCGTCTCCCAGCAGATCGAGGACGGCCACGTGACCATCTGGCTGAAGGGCCAGAAGATCTCCGGCGGCTACGCGCTCATCCGGACCGGCGGTGGCGACGACGAGCGCTGGCTGCTCATCAAGATGGACGACGAACAGGCCGACGCGCGGCGGAACCCAACGTCCACCGAGCCCAAGTCCGTCAAGACCGGCCGGACGTTGGATGAGATTCGCCAGGAAGAAAAGAAGGATGAAGATGAGTAACCTGCTCCAGCGGCTCTCCGACGAGGAGCGTGAAAAGGCCCGGGAGACATCCATGCCCGACTGGATGGACCCCATGCTGGCCAAACTCACCCACGACCACTTCACCGGCGAGGAATGGATCTTTGAACGCAAACTGGATGGCGAGCGGCTCCTGGCCTACATCGAGCAGGATGGCCAGGTGCGGCTTATGTCGCGGAACCAGAAGCGGATCAACGACTCCTACCCCGAGATTGAGGAAGCCCTGGCAGACCAGGTGCCGGCGGGCTGCATCCTCGATGGCGAGGTGGTCGCCTTCGACGAGCACAACGTCAGCGATTTTCAGAGGGTCCTGCCGCGCAGGCACGCATCCAGCCGCCAGGAAGCCAGGCAGAGCGGCGTCAAGGTGTACTACTACATGTTTGACTGCCTCTACGTAGAAGGGCACGACATCACCCGCTGTCCCCTCCGCAGCCGCAAGAAGGTCCTCAAGGCCGCCATCCGTTGGGACGACCCACTGCGCTGGACGCCTCACTGCAACGACGACGGGCTGAACTACTACAAGGAAGCATGCAGCAAGGGCTGGGAGGGGCTGATCGCCAAGCACGCTGGCTCGGAGTACGTCCACGGCCGCTCCAGCAAGTGGCTCAAGTTCAAGTGCGTCGTGCAGCAGGAGTTCGTCATCTGCGGCTTCACCGAGCCCCACGGCGAGCGCGTGGGGTTCGGCGCGCTGCTCTTGGGCTTCTACCGGGGCGACGACCTCGTCTACGCCGGCAAGGTAGGCACCGGCTTCGACGATCAGACCCTGAACGACCTGCGCGGCCGGCTGGAGGCCCTCGAGCGGGAGACCTCCCCGTACGACCGGGGGAAGCCGCAGACGAAAGGGGTCCACTTCGTCACCCCCAGGCTGGTCTGCGAGGTGCGGTTCACCGAGTGGACCGGGGATGATGACCTCCGGCATCCCCGCTACAAGGGCCTCCGCCGTGACAAGGACCCCAAGGACGTCCACAAGGAGGCCGAGAGCCAGAAGGGGGACCTGTAAGCAAGGGAGGAGGGCACGAAGGTGAAGATCGGCGGGCACGAGATCGATATCTCAAACCGCGACAAGGTCTTCTTCTCCGAAGCGGGCCTGACCAAAGGCGACCTGATCGACTACTATCTGCAGGTCGCAGACGTCATGGTCCCGCACATGAAGCGCTACGGCGTCAGCATGCATCGCTTCCCCGATGGCCTGCACGGGGAGGGCTTCTACAACAAGGACGCGCCGGACTACTTCCCCGATTGGATCAGGACCGTCCGTATCCCCAAGCGCGAGGGGGGCAGTTTCCATGCCCCCATCGTTGATAGCAAGGCCGCCCTGGCCTACCTCGCCGACCAGGCCGTAATCACCCCCCACCTCTACCTCTCGCGGGCCGACGACCTGGAGCACCCGGACAAGATGATCTTTGACCTCGATCCGCCCGAGGGAACCGAGGACTACCGCTCCGTGCGCCAGGCGGCCCTGGACCTGCGGGAGGTGCTGGGCGAACTCGACCTTGCCGCCGGGGTCCAGACCACCGGCTCCCGGGGCTTCCACCTGGTGGTGCCCATTCAGCGGAGTCAGAGCTTCGCCCAGGTCCGGCAGTTCGCCCACCAGGTGGCCCTGCTGCTGGTCCGGCGTCGCCAGGACCTGTACACCGTGGAGCAGCGGAAGGACCGCCGGCAGGGTCGGGTGTTCCTGGACACTGTGCGCAACTCCTACGGGGCCACCTCGGTGGCCCCCTATGCAGTGCGCGCCCGGCCGGAGGCGCCAGTGGCCACTCCCCTGGTCTGGCGGGAGGTGGAGGATGGCGCCTCGCCGCGCGATTGGACCGTGAGGGACCTACCCGGTCGGCTGGAGCGGCGACAGGACCCGTGGAAGGGCCTCATGCGCCACGCTCGCTCCCTGGCCAGCCGCGCCTCGGACCTGCACAAGCTCCTGGACCGAGAGCAGCCCGCCGGGGAAGAGGGCGACTGAGCGGACCGCCCCTGGCGAGGTGGGTGACTGAGGGGGGACGATGCCGGAACTTCCTGACGTGGAGTTACTCAGACGATATCTTGCTGCCACTGCCCTGCACCAGGAAATCCAGGCGGTAGAAGTGGGAGACGACCAAGTGCTCACCGGCCTGTCGCCCCGCGGCCTGGCCCTTGCGCTCCGTGGCCGGAGCTTCGCTGGGGCCAGCCGCCACGGCAAGTTCCTGTTCGCCAGGGTAGACGGGGAGGGACACCTGGCGATGCACTTCGGGATGACCGGTTTCCTGAAGTACTTCAGACGTCCCCAGGTCCGGCCCAGGCACGCCCGGATCCAGATAGCCTTTGCCAACGGGTACTTCCTCGCCTACAGCTGTCAGCGGAAGCTGGGAGAGGTGACCTGGGCCGACGATCCGGCCGCATTCGCCGCCCAGCGGGGACTGGGCCCCGATGCCCTGGGCCGCGACTTGGACCTGGCCGCGTTCCGCGCAGCTGTCCAGGGGCGCCGGGCGGCGGCCAAGTCCTTGCTCCTAGACCAGACCGCACTGGCCGGGGTCGGCAACCTATACGCCGACGAGATCCTGTTCCAGGCTAGGATTCACCCCACCACCTCGGTGGCCGGGCTGAAGTGTCAGGAACAGGAACGGCTGTTCCGCGCCATGAAGCAGGTGTTGGCCACTGCGGTTCGCTGCCGGGCCGATCCCGGCCAGTTTCCCCTTGACTACCTCTTGCCCCGCCGCGGTGCCGGGGGGAGGTGCCCCCGCTGCGGGAGGTGCCTGCAGCGGATGAAGGTCTCCGGGCGCACCACCTATTACTGCTCAGGCTGCCAGCCTCCTCCCTTGGGGTGAGCGGGGGGCCCAGTTGGTTCCTTCGGGGTGCCCTGATAGCATGAACTACGGTGGGGACTGGCGGAGTTGGTATCGTCCAGCCAAAGGAGGTGTCAACAGCCACATGGGCCGGGAGGAACGGCCGGTAGACCAACTGCTCGCCGAACTGTCCACTGATCCCCAGCAAGGACTGACCGAAGACCAGGTCCGCAGCCGGCTCCAAGAATACGGGCCCAATGCCATCCAGGAGGAGAGGGAAAATCCCATCCTGAAGTTCTTGTCGTACTTCTGGGGCCCGATCCCCTGGATGATCGAGATTGCGGCCGGCATCGCTGCCGGGGCAGGCCACTGGGAGGACTTCGGCGTGATCTCCGCGCTGCTCCTCATCAATGTGGGGGTCAGCTTTTGGCACGAGTCCAGGGCCCAGAGCGCGATCCAAGCCCTCAAGGAGGAGTTGGCGCCCCAGGCGGAGGTGATCCGCGGGGGGACCCGGCGCACGGTGGACGCCGCCCAGCTGGTCCCGGGAGACCTCGTCGTGCTGGGGATTGGGGACGTGGTCCCCGCCGATGCCCGGCTGCTCCCTGAGGGAAGCCTGAGCGTGGACGAGTCATCCCTGACCGGAGAGTCCCTCCCGGTGGACAAGGGGGCCGGTGACCGGGTGTTCTCGGGGACCACCGTCAAGCGGGGCGAGGCCAAGCGGTGGTCGCCGCCACCGGCGAAGATACTCAGTTCGCCCGCACGGTGCGGTTGGTGGAGGAGGCCCGGGAGGTCTCCCACTTCCGTAGGGCGGTGTTGCGCATCGGGTATTTCCTCATCGGGGCGGCCGGGGCATTGGTGGCGGCCATCGTGGCCGTCTCCCTGCTGCGCGGGGACCCGTTGCTGGACGTGTTCCTGTTTGCCATGGTGCTCGCCGTCTCCGGGATTCCCGCGGCCCTACCTGCAGTGCTGTCGGTGACCATGTCCGTGGGGGCCACCCGGCTGGCCCGGTGGAAGGCCATCGTGGCCAAACTGGCGGCCATCGAAGCGATGGCCGGCCTGGAGGTGCTGTGTGCCGACAAGACGGGTACCTTGACCCGAAACGAGGTGCAGCTCCAGGAGCCGGTGACCATCCAGGCCGAAGCCGGGGCAGAGGTGGTCCTGGCCGCCGCCCTGGCCAGCCGGCGGGACAGTGATGATCCCGTCGACCAGGCTGTCCTCAGGGGATTGGAGGATCAGGGTCAGCTCGACGAGTACCAAGTGCGGGAGTTCCGCCCCTTCGATCCCACGCGGAAGCGGGCGGAGGCCGATGTGGCGCGGGGGGAGAAGCTTTTCTCCGCGGCCAAGGGGGCCCCGCAGGTGATCTTGGAGCTGGTGAACGGTGGGGGCGAGCTTGGGGACCGGGTGATGGGCAAGGCCCAGGAGCTGGGGGAGCAGGGGTTCCGCACCTTGGGGGTGGCGAGGAAGTCCGGCGGCCGGTGGGACTACCTGGGGCTTCTGCCGTTGCTCGACCCGCCGCGGGAGGACTCGGCCCAGGTGGTGAAGTCCGCCCGGGAACACGGGATCGATGTGCGGATGGTGACCGGAGACCAGACGGCCATCGCGCAGCAGGTGGCCGGCCAGCTGGGTTTGGGCCAGAACATCATGAGCGCCGCCCAGGCGTTCGCCGAGGGAGACACCCAGCGACAACTCGACGGCCGCGTACTGGCCGCTGACGGGTACGCGGAGGTGACACCAGAACACAAGTTTGGCTTGGTCCAGGCATTCCAGGCCGCGGACCGCATCGTGGGGATGACCGGGGACGGGGTGAATGATGCCCCGGCCCTGAAGCAGGTAGACGTGGGGATTGCGGTCCCCGGGGCCACCGACGCGGCCCGCTCGGCCGCTGGCCTGGTGCTCAGCCAGCGCGGGCTGGGGGTGATCATCCGGGCAGTGGAGGAAGCCCGCCGGATCTTCGAGCGGATGACCAGCTACGCCACCTACCGCATCGCGGAGACCGTGCGCCTTCTGCTGTTCATCTCCCTGTCCATCCTGGCTTTCAACTACTACCCAGTGACCCCGATCATGATCGTGCTTCTGGCCATTCTGAACGACATTCCCATCGTGGCCATCGCCTGGGACAACGCCTGCACCCCCCGCCGACCGGCACGGTGGGCCATGCGTACGGTGCTCACCGTGGCCACCGTGTTGGGGGTGGCGGGAGTGGGGTCGTCGTTCCTGCTGTTCTGGTACGTGGGGCAGGTGATGGACCTGCCGCGGGAGATGGTTCAGACCATCGTGTTCCTGAAGTTGCTGGTGGCCGGGCACATGACCATCTCCCTCACCCGCAATCGGGGCTGGCTGTGGGACCGTCCCTGGCCCAGTTGGTGGCTGTTGGCCGCCCTGGAGGGGACCCAAGTGGTGGGGACGCTGGCCGCGGTGTACGGCTGGTTGGTACCTGCCATCGGGTGGGCATGGGCCGGGACCATTTGGGGCTACGCCCTGGTGTGGATTCTGGTGCTCAACGCGGTCAAGGTGCTGGCCTACCGCGGCTTGGGGGAACGGGGATGAGCTGCTGGGGGTGTGGCCGACAAGAAAGCCAATATCATATGCATGGCCCTCTTGATTCCCTTCCCAGGTTAAGGAAAGCCGGGGCCCGGAGGTGAACATGGACGGACCAGGACGGAGACCAATGCCCGGGGCTCGCCAACGGGTGGCGTTCAAGGGCGCCTTCCGCGTGGGCAAGATCGCAGGGATAGCTATCGGCGTACACTACACGTGGTTGGTGGCCTTCGCGCTGGTGGCCTGGTCACTGGCCGCTGGCTACTTTCCCCAAGCCTACCCGGAGTGGGGCCAGTCGGCCTACTGGATTACCGGGACGGTGGCGGCGCTGCTGTTGTTTCTGTCTGTGTTGGTCCACGAGCTCGCCCACTCGCTGGTGGCCCGCGCCCGGGGTATGCCCGTGCGCAACATCACCCTGTTCATCTTCGGTGGGGTGAGCAACATCGCCGGGGAGGCGGAGGCCCCCAAGGACGAGTTCCTCATGTCCATCGTGGGCCCGCTGACCAGCCTGGCGCTGGCCGCGGTTTTCTGGGGGATCCGGGCGGCGGTGGGGGATGTGGACACCCCGTTGGCCGCCACCCTGGGTTACCTGGCGGTGATCAACGCCCTGCTGGCCGGCTTCAACCTGGTGCCCGGCTTTCCCCTGGACGGGGGGCGGGTGCTCCGGTCCATCCTGTGGAGCGTCACCGGGAGCCTGCCCCGTGCCACCAACATCGCCGCCGCCGCGGGACAGGCGTTCGCCTGGGTCCTCATCGGGTGGGGGGTGTTTCAGCTGCTGGCCGGGAGCCTGATTGGGGGTCTGTGGATCGCCTTCATCGGCTGGTTCCTGAATGGGGCGGCCGAGTCCAGCCGGGGGGAGGTGTCCCTGCGGGAGCACCTGCGGGGGGTGCGAGTGGCGGACGTCATGGATCCCCAGCCCGAGACTGTGGGGCCGGAGATGCCGGTAGAGGACCTCGTCCGGGACGTGTTCCTGCACGGCGGCCGACGGGCGGCTCCGGTTTGCCATGCCGGCCGGCTGGCCGGCATCGTCGCCCTCGCCGACGTGAAGGAGGTACCCCGGGAGCTGTGGGGGGAGACCCGCGTGGAGGAGGTCATGACCCGGGAGCCGCTGCACTCGGTGGAGCCGGGAACAGAACTGAGCGCGGCGCTGCAGCTTCTGGCCCAGCACGACATCCACCAGCTGCCGGTGGTGGAGGGCGGCGAGCTCCGCGGCATGCTGTCCCGGGCGGACATCATTCGCTATCTCCAGCTGGCGCGCGAGTTGGACCTTCACCCCGCCAGGCGGGGGACAGGGCTGCTGGAGGGGAGGACGGCCGGCGTCTGACCGGGCACGACTGGCCGCCGGTTCAGTCCTCCTGCCGCTGCTCGTGGGGCGGGGGCACGGTGAGTACCGGACAGGGGGCCAGCCGCACCACCTTCTCGGCCACCGAGCCGAAGATGAACCGCCGCCACCCCGTCCGGCCGTGGGTGGCGATCACGATGAGGTCGACGGCCTGCTTCTCGGCCACCTTGGTCACCTGTTCGGCAGCCGGCCCTTGCACCACCAGGGGGCGCACCCGACCGCAGCCTTGTAGCTCTTGTTCGATGAGCTGGTTTAAGGTCTGACGGGCTGTCTCCTCCAGCTGGCGCTCGAACGCGGCCACGTCGTAGGTCGCCGGGGCCGGCGGAGCGGTTACCGGCGGTAGCGGGGTGACCACGTGTACCAGCAGGAGCTCGGCGTCGAACTGCCTTGCCACCCGGCCTGCCACTCGAACCGCGTGCAGAGCTGGATCGCTGAAGTCTGTAGGGCAGAGAATCCTCGTGAGTTTCACCTGTATCCCCCCGATCGTCCTTCGGCTGCCTTTCAGGCTACCCCCGGGTGGGGGACGGCGCCAACCCCGGGGCCGCCTTGTCGGTCACAGCTCGGCGCTGCGGGTCCGGACCGCCTTCTGAATGCGGTTTGTCACCTCGCCCAGCGACCGGGGGCCGAGGTCCTCCTCGGTGCGGAGCCTCAGAGCCACCTTCCCGTCCGCCTGTTCCCGCGGCCCGCACACCAGCATGTACGGCACCCGCTCCAACTGGGCTTGGCGGATCAACCAGCGCAGGGTCTTTCCCCGCCGGTCCCAGGCCTCGGCCCGGATCCCGGTTGCCTGTAGGTCGGCGGCCACCCGGCGGGCGTAGGGGATCTGCTCCTCGGTCACCGGGAGGACCGCCGCCTGGACGGGGGCCAGCCACACGGGAAACGCCCCGCCGTAGTGCTCGATGAGGATGCCGAAGAACCGCTCCAGGGAGCCCAGCAAGGCCCGGTGGACCATGTACGGCCGGTGCAGTTGGCCGTCCTCGCCCACGAAGTTCATGTCGAACCGCTCGGGCAGGTTGAAGTCGAACTGGACGGTGGTCAGCTGCCAGGAGCGGTGGAGGGAGTCCTGAACGTGGATGTCGATCTTGGGCCCGTAGAACACCGCCTCCCCCTCCATGCGGGTGTAGGCCAGGCCGATCTGCTGCAGGGCTCTCACGAGGGACTCCTCGGCCTGCGCCCACATGGCGTCTCCCCCGATGTACTTGTCCTTGTTCTCCGGATCCCGGACCGACAAAACGACTTGGTAGTTGTGGAAGCCGAAGGCGCTGAGGATGCGAGCGGTCAGCTCCAGGCAGCTGAGGATCTCGTCTTCGATCTGATCGGGCCGGCAGATGATGTGGGCATCGTCCTGGGTGAAGCCCCGCACCCGGAACAGCCCGTGCAGCACCCCCGAGCGCTCGAACCGGTACACGGTCCCCAACTCAGCGTAGCGGATGGGCAGGTCGCGGTACGACCGGGTCTGCCGCTTGTACACCGCCACGTGGAACGGGCAGTTCATGGGCTTGAGGTAGAACTGCTGGTGTTCGATCTCCATGGGGGCGTACATGCCCTCGCGGTAGAAGTCCAGGTGTCCGGACTGCTGCCACAGCTGTGCCCGGCCGATATGGGGGGTGTACACCAGTTGGTACCCCGCCCGCACGTGCTCGTCCCTCCAAAAAGACTCGATCTCGTGGCGCACCCGCGCCCCTTTCGGGTGCCACAGCACCAATCCGGCCCCCACCTCCTCGTTCTGTATGGAGAACAGATCCAGCTCGGTTCCCAACCGGCGGTGGTCGCGACGCTTGGCCTCATCCTGCCAGTGAAGGTACTGCTCCAAGGCCGCGGCGGTGGGGAAGGCGGTGCCGTAGATCCGGGTGAGCATGGGGCGATCCGAGTTGCCCCGCCAGTAGGCGCCCGCCAGCCCCGTCAAGCGGAAGTGCTGCACCAGCCCGGTGGAGGGCAGGTGGGGCCCGCGGCACAGGTCCACGAACTCGCCCTGGCGGTAGAAGGAGACTTGCCCGTCCGGTATCTCCTCCAGCAGTTCCAGCTTGTAGGGCTCGTCCGCCAGCTGCTCCGCCGCCTCGGGGCGCGACAGCCGCAGCCGCTCGATGGGGATGTCCTCGGCCACGATGGTCCGCATCTCAGCCTCGATGCGTGGCAAGTCCGCGGGGGTGGGGGGAGTGGGGAAGTCGAAGTCGTAGTAGAAACCGTCCTCCACCGCCGGCCCGATGGCCAGCTTCACCCCCGGGAACAGCCGCCGGACCGCCTGAGCCAACACGTGGGCGGCGGTGTGGCGGAGTGCCTCCAGAGCAAGAGGGTCCTGGAGGCCGATCAGGCGTACCTCCTGCCCTCCACGGGCCGGGCTGCGGATGTCCTGGAGCTCCCCGTCCACCACGGCGGCCACCGCCGGCACGCCGGCGGCTTCGGCCACCTGAGCCCAGCTACTGCCGGCGGCCACCGAGACTTCCTGCCCAGTCGCAAGTCGGATGGTCAACATCCTCGCACCTGACGTTTCCAACCTTATCCACGGACCACAGCGGCAACAAGGCCGGGCTCATCGGGTATCATGGCCGCCGACATCCGTGGGCGCCTGGAGGGAGAAGCATGTGGTACGGTCAACGCGTTCGACTGCGGGCCATCGAGCGGGAGGACATTCCCACGTTCGTGCGCTGGTTCAACGATCCCCGTGTCCGCCAGTACTTGCTCATGTACGAGCCGATGTCCAAGGCCAAGGAGGAACGCTGGTTCGATGCTCAGCTGCAGCGAGAAGACGAGTTCCTGTGGGCCATTGAGGCCCGCGCCGACGGCGACTGGATCCACATCGGCAACCTGGGCCTGCACAAGGTGGATTGGAAGAACCGCAACGCCACGTTCGGCATCGTGCTGGGGGAGGTCGACTACTGGGGAAAGGGGTACGGCCTGGACGCCACCTGCACCCTGCTTCAGTTCGCCTTCGGTGAGCTGGGCCTACACCGGGTGGAGCTGGAGGTGTTCGCCGGCAACGAGCGGGCCCGCCGGTGCTATGAACGGGCTGGATTCCGGCGTGAGGGGACCCGGCGCCAGGCGCTGCACCGGGACGGCAACTTCCACGACGTACATCTGATGGCGATCCTGCGGGATGAGTTCCAGGGCCAGCAAAGGAAAGCCCGCTAGAGAGGCCGCTCGTAGATGCGCCAGGTCTTGTACCGCCGCCCGCCCATGAACGCGGCCGCCCGCTGTACCAGATCGTTCTCCTCCAGGAGCATGGAGGCCTCGCAGGTCAGGTAGCCCCGCGCCCGGGCCACCTGAAGGACCTCGTGGTAAAGGACTGCGTCCACCCCCAGCTTGCGAAACTGGGGGAGGATCCCGAAGAACATCAGTCGAAGGTGCCGGATCCGCCTTCGGGTCAGCCAGAGCCGGGCGGCCCGTACCAGATCCGTGTCCAGGAGCCTATTCCAGCGCGGCCGCAACGCGATATTGGGGTCGGGGATGGCCCCCAGCACTGCGGCCAGCTCCCCGCCCACAGTGGCGAACCTGATCAGCTCCGGATCGGCGACCAGACTGAGGCTCTCGGCCATGGCAGCTGCCTCGGCGTCGGTGAGGGGGAGGAAGCCCCAGTTGTCGGCCCAAGCCTGGTTGAATACGTTCACAATCTGATCCACCTCCTGGCGGAGGTGGGCCCGTACCACCGGGCGGGTCTCCACCTTCCGCCGAGCGCGGGCTTGGTCGGCCAGCTGGGCCACCCGGGCGGCGGCGCCGCTGTCCAACCCCTCGATGATGTAGGCGTGGTAGTCCTTGACCTTCTCCAACCCGTACCGCTCCAGCAACTGCGCGTAGTAGGGCGGATTGTGGGTCAGCTCCACCGTGGGGGGGGTGTGAAAGCCGTCCACCAGCACCCCCTGGTGAGGCTCGTGGGTCGCCGTGGAGTAACCCCCCGGCCCCCGCATGGCCACCGCCCCCCGCTGGGCCAGCCAGTCGCCGGCCGAGTCAAGCAGACCCGCCGCCACCTCGTAGTGCGGGGCGGACTCGAAAAAGCCGAAGAATCCGGTGCGCGTGCCGTAGTGCGCATCGTAGCGGTGGTTGACCGCCGCGGAAATGCGGCCCGCCAGTCGACGACCGGCTCGGGCCACGAAGTGGGTCACCTCGGCCTCCCGGTGGTAGGGGTGGGTGGGGGTGAGGAGGCCGGTGAGCCCCAGCAGGCGGCTGCCCAACAGCTCGCCGCGCAGGGGCGGCGTCCAGTGGGGGTCGCCGCGGTGTAGCTGCCAGGGCACGGAGACGAATGCCCCCAGTCGGCGACTGCCCAGCGGAATTTCCTCAACCGTGATGTGCACAGGACTCCTTTCTCAGGCTGCGGAGGCAATTGTTTACGTAGCCTGACCGTGGCGGCGGCCAGGGCATGCCGGCGCCCGCTGGGGCGCCGGATGAAGGTTTAGCTTACGCCTTCTGGGGGGAGGGAGGTTGGGGCAGCTCTTCGTCCACCACCTGGCCCAGGCGGCGCATCCCCTCGCCGATTTCCTCCCGGGAGGCCTTGGAGAACGACAGCCGCATGGTGTTGCGGCCGCTGCCGTCCACGAAGAAGGGGGCTCCGATCACGTAGGCCACCTTATGTTCCACCGCCCGAGGCAGCATCTTCTCGGTGTCCACCCCGGCCGGGAGGCGCACCCACAGGAACAGCCCTCCTTCGGGCCGGGTCCAGCTGATGCCTTCGGCACGAGGCATGTAGCGCTCCAGGGCCTCTATCATGGCGTTGCGCTTCTCCCGGTAGTGGCGGCAGATCTTCCGGAGATGTCCGGCCAGGTCGTTCTCTTGCAGGAAACGGGCGGCGATGCGCTGGGTGAGGGCGCACGTGCACAGGTCGGTGGCCTGCTTCATGGTCACCAGCTTGTCCACCAACTCCGCCGGTCCTCCCAGGGCGCCCAGCCGTAGCCCGGCGGCCAACACCTTGGACAGGGTGAACAGCACGATCACCCGCCCGTCCTCGTCCATGCTGGCGATGGGGGGGACAGGCTGGCCGGCGAAGCGGAGCTTGCGGTAGGGGATGTCCTCCACCACCAACAGGTCCTCCCGTGCAGCGATCTCTAGTAGCCGCTCTCGCTTCGCGGCTGACCACGTCACCCCTGAGGGGTTCTGAAAATCGGGGACCACGTACACCAACTTGGGCCGGTGACCGCCCGCCCGGGCCGCGTCGACCGCCTCCTCCAGCGCCTCCAGGTCCATGCCGTCCTCGTACAGGGGCACGCCGACTAGGTGGGCCTCCATGGCCTGGAACGCCTGGATCGCGCCCAGGTAGGTGGGCAGGCTGCAGAAGACAGCGTCCCCGGGGTCGAGGAACGTCTTGGCCACCAGGTCCAGTCCCTGCTGGGAGGCGCTGGTGATGATCAGCTGTTCCAGCTGGAAATGGATGCCGTCTTCGGCCAGCCAGTCGATGATCGCCGCCCGCAGAGGGCGCTTGCCCTCGGTTGTGGTGTACTGGAGCGACTTAGTGTAGTTGACCCGGATCTCCTCGGCGGCCAGTTGGGCCAACACCTGGCGGGGAAACGTCTCCGGGTCGGGTAGGCCCCCGGCGAAGGAGATGATGTCCGGCTGCTCGGTGAGCTTCAGCAGCTCCCGAATCACCGATCGGCGGGCCGTGAGCACCCGCTTGGCCAATAGCGAACTCATACTGTCACCACCCCTTTCAGCGAATCAACGCCGCGATCAGTGGGGTCAGCACGTGGGACAACAGGGTCCCCAGCGCAGCCCCCCCGACCACGTCCAGCGGGAAGTGTTCCCGTAGATACACGCGGGAGATGGCGATCAGCCCGGCCAGCAGATAGGCGGCAGCCACGTTGCCCCAGGAGGGGTAGAAGTGAGCGATCAAGTAGGCGACCCCGAAGGCCACCGTGGCGTGCCCGGAGGGGAAGGCGTGTAAGTCCACCGCCAACGCCCGTCCGCGGGCGGCCGGTGGGGACGACAGCGGCCGCGGCCGGGCGAACAGGGACTTGAAGGCCCGCAACACGGTGATTTGGACCACCAGCACGCCCAGGGCGACCACCACGTTAAGGCGGTCAGGCCGGTTCCCGAAGCAGATGAGATACAGGGCGAGAAGGCCCCAGACGTAGCCATCGCCCAGGTAAGTGGCCACCACCAGGAGGCTGTGCAGGCGGCACAGCAGGGGGTGCTCGCTGACCCGCCACATGGCCGCTTCGTCCCAGGCCAGGATTCGCTCGCCGAATTGGTCCACCCGCCGACCCAGCTGGTGCAGGGCCAGCGCACCCCCCCCGCGCGGGCTCATTCTCGCTCCCCCAGCAATGGAAAGGCGATGACCTCCCGGATGGAGGGGGCGTCGGTGAGGGTCATGACCAGGCGGTCCATGCCGATGCCGATGCCGGCGGCCGGCGGCATCCCGTGCTCTAGGTCCACCAGGAACTCTTCGTCGCCCAGCTGGGCCTCTTCGTCCCCGGCGGCGCGCTGCTTCTGTTGGCTGGCGAACCGCTCGCGCTGCTCGTCGGGATCGTTGAGTTCCGAGAAGGCGTTGGCGACCTCGCGGCCGGCGATGTAGAGCTCGAAGCGCTCAGTGAGCTGGTCGTCCCCGCGCTTCCGCTTGGCCAATGGCGAGATATCGAGAGGGTAGTCCACCACGAAGGTGGGGTGCCAGAGAGCGCGTTGTGCCGTCGTCTCAAGCAGGTGCTCGATCACCTTTCCCTTGGGCCCGGCCCGCAAGTGGTCCGGTACTTCTATCCCCCGCCGGTCCAGCTCCGCCAGCAGCTCCGCCATGGGGCGCTCCACGTCTGCTCCCGTGGCGTCGGCCACCAGCTCCAGCAGCGGGACCCGTCGCCAGGGCCGGGCAAGATCGATCTCCCGTCCCTCGTATTCTAGGCGAACTCCACCGGAGACGGCAAGGGCGCACCTCTCGACCAGCCCCTCGGCCAGGTCCATGGCGTCGTGGTAGTCGGCGTAAGCCTGGTAAGCCTCCAGCATGGTGAACTCGGGGTTGTGCTGGGTGGAGATGCCTTCGTTGCGGAAGATGCGTCCGATCTCGTACACCCGCTCCAGGCCCCCCACCAGCAGGCGCTTCAGGTACAGCTCGGGGGCTATCCGCAGGTACAGGTCGCGGTCCAGGAAGTTGTGATGGGTGACGAACGGTCGGGCAGCGGCCCCGGCGGCCAACGGCTGCAGGATGGGCGTCTCCACCTCCAGGAAGCCGTGCTCATCCAGGAAGGAACGGGTGGTGCGGAAGATGAGCGCCCGCGCCTCCAGGATCTCCCGGGCGCGGGGGTTGACGATCAGGTCCACCGCCCGCCTGCGGTACCGCTTCTCCACATCGGTCAGCCCGTGCCACTTCTCCGGCAGGGGGCGGAGGGCCTTGGCGAGCAGCTGGAACCCGGCTAGATCCACTGACAGCTCGCCGGCCCGGGTGGCGAAGACCTCCCCCCAGGCGCCCACCAGGTCCCCCAGATCGAGCAGGGAGGACAGCAGCCCGTAGTCCTCCTCGCCCAAGCCGGTCTGCGAGGCAACCAGCTGGATCCTGCCCGTGCGGTCCAGCAGGTCGCAGAAGGTGATCCCCCCCATGCGCCGCCGGGCCACCAGTCGCCCGGCGAGGCGAACCTGGACGCCGGTGCGCTCATTCGGGCCCAGCCCCCCGTGGGCCGTGCGAACCTGGTCGGCGGTGTGAGTGGGCGCGAACCGGTACGGGTAAGGGTCGATGCCCTGGGCCCGCAGCCGGGCGAGCTTCTCCCGCCGGGCGGCCAGCAGTTCGGACTCGGCCACTTCAGCCTCGCTCGATGCCCAAGATCCGGTAGCGAAGCCGCCCAGCCGGGGCGCGAACTACGATGGTCTGCCCCTGGGCGTGTCCCATGAGGGCGGCGCCCACCGGGGAGTCGATGCCGATGCGGTTGCGCAGCAGGTCCACCTCGGCGGAAGAGACCAAGGTGTAGGTCTCGAACATGCCGGTCTCCGTGTCCTCCAAGGTGACCCGGGTGCCGATGCCCACCTGGTCCGCCCGGATCTCGTCCTCGGAGATGATGTGGGCGTTCTCCAGCAGGTCCTGCAGACGGCGGACTTCCTGGTCGACGAAGTCCTGTTCTTCCTTCAGGGACAAATACTCCTTGTTCTCGCGCAGGTCGCCGCCGTGCTCCTTCGCCTCCTTCAACCGCTCGGGGATCTCCTGATACAGCCGGCGCTCCAGCTGGCTCAGCTCTTCCTTCCGCCGCTCATATCCCTCCCGGGTGAGCAAGATCTCTTGGGCCATCGGCCACCTCCTGGAATTCCTCCACCATCCGCCGGGCGATCTCTCCCGGCCGCAGGCGCCCCGTCGCCGGCCGGGCGATGACCACCAGGTCATAGTGGGCAAACAGCTGCTTGTTCTTGCGGAAACCCTCCCGTACCCCGCGCCGCACCCGGTTGCGTTCCACCGCGCCGCCCACCTTGCGGCTGGCCACGGTCAGCAACCTGGGGGTGGGGTCTTCCTTTCGCAGGATGCGGAAGGAGAACAACTCACCCTCACGCCGCAACCCTCGGCGGAACACCTCATCGATGTCCCGCCGCAACCTGAGGCGATGAGTGCGCCTGAAGCCATGGTCGGTACGGACCACGAAGAAGCTTATCCGTGCCCAGGTGGGGCTGCAACTGGCCTTCCGGCGCGGCGGTGCGGTAGACTCAGGGGGTGAAGCGGACCAAGGTGGTGGCCACCTGCGGGCCCAGTTCGGCCGATCCCGACGTGTTGGCGGCCATGGTGGAGGCGGGGATGGACGTGGCGCGCATCAACGCCTCCCATGGAAGCGCTGAGCAGCAAGCCACCCTGGCCGAGCGGGTGCGGGAGACGGCCCGCTCCCTGCGCCGGCCGGTGGGCCTGATGCTGGACACTCCTGGACCCGCTGTGCGGGTGGGCAGTGAGGCTGAGCCCCTGGACGTGGAGCGGGGCGACGAGGTTCTGCTGGGTCCGGGGGGGGTACCGGTCACCTACGCGGGGCTGGCCGAGGACGTCCCTTGCGGCACACAGGTACTGCTCGCCGACGGGCAACTGGTCCTCACCGCCGTGGGCCGGGACGGCCGAGGGTTGCGATGTCGGGTGGAGCGCGGTGGGCGGCTTGAGCCGGGCAAGCGGGTGAACGTCCCCGGCGCCTCCCTGCGCCTGCCGTTTTTGACCGCGGCCGACGAGGAGGCGCTGCGGTTGGCCCGCGAGCTCGATTTCGAGCTGGTGGCCCTGTCGTTTGTGCGCAGTCCGGAGGACGTGGACAAGGTTCGGCGGTTTCTCGGCGAGGCCACGCCGTGGCTGGTGGCCAAGGTAGAGGCGGCGGAGGCAGTGCGGGACATGGAGGGGGTGGTGGCTGCCGCGGACGGGGCGATGGTGGCCCGCGGTGATTTGGGGGTAGAGATCGACCCCTACCAGGTCCCGTTGGTGCAACGACGGCTGGTGGATGCCTGCAACGCCCACGCCAAGCCGGTGATCGTGGCCACCCAGATGCTGCGGTCCATGGTGTCCTCCCCCGTGCCCACCCGGGCCGAGGTGGCAGACGTGGCGGCCGCTGTGTGGGACGGGGCCGACGCGGTGATGCTCTCGGAGGAGACCGCGGTGGGGCAGTTCCCGGTGGAGGCGGTACGGGTGATGTCGCGGGCAGCCCAGGCAGCCGAGGGCGGGGAGGTGGCCATCCGCGTGCCGGGATTGGCCTCGTCGTTGGTCGGGGAGGTGCCGGCGGCCATGGCCCGGGCGGCTCACGCGGTGGCCCAGGAGGTGGACGCCAAGGCCATTGTGTGTGCCACCGTCTCTGGGTGGACGGCCCGGCTGGTGGCCGCGTTTCGGCCCAGAGTGCCGGTGGTGGCCACCACCCCCACCGGCGGCGTGCCCCAGCGGCTGGTGTTGGTGTGGGGGGTAATCCCTCTGCAGATGGAGTTCGCCGATGACCCCGAGGCCCTGGTGTCTGCATCCCTGCGGGCCGCCCGGGCGGCGGGCGTGCTCCAGGCCGGGGAGCGAGCCGTGATCTTGGCCGGGCTCCCTTTCCGCGAGGTGGGAACCACCAACGTGCTGCGGGTGGCCGCGGCGTGAGCGCCACTGCGTTGTGCCCCCCGGGCTGCCCCCTAGAATGAAGGCCGGGGGAAAGGAATTGCATGGTTGACGTGTGGGACCTTGTGGTGGTAGGGGCCGGTCCTGCCGGGATGACCGCTGGGATCTACGCCCGGCGGGCCGGGCTGTCTACCCTGATTCTGGAGCGGGCGCTGCCCGGCGGACAGCTGGTGGAGACCGACCAGGTGGAGAACTTCCCCGGCTTCCCCGAACCGATCTCCGGCCCGGAGCTGATGGACCGGCTCCGCCGCCAGACTGAACGGTTCGGGGCACAGCTGGAGCGTGCCGAGGCCCGCGGCCTGACGCAGGACGGGGAGCGGTGGCGGGTGGAGACCGATCAGGGGGCGATACCCGCCAAGACAGTGATCCTGGCCATGGGGGCCCGGCACAAGGAGCTCCCCGCCCCGGGGGTCAAGGAGCTCACCGGTCGCGGGGTCTCCTACTGCGCCACCTGCGATGGTTTCTTCTTCCGGGACAAGGACGTCCTCATGGTGGGGGCGGGGGATGCGGCGTTGACAGAGGCCCTGTTCTTGGCCAAGTTGTGCCGGCGGGTGTACGTGGCGGTCCGCCACCCACAGAGCGATCCCAAGGCCGTGCGGGCGGCCGCCGCACTCCAGCAGCGGGCCCGGGCCAACCCCAAGGTGGTGTTCCTGTGGAACGTGGTGGTGGAGGAGGTCCGGGGGGAGGGGAAGGTGACCTCGGCGGCTCTGCGTGATCTGGGCGGGGGAGAGGTGCGCGACTTGCCGGTGGACGGCGTATTCGTCAAGATTGGATATCTGCCGGCTACCGACTGGTTGGCCGGGGCGGTCCAGCTGACCGAAGGGGGCTACGTTCGCACCGACGCTCGGATGCACACCTCCGCCCGTGGTGTGTTTGCCGCCGGTGACGTGCGCGACCCGGCGGGCAGGTGTGCCCAGGCGGTGGTGGCCGCCGCCGAGGGGGCGATGGCCGCCCTGGAGGCGGAGGAATACATCTCGGAAAGGGGAGTGGGAAGATGAATGACCAGCTGCCGACAGTCCCGGATCTTCTCGCCCGTAGTGCCCGGGCGCATGGCCGGCACGTGGCGCTGCGGATGCCTATGTTGCGTCAGCGGAGGTTCTCGTTCCGCGAGATCACCTACGGTGAGCTGTGGCAGCTGGCCGGTCGGTTGGCGGTATGGCTCTCCGGCCAGGGGATCAATCGGGGGGACCGGGTGGCGTTGATCGCCAAGCCCACTGTGGGGTGGGCGGTGGCCTTCTGCAGCGTGCAGCGGCTGGGCGCGGTCGCCGTCCCCCTGGATGCCGGCCTCCGTCCCGGAGAGATCGCCCGCATCCTGCGCGAGTCGGAGGCCAAGCTCATGTTCTGTGCCCCGGAGCGCTACGAGGATCTCCTCCCCCTTGCCGAGCAGGTGCCCTCCCTGGACGAGGTGGTGTCCGTGGAAGCCATGCCCGGAGCCCTGTCGCTGTGGGAGCTGATGCCCGAGGAGGCGGACGCACCCCCCCTGCCTGATCTCACCTCGGAGGACCTGGCCGTGCTCATGTACACTTCGGGCACCACCGACGACCCCAAGGGGGTCATGCTGTGTCACCGCAACCTGGCATCCAACGTGCTGGGGGTGTTGGAGGCCATCCGCGTGACCCCGGACGACCGCATGGTCACCATCGTGCCCTGGTACCACATCTACGGCCTCACCGCCACCCTGCTGGCCCCACTGGGTGCCGGAGCAACCATCAGCTACACCGACGACTATCGCAACCTCATCGAGGTGGCCCGCCGCTGTGGGGCGACGATCCTGGTGGGGGTGCCCAAGCTGTATCACGCTCTGTGGCGGCGGATGCGGGAGAACTTCGAGGGGAGCCTGCTGCGGCGGCTCCTGTTCCGGGTGGCCCCCCGGCTACTGGGCCGCATCGTCAAGCGGCGCCTGCTCACTCGGGACTTCCGTTTCTTCGTGTCCGGGGGCGCCCCGCTGGCCGCGGAGGTGGGGGCCGGCCTGCGCCGGTTGGGGCTGGGGGTGATCGAGGGTTACGGCCTCACGGAGACCGCCCCGGTGCTCACCTTATCCGAGCCGTTCACCCGCCGTGTGGGGACGGTGGGGCGGCCCCTGCGGGGGGTGGAGATCCGGGTGGAGCGTCCCGACGCCTCCGGGTTCGGGGAAGTGATGGCACGGGGGCCCAACGTCATGCTGGGCTACTACAAGAACCCGCGCCGCACCGCGGAGGTGCTCACCGAGGACGGGTGGTTCCACACCGGCGACCTGGGCTACTGCGACCCTCAGGGGCACCTGTTCTTGGCCGGGCGCAAGAAGAACGTGATCGTGCTGGAGTCCGGGAAGAACGTGTACCCCGAGGAACTGGAATGGGAGTTCTCCCAGATCCCGGAGGTGGATGAAGTGCTGGTGCACGAGGTCCGCAAGGGCGGCCAGCCGGCGGTGGGGGCCATGGTGTACCCCGACTGGGAAGCGCTGCGCCGGGCTGGGATGGAGGACGAGCAGGGGGCGCTGGAGCTCCTATGGGAACGGTTCAAGGAGGCCCAGAAGAACTTGGCGGTGTTCAAGCGCATCAAGAGCAAAGACGACCTGAAGTTGGTCGAAGAGCCGTTCGAGAAGTCCACCAAGCAAGAGATCAAGCGGCACTTGTACGTGCCGTGAGGACCGCGGGGGCGGCCCCGGTCAGCGGATAGCGAAGCCGGTCAACCCCTGGCTGGACTCCTCCCACCGCACCTCCACGTGCTGGACGGCGGCCGCCGGGGGGCCGCGGTGGGCGAACTCGACGAGTTCCTGGAGGGCCCGCTGGTCACCTTCCGCCACCACCTCCACCCGTCCGTCGGGGAGGTTGCGCGCGAAGCCGGCCAGCCCCAAGGCCTGTGCCCGGTCGCGGGTGCGGGCGCGGAAAAACACACCCTGCACCCGGCCTGAGATATACAGGTGGACCCGCTCGGCCACCCCAACCACCTCCTGGTCACCAGTGTAGGCACGGGCGGCGGGGAGGCAACCTGCCGCCCTACAACAGCTCCTCCGCCCGGCGCAGGAAGCCCACCGTGAGCCGCACTGTGTGTTCCAGATCGGCCAGCTTGAGCAGGGAGACCGGGGAGTGGATGTACCGGCAGGGGACGGAGACCACGCCGGCCAACACCCCGCCCCGCTCCAGGTGAATGGCCCCGGCGTCAGTGGCCCCGTAGGCGGGCAGCTTGTACTGGTAGGGTATCTGCTCCTGCTGGGCAATCGACTCCAGGAACCTGACCATGCGGGGGCGCACGACGATGGACCGGTCGGCCAGGGTGAGGGCAGGCCCCTTGCCCAGTCGCACCGGCTGCTTGGCCGCGGGGACCCCGGGGAAATCGGCGCCGATGGTCCCCTCCAGGGCCAAGGCGAGTTTGGGGGCCACCCGCCAAGCGGCCACCCGGGCTCCGCGCAGCCCGCCCTCTTCGCACACCGCGAAGTTGACCACCAGTCGGTAGGGCAGCTCCGCCTCGGCCAGCGCCCGCAATGCCTCCACGGCGACCAGGCATCCGGCCCGGTCGTCGAACGCCTTGCCGGTTACATACCCCGGGTGCATGACCTGGAATGGGTAGTGGATGGTGGCTGGATCCCCCACCTGAAGGCCCAGGTCCTCGGCCTGGGAACGGCTGTCCGCTCCCACGTCCACGAACAGCTCGTCCAGGGGAACCACCTTCTTGCGGTCCTCAGCGGTCAGGATATGGGGTGGGGCGGTGCCGATGACGCCGAGCACCTTGTTCCCGTCCCGCGTGCGGATCACCACGCGGTGGGCCAGCAAGATGCGCTCGTCCCACCCGCCGAGCGGTGCCAGGCGGAGGAAGCCGTCGTCCTCGATCCACCGCACCATGAACCCCACTTCGTCCATGTGGGCGTCCAACATGACCACATCTCCGGAACCACGCGCGCAAATGAGGTTCCCCAGGGGATCCACTTCACAACTGTCCACGAACGGGGCCACCAGGGCCGCCAGTTGCTCCCGGACTTCATCCTCGAACCCAGCCACCCCGAAGGCGTCAGACAATGGCCGCAACCGCTCGGCGAGTTCCATCGACTTGCTCCTTTCGTCAACCGGCCGAATTATAGACGATGGGCTGGCGGTGACCGCTAGGACCACGCCGGGCGCAGCTTCGTCCGGCCGGAGATGAAGCGTTCGGCTGCCATGGCGGCCGCCGCCCCTTCGGCGGCGGCGATCACTGCCTGTTTGAGGTGCTTGCACAGCACGTCCCCGCAGGCGAACACCCCCGGGATGCTGGTCTGCATGGTATCGTCCACCACCAGGCACCCCTGTTCGGTGGTGGCCAACTGACCGCCCAGGAAACCCACGCTGGGCGAACCGCCCTGCAGGTACAGGAACACCCCGCTCACCGGGAGGTCGAGTTGGCCGGTGGGGCCGGAGAGTCGAACTGCCTCCACCCGGTCATCCCCCAGGATGGCCACCGGGCGGGTGGACAGGTGGAGCTCCACGTGGGGGTGGTCAGCCAGCTCGCCGGCCAGCTTGTCGGTCGCCCGCAGCCTGGGCCCGGGGACGAGCAGGTGGACGTGCGAGGCGAGCCGGGCGAGGAACAGGGCCTCCTCGGCGGCCTCGTCGTGGTCGCCGGCCACCGCTACCTCCCGGCCGGCGAAAAACGCCCCGTCGCAGGTGGCGCAGTAGGACACCCCGTGTCCCACCAGGCGGGCCTCGCCGGGGAGGTTCGCCTGTCGGCCCCGGGCGCCGGTGGCCACGATGACCGCGCGGCCCCGGTACACGTCCTTCCCCCCGTGGACCTCCCTCTCTGGGCCGCCCAGGTCGCTGAACAGGGCCCTGTCATGGACGTAACGGGCGCCGAAGGCCTCGCCTTGGGCACGGATCAGCTCCACCAGCTTCGTCCCCGCGATGGGGCCCGGCACCCCGGGGAAGTTGACGATTTGGCTGGCGGCCGCCAACGCCCCGGCGGTGAGGCCTTTGTCCACCACCAGGGTGGACAAGCCGGCGCGGGCGGCGTACAGGGCGGCCGTGGCCCCAGCCGGCCCCCCACCGACGATCAACACGTCGTTGGTCTCTGCCATCGGATTCCCTCCTGTTCGGGTCGGCGTCCAGCAGCTGCATCAAGGTTACCCCGAAGGGCGGCCCGGCGGGTACTATGGGGGAGGGTCGACGCGTTGCGGGTGGTGTTGATCGACGTTGGCGGGCCCCTGCTGGACGAAGGGGCTGAGTACGCGGCCTGGGATGCCCGGCTGGCGGCGCTGCTGCGGGAGGCCGGGTTCGCGGTGGGTGACGACGAGCTGGCGCAGGCGGTGGCGGCGGCCACCCGGCGCTGTGATCCCCACCCGAGGATCTCGGCGCTGTGGCAGTTCGTGCAGCCCGACTTGGCGCGATTCCGCAGTCTGGTGGAGACGTTCCGCGACTTCCAGGTCCGGCTCAGCCGGGAGCGGTCCCCCCAAGTGGTGAGGCCGGGGGCGGCGGAGGTGGTGGCAGAGCTCAGTGGGCGCTACCAGCTTGCGCTGGCCGGCAATCAGCCGGCGAGCGTACGGCACCTGCTGGCCCGGGCCGGACTCCTGCCTTTCTTTCGCTGGACCCGGGTGTCGGAGGACATGGGGGTGGCCAAGCCAGATCCGCTGTTCTTCCGCATGGTGCTGGCGGGCATGTCCGCGCGCCCTGGGGAGGCAGTGATGGTGGGAGACCGGTTGGACCACGATGTCCTCCCCGCCCGACTGGCCGGGCTGTGGACGATCCGCGCCTTGGTCGGCCCCTACGCCCAGCAAGTCCCCCCACCGCCTGGCATTGCCCGCACCGGACGGTAGAGCGCCTGGCCGACCTGCCCGCTGCCCTGGCGACCCTGGAGCGGGGTCCGGTCGGGCTCATCGACGCAGGGTGATCCGGCGGCGATCCCCCCCCAGGAGCTCGAGCTGTGCCCACCAGGCGCCGCCGGGGATGAGCTCGACAATGCGGTCCGCCCACTCCACCACCGTGACGCCCTCCTCCGGGGGCAGCAGGTCCAGCAGGCCCACCTCGGCCAGCTCCGCAGAGTCGGTCAACCGGTAGGCGTCCAGGTGGTGGAGCGGACACCTGCCGGCGTAGGTGCGGGCCAATACGAAGCTGGGCGAGACCACCAGCTCCTTGACGAACAATCCCTGGGCGATCCCCTTCACCAAGGTGGTCTTCCCGGCGCCCAGCTCGCCCACCAGGGCGACCACGTCCCCGTCACGCAGCTCGTGGGCCAGTTCCTCGCCCAAGCGGACGGTCTCCTCTGGCCCTGTGGTGATGACTACCCGTTCCATGTCAGGCCGTGTCCCACCGCTGTCCCCACCCGGGGGCCGAAAGGGCACCCCTGACCGCGGCGCGGCTTGGGGCACATCTAGGTGCGCAGCTCCGCGCCCAGCTCCTCCAGGCGGGCCAGGATGCGGCCGACGGCTTCGTCGACCTCCTCAGAGGCCAAGGTGCGCTGCGGATGCCGGAAGGCGACCTCGTAGTTCAGGCTGCGCCGCCCGGCGGGCACCCCGGCTCCCGCGTACAGGTCGTAGAGAAGGCACGACTCCACGTACGGCTCGGCGAGGATGACCTCGCGCACCTCCGCCTCGGGGAGGGTCTGGGGGGCGAGAAGCGATAGGTCGCGCTTGGCCGCCGGGAATCTGGGCGTGGGCCGGTGTCGCGGGGGGCGGCGGGCCTCAGCCAGCGGGGCGAGCCGCAGCTCTAGGGCCAATACCCGCCGCCCGCCAGGCAGGTCCTGGGTCAGGTCCGGGTTCACCTCGCCGAGCCAGCCCACCCGGCGGCTGCCGAGCAGCACTGCGGCGCGCCGGGACGGGTGCAGCCGGGGGTCCGCGCACTCCCCGACTGCGGCCGGACCTACGCGTAGTCCGGCCAGCAGCCCCTCCAGCAGACCTTTCAGCTGGGCGGGTCCGTAGTCGTCCTTGCCCGACAGGGGCAGGGAGGGGCGGCCGGCCAAGGCTACCCCCAGCCGCTCGTCCTCAGCAATCTCCTTGCCCTCCCAGCTGAACACACGCCCCACTTCGAACAGGGCCACGCCTGCGGCCTGAGCCTCCAGGTTCTGTTGCACCGCCCGCAGCAACCCGGGCAGCAGGGAGGCCCGCAGGGCCTCCTGGTTCTCCCCGGTGGGATTGCGGAGCGTGACCTGCCCTTCCGCCCGCGGCACCAAGGGTGGGGTGTATACCTCGACCAGGCCCAGCGCGCTGGCCACCTGCCTGGCCTGGTCTACGAACTGCTCCAGCGGCGGCTTGTCCCCCGCGTGGGGGCTTACGCGGGGCGGGCGAGCCGGGATGCGCCCATAACCGTGCAACCGGGCCACCTCTTCCACCACGTCGATCTCCCGCCTCAGGTCGCCGCGGAAGGGAGGCACCCCCACCTGCCAGCCCGCCGGCTCCTCGGTCACGGTCAGGCCCAGGGCCGCCAGGCCGTCCCGCACCTCGGACGGAGGCACCTCCACCCCCAGGTGGCGGGTCAGGCTGCGCCGGCGCAGGGTGATGGCGCGCTGGCGGGTGGGCTGCGGGTAGGCGTCCACCGCGCCCCGGGCCACCTGGAAGGGGGCAAGTGCGGTGAGGAGGGCGCAGAACCGGCGGGAGGCGAGTTCCGCCCCCTCCGGGGACAGGCCCCGCTCGAACCGCAACGACGCCTCAGTCCTCACCCCCAAAGCCCGGGACGAGCGGCGAACGCGCACCGGGGAGAAACAGGCTGACTCCAGCAGCACACAGCGGGTGGCCGGCGAGACCTCGGTTTCCTCGCCCCCCATGACCCCGGCCACCGCCACCGGCCTGGAGGCGTCGGCGATCACCAGCACCTCACCAGGCAGCTCCCGTTCCACCCCGTCCAGGGTGCGAATCCTCTCCCCCCGTCTGGGTCGCCGCACCTGGATCCGGCCGCCCTGGAGGCGGGCGTGATCGAAGGCGTGCAGGGGATGGCCTGTCTCGAGCATGACGTAGTTGGTGGTGTCCACCACCAGCGAGACGGGCCGCATGCCCGCCTTGAGCAGCCGGGCCTCCAACCACAGCGGAGAGCTGCGGGCGGACACACCCTGGATCGCCCGGGCCACGTAGCGGGGGCAGTCCTCCCCGGATTCGATCTGAACATCGGTGAGCTCGGCGGCAGCCTGGTCGCCCTCTGGGAAGTCCAACTTGAGCTCCCGCAGGGGCACCCGCCACAGGGCGGCCACCTCCCGGGCCAACCCGTACACGCCCAGCAGATCCGGGCGGTTGGCGGTGACGGCGATGTCCAATACGGTGTCCGGAACCTCCACCAGTGGGGCCAGCTCCGCCCCCACCTCCACGGCTGGAGGAAGGTTCCATATGCCGGCCGACCGCTCCTCGAGCCTCAGCTCCGCCCGGGAGAGGATCATCCCCGTGCTGGTCACCCCGCGGATGCGCGCCGCCGCCACCTGGCCGCTGGGGATCTGCGCCCCGGGCAGGGCCAGGGGGACCAGCGCGCCCTCCTCCAGGTTGGGCGCCCCGCAGACAACCGTGTGCACGGCGTCGCCAGCGTCCACCCGGCACACCGCCAGGTGGTCCGTGTTGGGATGGGGGGCCACCTCCATGACTTGGCCCACCACCACCCCCGCCAGCGGGCCCAGTGGGGTGACGCCCTCCACCTCCAGTCCGGCTGCGGTCAACCAGTCGCACAGCTCCGCCAACGGGAGGTGCGGCAGCTCCACGTGTTCGCCAAGCCAATTGAGCGGTACGCGCATTCAGCAGCCTCCCTTCCTGTCAACGGCCGACCAGACCGAGGTAGAACACGGCCTGGTCTTCACCGGGCAGGGGCCAGGCCACCCCCGCCACCCCCTCCACGGGGAGGAGGCCGCCCAGCAGCTCCAACCCGACGCGCAGCTCCCCGCCCACCTCGGCGTAGGTGTGCATTCTGTCCGCTCCGCCGCTTCCTGTCCAGATAGTGCCGTAGGAAACGTACAGCCGGGGGGTGAGGTGGGTCAGCAGCGCGGCGCCGGCCAGGTGGTAGGGAGTGCGGTCCGCGGGAAACACCACGGCGGCAGACAGCAGCAGCTTGCGCTGGCCCCGCACGACTTGGGGCAGGTTGGGACCGCCGAATGCGTTGAGTTCGGGCAGTCCCAGGGCCAGCTCTGCGGGCAGCTCTGGGCTGCTGAACCCCGTCCCCAGCGTGAGTTGCAGGTAGGTGTGGGGGGCTAGATTCAGCTCCTGGGTGTGACTGAACGTCAACCTTCCGCCGGCCCCGGGAACCGCGAGCAGGGACCCTTGACCCTGGAACACCCGGTTAACCCGGCCCTGCCAGCTCAGGGACAGGCCCAGCGTCAGGTAGGGACGGCGGGCGGCGCTCAGGGTCAGCTCTCCCCGGGGTACCCAGTAGCCGCCCGCCTGGCCGGTCTCCGGCTGGTCCCACAGGCGGTGGGTCCAGGCGATCTCTCCGGTGAGGGTGTGCGTGAGTTGGGCGAACCCGGACAGCTCCCCGGCGCGCCCGTACCGCACCCAGCCGGCAGCGGCCAGGGCCTCCGGGTAGATCGCCCAGCCGAACCGGTCCAGGTAGCTGACCATCGCGGCACGGGTTTCCGGATTGACCTGCACCAGGTGGGCGTCCAGCGGGAGGCGGTTCTTGTCCAGCGCCAACTCGAACCTGCGCGGCCATGCGTTGTTCAGCCGGTTCACGTCCGGTGCGTAGTGCCCGGGGTCCACCACGACCTCCTGAGGGGGGAATGGAGTGTGGAAGACCAGCGTCTCGGTTTGGGCGGCGCCGGCGGCCCAGGTCCGGCTGGCCGTCTGGCCCTCCGGGCCGTGCAGCTCCACCGCCACCGGGAGGAAACCGCGCCCCTCGCGCCGCAGGTGGACCCGGGTCACGTGGGCCTGTCCCTCCTGGTGCCGCTCCAGCCCCTCCGCGGCGTAGTCGGCCTGGGCGTCGCCCCGCACCCACTCGGCGAAGAACCCCTCCAGGGGGAGGCCGGTGAGCTCGGCGCACAGGGAGCGGAACGCCTCCACGGTGAGGGTCCCCCCGCGCAGCTCCTGGTAGGCGGCCCGCAGGACGTGCTGGAACTTGTCCTCGCCCACCAGGTGGGCCAGGGCGCGCAGCACCAGGTACCCCTTGTCATACAGCCGCACCTGGCTGGCCTGGCCGTATCGCACGTCGGTCTGCGGCTTGACCACCGCTTCGTCGAAGTCCAGGAAGGCCAGCTGCATGTAGGGAAGCTCGGTCAGATGCTCCCGCACGTTGACGAAGCCGATCGCCGACTCGGCCAGGCTCTGTCCCAATCCCTCCCGCTCCAGCGAGAACAGGTTCCCCCCCTGGGCCCCGAACTTCTGCTCGTACCAGCGGATGGCCGCGTACTGGGCCAGCCCCTCCGAGAGCCAGTTCTCGGCGTCCAGGTCAACCCCCACGCCCACGCCCCACCATTGGTGGGCCAGCTCGTGGGCCAACACCAGCTGCCCGTAGCGGGACAGGATGCCGTGGGCCGTCAGGTCCACCCGCTCCAGCAGCCAGCGGGGCAGGTAAACGACCCCGTCGGCGGCCATGGCCACCCCCACCCGGTTGGGATGCTCAACGAGCAGCAGGCGACGGTGGGGACAGGGGCCATAGGACTCCTCCAGCGCGGCCATGATCTCCCGGGCGTGGGTGGCCAGTGCACGCATGGCCGGTTCGTCCCCCGGGAGGGCGACGGCTTCCACCGTGAGCCCCTCCCAGGGCAGGACGACCCGGCGGAGCTCCGCGGCGGGGCCCAGGAACAGGGCCACTGACCTGACCGGCTCCGGGAACGATGTGTGCACGCGGACGCCGTCCCCTGCCGCCGCCTGGCTGACCTCCCCGGGCAGGGCGGCCGCCCAGCCCGCCGGCAGCTCCAGGCTCACCCGGAAGCGGTGGGAGGGCAACACCAGCGGCCAGCGGCCGTCCGCCGGGGGGGTGAACGGCAACGGATGCCAGCCGAACCGCCAGGTGTAAATGCTCCCCAGCCGCCCCGGCTCGCCGGCCCACAGGTGGGGAAAGCGAGTGCGGAAGTCCACCCGCAGCCTGCCCTCCCCCCCGGGGAGCTCCACGTGCAGCAACACGTCCTCCAGAGAGTAGATTTGGAGGGTGGGGGGAGCGGGCTGGAGCTGGTAGGGGATCTCCTCCTCCCCGCCGTCGCGCTCCCAGAATACCCCCTGGATCTCCGTCCACGCGGGGTCAAACCCCCACACGTAGGTCTGGTCCAGGGCGCGGCCCGACAGGTAGGGGTTCTCCTCCCGGCCCAGGTTGGCCAGTAGCGCGAGCCAGGCCTCTGCAGGCGGATCCTCCCAGTGCACCCACTGGCTGCCCGTGACCACGTGCTCCTCCGGCTGGAAACGGGCCTGGATCTCGACGTCGGCCGCCCCGGCCGGGACAGCCAGGGCCAGCGCCACCACGATCAGGGCGAGCCTGTTCACTGCAACTCCTTTCACAATACCCAAACCAAATCTGGGCTGAGTCTACCGGAGAACGCCAGCTCCGCCATGCGGGCCCGCCCCGGCGGCTGGCGGAGTCGTCTACTCTTCCTCCAGCTCTTCAAAGTCCTCGGCCGGCAGCAGGCTCACTCGGACCGCGGTGACCTCCCGTTCGGTGGCCCCCTCTACGCTCAGCACCGTCCTCCCGATCTGCAGCCGGGCGCCGGGGTCGGGGATGTCCCCCAGCTGTTCCAGGATGAGCCCAGCGACGGTCACCGCCTCGTCGTCGGGGAGCTCCAGCCCCAGCGTGCGGTTCAGCATGCGCACCTCGGCGTCCCCGTCGACCACCGCCTCGGTGGCCGACAGCCGGCGGATGAGCTGGCGGGAGCGGGGACGGTCGAACTCGTCCTCGATCTCCCCCACGATTTCCTCCAAGATGTCCTCCAGGGTGGCCAGGCCGGCCACCCCGCCGAACTCGTCCACCACCACCGCCAGATGCACCCGTTCCCGCTGGAACTCCCGCAGGAGGACGTTCACCGGTTTGGTGGTCGGGGTGTAGTAGGCGGGGCGGAGGATGCTCCGCAGCGACGACGGCCGGTCGCCGTTGACTGCAAAGTTCAGCAGATCCTTCACGTAGAGGATACCGATCACGTTGTCGCGAACGCCCTCGTAGACTGGATAGCGAGAGTGGCCGTCCTCGGTCACGAACTCAACCACCTCCGGCAGCGGGGTGTCGGCCTGAATGGCCTGCATGTCCGTGCGGGGGACCATGACGTCCTCAGCGGTCATCTCGTCCAGGGCGAGGATCCGCTTCATCATCTCCCCGTCCTGCAGCGGAATCACCCCGCTCTCCTCCCCAGCCTCGATGATGGTGATCAGTTGGGCCTCGGAAAGGGGGACCCCTTCCGGGATCATGAGGTTGGCGCCGAACGGCTTGAGCATGCCGGCGGACAGGGCCCGCAGGAGGCGCACCAGCGGGTAGATGCTCCGGGTGAGCGTCCACACGGGCACGATGACCCGGAGGGAGATGGCCTCCGCCCGGTTCTTGGCCAGGTTCTTGGGGGTGATCTCTCCGAAAACCAACAGCAAGACGGTCATGACGAACGTGGTCACCAGCCCGGTCACGTAGGCAGGCAGTCCCGCCGGCAACAGCCCGAGGAACAGCAACGTGGCCAGCGCAGAGGCGCCCACGTTCACCAAGTTGTTCAGCACCAACAGGCAGGTGATGAGATCGTTGGGCTCCTCCAACAGGTGCTGCAGCGCCCGGGACCGCCTGCGGTTGCGCTCGCGCTCCAGGAGGTGACGCAGGCGCAACTCGGGGAGCGAGGTTATGGCGGTCTCGGAACCGGAGAAGAAGGCAGAAAGCAGAAGCAGCAAAGCCAGTAGAGTACTTTGCGATCCTGGCGACACCCTTTACATCACCTCACAGCGGGGGATTATAGCGTTTCGCCGTGCAGGGGCCAGTCCTGAACGCGGGCTAGCAGATGCGAGGGACCGGGTCGCCCAGCGGCGGTTCCAGAAACCTGCGGCCGCCCACCCCGGTGTCCAGGACCACTTTGCCCCGGTAGGCCTGGGTGACTCTGCCAATGACCGCTGCCTCCCGGCCCAACGGATGACCTCGCAGGGCCGCCAGCACCCCCTCGACCGCCTGGGGGGCCACCCCGATGAGCGCGCGGCCCTCACAGGCCACCTCGTAGGGACTGATCCCCAGCAGTTCGGCCAGGCCGCGCACTGAACCCCGTACAGGGATGGCCTGCTCCTGCAGCTCGATGCACACGTCGGCCTTGGCGGCCATCTCGTTCAGGGCGGCGGCCAGCCCGCCCCGAGTGGGGTCCTTCATGGCCGTGATCCCCCCCACCGCGAGGGCCCGGTCCACGAGCGGCCAGATGGGGGTCACGTCACTTGACAGGCTGCTGTCCAGGTGGAAATCCTCGCGCGCCGCCAGCAGGGCGAACCCGTGGTCTCCTACTGGGCCGGTAACCAGCATCGCGTCCCCGGGGCGGAGCCCCGCGTCGGACACCAGCGCGCGGGCCACGCCGATCCCGGTGGTGTTCACCGCGATCCCGTCCAGCTCCCCCCGCCCCATGACCTTGGTGTCGCCGGTTATCAGGGCCACCCCCAGCCCGGAGAGGACTTCGGCCAGCGAGAACAGAATGCGTTCCAGGGCAGCAAATGGGAACCCCTCCTCCAGAATGAGGGCCAGCGTCATGGCCACCGGGCGGGCCCCCATCACCGCCAGGTCGTTGATCGTCCCGCAGGCGGCCAGTCTCCCGATGTCGCCCCCGGGAAAGAAGATGGGCTTCACCACGTGAGAGTCGGTGGTCACCACGGGCACGCCCGGCGGCAGCTCCAAGGCCGCCCCATCGTCCAGGGCGTCCAGGCCAACGGGCCCGGCGGCCTTGAGCGAAAAGCGGGGCAGGATGCGCTCGGTGACCAACCTATGCATCAGCTCACCCCCGGCGCCGTGGAGGGCGGTCACCGCCTCATCGGCCGGGTTCCGTCTGTTCACAGCTTCGGCCGCCCTCCGTAGCGGTACCACACGTTGCAGGCCCCCTCGCTGCCCACCATGCACGCCCCCACCGGGGACAGCGGCGTGCAAGTCTTGCCGAACAGGGGGCAGTCGGCGGGCGTGGCCCGTGCCACCAGGATATCGGCGCAGCGGCAGCCGGGGGCGGTCTCCTCCCCCAGCTCTCCCGCCACGCCGAACCGCTCGGCGGCGTCCCAGCGGGCCAGCTGGGGCCGGAGGGCGAGGCCCGAGGCGGGGATGGTCCCTATCCCCCGCCAGCGGGCGTCCGCGGGCTGGAAGGCCCGGCTGAGGAGCCGGCGAGCGCGGGAGTTTCCTTCCGGTTTCACCGCCCGCGGGTAGGCGTTTTCCACCTCCGCCCGCCCCGCGGTCAGCTGCCTGAGGATCAACGCCAACGCGTACAGCACGTCCAGGGGCTCGAACCCCCCCACCACCACCGGCACGGCAAATCGCGCGGCCACGCGCTGGTAGGCGGCGCTGCCGATGATGGTTGACACGTGGCCCGGCGCCAGGAAGGCGTCCACCTCGGTGCCGGGGAGCTCCATGAGGGCGGCCAGTGCCGGGGGGATCAGCTTGTGGGCGGCCAGGACGGAGAAGTTGGCCGGCGGGCTGTTGAGCAACACCGCGGCCGTGCCCGGGGCAGTGGTCTCGAACCCCACCGCGAAGAACACCACCTCTCGGGCCGGCTCGCGGCGGGCAATGGCCACCGCGTCGGCCGCCGACAGCACGGTGCGCACGTCTGCCCCTTGGCCGCGGGCCTCGGCCAGGGAGAGCTCGCTGCCGGGGACCCGCAGCATGTCGCCGAAGGTACACACCACCGCGCCGCGGTTGGCGAGCTTGAGCGCGGAGTCGAGGTCCGAGGTGGGGGTCACGCACACCGGGCACCCCGGCCCCTCCAGCACCTCGACCTGCTGGGGCAACAGGCTACGCAGGCCGTGCTCGGCGATGGTGATCTCATGCGTCCCGCACACGTGGACGATCCGCACCGGGCGGTCCGGCGCCAGGCAGTCGAGCAGGCGGGCGAACCGGCGGGCGCGCTGGGGGTCGCGGAAGGAGAACCGTTCAGCCGCCATCCTCGGGTTCCAAGACGGCAAACAGCTCGTCGAACATGTGCAGCGTCTCCTGGGCGTCCGCCGGTTCCAGGCGGCGGATGGCGAAGCCGGCGTGGATGAGGATGTAGTCCCCCGCTGCCACCTTCTCCCCCAGCGCGTCGAGCCGGGCGCGGGCGCGGGTTCCGGCGAGGTCCACGGTGGCCACATTGTTCTCCACCGCGAGCACCTTGGCGGGGACGGCGAGACACATCCTCAACAGATCACCACGGGCATTGTAGCCCGGACGGGGCGGGCGCTCCATCGCCCCGTGGGGTACCGCCGGCCGTGCCCTACAGCCACCCCCGCAGTCGGTAGGCCGCTAGGGCCAGGTACTCGCGCAGGGCCCAAGCGGACTTGGCCAGCGCTCGACCGGCCGGCAGCAGATCGCCGAGCGACCAGGCGGCGGCGGCCTGATGCCCGCAGGGGGCGGGGACGGGGTGGGTACCCAGGGCGCGGAAGGTGGCCATGGCGCGGGGCATGTGGAAGGCGGAAGTGACCAGGATGAACGGTTGGTCGGCCAGGAGCTGCCGCACTGCCAGGCCGTTCTCGTACGTGTTGCGGGAGGCGGCCTCCCAGCGGAGGCGGTCCCACGGAACCCCCAGGGCGGCGGCGGCCTGGGCGGCCAGGGGGGCTTCGGCCGGCCGGCCGGGCCCGGCCACCCCCCCGACGAACAACAGTGGACAGTTCTCTCCCACCAGGCGCCACACCCGGATCGCCTCCAGGAGTCGGTCTGAGGTGGAGGAGGACAAGCAGCTGGTGATCGGCCGGTCAGGGGCCCACCCCTCCCCCCCTGCCAGCACCACGACCGCCGCCACTTGCTGCCCCGGCAGCTCCAGCAGGGCGGGGAATCGACCCTCCAGCGGCGACAAGAGAAGCGCGGCCCCGGGCTCGGTGGACAGCGCCCACAGGGCTGCGGCGCCCAAGAGCAGCACTGCCGCCACCGCCCGCGCTTTGCGCCACAGCAGGGCGGCACAAGCCGCCACCGCCATCACCGTCACCACCAGCGGGTCAGCAAGACGATCCGCCAACTCCGTCACCGCCCCCCCTTGACGCGGAGGGCGGGGCCGGCCGCCAGCCCCAGCCCGGCCGCAATCATCAGGGCGGGGCCGACGCCCAGCCGGTCGGCCATCAGACCCACCAGCGGGGCGAGGGCGGCCAGCACGATGGTCTTCAGCTGGGATTCCACCGACAACCCGGAGGCCATGAGTCGATGGTCGATGACGTCGGACAGGTAGCCGACCAGCAGCGGCCGGCGCAGGTTCTCAAGCAGGTACAACCCCACGAACGCGACGATGGCCAGCCAGTATGCGTCCGCCCACGCTCCCACCCCGGCCAGCAGCAGCAGTCCAAATCCACCCACGTAGGTAAGGTTCACCCCCCGGGGGAGGCTGGGCAAGCGGGCGGCCAGCCGGCCGGCGCTCTGGGCGGCCACTGAGGTGCTCAGGTAGAGCAGCGCGTACAGGATCCCCGCTACCACCGCGGTGCGCTGCTCTCCGGACAGGGAGAGGAATACCGGTAGGGCCAGCGCCTGGGCCTTGAGGATGGGCTGGAGGTAGTCCTTGGTCCCCTTGAACGCCCCGTCGAAGCCGGCCGACTGGATGAGCCCCCGCAGGGTGAGCGGACTGCGCAACATGGATAGGAACTCCCGCCCGGTGAGGGGAAGTCGGCTGCGCAGCACCTCCCGCCAGCCGCCGGGCAGCGAGCCCAGGTCCCCGTCCAGCTCCTTGGGGTAGGAGAGGAGGAGGACAAGCCCGAGGACGTAGGGGACGGTGGACCCCAGGAACACGATCCGGTAGCTGCCCGCGTAGAGGACCAGCCCGGCGGCGATCAGGGAAGCCACGGCCGAGCCCAGCTGGGAGCCGGCCCGGGTGTGGCCGTAGTAGTCGACCTTGAGGTGGGCGATCCCCTTGATCCGCAGGTACTCCAGGATCATCGCCTTGTGGGTGCCACTACGTAGGGTCTCCCCGCAGGCGAACAGGAGCATGGCCAGGACGTACGGCACGAACCCGGAAAACAGGTAGAAGGCCAAGAACGATAGGATGTAGGCGGAGAACGAGCCAACCATGGCCCGGCGACGGCCGAAGGCATCTGCGATCACCCCGGTAGGCACCTCGAGGAGGTTGACGGCCACCTCCCGTACGGAGAACAGCGTCCCGATCTGGAGGAAGGATAGGCCCGCTTCGCGGAAGAACAGGATGAGGAAGGGGTCGAACAGCCGTAGGTTCTTGAGGAAGCCGTACAGCCGGAACTTGTGGTACATCCGGTCCCGGGGGAAGCGGGACCGGCCCCCTGCGCTCACCGGACCCCCCGGCCGGCCCGCGGGCGATGTGCTCGAGTCAGGGGGGCGGACCCCGCGCCGTCGCGGGTCGTGACCACGGGTCGAGTACAGGTCATGGTGGCAACGAACTCAGCGTACCATGAGCCACGTGCCCACCACCAGGGCGGCCATCCCCAGGACCCGGGACGGGTCCACCGGCCGCAGCCCGGCCCCCAACAGCCCGAAGTGATCCAGGATCGCCGCCAGCAGCAGCTGGGCGGTGATGGTCATGGTCAGCGTGGTCCCCAGGCCCAACCGGGGCACGGCATAGCTCACCGCCGCCACGATCACCACGCCCAGGAAGCCGGCCGATAGGGCGTACCAGGGGATCCCCTGCCAGCCCGACAGGTCCCAACCGCGGAGGGCGAGGAGGACCCCTGCCAGGATGAGACCCCCGAGGTGGACGATGAACACTCCCCCGAGCACGCCCACGTGCCCCGCTATCATCCCCGAGAACAGGGACTGGAGGCAGATGGCGATTCCACCAATTGCCGCCACCGCGGCCACCACGCACGTTTCCACTTGGGCTCCCTTCGCTCGTCACCACCAGCAGGCGGCCTGCCCGACTTTACCCGGCGACCGGTGGGCGACCAAGTTGTGTTCCCAACCTATCCGTGACCTTTGTGTCCCTGCCGAGCGGACGTATAATTACGTCGGGGTAACCGGGGGAGCCCGTGGGGCTGAGAGGAGGCCGAGACCTCGACCCCTGGAACCTGACCTGGGTCATGCCAGCGTAGGGAAGGTTGCCCGTCGCCGGCGAAACCCATGCCCAGGTCGGGTGTGGGTCAATGAATGAGTGGGCGCTGCTCGAGCGGGTGAAGGAACGCGTGCCCGGCGCCGGCGACGACTGCGCCGTGCTTCCCATGCAGGGGACCTACCTGCTGCTCACCACGGATATGCTTCACCAGGCCTCCGATTTTCCCCCCGGCACCACCCCGTATACGATCGGTTGGCGTTCAGTGGCTGTGTCCCTGTCCGACATCGCCGCCATGGGGGGAGTTCCGCGGGCCGTCCTGGTGGCCGCGTCGGCGCCCGACTGGACGGAGGTGTTCGACGGGGTGCTGGCCGGAGCGCAGGCGGTCTGCGCGCAGGCCGGCGGAGAGCTGGTGGGGGGAGATATGGACAGCTCGGGCGAGCTGTTCGTGACCACCACAGTTATGGGGACGGCGGACCGGCCCATCATGCGGGCGGGGGCACAGCCAGGAGACCTGCTGTGCGTGACCGGTCGATTGGGCAGGACGGCAGCGGCGCTACGCGCGCTGGCCCAGGGGAGGGTCCGGGAGGGCAACGCCCTCCTGCGATTCCCACCGCGTACCCGGTTTGGCCAGCGCCTGGCGGGGATCGCCACCTCGATGATCGATATCTCCGATGGCTTGGCCCACTCCGTTCACTTGCTCGCCCGGGCCGGTGGGGTGGGGCTGGAGGTCGACTTGGCGCGCATTCCGGTCATGCCGCGGCTGAGCGAGTTGGCCGGCGCCGACGAGGCGTGGTCCGCGGCCCTGTACTACGGCGAGGACTACGAGTTGCTGTTCACCGCCCCCCCGGACCGGTTCCGGCCGGGGCTGGGCAGGGTCGTAGGCCGGGTCGCGGACCAGGGGGTATGGCTGGTGAGCGGGGACCGCCGCGACGAGCTGCCCGATCGGGGGTGGTCGCATGGGAGGTAAGCGGGCGGTGGTGGTGGCGGCGGGCGCCCCCCCGGACCTGCGCCTGCTGCGCGCGGCGGGACGGGTCGCGGACGTGGTGATCGCCGCCGATGGCGGGTTCTCCCACGCCCGGGCCGCCGGGCTGCGGGTGGACGTGGTGATCGGTGACCTGGACTCCCTGGACCAGCCCCTCCCGGCTGGGGTGGAGCTGGTCCGCCACCCGCGAGACAAGGACGCCACCGACCTGGAGCTGGCCCTGGATTACGTGGCTTCTGCTGGGCCAGCCGAGGTGGTGCTGTTCGGGGCTCTGGGGGGGAGGTTGGACCACATGCTGGCCACACTGAACTTGCTCGAACGGTACGAGTTCCCCCTGGTGCTCCGGGGGGCGGCCGAGACCCTGTATGTGGTTCGGGATCAGGTCACCGTTCCAGCCCGGCTCGGGGACCTGGTGTCCCTGATCTCCCTGTCCCCTCGATGCTCCGGTATCAGCACCCAAGGGCTGCATTATCCGCTCCGCCGGGGCACCCTGTGTCGGGCTTCCACCCGGGGGATCTCCAACCAGGTCACTTCGCTTCCCTGCGGGGTGGAGGTGAGGGAGGGGAAGCTGCTGGTGGTGCACAGTCCAGTGCCGCAGAGGCGAAGAAGGAGGGATCAACTGTGACCAGGACTCTGGTTTTGGCCGCCGCGCTGTTCGTCGCGCAGGTGGCAACGGGAGCTGAACTTGTAGTGTACACCTATGACTCGTTCGTATCCTGGGGTCCGGCCCAGGCCATCGAACGGGTGTTTGAGGCCGCCCACCCGGGGGTGGACCTGGTGTGGGTGGCCCCGGGTGATTCCTCGGAGATGCTGGCCCGGCTCATCGCCGAGCAGCAGGCCGGGGGGACGGAGGCCGATGTCTTCTTGGGGATCGCCGACGTGGAACTGCCTCGGGCGTTGGCCCGTGGAGCGCTCCAGACGTACGATGCCCGCCTTGTTCCCAACCTGGCGGACGTTCCTGCCGACCTGATGTTTGACGATACCGGACACGCAATTCCCTTCGACCACGGGTACGTGACCTTCGTCTACGACGCCCAGGCACTGCCCCGGGAACTGGTTCCTCGCACGCTGGAGGACCTCACCCGGCCCGAGCTCAGGGGGAAGATCATCCTGGAAGACCCGCGGACTTCCTCGCCCGGGCTGTCGTTCCTCCTGTGGACCGTGGCCCACTTCGGGGAGGAGGGCTGGGCGGACTTCTGGCGCGCCCTCCTCCCCAACGTCCTCACGGTGACCAAGGGATGGTCCGAGGCGTACCAGATGTTCGAGGCCGGCGAGGCCCCCATCGTGCTGTCCTACTCCACGGACACTGCCTACTCCTACCTGGCCAGCGGCTCAGTCCGCTACCAGGTGGTTACCCCCGGCGGGGAGGCATTTCGTCAAGTGGAGGGCATGGCCCTGGTGGCCGGGACCGATCAGCCTGCCCTGGCCCACGCTTTCCTCAATTTGGTCTTGTCCAAGGACATTCAGGAACGGATCCCCACCAGCCAGTGGATGTTCCCGGCCAGCGCCGCCGCCGAGCTCCCCGAGGCGTTCCGGGAGCACGCGGTGGTCCCCGACCGGGCGGTCTCCCTGCCCCCTGACTACGTGGCCGAACACCTGGAAAGCTGGCTGAATCGATGGCAGCAGGTCCTGGTGGGCGGCTGATCCGCACAGGGGCAGGATGGGCGGTGGCCCTCCTGCCCCTGGCCCTGCTGGCCCTTGGGTTCTTCTGGCCCCTGTGGGACGTGCTCCGCCAGGGGCTTCAGGAGGACGGCCGGTGGGCGGTCGGCCGGCTGGGGACATTGCTGGCCGACCCATACATCCGCCATCTTCTCCTGTTCACGCTGAACCAGGCCTTCTTGTCTGCCCTGCTCAGCCTGGCGCTGGGTTTCCCGCTGGGCTGGATGCTCACCCGGTACCGCTTTCCCGGAAGGGGGCTGGTGCGGGCATTCACATTGGTCCCGTTCGTCCTCCCCCCCATCACCGTGGCCTTGGGGTTCATCCTGTTCTTCGGCCGGTCCGGCTACCTCAACCGCCTTTTGATGGACGTCTGCGGGCTATCCGAGCCCCCGATCCAGCTGCTTCACTCTCTGTGGGCGGTGGTGCTGGCCCACGCCTTCTACAACGCCCCGGTGTTTGCCCGGTTCGTGAATGCCGCTTGGGAGGGTCTGAACCCCGACCTGGAGGATGCGGCCCGCACGCTGGGAGCTCGTCCTTGGTGGGCGTTCCTGAGCGTGACCTTGCCCCAGCTCTCCGGGGCGGTGTTGTCCGCCTTCGCCCTGGTGTTCGTGCTCTGCTTCCTGTCCTTTCCCATTCCCTTGGCGCTGGGCGGGGCTCGCTACGCCACCGTGGAGGTGGGCGTGTACCTGCTTGCCCGGGTGTACGTGGACGTACCTCGGGCCGCCGCCCTGGCGCTGGTGGAGCTGGCCATCTCGCTGGGATTGGGCTGGCTCTACATCCGCAGCGGGGGGGTGTTCGCCGTCCCCGCCCGGGCAGGACGCCCTCAACCGGCGCGGCGGTTCCTACAACGGCCCAGGCAGATCCTGTGGCTGCCCTATCTGGCGGTGGCGGCGCTGCTCTTTCTTGGCCCCCTGGGGGCAGTGGTGGCCGACTCTTTCCTGCGGCCACTGCAGGGGAGCAGCCCCACGCTCGGCTGGTACGCCATGCTCGTGTCACCGGCCAACCAACCGGCCCTGGGGACCTCTCCGTTGGCGAGCATCCTGGTCAGCCTGGCGGTGGCCGCGGCCGCCGCTGCCCTGGCACTGGCCCTGGGGCTGCTCGCTTCCTGGACCCTCCGGCGGGGGCGCAAGGTCCTCCTCGAGGCGCTGCTCATGGCCCCCCTGTCCGTGTCGTCAGTGGTCTTGGGATTGGCGTTGCTGCTCGCATTCTCTCGTCCACCTCTCTCCGCCTTGCGCGAGGGCATCTGGGCCATCGTGCTGGCCCACGTGTTGATCGTCTACCCGTTCGTTATCCGGGTGGTCCGCCCGTTGTGGTCCGCCCTGGACCCCGCCCAAGTAGAGGCCGCCCGCACCTTGGGCGCAGGGCGGTGGCGCGCCTTCCTGACCGTAGAGCTTCCCTTGTTGTCCCGCGGGGTCCTGGTGGCCGGAGCGTTCGCCTTTGCGCTGTCCATGGGGGAGATGACCGCGGTGGCCATGCTGGCCCGCCCGGGGACGGTGACCCTCCCCTTGGCCATCTACCACGCCCTGTCTGCTCGCCAGTTCGGGGCCGCCTCCGCCATGGCCACCTTGCTCATCGTGGTCACCGGGGGGGCGGTGTGGGCGTGGGAGCGCGGCGGGGGGAGAATGCTGGGGAGCTATGGCCGAACTTGATGTCCGGGGCATCTCCAAGCGCTTCGGCCAAGTGGTGGCCGCCGCGGGGGTCACGTTCACCGTGGAACGGCAGGAGCTGGTGGCCTTGCTGGGCCCCTCCGGGTGCGGGAAGACCACCGTGCTGCGCGTGGTCGCCGGGCTGGAGGTACCGGACCGAGGACAGGTCATGGTGGGCGGCCGCGACGTCACCCACTTGCCCCCGGAGGCCCGCCGCGTGGGGCTGGTGTTCCAGAACTATGCCCTGTTTCCTCACCTTTCCGTGGCCGGGAACGTGGCCTACGGGCTTCGCAGGCGGCGGGAGAGGGGCCGGGTGGACGAGTTGCTCTCCCTGGTGGGCCTGACCGGGTACGGCCGGCGGCGGATCCACCAGCTGTCCGAGGGCCAGCGGCAGCGGGTGGCCTTGGCCCGGGCGCTGGCCCCTCGGCCCCGGGTTCTGTTACTTGATGAGCCGCTGTCCGCCCTGGACGCTGCGTTGCGCAAGCAGCTCAGGACCGAGCTCCGGGCGCTGCTCGGGGAGCTGGGCATCGCCGCCGTCCACGTGACTCACGACCAGGAGGAGGCCCTGGCGGTGGCCGATCGGGTAGGGGTCATGCGGGAGGGGCACATTCTTCAGATGGACCACCCTCAGGATCTGTACCACAGACCTGCGACTCCCTTCGTGGCCACGTTCTTGGGCCGGGCGAATCTGTGGCCGGGCCGGGTGGTGTCCGCCGGTCCCGGTGGCACCTGGGTGGAGGTGGGGGGGCGGACGTTCGCCGCCCGGGGTGGGGGACTGTCTTCCGGCGACCGGGTGTTCCTCTTCTTCCGGCCCGAGGCGGTGGCGGTGGGGGACGGCCCTTACCGGGCACAGGTCAAGCGCGCCGAGTTTCTCGGCGATCGCTGGGAGGTCCACGCCCAGTGGCAGAACCTGCCCTTACTCCTGTTGTGCCCTGAGCATCCGCCCCAGGTGGTGTCGTTCGCTCCCCCAACGCCCCTGCAAGCCCTCAGCCGATCCAACCAGGATCCGGGTCCACCTTGATCCCGGTAGGGGGCAGCGGTCCCAGTACGTCCCGGACCCGCTGGGGGAGGTCCGGTCCCCCCCGGAGCAGGAGTTGATGTCGCTCCACCCCCCGGCGGGGGAACAACCGGGCCGGGCCCAGCACCTCCAGGCCCTGCCCGGCCAAAGCGTCGGCCAGCTGCCCGGCCCGCCGGTCCGCCTTGCCCCCCTCCAGCAGGATCCTCACCAGCCGGCCGAACGGCGGGTAGCTGAGCGCCTGCCGGAAGGCCAGTTCCTGGTGGTAGAAGCGCTCGTAGTCGCCCCGCAGGGCACAGTGGATGGCGTAGTGCTCCGGCTGATCGGTTTGGACGATTACCTCCCCGGGCAGCTCCCCCCGCCCCGCCCGGCCCATGGCGGCCACCAGCAGCTGGTAGGTGCGCTCGCCGGCCCGGAAGTCGGGGACGCTGAGCAGGGCGTCGGCGTGGACCACCCCCACCAGGGTGATGCGCGGGAAATCCAGGCCCTTGCCCACCATCTGGGTCCCCACCAGCACGTCCAGCTCCCCGCGGGCCAACGCGGTGAGGATCTCGCCCCGCCGGCGGGCGGTGTGCGAGTCCAGCCGGGCGATCCTGGCCCGGGGAAACAGCCGCCGCGCCTCGTGCTCCACCCGTTCGGTGCCCAAACCGAACATGCGGAACCGTTGTCCGCCACAGCGGGCGCAGACCGGGTCGGGAAACGTCCGGCCGCAGGCGTGGCAGCGAAAGGTCCGATCGGCCAGGTGGAAGACCAAAGCCAGTTCGCAGTGGGGACAGCGGAGCACCGCCCGGCAGCGGCGGCAGGCGGCCCCGGTGTAGAAACCAAGCCGGTTGACGAACAGCAACACCTGGCCGCCCGCGGCAAGGTGGCGGTCCATGGTCCCCCGCAGCTCCTCGGTGATCACTGCCTCACCCCGCGGCACCTGGCGCACGCGGGGCGGGCGGCCGGCGACCCGCTCCCCGAGGCGCAGTAGGGACAGCTCCCCGTGCTGGGCCCGGAAGTACGTCTCCACCGCCGGTGCAGCCGAGCCGAGGACGGTCACCGCCGACTCCCGGACCGCCCGCAGCTCGGCCACTTGGCGGGCGTGGTAGTAGGGGATCATCTCATCCTGCTTGTAGGCCGGTTCTCCCTCCTCGTCGACTGCGATGAACCCCAACCGGCGGACGGGGAGGAACGCCGCCGACCGTGTGCCCACCGCGGCGCGCAGCTTGCCCGCCAGCGCGGCCGCCCACACCCGCCACCGCTCCCCTGGGGGCAGGTCCCCGAAGTACAGGCCGATCTCCCCCCCCAGTGCGGCTTCCACGCGGGCAGAGAGCTGGGGCAAGAGCGAGACCTCGGGGGCCAAGAACAACGCGCCCCCACCGCGGGCCTGGGCCGCCCGCAGGTACACCTCGGTCTTCCCCGAGCCTGGAGGGCCCACGAGGAGGAATCGGTCCCCGCCGCTGGCTGCCGCCACGGCCTCCACCGCCGCCCGCTGATCGGGGGTGAGCTGGATCGGCCGATCGGCTTGCGGGAAGCAGAACGAAAACGGTAGCGGTTCCTCCTTGAGCAGCCCCTTGCCCACTAGGGCGCTCAGGGTGGCGGAGGACACGGAGGCCGCCCGCCGCAGCTGCCCCTCCTCCTCTTTGCCGGCCAGAACGGCGGCCAGGGCGCGGGCCTGGGCAGGGGCCCGGCGCTCAAGCTGGTCCAGAACCTGTTGCGCCGCGGCCATGTCCACCGCCATGGTGAACCGGCGCGCGCGGGACTTGGTGGGGGTGGGGATGGTCCGGCTCACCGCCAGCCCTGGGGGGGCGAACGCCCCCTCCGCCACCTCCAACAGCAATTCCACATGGGGGGGGTGGAGCAGCTGTTCGCCGCTGCGCTCCACCCATTGCAGCTGCCCGGTGAAGGTAGGCCGGTCCCGCAGGGCCACCACCACCCCCCACAGCCGCCGGTTGCCCACCGGGACCCGTACCCGACACCCCACGCTCACCGTCAGTCCCTCGGGGACCTGGTAGTCGAACGGCCCCACGCGGGGCACCGGGAGCGCCACCTGGGCGATCACCGGCCTGGCGCGGCCTGCCGGCCCAGATAGGTCACCACGCCCCGGATGGACATGGCCAGCTCCGCCGCCCGCTCCGCCTCGTTGAACGGGAGCCGCTCAAGCTCGGGGTCGGCCAGCAGGCGGCGCACCGTCTCCTCCGCATTCCCGGTCGCCTCCAGGACTGAGCGCACGCGCCTCACCCAGTCTAGGAGGACCTCGCCGTATCGCTGGAGCAGTCGGCCGTCCGAGCACAGCCCGAAGTGGGTGAACAGCAGGTGGCGGGGACGCAGGGCCTGCAGCCGGTCCAGGGTATCCAGACTGGCCGCCAGGTCGAACTGAGGGGGGACGGTGGCTGGGAGGAGCGCGCCCTTCCGCCACAGCCCGACGGCATCTCCGGTGAACAACGCCCCGCTTCGTTCCTCCAGGAAGCAGAGGTGGTGGGGGGCGTGCCCCGGGGCGGCCACCGCCCGCAGCCGGGCATCGCCCAAGTCGAACCGAGTCCCGTCCTCAGCTGGGCACAGCCGGGCGCGGGGGATGGGGAAGAAGGTGCCGTAGTGACCAGCCATGGAACCGGTGGCCTTCCGGGCAGAGGCTGCCAGGCGGGTGGGGTCGGCCAAATGCCCTAGGCCGCGCGGGTGGACCACCACCTGCGCGTTCGTCAGTCGGGGCAGAAGGGCGCCCGCCCCTCCGGCATGGTCGGGGTGGATGTGGGTGAGCAATGCCCAGCGGACTTGTTCCGGGGGGATGGCCAGCGCCCTCAGCCCGCTGAGGATCCGGCCTGCTGCCAGGGAGGTTCCGCAGTCCACCAGGGCCGGCTGGTCAGCTCGCACCACGTAGGCCCCCCCATAGGCGGGCACCCCGAACTGTCCCGTATCGACCAAGAAGATCCCGTCGAGGACTTCCTCAACCAGTTGCACATCTCCCCCTCTGCGCGCTGGCGGCGCCCCGATAATCTACCCGCTCCCGCCGCCAGCCCCCAACCCTCCCCGCTGGAGTAATACATGTGACAGGCGCGGGGCAGCCGGCTACCTTCCCCTGTGGACATGAGCAGACGTGAGGAGGCGGCATGAGCTCAACAAGCTGGAGCATCGGGCCCATGGAGGTGCCGGGAAGACTAGTCAGATCGGGCACGTCGGAGTTCGCGGCCGACACCGCCGGCTGTCCGAACATCCTGCTCAAGCAGCTGTACGAGCGGCTGGCGCGCGGGGGGACCCCGCTGGTGGTCACCGGCTATGCCTATGTACGGGAGGATGGACGCTCGGACGTCGACCAGAATGGGATTCACCGTGATGACCTCGTCCCGGCCTGGCGTGAGATCACTGCCGCGGTGCACGCCGCCGCTCCCGACTGCCGGATTGCTGTCCAGCTGGTGCATGGGGGGCGCCAGTGCAAGCCCCACGTGGTGGGCTCGCCCATCGGGCCGTCGGCCGTCCCGGATCCGCGGGCGGGGATCGTGCCCCGGGAGCTGTCCACCGAAGAGATTTGGGAGCTGGTGGAGGACTTCGGCCGGGCGGCTGGCCGGGCCAAGGCCGCCGGGTTCGACGCCGTCCAACTTCATGCCGCCCACGGGTACCTGTTGCCTCAGTTCATCTCCCCCCACACCAACCGGCGGACCGATCGGCGGGGGGTCGGTGGCGCGACGGGCCCGGTTCGCCGTCGAGGTGCTGGGGCGCTGCCGCCAGGTGCTTGGGGATGACTTCCCCCTCTTTGCCAAGCTGAACTGCAACGATTTCGTCCCCGGCGGGCTGACCCCCCAGTCGGCCGGGGAGACGGCGGCCATCCTCGTCGATGCCGGGCTGCAAGCTGTGGAGGTGAGCGCGTGGATGTACGAGGCCCCGCCCGAGCTCAGCCCTTCCCGGAAGTCCGACCCCCGGTCGGGTCAAGAAGGCTACTTCGCGGCCGAGGCGGCGGTGGTCCGCAGCTGGGTGGGCGACGCGGTCCCGTTGGGGCTGTGCGGTGGCCTCCGGTCTCAGGCCGCCATCTGGCGGTTGGTGGAAGAAGGGTTCGCGTTCGTGGCCATGGCCCGCCCGTTCATCGCTGAGCCTGACCTGGCCGCGCGGCTGGCCGCCGGCCAACCCCGGGCGGCCTGCGATTCCTGCAACGAGTGTCTGGAGGGGGAGAGACACCCTATCGTCAGTTGTCCCCCGGTCAGCGAGGGGCGGCTGTACGCCCGCATCGGCCACCCGGAGTGGGCGTGACGCCCCGGTTGACGTGGCCGGCTATGCATGCTATAATATATTTGTTAGCTTAAGTGTGTTGGTGGCGGGCCGGTCCGGGGCGTACGGTGAGAACATGTTCGAGAAACTGAGTTCGAAGAGGAAGTCTGAGCACGTCGTAGAGCAGATTCTGTCTGCCATCCGCCGGGGTGACTATCAAATCGGCGACAAGCTCCCCCCGGAGGAGGAAATCGCCGAGATGATCGGGGTGAGTCGCCCGTCTGTTCGGGAGGCCCTGGGGGCGCTGCGGCTGGTGGGCATCCTGGAGACCAAGATCGGGGACGGCACCTACATCAAGAACGACACATGGGTCAAGCGAGGCGGCATCGACATCGAAACCAAGCTGATCTCGATGCTGGAGAGCGAGGAGGACCCGTTTGCAGCCCTTGAGTCCAGGCGGGCGCTGGAGACAGGGCTCCTCGCCTACGCGGTGGAGCGGCGCGGCCGGGAAGACCTAGAGGAGATGGAGTCGGCCCTGCGGCGCATCCTGGGGAGTATCGAGGCGAAGCGGTACGACGACCTATTGCGGGCGGATCGGGATTTCCACTTGGCCATCGCACGGGCGTCACAGAATTCCGTGCTCATACGGACACTGACATCTCTGTTTGACATCATGGAGCGGAGCCTGTGGCCGAGGATGAAGAAGGAGCTCCTGCAGGCCGGCCAGCGGCACCTGGAGGAGACCCGCCGTTCGCATCGGGAGCTGTACCAAGCCATCCGCGCCAAGGACAAAGCCAGGGCCATCCAGATCATGGAACGACACTTCGAAGAGATCGAGTCACTACTGCGGTGAGCGCCCGCAGGCGCCCAGCCTGCGGCAGGCCCCCGGGCCGTCTCGGCCGAGGCGTGGCCCACCGGCGATGCCGCCCCCGTTAGCGGCACCCGTCCCGCCGATCGGCGAACCAGCGCGCGAACCCAAGGGCAAGGCACGAGAGGAGAGTGCATGGCCAAGAATCTGGGTGTGATCGGATACGGGTGGATGGGGCAGCTGCTGGCCCGGGTGGCGAGTGAAGACGGGCGGGTGCGGGTGGCGGCCATCGCCGACCCGGCAGGCTACTCGCTGAAGAGCGCCGTTGGGGTGGGGCTGGGGAAGAGTCCGCAGGAGCTGGGCGCTTAGCTGTACGAAACCTGCGGGGAGATGCTGGAGCGGGAACAACTTGACGGGGTGATCATCGCCACCCCCGAGCACCTCCACGTGGACCCGGTGGTTCAGGCCGCCGAGGCCGGTTGCCACATCTTCCTGGAGAAGCCGATGGCCAGGACCCTGGATCAAGCAGACCAGGTCATCGCCGCCTGCCGGGGGAACCGATGCAAGCTCATGATCGGCTACATCTTGCGCTTCGAACCGGCGTACATCGAGATCAAACGGGCGGTGGCCGGCGGCAACATCGGAGAATTCAAGTCCGCCTACGGCAGGCGGAACGGCACCATCGACGAAGCCCGGCGGCTGGGCGGCAGGACCACCGTGACAAACTACATCGCGGTTCACGATATCGACCAGATTCTCTGGTATCACCCCGGCGTCGAGGTACGGTCGGTCTACGCCAGGGCGGTGCGGGGGCGCGTTCAGGAGTAGCTGAACACCTGGGATTCCTCCTGGGCCACCTTCCAGTTCCGCGACGGCGCTGTGGCGGTTGTGGAGACGGGGTGGGGCCTGCCGGAGAACGCGTGGGGCGATGTGAAGGTGTACGTTACCGGAACCAGGGGGCAATGCGCGCTGGACATGGTGGCCATGAACCTCATGGTCGCTGGCCCGCAGGGGTGGCGGTTCCCCATCACCCGGCTGTGGGCTGAGGTCCAGGGCAGGATGGTCGGGGCGTTGCAGGCAGAGGTCGCCCACTTCATCGCCTGTCTGGAGTTCGATCGCCCCCCCAGCGTGGATGGACTGGACGGCCGCCGCTCCCTGGAGGTGGCGGTGGCCATCGAGAGATCAATCGAACAGGACTGCGAGATTCAGCTTCCCCTGTCCTGACGGGGAAGCTGCGGGAGGTGATGGCAGGGCGCAGAGACCGAGGGCCCCGATGTGCGGATCAGACCGGAGTCGGTGTGGTCGGTGATCCGCTGGCAGAGCGCCAAAGGAGGCTGCATGAAGCCTAGGGGCGTGTTCGGTTTGTTGGGAGTTGTGTTGTTGGTCCTCGCGGTGAGCCTCCTGTGCGCCGCGGAGGAAGGGGAGTACGGCGGGGTCATCCAGGCGGCGCTGGGTGTGTCCCCGCCTTACCTGGACTGGCAGCAGACGACGGCCGGCGCCTGTGAGGCCATCGCCTGCCACATCTTCGAGACCTTGACCACATTCAGCCGGGAGTTCGAAGACATTCCCCAGCTGGCCAAGTCGTGGGAGCTCAGCGAAGACCGCCTCACCTGGACCTTCCACCTCCGCCAGGGGGTCAAGTTCCAGAAGGGGTACGGCGAGTTGACCGCTGAGGACGTCAAGGCCTCCATTGAGCGGTTCATCCGGGTGGCCGAGCGGGGCAGTGACTTCGGGAACGTGACCGACATTGTGGTCGTCGACCCGTACACGATCAAATTCGTGCTCTCCTCGCCGACCCGGCTGCTCACCGCACTTAGCACCACAGTGAACGGTGCGGGGATCTACCCCAAGGCGGTCATCGACCAGTACGGGGACGTGCCCATCCCGGCCGAGGGGATCGTGGGGACCGGGCCGTATGAGCTGGAGTCGTGGACGGAAGAGCGGGTGGTCATCCGGCGGTTTGCCGACTACACGCCGATGACCGACTTCGCGGCGACCGGCTACGGCGGCCACCGCATCGCCTATCTGGACAAAGTGGTGTTCAACTACGTGCCCGAGGCCGGGGCCCGCATCGCCGGCCTGGAGACCGGACAATACGACCTGATCACTGAGGTCCCCCTGTCCGAGGCCGCCCGTCTGGAGCAGATACCGGGTCTGGAGCTGCGGGCGCTCAGCCCCTACTACAAACCCCTGTACTTCGTGAACTGCACCAAGTGGCCGACCAGCGACCCGCGCATCCGGTTGGCCCTCCGCCTGGCTGCCGACATGGAGCGGGTGCTCAACTTCACCGCCTACGGCCAGGAGGACTTCTACGACGCCAACAACAGCGTCTTCTTCATCGATCAACCCAAGTGGTGGTGGGACGCCTGTCTCGACCAGTACAGCCCGGACGACGATGCGGCGGCGAAGCGGCTGATGGAAGAGGCCGGCTAAGACGGCGCCGAGATCGTCATCAGCACGACCAGGGACTACGACTGGATCTATCGTGAGTCCCTCGCCCTGTACGACGAGTGGGTGAAAGCGGGCTTCAACTGCACGCTGGCCGTCTACCCGTGGGCCTCGTTTGTCAACCACATCCAGGTCGACACCAACATGAACGTATGGTGCACCGGCTTGGGCTTCCCGGTGGGTCCGGACGCCAACGCCTACGTCTACGACCCGGCATCTGGGCACAACAAGAGCCTGGTGATGGGCGACGCCTCCAACAACCCGACCATCGCCGAGACCGGCCACATCTCCGACACCGCCAGGGAGATCCGGAAGCTGTTCGAGCAGGAGTACCAGACTGACGACTACGAGACGCGCTATGATCTCTGGGAGCAGATCCAGTGTTTGCTGCTCGACGACCCTTAATGCTGCATCATCGGCGACTTCAAGAGCCTCCAGGTGTACTACGACTACGTGGAGGGCTATCAGGCGTTCAAGCGGGAGACCTTCTGGAACGTGTGGCTCGACAAGTGAGCTGAGTCAGCGCTGTCCTGGACTGCGGCGGGGGCGCGGGATGCGTGCGCCCCCGCCGCGGACCTGAAAAGGGGGCCGTTGGGCGATGATCGCGTACGCGGTCAACCGGTTCGTCTCCATGGTGGCGGTGTTGCTCGCCCTGTCGTTCATAATCTACGGGCTCATGGAGTTGATTCCCGGCGACCCGGTGACGGTTTCCTTGGGGACCCGGGCTACCGAGGAGCTGGTCCAGGCCCGCCGGGAGGCGTGGGGACTGGACAAACCCTTCCTTGTCCGCTACGGGGCGTGGCTCGAGGACACGCTGTTGCACGGGAACGTGGGCAAGTCCTTCTACTTGCAGGAGCCGGTGACCAAGATCATCGGTGAGAAGCTGCCGGTAACCCTGATCCTGGCCAGCTTCGGGTTGGTGTTGGCTGCGCTGGTGGGGATCCCGTTGGGAGCGCTGGCGGCGGTCTACCGGGGTCGGCTGCTGGACGAGCTGGCCATCGGGCTGGCCACGTTAGGGGTGTCCGTTCCTGGATTCTGGATGGGGCTCAACTTCATCTTCCTGTTTGCGGTGGCCCTGCGGTGGTTCCCTTCGGGTGGCTACGTCTCGCCCGCGGAAAGGGTCGTGGGGTGGATGAGATCACTGGCGCTGCCCGTGCTGGCCATCGGCCTCATCAACGCCGGTGCCGTGGCCAGGACGATGCGATCCACCTTGCTGGAGGTCCTCGGGCAGCTGTACGTCAGCGTGGCCCGGGCCAGGCCGCTGGCCGACCGGCTGGGATCGCCACTCGGTGCGGTGCTGCTGGGGCACGAGGTCGCGGAGGGGGTCCGGGAGCTTATCCTGCGGGGGGCCGATCGAGTATACGCAGTTGACCATCCGAGCCTGCGAACCTTCGATGCCGACCCGTACCTCGGCTGTTTGGGGCGGCTGGTCGGCGAGGAGTCCCCGGCCATCCTGATCGCCGGGGCCACCACCTCGGGCCGGACGCTGATGCCGCTGCTCGCCGCTCAGCTTCGTACCGGGCTCACCGCGGACTGTACCGAGCTGGACGTGGAGGAGGAGACCGGGCTCCTGCTCCAGACGCGCCCGGCCATCGGGGGCAACGTGATGGCCACCATCAAGACCCCTGACCGGCGTCCACAGCTGGCCACGGTGCGCCCCCGCTCCCACCGCCCGGCGCCCCCTGACCTGACCCGCCGCGGGGAAGTGGTGACCAAGGAGTACCCCGAGGAGGTGTTCGCGTCCCGGTACACGCTGCTGGGCGTGCAGCGGCCCGCGGACGAGGGCAGCATCGAGGACGCCGCGGTGGTGGTGACGGCGGGGAGAGGGGTGGGCCGACCCGAGAACTTGCACTGGGTGAGGTCTCTGGCCAGGGCGCTGGGCGGCCGGCTCGGTGCCTCACGGGCGGTGGTGGACCAAGGTTGGCTGCCCTACCCGTGTCAGGTGGGGCTGTCCGGAAAGACGGTCTCGCCGGACCTGTACATCGCCTGCGGGGTGTCCGGGGCGATCCAGCACCTGGCCGGGATGCGCGGACACGGTGGTGGCCATAAACAAGGATCCCCGCGCCCCGGTGTTCCAGGCCGCCGATCTGGCTGTGGTCGGGGACCTGGCCGAGATCCTCCCGCACCTGGTACAGCGGCTGGAGGAGCTGGGGTGTGGCGCGGGGGAGGGGGGGGCGCGAGCTACCAGCCGGTGACCCCGCAGCTGGTGTCGTCCCTGGAGGAGATCGTCGGGGCCGGCTATGTGGCCACGGCCCGGGAGCAGCTCGACAAGTACGGGCTGGACGAGATCGAAGACCGGTACCGCCGCCTGCCGGAGGCAGTGGTCAAGCCGCGCACCGCGCAGCAGGTGGCGGCGGTGATGCGGCTGGCCAGCCGCCACCGTGTGCCGGTGACGCCCCGGGGGGTGGGCACCGGGCTGTCCGGCGGTGCGATACCCGCCTGCGGGGGCATCGTCCTATCCCTGGAGCGCATGGACCGGATCCTTGAAGTCGACCCCGACAACATGATGGTCACCGTGGAGCCCGGGGTGGTGCTGGCGGACATGATGCGGGCGGTGGAGGCCCGCGGCCTGTTCTACCCGGTGGACGTGTCCACGCTGGACAGCTGCCACGTGGGGGGCAATGTGGCGGAGAACGCCGGGGGCGCGCGGGCGGTCAAGTACGGGCTGACCGGGGATTGGGTGTACGGTGTGGAGGTGGTGACCCCCACCGGGGAGCTGGTGCGTCTGGGGGGCAAGTGCGTCAAGGACGTGACCGGGTACGACCTGCTGCGGCTGCTGGTGGGGTCAGAGGGCACGCTGGCGGTCATCACCCAGATCACGTTTCGGCTGACCGTCAAACCTCGCTTCGTGCTCGACCTGCTGGCCCCTTTCGATGTCCTGGACCACACGGTGGCACTGGTGCTGGACCTGTTGCGGCGGGAGCACGGGCTGGCCGCGGTGGAGTTCATGGACTGCCCCAGCCTGCGGGCCGCTGAGGACTACCTGAACCTCACCCTGCCCCATCACGACTGCCAGGCCCACCTCCTCCTCCAGCTGGACGGGATGGACGAGGACGCCGTCTGGGGGGCGGCAGAGCGAGTCTACGAGCGGCTGGCTGGCGGTGGGGCGCGGGAAGTGTACGCCGCCGACAACCGGCTGACCCGGGAGCGCCTGTGGCGGGCGCGGCGCAACATCGCCGAGGCTCTCAAGGCGCAAAACGACTACGTGTCGGTGGAGGACATGGTAGTCCCCCGGGCCCGGATCCCGGAGATGGTGCGTAGACTGGGCGAGCTGGCCGGCCGGCACAACCTGAGCGTTCCGGTCTACGGCCACATCGGGGACGGCAACCTCCACCCCACCCCGGTGAGCGGGGGGCGGGACGAGCAGAGCTGGGCACAGGCTCTGGACGCCTTCCTAGGGGACATGTTCCGTGTCGTGCGCCAGCTGGGCGGTGACCTCACCGCCGAGCACGGTGTGGGCCTCAAGCGGGGCAAGTTCCTCCCGCTGGTGTCGGATGAGGTTCACATTGGACTCATGCAGAGGATCAAGCAGGCTTAGGATCCGCTGGGGATCCTCAACCCGGGGAAGCTGTTCCCCCCCGGGGCTTCTACAACAGCCAACCCAATGTAACCCCCAGCACTAGGGCCACGCTGGCCACCCCACATCCAAGCAGGGCCAACCAGCCCCCGGTGCCCAGCCAGCGCCGAGTGGTGATGGGGTCCGCAGTGTGTTCGGACACCGACACTGCCACCACGTTGGCCGTGGCCCCGATGGGGGTGGCGTTGCCGCCGAACCCGGCGCCCAGGGCCAGGGCCCACCACAACGGCGCGGCGGCCACCCCGTGGGCCGACAGACCCCGTATCACCGGGAGCATGGCGATGGTGAACGGAATGTTGTCCACAGCCGCGGACATGATGGCACTGCCCCACAGGATGGCCAAGGCGGCCAGCAACACCCCGGAGCGGGCCAGGAAACCGAGCTGCTGGGAGATCCACCCCAGCACCCCGGCGGCCTCCAGCCCACCGACCACCACGAACAGAGCGAGGAAGAACACCAACACGTCCCAGTGAATCTTGCCCAGCACCTGATCCACCGGCGGCCGCACCCACAGCAGGCCCACTGCCGCCCCGATCAGGGCCACCAGCCCGGGCGGGAACCCCAGCAAGTGGTGTACGAGGTACAGCACCACGGTCAGGGCCACCACGCACAGCACCTTGCGCGCCGTCTTGGGATCGAGCAGTGCCCGCTTGGCGTCCATGGCCAGCAACGTCTCCACCTTCTCCGCCGGGCTGGCCAACTCCTTGCGGAACAACCACCGAATCAGGACCACCGACAGCAACAGCACCACGGCCACGATGGGGCCCAGATTGACGAGGAAATCGACGAAGGACAGCCCGGCTGCCGACCCGATGAGGATGTTGGGCGGGTCGCCCACCAGGGTGGCCACCCCGCCCACGTTGGAACACACCGCCTGCGACAGGAGCAGCGGAAGCGGACTCATCCCCACCACCTCGGCGATGGACACGGTCACCGGGGCCACCATCACCAAGGTGGTGACGTTGTCCAACACGGTGGACACCAAGGCGGTGAACAGCGCCAACGCCAACAGCAGCCACCACGGGTTCCCCCGCGTCCACCGAGCCACCTTCACGGCCGCGTACTGGAAGAACCCAGTCTCCTGGATGACGCCCACGATGATCATCATCCCCAGCAACAGGGCCAGGGTGTTGAAGTCGATGGCGGCCACCGCCAGCTCCCAGTCGTAGAACCCCAAGGTGGTGCCGGCGACCACCATGGCCACCGCCCCGGCCAGCGCGGCGATCGTCCGATGCACCCGCTCGGAGAGGATCAGGCCGTAGGTGAGGAGGAACAGGCACGAGGAGACAGCGGTGGGAGCGATTTCCATGGCCCGACAGTATACCCCACGGGCATGGGATGCCGAACAGCTGAGGCTGCGCGCGCGTTGCCCCCGCCTCGGGCTGGCCGTACACTGTTGGCCTAGTCAGTCGCGGTCAGGAATCAGTGAGAGTGAATCGACGTGGACACGTTGCTTGCGGTGGGTGTGCTGCTCGGCGCCGGGCTGGTGCTGGGCGAAACGGCTGAGCGGTTGGGGTTCCCCCGGGTCACCGGCTACATCCTGGCCGGCGTCCTGCTCAATCCCAGCCTGTTCGGCCTGCTGCCGGCCGCGCTGGTGGAAAACGCCGACCTGGCAGTCAACGTGGCGCTGGCCCTCATCACCTTCGAGGTGGGGGGGACGTTGGCCGTAGGCCCGCTGCGGGAGCTGGGCAAGGGGATCGTCTCCATCGCGGTGGGCGAGGGACAGCTGGCCGCGCTGGTGGTCACCGGGGGAAGCCTGGCCGTGCTCCCGTTCGTGGTGGGCCTGCCGGGGGAGGGGCTGGTGGCCGCCTACCTGCCGTTGGCCCTGCTGCTGGGGGCGCTGGCCTCGCCCACCGATCCCACGGCCAGCCTGGCGGTAATCCACCAGTACCGGGCGCGCGGCGTGGTATCCTTCAGCATCATGGGCGCGGCTGCGTTCGACGACGCGCTGGGGATCATCAACTTCTCCGTGGCGGTCGCCGTGGCCGGGCTGCTGGCCGGCCGCAGCGTACCGCAGCTGAGCTCGTTCCTGTACCCACTTGGCCTGATCGCCGGTTCGTTGATCCTGGGGGCGGCGTTCGGGCTCGCCTTCCACCTGGTGGCCCGCCTGGTGGGGCGGGAATCGGACGGGCTGCTCATCGCGCTGGCGGTCACCTTGCTCATCCTCTGCTTTGGCATCGCCGCCCGGCTGTCCCTGGACCAGCTCCTGGCCACCATGTGTACGGGGGCGGTGGTGGTGAACCTACGCCGCAACCGGCCCCGCATCTTCCATTTGATTGAGCGGCACGTGGAGCCGCTGGTGTTCCTTCTGTTCTTCACCCTTAGCGGGCTGTACCTGGACTTCTCCGTCCTTGTCCGCTATCTGCCGGTGGTGTTGCTGTTCGTTGCCTTCCGGACCGCAGGGAAGCTGGGTGGGGCGTATCTGGGGGCCAGTGCGGCCCACGCGCCGCCGGCCATGCGCCGCTACACCGGCTTGGGACTCATCCCCCAAGGGGGCATCGTCATCGGGTTGGCCCTCACCGTGCGGAACGTCCCCGCGCTGATCCCGCTGAGCGATGTTCTGCTGAGCGTGATCATCGGGGCCACAGTGATTCACGAGCTGGTGGGCCCGTTTGCCGCCAAGCTCGCCCTGCAGTCGGCCGGTGAGATCGGCCGTCGGCCCCCGCGTTGAGGGGGGCCTCAGCCGGGCCGGGCCCCCAGCCAGCGGTGGGCCGCGCGCAGGAGCTCCCGCTGTTCGGGATAGGTCAGCTTGGCCACCGCCTCGGGGTAGGGCAGCCACGCCCAGTCCGCCACCTCATCCGGTGAGGGGCGCACCGCCGCGTCGTCCCCGACCCGGCCCAGGAACAGGGTCACCCGTTTGTCCACCGGGCGGTGGTGGCGCCGAAACCGGTAGCGCAGCTCCCGCCGAAAGCCCGCCTGGGGCGCGAGGCCGGTGATGCCTACCTCCTCGGCAACCTCGCGACGGGCAGCGGTCAACTCGTCTTCCCCCGGCTCGATGTGCCCTTTGGGGAATCCCCAATGACCGGTCTGTTTGTTGTTGATGATCAGGTACTGCCTGGGGCCGGCCGGCTCGCGGAACAGGATAAACCCCGCCCCTTCCTCGCGGGCCATGGCCTCATGTGATGTTCAGTTCCCGGTTGCTCTGGTCGTAGGCCTTGGGCGCCAGTCCCAGACACTGCAGCTCCCGCCACAGGACTCGGAACGACTCGGGGATGCCGGGCTTGGGGAAGTCCTCCCCGCGGAGGATGGCCTTGTACAGCTGCACCCGCCCTTTGGCGTCGTCGGACTTCACGGTGAGCATCTCCTGGAGGAGGGTGGCTGCCCCGTAGGCCTCCAGTGCCCATACCTCCATCTCCCCCAATCGCTGGCCGCCGAATTGGGCCTTGCCGCCCAGGGGCTGTTGGGTGATCAAGGCGTACGGCCCGGTCGACCGGGCGTGGATCTTGTCGGCAGCGATGTGCTCGAGCTTCATGAGGTACATGGTGCCCACGGTGACCGGCGCCTTCAGCGGCTCGCCGGTGCGACCGTCCCGCAGCGTCACCTTGCCGTCGGTGCGGGCCCCGTCCGACAGTCCCTGCTCTCGCAGGACTCGGGTGAGCTCGGACAGGATCTCGTCCTCCTTCGCCCCGTCGAATACCGGGGTGGCCACGTGTTCCCCCTTGAGGTCGGCCAGCCACCCCAGGTTGGCCTCGAAGATCTGGCCCAGGTTCATGCGCGAGGGCACCCCGAGTGGGTTCAGCACCACGTCCACCGGCGTCCCGTCCGGGAGGAGCGGCATGTCCTCGACGGGCAGGATGGTGGCGATGACCCCCTTGTTGCCGTGGCGGCCGGCCAGCTTGTCCCCCACGGAGATGCGGCGTCGTTGGGCCACGTACACCTTGACCAGCTCGTTGACCCCGGCCTCCAACTCGTCCCCCTGGGCGCGGGAGATGCGTTTCACCCGGATGACGGTGGCTGTCCCCGTGATGGGGGGCATCTTGAGAGACGAGTTCCTGAAGTTGCGCATCTTCTCGCCGAAGATGGAGCGGAAGATTCGCTCCTCCGGGGTGGGCTCGGCCTCCCCCTTGGGGGTGATCTTCCCCACCAGCACGTCCCCGGTGCGGACCTCGGTTCCCACCCGGACGATGCCATGTTCATCGAGGTTGCGCAGGTCCTCTTTGGACAGGTTGGGGATGTCGGCGGTGATCTCCTCCGGGCCCAGCTTCGTCTCCTCGGCCCGCACCTCGAATTCCTGGACGTGGATGGAATCGAGCGCGTTGTCCCGCACCAACCGCTCGGAGATCACAATGGCGTCCTCGTAGTTGTAGCCTTCGAACGGCAGGAAGGCGACCAGCAAGTTGGTGCCCAGGGCCAGCTCCCCCCCGGCGGTGGACTGGGAGTCGGCCAGCACCTCGCCGCGGTGGACCACGTCCCCGGGGCGGACCAACGGCCGCTGGTGGAGGAGGGTGTCCTGGTTCGAGCGCTCGAAGTTGAGCAGCCGGTACGTCTTGGTCACCGCCCCCGACCTCACCACCACCCGCTGGGCGTCCACTGCCTCGACTACCCCGTTCTGCTCGGCGATCACCACCGAGCCGGAGTCCCGGGCCGCGCGGGCCTCCATCCCCGTGCCCACCACCGGGGCCTGAGGGCGGAGCAAGGGGACGGCCTGCCGCTGCATGTTGGCCCCCATGAGGGCCCGGTTGGCGTCGTCATGCTCCAGGAACGGGATGAGGGAGGCGGACACCCCAACGATGGTCCGCGGGGAGACCTCCACGAAGTCCACCTGTTCCGGCGGGGCAAAGCGAATCTCCTCTCGCCCAGTCCGGATGGGCACCCGTTCGGCTGCCAGGCGGCCGGCGTCGTCCACCGGCACCGTGGCCGGAGCGATGCGGTACTTGGCCTCCTCGTCCGCCATCAGATAGCGGATGTCGCCGGTCACCCGCCCCTTGTCCACCTTCACGTACGGGGCTTCCAGGAACCCGAATTTGTTGACCCGGGCGTAGACCGCCAGCGACGTTATCAGGCCGATGTTCTGGCCCTCCGGGGTCTCGATGGGACAGATGCGGGCGTAGTGGGAGGGGTGGACGTCGCGCACCTCGATCTTGGCCCGCCGGGCGCTCAGCCCGCCCAGGGCGGACAGGCGCCGCTTGTGGGTCAGCTCGGCCAGTGGATTGCTCTGCTCCAGGAACTGGGACAGCCGCCCGGTATAAAACAGCATGTTGATGGCGGCCTGTACGGTACGGGCGGAGACGATCTTCCTGACTGCGTCGCGGTCCTCCGGGTCGAACCGGGACAGCTTGTCCTGGGCGATGCGGGCCATGCGCACCAGCCCGGAGCGCAGCGCGGCCTGCGCCTGTTCTCCGGGCAGGCGGACCCGCTTGTTGGCCAAGTGGTCCTTCTCATCCAACAGCTGCGGATCCTCCGGCGCCCGCAGCAGGATCTCCAGTGCGCGGAAGATGTCCTCCGGCACCAGGTAGGTCTCCTTGCGGGTGTGGCCCAGCTTGCGATTCAGCTTGAACCGGCCCACCGGGGTGAGCCGATACGAGGCGGGGTCGAAGTACAGCCCCCGCAGGTACTCCATCATCTGGCCGAAGGCCGGCCGGTCGCTGGAACGGAACTTGTGGTAGATGAACCGCACGGCCTCCTCTTGGGTGGCGGTCTTGTCCTCAGCTAGGGACTTGGCGAGCGCGGGGTGGACCAGGCGGACGGTCGAGCGGCCGGCCTTGACCAGGGTTTGGGCCCGGGCCGGCGTCAGTTCTTCGCCCACCTCCCACCGGGCGTCCCCCACCTCCACCGGCTCGGCCAGGAACCCCCCCTTCCAGGCGGCCAGCCGGTCGGTCAGCTCGGAGACCGGTACATCCGTGGCGTAGCGGGACAGCATCTCCTGGGGCTCCATGCCCAGTGCCCGGAAGAAGGCGGTTACCGGAACCTTGCCCCGCCGGTCCAGGCTGGCGCGCAGTGTCCATCGCCGCACGTCCAGGTCGATCTCCAACCACGCCCCCACCTCAGGGAGGAAGTGGGCTCGGAACAGGTGTGGCTCCTCGCGGGTGATGTACAGTCCCGGGCTGCGGGCCAGTTCGTTGACCAGCGCGTTCTCGGTGCCGTTGATGATGAAAGTGGCCCGCGGGGTCATCAGGGGCAAGTCGGCCAAGTACAGTTCCGTCTCGCGGATCACCCGCTTCCCCTGGCGGAGCCGCCCGGTCACTCGCAGGGGGGCGGCAAGAGTGAGGTCCTTGACCCGGCACTCCCACTCATCGTGGCGGGGGTTGCCCAACCTGACGTCCACCAGCTCCAACGACAGGTCCTCCCGCCCGGGGGACTGGATGGGGGACACCTCGGCGAACGCCTCGGCGATCCCCTGGGCGAGGAACCACTCGAAAGAACGCCGCTGATCAGCTGTCAGATCGGGCGGTTCCACCCACTCACGTGCACGTCCGTAAGAGCGCCTAGTCACAAGGAAAGCCACCCAAAGGGCGGCCCTTCACCTCCTCTGCTCCGCCTACCTGAGCTCGACTTCGGCCCCAACGGCTTCCAGCTTGCCGCGGAGGTCCTCTGCCTCTTCGGGGCTGGCCTCCTCCTTGATGGTCGCCGGCAGCTTGTCCACCAGTTCCTTGCACTCCTTGAGGCCCTTGCCGGTGATCTCCTTGACCGCTTTGATCAGCTGGATCTTCTGCTGCCCGGCGGCGGTGATGACCACGTCCACCGTGGACCGCTCCTCAGCGGCCTCCGCCTCGGCTTGCGGTGCAGTGGCCACCGCCACCGGGGCGGCGACCTGGGAGGAGACTCCGAACCGGTCCTCGATGGCCGACACCAGCTCTGCCAGTTCCTTTACCGTCATCTCTTCGATGGCCTGCAGGATCTCATCCTTTGTCATCGCTCACCCCTTGGCTTCTTTCTGTCTTCTCACTTCCGCCACGGCCACGGCCAGTCCGCGGACTACACCGGCCAGGGCCACAGCCAGGCCGCGGATCGGCGCGGCCAACCCCCCGGCCAGCCGGCCGAGCAGCTCCTCGCGGGAGGGGAGGTTGGCGTACCAGTCAACCTCGTCCGGGGCCACCGGCTCGCCGACGAACAGCCCCGCCTTTACCTGTAGCTTCTTGAATCTCTTGGCACACTCCCGGGAGACCCGAAACGGCACCGTGGGATCATCATAGCCCACCACCACCGCGTTGGGGCCCCGCAAGTGTTCAGCCAGGTAGTCCGCACCCGCGTTGCGGGCCGCCAGCTGTGTTAGGGTGTTCTTCACCACCCGGAACTCCACCCCGGCCCCCCGCATGATGCGCCGCAGCTCGACCATCTCCGGGGCGGACAGGCCCAAGAAATCGACCAACACCACGCCGCGCGCCCGGGACAGCTTGTCCTGTAACCCCTCCACCTCCGCGATCTTCTCCGGCCTCGGCATCTCTCCCCTCTCAGAACTTGGTGGCTGCGGCGACCAGCTCGGCCACGTCCAGACGAATCCCCGGCCCCATGGTGGAGGAGACGGTGACCCGCTGGATGTAGCGCCCCTTCGCCCCCTCTGGCCTGCGTTCCAGGAGCGCCTGGGTCAAGGCCAGCAGGTTCTCCTGCAGCTGGTCGACCTCGAAGGTGACCTGGCCGAAGGGGGCGTGCACAATCCCGTACCGGTCGACTCGGAACTCGATCATCCCGGCCTTCAGCTCCTGCACCAGGGCGCCGATCTCTTGGGTAACCGTGCCCGTCTTGGGCGAGGGCATGAGCCCCCGCGGACCCAGGATCCGCCCCAGCTTGCCCACCACCGGCATCATGTCCGGGGTGGCGGCCACCTTGTCGAATTCCAGCCACCCCTCCTTCTGGATGCGCTGGGCGAGTTCCTCCCCGCCGGCGTAGTCGGCCCCGGCGGCCTCCGCCTCGCGGATCTTCTCCCCCTTGGCGAACACCAGCACCCGGGCTGTCTTGCCGGTGCCATGGGGCAGACCGCATGTGCCGCGCACCATGTGTTGGGAGGGGTTGATCCCCAGATTGTAGGCGGCCTCCGCGGTCTCCGCGAACTTGGCGGTGGCGAGCCGCCGCATCAGCTCAATCCCCTCCCGCACTGGGTACACCCTATCCCGCTCCAGAGTCGCGGTCAGCTGCTGGTACCTGCGGCTGCGGTTCATTGCTCCACCTCGATGCCCATGTTCTTGGCCGTGCCCAGCACGGTGCGCATGGCCGCCTCCAGGTTCTCAGTGTTGAGGTCAGGGAGCTTCCGCTCGGCGATCCGCCGCACCTGCTCGGCGGACACCCGCCCCACCTTGGCCCGGTTCGGCTCCGGCGATCCCTTGGCCACCCCGGCGGCTTTCTTCAGCAACACGGGGATGGGAGGCTGCTTGAGCAGGAAGTCGAACGAGCGGTCCTGATACACGGTGATCTCCACCGGCAGGATGAGCCCCGGTTCCTCGTTCTTGCTCGCCTCGTTGAACCGGCGGCAAAACTCCATGATGTTGACCTTGTGTTCGCCGAGCACCGGGCCCACCGGCGGCGCCGGATTCGCTTGGCCGGCCGGTATCTGTAGTTTGATCTTGGCCGTTACGTTCTTGGCCACGCCTGCCTCCTCATACCCTGTCTACGCCGTCGAAGCCCACCCGCACCGGGGTCTCGCGGCCGAAGATTTTGACCATGACCACCACTTCTTCGGCCTCTTTGTCGATTTCCTTGATCTCGCCCGTGAAGTCGGCGAACGGCCCCTCCACGATCTGGACCACTTCGCCCACCTCGAACTCCACCTCCACCTTGGGCGCTTTCGCCCGGGGCTCGGCAGCCGGGGCCTCCTCCAGCCCCGCCTTCCGCTGGATCAGGTTCATCTCCCGGCCCTCGATCGGGCTGGGCCGGGCCCGTGTTCCCACGAAGCGAACCGACCCCTCCAGCCCGCGGATGAGCTCGGACATCTGTTCCTCTTCCAGGCCCATCTTGGCGAACACATAGCCGGGGATCAGCCGGCGCTTCTCGATGCGCTGTACGGTGATCACCCGCTTGTCCTTGTACTCCTTCACCTTCACCAGGCCGGTGGCCCGGGAGTAGATCTTGTGTTCGCGCTCGATCTCCTCCCCGGCGGCCAGCTCGCTCCCCTCCCGCAGCCGGGTGGGGACATAGGCCTCGGGGATGATCCGCCGCTCCTGGGACCCGTCCTCGTACTCCAGGGTAATCCGCCGTACCCGCTCGCGGGCCACTACCTGCCCTTTGACGTCTATCAGGTAGTGCTCGTCCGCATCCGGGGTCAGAGGGATCCCGGTCCGCACCCGCTCGCCGATGCGGATATCGCGGCGCAGCCCTTTCTCCTGGGGCACCAGATACTCCACCTCCGACCGGTTGGTCAGCTCCACCACCACCCGCCACAGCTGCTCGATGCTCACCACGCGGGCGGCCCGTTCCAGGTGCCGCGGAGGGCGCCGGCCCACCAGGTCGCCCCGCTGCACCCGCTGGTTAGACTTGACGAACAGCTCGTACTCATAGGGGATGCGGTACTCGGTGCTCCGGCCCCGCCGGGACCGGGAGGTGATCACCTCTTCCACCGGGACGAAGAAGTACTCGGTGTCGTCCTCCTGGTGGATGGGCTCGAAATACCGCTCCCACTCGAGCTGCCGCACCCGCTCCTCCAGTTGGCGCTTCACCCGCAGCTCGGAACCGGCGTAGGTCTGGATGGCGTACCACTTCTTCCGCTGCATCGGCGACAGCCCTACTTGAAGACGAGGCGCAGGACCTGCTGGAGTACGGCGTCAACGATGCCCAAGTACAGGCCGAGCACCACCACCATGAAGAAGATGAGCACCGTGAAGGTGATGACCTCCCGGCGGGTAGGCCAGCTCACCCGCTGCACTTCCGTCCTCACGGACGTCCAATACCTCCGCACCCTCTCCATCATCTAACTTCCCCCTTGGCAGGCCCGGGAGGACTCGAACCCCCAACCTGCGGATTTGGAGTCCGCCGCTCTGCCAATTGAGCTACGGGCCTGCGTCACCCTAAACCTCTTTGTGCAGGGTATGTCGTCGACACCACCGACAGTACTTCTGCAGCGACAGCTTCTCCCGCTTGGCCTGGCGGTTGCGCCGGGTGTGGTAGTTCCGGCGCGCGCAGTCCGAGCAGGCCATGGTCACGTGGAGTACGACGTCTTTCTTGGCCATGTCACTTCAGTATCTTGGTCACCACGCCGGCCCCCACTGTGCGGCCCCCCTCGCGGACCGCGAATCGGAGGCCTTCCTCCATGGCGATGTGCTTGAGGAGCTGACAGTGGAGGTTGTCCACGTTGTCGCCGGGCATGATCATCTCCACGCCCTCCGGCAGCTGGATCTCCCCGGTCACGTCGGTGGTCCGGAAGTAGAACTGCGGCTTGTAGCCGGTGAAGAACGGGGTGTGGCGCCCCCCCTCCTCCTTGGAGAGGACGTACACCTGGGCAGTGAACTCGGTGTGCGGGGTGATGGAGCCCGGGGCGGCCAGGACCTGTCCCCGTTCCACCTCCTCCTTCTCGATCCCCCGCAGCAGCACGCCCACGTTGTCCCCGGCGATGGCCTCGTCCAGCACCTTGTTGAACATCTCCAGCGAGGTGGCCACCGTCTTGCGCACCTCGTCGGTGAGGCCGACGATTTCCACCTCGTCCCCCGGGCGCAGCCGGCCCCGGTCCACCCGGCCGGTGACCACGGTGCCTCGCCCCTTGATGGAAAAGATGTCCTCAATGGGCATGAGGAACGGCTTCTCCTCCTCCCGCTTGGGGAGGGGGATGTAGGAGTCCACGGCGTCCATCAGCTCGATGATGGGCTGCGCCGCCGGGTCGTCCGGCGAGGTGACCTGCAAGGCCTTGAGGGCGGACCCCCGGATCACCGGGATATCGTCGCCCGGGAACTCGTACTCGGACAACAGCTCACGCACTTCCATCTCCACCAGGTCCACCAGCTCGGGGTCGTCCACCATGTCCACTTTGTTGAGGAACACCACGATGGCCGGTACGTTCACCTGACGGGCCAGCAGCACGTGCTCCCGGGTTTGGGGCATGGGGCCGTCGGCTGCGGACACCACCAGGATGGCCCCGTCCATCTGAGCCGCGCCGGTGATCATGTTCTTCACGTAGTCGGCGTGGCCGGGGCAGTCGATGTGCGCGTAGTGTCGGTTCTCGGTCTCGTACTCCACGTGGGCGACGTTCACCGTCAAGATCTTGGTCTCGTCCCGGCGGAACAGCTTCGCATCGGCCTTGGCCACCTCTTCGTATGCCCGTTCCTTGGCCAGCCCCTTCATGGCGAGTACTTTGGTCATGGCCGCAGTCAACGTGGTCTTCCCGTGGTCGATGTGACCGATGGTGCCCACGTTGAGGTGTGGCTTGGTCCGTACAAACTGCTCCTTTGCCATTCTTCAACCTCCTTGCAGTGGCCCTTGCTCGTTTGGTTCACGATGTCCGGGGGTTTGGCCACGCCCCTTCCACCTGGAGCCCGCGGTCGGATTCGAACCGACGACCTTCCCATTACCAGCGGGATGCTCTGCCTACTGAGCTACACGGGCCCACACAAGTTTACCCTGCACGCTTCACAACGCGCAAGGCCCTGGTGGAGGGGGAGGGATTCGAACCCCCGAAGGCCGCAGGCCGCCGGGTTTACAGCCCGGTGCGTTTGGCCACTTCGCTACCCCTCCAGACAACAGCCTGAGCCAGTGGCCCGACTCGAACGGGCAACCCTCCGCTTACAAGGCGGATGCTCTACCGTTTGAGCTACACTGGCCCACCAATCCGGGCATTCTAGCCGCTAATCTTCCCCCGTCAACCGCAGTGAAAACACCCAAACGGATCGCTGCCGCGGGCCGTCGAACTCGCAGAAGTACACGCCTTGCCATCTCCCCAACGCCACTCGTCCGCCCTCCACCGGGAGCACGAGAGACGGGCCCAGCAGGGCCGCCCGGACGTGCGCTGGGGAGTTGCCCTCAGCGTGCCGGAACGGGATGCGGGGGACCAGGGCAGACAGGGCGCGGTTCACGTCGCTGCGCACGTCGGGGTCCGCCGTTTCGTTCACCGTGAGGGCGGCCGTGGTGTGGGGACAGTAAACCAGCACTGCCCCGCCCTCCAGGCCCAGCCGCCCCACCGCCCCCTGTAGGTGGTCAGTGATGTCCACCACATCCTCTTGGGACTGGGTGGTCACGGGGAAGGTCACCTTCTCCGTCATGCCAGCGCCTCCTCCAGCTCGCGCAGCAGGGCCTCCCGATCGTGCGTCCCGCGGACGTGGACGATGAACTCGCCCTCCCCACCCCGCACCACGGAGACCAAGCCCAGCTGCTTGCGGGCCAGCACCTCCAGCGCCCGGTAAACCTCGTGGGGGGCCGAGGGCCGGATGCGGATGCGGACCCCCTCCTCCCCGAACCCCGCCATGCGGGCCAGGGCCCGCAGCACGCCCCCGCGGGTGATCACCCCGACCAGCAGTCCCTGGTCCACCACCGGGAGCAGCAGATGCCGCTCCCCCAACAGAACCACCGCCCGTTCCATGGGGTCCTGCGGGGCCAGCGTCACCGGGGGGGCGGCGGCCAGCTTGCCGGCGGCCACCTCCCCGTCGGGGGCGGCGCCCAACGCCTTGCGGGTGAGGAATCCGGCGAGCTTCCCCTCCTCGTCGACCACGTACAGGATGGCCAGCCCGAGTTCCTCCGCCAGCCGCTGCGCTTCGGCCACCGGGGCGCCGGCCCGCACGGTCGGCGGGTCGGGCTGCATCCACTCTCTAACCTGCATGGTCGCGGGCCTTGGTCTGCGTCACCACCCTCTCCTGGATCTGGCTGGGCACGAAGTCGTAACGGGTGAACTCCATTTGGAACATCGCGCGCCCTTGGGTGAGGGACTTGAGGTCCAGCGCGTAGGAGACCACTTCGGCCAGCGGTACGTCGGCCCGCACCACCGTCTTGCCCCCCTGCGATTCCATCCCCAGGATGCGCCCCCGGCGGGAGTTCAGGTCGGAGATGATGTCCCCGGTGAACGCCTCCGGAGTGGTCACCGCCAGGGTCATCACCGGTTCCAGCAACGTCGCGTCGGCCTGATGGGCCGCCAACTTGAACGCCTCGCGGGCCGCGATCTTGAAGGCCAGCTCCGAGGAGTCGACCGGGTGGTACTGGCCGTAGAACACCGCCGCGCGCAGGTCCACCACCGGGTACCCGGCCACCACGCCCTCCTGCATGGCCTCGCGCACCCCCTTCTCCACCCCGGGGATGAACTGGCCGGGTATCACCCCGCCCTTGGTCTCGTCTGCGAACTCGAAGCCATCGCCGCGCGCCAGCGGCTCGATTCGCAGGTGGACCTCGGCGAATTGGCCCCGCCCGCCGGTCTGCTTCTTGTGCCTATACTGGCCGGTGCCCTGCTTGCGGATGGTCTCCCGATAGGGGACCTTCGGCACCCGGTACTCCACCTCCACGCCGTAGCGGGTGCGCAGCCGCTCGGCCACCACGTCGAGCTGCACGTCCCCCATCCCCGATAGGATGGCCTCCTTGGTCACCGGGTCCCGTTGGAAGGCCAGGGTGGCCTTCACCGCCGCCAGCTCCCGCATCACCATGCTCAGCTTCTCTTCGTCCGCCTCCGACTTGGGAGCCACCGCCCGGGAGAACACCGGCTTGGGGAAAGGAATGGCCGGCTCGGGCTCCTCGTCCGCCGTGGCCGCCAGGGTGTCCCCCAGCGCCACACCGTCCAGCTTGGCCAGGGCGGCGGCCTCGCCGGGGTCTGCCCGGCCCGCCTTCTCCAGTTTGGTACCCGCAAAGCTGTACACGTCGCGCAGCTGGACCTTGTCCTTGGTCCGCAGGTTGACCAGCGACTGCCCCTCCTGCAGCTTGCTGCCCAGCACCTTGACGTAGGCCAGCCGCCCCAGGTAGGGGTCGATGGCCAGCGAGAAGACGTGGGCCCGGGCGCCCGGGGCCGTCTGCGGGCGAGGGGCCAAGGCGGACACCGCCTCCAGGAGCTCAGGCAAGCCGTGGCCGGACTCCGCCGACCCCCACAGCACGGGCACGATCCCCCCCTGCTGGACGCCCGTGCGCAACGCCCCCCACACCTCCTCCGGCCCCAAGGGCTCGTCGGCCAGCACCTTCTCCACCAACGTGTCGTCGAAGGTGGCCACTTCCTCCAACAGCCGGCTGCGGGCCTCCTCAACCCCCGCGGCGGGCTTGCCGCTGATCAGGTCCACCAGCCCCTGCACCCCCGACTGCCCCAGCTGGGGGAGCTGTAGCGGCCAAAAGTTGCCGGGCAGTCCCTCACGCAGCTGGGCCAAGACCTGCTCCGCGTCCACGCCCGGCTTGTCCAGCATGTTCACGAACACCAGCGCCGGCCGGCCCAGCCGCTCCCGTACCTCCCAGGCCTGCTCAGTGACCACCTCCACCGGCTTCTCCGCGTTCACCACGAGCACGGCCAAGTCCGCGGCGGCCACCCCCTTGAAGATCTCCTCCACGAACTCCCCCAGCCCGGGGGTGACCAGCAGGGTGAGCCGCTCCTCCCGGTAGCTGCAGCCGCCCACCGACAGGTCGATGGAGTAGCCCCGCCGTTCCTCCTCGGGGGTGTGGTCGAAGTTGGCCTCGCCGCTGCACCCCGCCTGCTTGAGAAGTGCTTCAGCCAGTGTGGTCTTGCCGGATCCAGAGTGACCAATGAAACAGACCGTACACGCATTCGCCATCCATATCACCTCAAAGGTTGCTTGCAAAGTACGAATGCAGTATATCGTGGGGGGCGAAACGCGGCAAAAGGAGGTGGGGATGCAGCTCCGCTTCGGGAAGCAAGGGCGCAAGGTCAAGTCCCTGCTGTTGGAGCACTTGGACCTGGTGGCGGACACAGTGGACGCTATGGCTCACGGAGTTGACGCCTTCCTCCAGGGACGCTCTTGGGAGGAGTTGGAGGAGCTGGCCATCCACACCCACCGCCAGGAATCGTCGGCCGACGACGCTCGCCGCAAAGCGGAGATGGAGTTGGTGCAGGGGGCCCTGCTGGCCGGAACCCGCCGCACCCTGCTGAACATCGCCGAAGGGGTGGACCGGCTGGCCAACTCGGCGGAGGGCACCATGTACTACCTCGTCCTGCAGCGGGTGCCGGTGCCCGAGCTCCTTCACCCCCTGGTGCGGGAGATCGTGGAGGTGACCCAGGCACAGATGGGTGACCTGAAGGCCGCGGTGCGGGGGTTGCTGGAGGGAAGCGAGGACACCGTGCGGTGTGCTGAGGCGGTGGACCACAAGGAGGGGCGGGTGGACGAGCTGCAGCGCCGGGCGGTCAAGCGGCTGTTCGCCACCGAGGGCGATCTGGCGGAGAAGATCCTGGTGCGGGGATTCGTTGACCAGCTGGTGAAGATCTCCGACCGGGCCGAAGACCTCTCCGACCAGATCGTCATGGCGGTGGCCCTCAGGCGGCCGTAAAGGGGGGAGGGCAGTGATGGTCTGGTGGCGGCGGCCGCTGGCGCGGCTGCTGGGACGGTCCACGTTGGTCCCGTTGGAACAGCACGCCCAGGCGGTGGAGCGGGCGGCGGAGGAACTGGGCCGCCAGCTGCGGGCCTGGCTGCGGGGGGAGGTGGTGGACGCCGAAGTGGTGAGTGAGGCCGAACACCAAGCGGACCTGTTGAAGCGCCAGGTGCGGGCGGCGCTGAACCAGGCCCGCTGGGTGCCGGTCAGCAAGCCCCACCTGCTGGCTCTCCTGTGGCATCAGGACGAGATTGCCGACCTGTGCCAGGACGCTGCCCTGCTCATGGCCCTGCGGCGGCCCGCGCTGGGCATCGAGCTGGAGGATGGCTTCCAAACCCTGGCCGAGGCGGTCACCCGGGCGGTGCACCAGTTTCGGCTGACCATCGAGGAGTTCCAGGAGGCCCTGTCGGTGGGGCTGCCCCGGGGCAAGCTGCCGCTGGTCGTGGAAGGGGTGGACAAGATCAACCTGTTGGAGCACGAGTCCGACCTGATTGAGCGGCAGCTGGTGGAGACCATCTACCGGGCGGACGGAGTCTCCGATTTCGAGCGGTATCACCTGGTACAGCTGGTCCTCATGTTGGGGGGCATTGTTGATCAGATCGAGAACGCTGCCGGGGACCTGCGGGTGATGGCCGCCCTGAGCTAGGGCGGGTTCACGGTCACCTGATCGCGGAGGCCGGCGAGGGTGGCCTCGCCGATGCCCGCCACCTGGAGAAGGTCTTCCACCTGCTCGAACGGGCCGTGCTGGCGGCGATAAGACACGATCCGCTCGGCGAGCGTGGGGCCGATGCCCGGAAGCTCTTGCAGTTCATCGCGGGAGGCGCTGTTCAGGTCGATCGGCTGGGGGGTGTGGAAGGTGACCGGCACCACCACTGCCGGGACCTCCACCGGCTCCGGCGGCGGCAGGCGGGCCGGCCGCGGGGGAATGTGGCGGACCCCGGCGTAGACGAGCAGGGCGAACACCAGCAGGGCCGCCGCCCAAAACCGGGGGGAAGCCCTACGAGAACAGCTCCTTGATTCGCCGCTCACCCCACCGCTCCCGCGCCAGCCGCATTCGCTCCGGAAGCCGCTCGTACCTGGGCTTGGCGAACTTCCCGCTCCACCGGCGGAGAAACAGCTCCTGCAGCCGCCGGCGCACCGCGGGCTGGCCGGCCAGCCACTCGCCGTGGCGATCGGCCAACCGCTCCAGCTCCGGGAGGTATACGTCCACCGCTCCCGCCCGGTCCAGACGGTCCAGGGCGCCGGCGAGATCCGCGGTGAGCAGGTCCGATCCCTCGGCCAGCAGCCGCCGACGGGCCAGCTCCTCGCGGGCCAGCTCCCGCATACGCCGGGCCCGCTCCCGGTAGGCGCCCAGCTCCCACACGGCGAGCGGAAGCAGCTTGCGCTCGCATCCGTCCCCGGGGTCCGGCAGCGCCGTCGGGGCGGACAGGATGCGGCCGTGTCGCTGCAGGCACTCCTCGCACGTGCTCCAAGTCACGTTGGTGTAGTACTGCCACAGGCGCAGCCTGCCCCGCAGCAGGTGCCACATGATCCGTAAGCCTGTCAGCATCTTCGGTTCATCCTCCCCCGGGGCAGGATATCCCGCCCCGCCGGGGCGGACAAACGCCGCCGGGCTGTCTAGGGGCCCGGCGGGCGTGGCATAACCAAGCCGGCGGTCCTTGACAGGTGAAGAGGGTGGCGAATGTCCCCAAGGCGGATTCCTCACTTCGGGGCGCCGAAGGGCAAACCGTCCGAAAGGGCGGGACGCAAAGCTGCGGACCTACAGGCTGAGAGCTACGAAAAGGGCAAACCCACGGCGACGTGGGGGCGCAAAGCCACGGGTCTTCCAGAGACGGCCGGGCTGCCGTAGCTTTGCAGCCTATTGGTGGCCGAGCTGCTAGGTGCAACCCGCAAACCACCAATGGGCAGGAGGTGCCTGCGAAATGAGGAAGTTGTTGGTTGGACTCTTGGCAGTTGGGTGTGTCATCACCCTGGGGGTAGCCGGCCTGGCTGCCCGAAACGGGGGCGTCGGCCCCGGCGCCGACTCGGCGGAGAGCCGGGTCACATGGACCCAGGTAGGGTTCATCGAGCTGACGGTCAGCAGCAGTGCCTTCGATTTCGGCACCCTGGCCGCCGGCCAGGACGAAGCCAAGGCCGAGGACGCCGTGACCCTGAAGGTGTCCAGCAACCTGGATTGGGTGCTGAGCGTGGCGCAGCAGGGTGAGGCGGCCGACCACCTGGGCGTGTTCCTGAGCCGCAGTTCCGGCTCCGGAGACGCGACCGTGTCCGTGGACTACCAGCTCACGGACCTACGCAGTCTGCCCCCGGGCGACTACCAGGTGACCGTGATCTACACGGCCACCGCCCGCTAGTCCCATGCGCCCCCAGTGCGGGCGCAACGTGACCTTCGAGGGCCGCTTCGCAGTTGACTCCTTGGGGCCGCCCCCTCTTCGCCGCTTCCCCCCGGTTTCCATTTCCCGCCGGCACAGACGACCAGAGAAGCAGCGCCCACCGGGTGGTGCCGAGGGTGGGAGTCGAACCCACACGGCCCGAGGGCCACGGGATTTTGAGTCCCGCGCGTCTGCCAGTTCCGCCACCTCGGCCGGGAGCGATTATACCCGTGGCCGCGGGGTGGGTTATCCTCAAGGGGCGGAGCACTGCCATGTACAGGGCGAGGTTCACTGCGGACGGCCTCACCGTGGTGGGGGAGGTGCGGGGCGACCGGGCGGTGGGGCGGGGGAGGAGCTGGCCCCTGGGGGGGATCAGGTTGCACCCCCCGGTGCTCCCCACCAAGATCGTTTGTGTGGGGCGCAACTACGCCGCCCACGCCCACGAGCTGGGTCGGAGCATCCCCGACCGCCCGCTGCTGTTCTTCAAGCCCCCGTCGGCACTGGTAGGTCCCGACCAGCCGGTGGTCCTCCCTCCCAGCCGCCGGGTGGACTACGAGGGGGAGCTGGCGGTGGTCATCGGCCGCCGGTGCCGCCGGGTCCCGGCTCGCTGTGCCCTGGAAGTGGTGCTCGGCTACACCTGCCTAAACGACGTCACCGACCGCCAGGCGCAGCAGTGGGAGCAGAACTGGGTGCGGGCCAAGGGCTTCGACACCGCCTGTCCCCTCGGGCCGTGGATGGCCACCCCCGAGGAGTTGGCCTTCCCCCTGGTGGTGGAGACCCGCGTCAACGGCGAGCTCCGTCAGCGGGGGAGCACGGATGAGTTCATGTTCTCCATCCCCGAGATCATCGCCGAGGTCTCCCGGGTCATGACGTTGGAGGTAGGGGACGTGATCGCCACCGGGACCCCACCGGGGGTGGGCCCGCTGTCCCCGGGAGACACGGTGGAGGTAGAGATTTCGGGGATCGGAACCCTGCGCAACCCAGTGCAGGGGCCGGCCGGCTGACTGCGTGCCCCGGCCGGGAGGGATCGTTGCGCGCGTTGCCAGACCGCATACACTGTCGGCAAGGAGGCACTAAGTGAGCATTCGTAATCTGGACTGCATATTCAAGCCCGAGCGGGTGGCGGTGGCGGGGGCCAGCGAGAACCCGACCAGCGTGGGCTACACGGTCCTCAGAAACCTCATCGGCTCGGGGTTCCGCGGCGTGGTCTACCCGGTGAACCCCAAGCGGGAGTCGGTGCAGGGCATCCAGGCCTACCCCGACGTGGCCAGCCTGCCCAAGACGCCCCACCTGGCGGTGATCTGTACCCCAGCCCAGACGGTACCGGAGATCGTCGACCAGTGCGGCCAGGCGGGGATCATGGGGGTGGTGGTCATCTCCGCCGGGTTCAAGGAGGCGGGGGAGGAGGGGAAGGCCCTGGAGGAACGCCTGCGCGAGATAGCCGGGCGCTACGACGGGATGAGGATCGTCGGCCCCAACTGCCTGGGCATCATCGTGCCGGGCCGGAAGCTGAACGCCAGCTTCGCCGCGGCCACCCCCAAGCGGGGCCAGGTGGCGTTTATCTCCCAGTCCGGCGCCCTGTGTACCTCGGTGCTGGACTGGGCTATCGCTGAGGACATCGGGTTCTCCTACTTCGTGTCCATCGGCAACATGCTGGACGTGGATTTCGGCGATCTCATCGACTACTTCGGCCAGGACGCCAGCACTCAGTCGATCATCCTGTACGTGGAGTCCATCACCCAGGCGCGGGAGTTCATGTCCGCCTCCCGGGCCTTCGCCCGCGAGAAGCCGATCGTGGCTTACAAGGCGGGCCGGTTCGCCGAGTCGGCCAAGGCGGCGTCCTCACACACCGGGGCCATGGCCGGGGAGGACGCGGTGTACGACGCCGCTTTCCAGCGGGCGGGGTTGGTTCGCGTGTTCGAGATCGGGGATATCTTCGATTCCGCTGAGCTGGTGGCCCGCGTTCGGCCCCCGGTGGGCGACAGGCTGGCCATCGTCACCAACGCCGGCGGCCCGGGGGTGATGGCCACCGACGCCCTGATCGCCCGCGGGGGGACCCTGGCCCGGCTAGCTGCGGACACCGTGGGGCAGCTGGATGAGGCCTTGCCCCCGTTCTGGTCGCGGGGAAACCCGGTGGACGTTCTGGGCGACGCCCCACCGGAGCGCTACCGCCAGGCGCTGGCGGCCGTGCTGGCCGACCCGGGGGTGGACGCGGCCCTGGTCATTCTCACCCCCCAGGCGATGACCGATCCCACGGGCACGGCTGAAGCGGTGGCCGAGCTGGCCAACGAGGCGCGCAAGCCGATCCTGGCCGCGTGGATGGGGGGCGCGGTCGTACAGGAGGGGATTCAGATATTGAACCAGGAGGGGGTGCCCACCTACACCACCCCGGAGCAGGCGGTGGGGGCGTTCATGCACTTGGTCCACTATGGGCGCAACCTGGAGATCCTCTACGAGACCCCCCGCGAGGTCCCGGTCCGGTTCACGGTGGATCGGGAGAGCATCCGCCGCAAGTTCGGCCGCGTGCTGGCCGAGGAGGGCCCGGTGCTCACCGAGGAGCGGTCCAAGGAGCTGCTTTCCGCCTACGGGATCGCGGTGACCACCCCCTTGCCGGCCGCCTCGGCCGACGAGGCGGTGGCCCGGGCCGAGGACGTGGGGTACCCGGTGGTGCTCAAGGTGCTCTCCCCTCAGATCACCCACAAGACGGACGTGGGCGGGGTGGCCCTCGACCTCCACAATGCGGGGGAGGTGCGGGAGGCGTTCGACCGCATCTTGTCCGCCGCCCGCCAGCACCGGCCCGACGCGGAGCTGGCCGGGGTCACCGTACAGAAGATGCTCACCCCCGCCCACGGGTTCGAGATGATTCTGGGGGCCAAGAAGGATCCCACGTTCGGAGCGGTGATCATGGCCGGGATGGGCGGGATCGCCGCCGAAGTCTTCCAGGACCGGGCGTTGGGGCTGCCCCCGCTGAACGAGCGGTTGGCCCGTCGCATGCTGGAGTCCCTCCGTTCCTGGAAGCTTGTCCAGGGCTACCGGGGCCGGCCGGGGGCGAACCTGGACAAGCTTGTGGAGGCCCTGATGCGGTTCTCTTATCTGATAGCCGACTTCCCCGAGATCAAGGAACTGGACATCAACCCGTTGCTGGCCACCCCGGATGAGGTGGTTGCGCTGGATGCCCGGGTGATCGTGGACGAGGAGGCGGTCCGCCAGCCCGCCCGCCCCTACGCCCACCTGGTGATCCGTCCCTACCCGGAGGGCTACGAGCGGGAGGTGAAGCTGGCGGACGGGACCAACATGCTCCTGCGGCCCATCCGCCCCGAGGACGAGCCGCTGTGGCACGACATGCTGTCCTCCGCCTCCCGGGAGTCCATCCGCTTCCGGTTTCGCTACATCTTCAAGGAGACCACGCACGAGATGGCCATCCGCTATTGCTTCATCGACTATGACCGCGAACTGGCCATCGTGGCCATCGTGGACGAGGGAGGGGAGCGGAAGATGGCCGGGGTGGGGCGGATGGTGGCCGACCCGGACGTGGAGACCGCCGAGTACGCGGTGTTCGTGGCCGACCCCTGGCAGAACCGGGGCCTGGGCGGGATGCTCACCGATTACTGCCTGGAGATCGCTGCCGGGTGGGGGATCCGCAACATGACCGCGGAGACCACCCCTGACAACGCCCGCATGATCGCCATCTTCCGCGACCGGGGGTTCGCCGTGGAGCGGCGGCCCGACGAGGGCGTGGTGCTGGCCACCAAGGAGTTGAAGTAGGCAGGGCAGGGGGCGGGCGGTCGGCCCGCCCCCGTTTGCGGACTAGCTCCGCTCTCCCACCGGAAGCACGGTGCGCCCGTGTACGGTGTTGATCAAGATGGCCGCGGACGCGTACCAGGCGATGAGGGCGCAGGCGATCCCCTCGTAGCCCCCGATGGTGCGGAATACGGGCACGAACTCCCCGATCCCCAGGAGGAAGAACAGGATGGTCAGGGTGATGAAGATCCAGGTGATAGCTTTGGGGAGTTTCAGCGAGGCGATGGTGGCATAGCCGGTGAAGATCCCCCAGGCAAATAGTACCACCGCCACCCCGGCCGGGGGCACGGACACCAGGCCGGCCCACGACAGGAACTCGAACAAGGCCAAGCCCATCCAGAATGCACCGAACGAGCTGAAACAGGTGCCGCCGAAGATGTCCCCCCGCCGGATGTCCCACATGCCGGCGAGCAGCTGGGCCACGCCCCCGTAGAGCATGGCGACCGGCATGACGATGCCCACGGTCGCTCCGTCCACCCATCCGGCGTTTACGATGTTGAGGATGAAGGTGGACAGGGCGAACCCCCCCAGCCCCAACGGGGCAGGATTGGCCAACCCTTTCTCTTCCATGATTACGTCTCCTTATCCTTGGTAGCCGACCTGTTGCTTCAGGTGGTCAACCGACTCCGGGTTGCGCAGGGTGGTGATGTCCCCCAGGGGCTCGCCCCGGACCAGGGACTTGAGCACCCGGCGCATGATCTTCCCGGACCGGGTCTTGGGCACGTCCTCCACGAAGTACAGGGCGGCCGGCCGGGCGGTGGGCCCGATGTGCTCGTCCACCGTTTTCACCAGCTCGCGCTGGAGGTCGGTGGAGGGCTGGGCGCCCTTCTTGAGCAGCACGAAGGCGATGGGCACCTCCCCCTTGACGTCGTCGGGCTTGGATACCACCGCCACCTCCGACACCAACGGGTGCTGGGTCAGGGCGTCCTCCACCTCGGCGGTGGCCAGCCGGTGCCCGGCCACGTTCATCACGTCGTCCACCCGGCCGGTGATGCGGATGTTGCCCAGCTCGTCCTTGCGGGCGCCGTCACGGGTGAAGTAGTAGCCGGGGCCGTACTCCGAGAAGTAGGTAGCCTTGTACTTCTCCGGGTCGCCGTACAGGCCGCGCAGCAAAGCGGGCGGGAACGGCGGCTCCAGCACCAGATATCCCCCCTCCCCGGTGGGCATGGGTGTCCCTCCGGCGTCCAGAATGCGGGCCCGGATGCCGGGGAAGGGGCGGCCGGCCACCGTGGGGATGAACGGGCCAATGCCGGGCAGCGCCTGCACGCAGGTGGCCCCGGTCTCCGTCTGCCACCAGGTGTCCACGATCGGACAGCGTCCGCCGCCGATGTGGTTGAAGTACCATAGCCAGGCCTCCTCATTGATCGGCTCGCCGACCGTGCCCAGGACCCGCAGGGAGGACAGGTCGTGCTTCGCCGGCCACTCGTCGCCCCACTTCACGTGCATGCGGATGGCGGTGGGGGCGGTGTAGCAGACGGTCACCTTGTGCTTGGCCACCGTGGCCCACATGCGGCCGTAGTCCGGGGTGTCCGGCGAGCCCTCGTACACCACGGTGGTCACCCCGTTCATCAGGGGGCCGTAGTTGATGTACGAGTGCCCGGTGATCCAGCCCACGTCCGCGGTGCACCAGTGGATGTCGTCTTGGTGCAAGTTGAAGTCCCACTTGCAGGTGGTGTACACCTGCACGGCGTACCCGCCGGTGGTGTGCATCACCCCTTTGGGCTTCCCGGTGGTGCCCGAGGTGTACAGGATGAACGCCAGGTCCTCCGCGTCCATCTCCTCAGGGGGGCAGTCGGCCGGCTGGTCCCCGACCACCTCGTGGTACCACAGGTCCCGTCCCTCGGTCATGGGAACCTGATTCCCGGCCCGCTGGACCACCAGCACCTTGCTCACCTGGGTGCCGGCCAGGGCTCGGTCGGCGTTGGGCTTCAAAGAGACCAACTTGCCGCGCCGGAAGTAGCCGTCTGCGGTGATCAGCGCCTTGGCCCCGCAGTCCAGCAGCCGGTCTCGCAGCGACTCCGCCGAGAAAGCGGAGAAGACCACCGAGTGCACGGCTCCAATGCGGACCACCGCCTGCATGGCGATGATGGCCTCGGGAATCATCGGCAGGTAGATCCCCACCCGATCGCCCTTGCCCACGCCCAGGGCCTTGAGGGCGTTGGCCAACCGGCCCACTTCCGCCAACAGTTCAGCATAGGTGAAGGTCTTGCTCTGTTCGTCAGTGGGCTCGGGTTCCCAGATTAGGGCTGGCTTGTCCCCCCGCCCGGCTTCCACGTGTCGGTCGAGGGAGTTATAGGAAAGGTTAAGCTTTCCGCCTGCAAACCAGCGAAAGGCGTACGGCTTGTCCTCGTACACCTTGTCCCACCGCTTGAACCAGCTGATCTCCTCGGCCCGTTGGGACCAGAATTCCACCGGATCGGCCTGGGCCTGCTCATAGATTCTCGCGTCGGAGACCCATGCCCGCTCCCGCATCGCATCCGTCGGCCAGAACCAGTTTTCGCGCTTAGGGTCGGCTTCAACCCACTTGTTCGCGTTTGCCACCTTCTGTACCCCTCCTTTCGAACGTTTGGCCCTGTATGGTATCATGAAGTCTACAGCACGGTCGCAGCGAGGTAAACTGACTGTGAAATTGCCCGGTGGTCCGGGCCGGGGGTGGCAGGCCATGCGGAAAGTCTTGCGCTGGCTGCGCGACAGTTTCGTCTCAGGACTGCTGGTGGTCCTACCGCTGGGCCTCACCCTGTACATCCTGTGGCTGTTCTACGGGCTGCTGCGCGCCCTGCTGGGCCCGGACACCGCGTTCGCCCAATTGCTGCGGGCCACGTTCGGCCGCTACATCCCCGGGACCGAGGTGGTGCTCACCCTGTTGGCGGTGGCGGTGGTGGGGGCGGTGGCCCGCAACTGGCTGGGTCGGAGGGTGGTGGAGCGGCTGGAGCGGGTCGTGCTGTCGCTCCCCGGGGTGCGCAAGGTGTACTGGGCCACCCGCCAGCTGTCCCACGCCCTGCTCCGGCGGGAGGTGGCCAAAGGTGAATTCCGCCGGATGATGCTGGTGGAGTTCCCCAAGGAGGGTAGTTACGTGCTCGGCTTTCAGACCAGCGATACCCTGGGCCGGCTGGACGCCGCGCTGGGCATGGCCGCGGTGTCCGTGTACGTGCCCACCGCCCCCAACCCGCTGTCCGGCTACGTGCTGGTCATTCCCAAGGAGAAGGTCATCCCGCTGGACATCTCCGTGGACGAGGGGTTGAGCTTCGTGCTCTCCGGGGGCATGGTGGTCCCCCAGGAACTGCGGCGAGGGCCGGGGGAGAATCCGCGGGAGGTGAGAGATGCCCATCCGGCGGGATGATCGCGACCGCTACGTGGAGGTGGAGCTCCGACGGGGCGAGGAGTCGGCCTGGGTCCGCTGCACCGCCTGCGGCGAGCTGGTGTTCCGCCGCAAGCTGCGGGACAACAACTACATCTGCCCGCGGTGTGGGGGGTACTTCTTTCTCACCGCCCAGGAGCGGGTGGCCGCCCTGGTGGATGGGGGCAGCTTCTCGGCAGCGGCCCTCCGCCTGGCGGCCCGGGATCCGCTGGGCTTCTCCGACCGCCGCCCCTACCAGGAGCGGCTCCGCGAGGCGCAGGCGTCCACCCAGCTGGACGACGCGGTGTTGACGGGGACAGGGCGGATCGCCGGCCACGTGGTGGTCTTGGCGGTGATGGACTTCCGCTTCATCGGGGGGAGCATGGGCACGGTGGTGGGGGAGCAGTTGGCGGCCGCCATGGAGCGGGCGGCCGAGGTGGGCCGGCCGTTCGTGTTCGTGGTCGCCTCCGGTGGGGCCCGGGTCCAGGAGGGCGCCCTGTCACTCCTTCAGATGGTCAAGACGGTGGCGGCCCGCCAGCGGCTCGCCGAGGCGGCGGTGCCCTACATTGCCGTACTCACCTACCCGTCCACCGGTGGGGTGATGGCCTCGCTGGCCTCACTGGCCGACGTCACGTTGGCCGAGCAGGGCGCCCTGATCGGGTTCGCCGGCCCCCGGGTCATCGAGCAGACCACTGGCCAGCGCCTGCCGCCCAACTTCCAACAGGCGCAATTCGCCCTGGAGCACGGGATGGTTGATCAGGTGGTGCCCCGCGAGGGGTTGCGGCAGGAGCTGGCTGCCCTCCTGGACGTACTGGAGGGGGAGGTGCAGTGACCGAAGACAGGGCGGTGCGGGCGCTGGAGGAGAAGGTGGCCGAGCTGCGCCGCCTGGTGGACGAGGACGGGTTGGACCTGCGGGCCGAGCTGGAGAGCCTGGAGCGAAAACTGGCCCAGCTGCGGGAGGCCCGTTACACCAGCCTGTCCGACTGGGACCGAGTGCAGCTGGCCCGGCGGCACGACCGGCCGGGCGGGCTGGCCTTCGTGCGCGCGTTGACCGAGGCGTTCTACGAGCTGCGGGGCGACCGCCTGGGGGGCGACGATCCCGCCCTGCGGGGCGGGGTGGCCCGGCTGGGGGGGCAGGCAGTGGTGGCCGTGTTCCACCACCGGGGGGAGGACGCCCAGCAGCGGCGGAGATGCCGGGCGGGGATGGCCCTGCCCAGCGGATATCGGAAGGCCCAACGGATCATGCGACTGGCTGGCCGCCTCGGTCTGCCTGTGGTCACGCTGATCGACACCCCGGGGGCGTTCCCGGGGATCGAGGCGGAGGAGAACAACATCGCCGGCGCCATCGCCGAGTGCATCGCCACCATGCTCGCCCTCCCTGTCCCCACGGTGGCGGTGATCCTGGGCGAGGGGGGGTCCGGGGGCGCGGTGGCCCTGGCCGCGGCCGATCGGGTGCTCATGCTAGAGAACGCCACCTACTCGGTGATCTCTCCGGAGGGGGCGGCAGCCATCCTGTGGAAGGACGCTGCGGCCGCTCCCCGGGCGGCCCAGGCGCTGGCCCTGTCCGCCCCCCGGCTGCAGGAGCTGGGGGTGGTGGACGAGGTGATCCCTGAGCCGGTGGGCGGGGCCCACGTGAACCCGGAGGCGGTGACCGCGGCGGTGGGGGCGGCCGTGGGGCGGCACCTGGCGGAACTCGCTCCCCTCCCGCTGGACGAGCGACGCAAGTTGAGGTACAAAAGGTATCGAAATGCGGGAAACTGTGGCGCAGGAGCGCCAACTGACTGACCGCTGCCAGGGCTGCGAGCAGGGGTGTTCCTTCGTCTTCCGTGGTCTGCCGCCGGGGGCGTGGCAGGACCTGGTCGCGGTGATGCGGCCGATGACCGTGGACCGGGGAGAGGCCGTGTTCCACGAGGGGATGCCCGCCTTCGGCCTGTACATCCTCTGCCAGGGGAAGGTCAAGGTGGCCAAACACACCCCGACCGGCCACTCCCAGATCCTCAAGCTCCTCGGCCCCGGAGAGATCTTGGGGGAGAAGACGCTGTTCGATCAGGAGGCCTACACCTGCTACGCCAAGGCGCTGGAGCCGGCCCGGCTCATGTTCATCCCCCGGGCGGACTTCATCGCCTTCGTCCAGCGTCACCCCGAGGTGGCGGTGCGGCTGGTGGAGAAGCTGTCCCGGGAACTCAAGGTGTTCGGGGACAAGATGGTGGAGATCACCTCGCGATCGGCCAAGGAACGGGTGGCGCGGGTGCTGGCCGAGCTGGCGCGGGCGTTCGGGCAAGAGACGCTGGCGGGCCTGGACACTGGGGTGGAGCTCCCCCGGGCGGAGCTGGCGGAGATGGCGGGGGTGTCCACCGAGACGGCCATCCGCATCCTCTCCGAGCTGCGGGAGCGAGGGATCCTGACCCTTCCCGGCCACCGGGTGGTAATCACCAAGCCGGAGGCCCTGCAGAGCATGGCCCACCCGTTCCGGACCTTCCTGCGGGAGAATCTCGTCTAGCCGCGTCCCGTGGGGTGCGCGACCCATCGCCAAATGCCCCCCGCCCGGCCGTGGGCCCTGCTGGGTTTGGGCAATCCCCTGGGCCGGGACGACGCGGTCGGCCTGTGGGTGGCGGAGGAACTTGTCGGCTCATGCTGGACGGTGTTTCGGGGCGGCACTGCGCCGGAGAACGTGGTGGGCAAGATCGCCCGCCTGCGGCCGGCCAAGTTGGTGATCGTGGACGCGGCGGACATGGGCCTGCCCGCGGGCAGCTTCCGGCGGCTGCCCCTGGCCGGGTCCGCGACCATGCTCACCTCCACCCACGGCTTGCCGCTCACGTTTCTGCTGGGTCAGCTGACGGCTTGCTCGGCACTCAGCTTGGTGGGCGTGCAGCCGGGGGCGCTGGGCCTGGGGCAGGGCCTGACCCCGGAGGTGCAGGCCGGGGCCAGGGAGTTGGTTGCGCTGCTTGCGCAGGGCGAGGTGTCGGCCATCCCGGTCTGGGCCGGCGCACCTTGAGGGGGCGGAGGGGCAAGTGTATGATCCCAACTGGGAACGGTTGTTTCAGGCTGCGAGCCGGCGTAGCTCAGTTGGCAGAGCGGCGGTTTCGTAAACCGCAGGTCGGAGGTTCGACCCCTCTCGCCGGCTCCACCGGCACTGCTCGCCGTCGGCACGCCCGCCCCTTCGTCAGCTCAGCGCACCAGTCGGGCAGCACTTGCGGCGTGCGTGCGGCGGGGCCGGGGGGGACTATAATGGGTTCACAACTGCGTGTCCGTGAGGTGAGGGCGACATGGAGAAAGGCACCTACCGCGTGAAGGCCGGGTTCGCCGAGATGTTCAAGGGCGGGGTGATCATGGACGTGACCACCGCCGACCAGGCGAGGATCGCCGAGGAGGCGGGTGCGGTGGCCGTGATGGCCCTGGAGCGGGTGCCGGCGGACATCCGCGCCCACGGGGGCGTGGCCCGGATGGCCGATCCGCGTCGAATCAAGGAGATCCAGTCTGCAGTGTCCATCCCGGTGATGGCCAAGGTGCGCATCGGGCACCTGGCCGAGGCCCGCATCCTGGAGGCCCTGGGGGTTGACTTCATCGACGAGTCCGAGGTGCTCACCCCGGCTGACCCGTTCCACCACATCGACAAGTGGCAGTTCAAGGTCCCGTTCGTCTGCGGGTGTCGCGACCTGGGCGAGGCCGCCCGCCGGATTGCTGAAGGGGCGGCCATGATCCGCACCAAGGGCGAGGCCGGCACCGGGAACGTGGTGGAGGCGGTCCGCCACATGCGGATCCTGAACCAGGGCATCCGCCGGCTACGGGACATGTCCCGCGCCGAGCTGGTCTCCTACGCCAAAGAGATCGGCGCCCCGGTGGAAGTGTTGGAGGTCATCCAGCAAGAGGGACGGCTGCCGGTGGTCAACTTCGCCGCCGGCGGGGTGGCCACCCCGGCCGACGCCGCCTTCATGCGCATGCTGGGGGCGGACGGTGTGTTCGTGGGCTCGGGGATCTTCAAGAGCGGCAACCCGGAGAAGCGGGCCCGGGCCATCGTTCAGGCCTGCACCCACTACGACGACGCGGCGGCGGTGGCCGCCGCCTCGGAGGACCTCGGCGAGGCCATGGTGGGCGTGAATATCGAGGACATTCCCGAGCAGGCGTTGATGCAGCATAGATGAAGATCGGCGTCCTGGCGGTCCAGGGGGACGTGCGGGAGCATTTGTCTGCCCTCGCCCGGTTGGGGGCGGAGGGGCGGCCGATCCTCCGCTGCTCCCAGCTGGCCGGCCTGGCCGGGCTGGTGCTGCCCGGGGGGGAGTCCACGGCCATGTGGCGGTTGCTCACCGCCGCCGGGCTGGCCGAGCCCGTCCGCGCGGCCCTGCGAGACGGGCTGCCTGCGTTCGGGACCTGCGCCGGCATGGTCCTGTTGGCCAAGGAGATCGTGAACTGGCCGCAGCCGTTCCTGGCGCTGATGGACGTGGCCGTGGAGAGGAATGCCACCGGGCGGCAGGTGGATTCCTTCGAGACCACCATCGCGGCCGACGGGCTGGGGGAGGTCCCCGCGGTATTCATCCGGGCGCCCCTGGTCCGGCGGGCGGGGCCGGAGGTACAAGTGTTGGCGGAGTTGGCCGGGGTGCCGGTCATGGTGCGGCAGGGGCACCTGCTGGCGGCGAGCTTTCACCCCGAACTCACCGGTGACCTGCGGGTCCACGGCTATTTCCTTAACATGTGTCGAAAGGAGTGACCATGGCACGAGTAGCGATCAACGGCTTCGGCCGAATCGGCAGGATCACGTTCCGGGTGTTGGCTGAGCAGGGGTGGCCGCTGGACGTGGTGGCGGTCAACGACCCCTTCCTGTCGGCGGAGACGGCCGCCCACCTGGTGCGGTACGACACGGTGTACGGCCGCCCTCCGTTCTCCATCCGGGCCGGCAAGGGCGCGCTGGTGGTGGACGACGAGAAGGAGATTCCCGTCCTGGCAGAGAAGGATCCCGCCAGCCTGCCCTGGCGCGACTACCGCGTGGACGTGGTGTTGGAGTGCAGCGGGGTGTTTCGCGACCCGGACAAGGCCCAGGGACACCTGCGTGCGGGCGCCCAGCGGGTGCTGATCTCCGCCCCCCCCCGCGGGGAGCGCAAGGGGGAAGTGCCCCAGATCCTGTGGCGGGTCAACGAGGGTGACTACCGCCCCGACGTCCACCGCATCGTGTCCGCCGCCTCCTGCACCACCAACTCGCTGGGGCCGGTGGTCAAGGTGCTCCACGAGAGTTTCCGAATCCGACACGGTTTCCTCACCACCGTACATGCCTACACCGCCGACCAGCAGCTGGTGGACGGCCCGCACAAGGACCTGGGCCGGGCCAGGTCGGCGGCGGCCAACATCATCCCCACCTCCACTGGGGCGGCCCGCTCCATCCCAGAGATCTTCCCCGACCTGAAGGGGAAGATGGACGGGATCGCCATTCGCGTCCCGGTGCCCTGTGGGTCGGTGTCCGACTTCACCGCCGGGCTGGCCGGCCCCGCAGGCAGGTCCCCCGAGGAGGCGGTGGAGGCGGTCAACCAGGCGTTCGAGCGTTACGCCCAGGGTGGGTTGGGCGACGTTATGCGGGTGACCCATGACCCCATCGTGTCCTCGGATGTGATCGGGGAGGCCCACTCGGCGGTGGTGGCGCTGGGTTCCACCATGGTGCTCCCCCAGGCCCTGGACGTGGTCAAGGTCCTGTCGTTCTACGACAACGAGTGGGGGTACGTGAACCGTCTGGTGGATGTGGCGAAGTACATCGCGGACTAAGCTGACCCGGGTGGCGGCGGGGCTGGTGGGGTTGGTCTGCCTGCCCCGGTGCTACCTGTGCGGGCGAGCGCTGGACGAGCTTGACCCCCTGTGCCCGGAGTGCCTGGCCCGCCTGCCCCGCAGGCGCGGTCCCCGCTGTCAGGTGTGCGGCCGGCCCCTGCAGGCGGAGGCCGACCTGTGCGCAGATTGTGCCGTGGAGGTCAGGCCGTATGCCCGGGCCGTGGCCCTGGGCCCGTACGAGGGGGAGCTGCGAACGGTGGTGCGGGCGCTCAAGTACGAGGGCGAGCGGGCGCTGGCCCGTACACTTGGTGATCTGCTGGCTGATCTGGCGGCGGTCGAGTGGGGCGGGCGCCCGCCCGAGTCCCGCCCGGTGGTGACCTGGGTGCCGGCCGACCCGGCGCGGCTGCGCCAGCGGGGCTATCACGCCGCGCAGCTGCTGGCCCTGCGGGCGGCACGGGGGCTGGCCCTTTCCGCCCGGGGCCTGCTGGTCAAGCTGCGGCCCACGCCGCCCCAAGTGGGCCGCTCCCTGCGAGAACGGCGCGGCGCCCTGGCCGGGGCGTTCGCGGCCCGAGCCGAAGGAGAGGGAGAGCCGGTGGTATTGGTCGATGACGTGATGACCTCTGGGGAAACAGTGGAGCAGGCCGCTCGGGCCCTGGGGGAGGCCGGGTTCGGGGACGTGCACGTACTGGTCTGCGCGCGCGGCGGCGGGGAAAGCGAGGTGCGATGAACATCCACAAGTTCGTGGGCGGACCGCTGCTCACCAACACTTACCTCCTGGAGGCCGGCGGCGAGGCGGCGGCGGTGGATCCGGGGGAGGTGACGCCCGAGCTGCGGGCGGCGCTGGCCGGGCTGTCCCTGCGGTACATCCTGCTCACCCACGGCCACTTCGACCACGCCGATGGGGCCGAAGCCCTGCGAGCGGCGACCGACGCCCCGCTCTGCTGGCACCCTGACGAGCGGGCCACGTTCTGGGTGGCTGGCCGGCAGCCCCCGCCGCTGGACCGGCCGCTGGCCGACGGCGACCGGCTGCCGCTGGGAGACGAGGAGCTGGTGGTGTGGCACCTCCCTGGCCACTCGCCTGGGTCGGTGGCCTTCCTGTGGGAGGGTGGGCGGACCTTGTTGGCCGGCGACGTGCTGTTCGCCGGCTCGGTGGGCCGGACCGACCTCCCCGGAGGAGATTGGGGGGCGCTGACCGGCTCCCTGGGCCGCCTGCTGGACCTGGACGGAGGGTGGCGGATCCTCCCTGGCCACGGCCCGGAGACCGACCTGGAGCGCGAGCGCGAGGGCAACCCCTTCCTGAAGAGGGCCGGCCGTGGGGCGACCTGACGTTGGCGAGGTCAAGTCCCGGGTCAACATCCTGGAGCTGATCGGCCGCTACGTGCAGCTCAAGCCGGCCGGCAAGAACCACAAAGGGCGCTGCCCGTTTCACCCCGACGACACTCCGTCCCTGACCGTGTCTCCGGACAAGGGGCTGTGGCACTGCTTTGGCTGCGGGGCCGGCGGGGATGCCATCGGTTTCCTGATGCGCATCGAGCGGCTCACCTTCCCCGAGGCCCTGGAGCGACTGGCCCAGGAGGTGGGGGTGGAGCTGGCCGGGGGCGGGGAACGGTCGGGACTGTACCGGGCGTGTGCCGCGGCGGCGGACTACTTCTCCCGCCAGCTGCGCGCCCCCCCGGGCCGGCCGGCCCGCGACCACCTGCTGGAGCGGGGCATCGGTGAGGATTTGTGGGGCCGGTTCGGCCTGGGGTACGCGCCGGATCGGTGGGACGGGGTGCGCAAGGCCCTGGCGGAGTTCGGCGTGGAGACGCTGGTCCAGCTGGGCCTGCTCATCCCTGGGGATCGCGGCCCCTACGATCGGTTCCGCGGGCGGCTGATGTTCACCTTGCGTGACGACCAGGGGCGCCCGGTGGCGTTCGCCGGCCGGGCGCTGACCGACCAAGGCCCCAAGTACCTCAACGTGCCCAACACCCCCCTGTTCACCAAGGGGACGCTGCTGTACGGGCTGGACTTGGCCAAGGAGGCGGTGCGCCGGCAGGGGCGCGCGGTGCTGGTGGAGGGGTACACGGACGTGATCAGCCTGCACCGGGCGGGGGTTGCCGAGGCAGTGGGCTCCATGGGCACCGCCCTCACCGAGGCCCAGGCCCGGCTGCTCGCCCGCCACTGCGAGCGGGCCATCATCGCCTACGATCGGGACGCCGCCGGCTCGGCGGCCGCGCTGCGGGGGATGGTGCTCCTGCGGGAGGTCGGCCTGCAGGTCCACGTGGCCCAGCTCCCCCTGGGGGAGGACCCCGACTCGTTGGTGCGGGGCCGGGGCGCGGCCGCGGCCGCTCAGGCCCTGGAGCAGGCGCCGCCCTTCCACCAGTTCTTCCTCCAGGCGCTGGCCGAGCGCCACCCGCTGGACACGCTGGCCGGCAAGGAGGCTGCTCTGGCCGAGGCGGGGGAGCTGTGGCCCAAGGTGAGCAGTCTCCCCCTGCGGCAGGAACTGGCCCGCGGGCTAGCTGAGCTGTTGGATCTGCCGGAGGAGGAGGTGCGGGCGGCCCTGCGCGGCCGGCCCCAGGCCGATGTGCGGCAGGAGGAGGCCGGCAAGGCCCTGGGCGCCCAGGAGATCCTCCTGTACTTCCTGTTGGCCGGGGAGCTCCCGGAGGCGCCGATCGCCGACCTTGAAATCCAGGATTTTCGCCCCGAATATCAACCCATCGTGGACAGGTGGCTCAAGCTCTGGCGGGCAGGCGGGCCGTCCACCCCAGATGCAGTTGCCCAGGACCTCGATCCCCAATCCCAGGCCCAGGTGGCGCGCCTGGCGCTGCTCGACGTGCAGTTCTCCGACCGGGAGCGGGCCCGGGAGGACGCCGTGGTCCGCTGCCTGTACCTGCCCAAGTTGGAACGGCAACTGGCCGAGGTGAAGGGGCGATTGGCGCGGGCCGAGGCGGACGGGGACGGCCCCGCCCTGCGCAAGCTGCACGCCGAGTACCAGACCCTGTGCCGCCGCAGGCTGGAGCTCCTCCGGAGGCGGCCGTGACCGAAGAAGCCCCCCGCGTCCCCCAGGCCGAAGACGAGGACTTCAAGGAAGAGGAGTTCATCCGCACCCTGCCCATCTTGGAGGAGCTGGCGGAGAGCACAAAGTCCGACAACTCCGACTGGGAGGAGGAGCCGCAGGAACGGGGCAGTGACCCCGTGCGCACTTACCTGCGGGAGATCGGCAAGGTGCGCCTGCTGACCAAGGAGGAAGAGGTCGAGTTGGCCCAGCTGATGGAGGCCGGGCAGGCGGCCAGGGAGGAGCTGGGGCGGGCCCAGGAGCTGTCCCCGGCGCGGCGGGCGGAGCTGGAGCAGCGGGTGTGGGAGGGGGAACGGGCGCGGGAGCGGCTGACCGTGTCCAACCTGCGGCTGGTGGTGTCCATCGCCAAGCGGTACATGCACCGGGGGCTGTCCCTGCTCGACCTCATCCAGGAGGGGAACATGGGGCTGATGCGGGCGGTGGAGAAGTTCGACTGGCGGAAAGGGTATAAATTCTCCACCTACGCCACCTGGTGGATCCGCCAGGCCATCACCCGGGCCATCGCCGACCAGTCCCGCACCATCCGCGTGCCCGTGCACACCATCGAGGCCCTGCACGAGCTGTACCGGCTGCGGCGGGAGTATGTGCAGAATCACGGCGCCTCCCCCAGCTACGAGGAGCTGGCCGACCTTCTGGGAACCAGCGTCGACCGGGTGAAGAAAATCGAGCAGGCCGCCGCCTACACCTCCTCCCTGGAGCGGCCCCTGTCCGAGGAGGAGGACGAGACGCTGGGGGACTTCCTGGCCGACGACTCCGTCCCCTCCCCGGCCCGGGAGGCCATCCGGGCCCGGCTGCGGGAGGAGTTGCGCACCGCGCTGGCCAAGCTGGACGTGCGCGAGCGGGAGATCCTCGAGCTGCGCTACGGCTTGATGGACGGCCATCCCCGCACCCTCAAGGAGGTGGCCGCCCAGTTCGACATCACCCGGGAGCGGGTCCGCCAGATCGAGATCAAGGCCCTGGAGAAGCTCAAGCACCCCTCCCGGCAGCAGACACTGCGGACGCTGCGCGAGCTGCTGCTGTCCGAGGAGTGAGGCCGGCGGTGGCGGGCCCTGCCCGGGAGGGGCTATCCTCCCCCTGACATGGGTGGGACCGCGAGGCCCAGCGTGCTGCTCCTGGTGGGGCCGACTGCGGTGGGCAAGACCCAAGTGGCCGCTCGGGTCGCCGAGGCCCGGGGCGGGGAAGTGATCTCCGCCGACGCCCGCGCCGTGTACCAGGGCCTCGAGGTGGGTACCGACCGCCCCCGGCCCGAGGTCACCCGGCGGGTGCCCCACCACCTCATCGGGGTGCTTTCCCCCCGCCAACGGTACGACGCCGCCCGGTTCCGGGCCGACTGCGAGCGCCTGGTGGGCGAGATCCACGGCCGCGGTCGGCGGGCGGTGGTGGCCGGGGGGAGCACTTTGTACGTGCGCGCCCTGACCCGAGGGCTGTTTCCCGGACCTGCGGCCGACCCCTCCCTGCGGCGGGCGCTGGCCGCCCGCCCCGCGGATGAGCTGTACGCTGAGCTCGCCCGGGTGGACCCCGAGGCGGCCGCCAAGATCCAGCCCCAAGATCGGGTGCGCATGGTCCGCGCTCTGGAGGTGTATCGGAAGGCCGGCCGGCCCATCTCCTCGTTCTGGGGGGAGGAGCGTCCCTTCCCTTGGCCGCTGGTGCGGGTGGGGCTGTTCGCTGACCGCCCCGCGCTGTACCGCCGCATCGAGGCCCGGGTGGAGCGGATGTTCGCCGCCGGATTGGTGGAGGAGGCACGCCGGCTGTGGGAGCAGGATCTTCCTCCCGACGCCCCGGCCCGGCGCACCATCGGCTACCGCGAGTTGGGGGCGTACTTCCGCGGCCAGGCCAGCTTGGAGGAAGTCAAGGCGCAGGTGGTGGCCCATACCAAGGCCTACGGCCGCCGGCAGCTCGCCTGGTTTCGCGCCGAGGAGGGGATACGCTGGATCGACGTAACCGGCCGCCCCCTGGAGGAGGTGGTGGCCGCGGTCCTCGCCCTGTGGCCGGCCGCCTGACCCGCCAGCCCCCTTGTCTCGTCCACCCCCACCCTAGCCCTCCCCCGTCGAGGG